>NZ_JADNQY010000017.1:0-142241 GCF_015709545.1 Methylocystis sp. H4A | reverse complement strand
GGGCTACGCGCGGCGGCGCGAGCCTCGGAACTCGGCGCGACAGGATAACGGAAATCATCCGTAGCAAATTTCCAAACTGACACAACGCCGATCGTCGTCAGGACGATCGGCAATGTGTTCGCCGCCGCGCAGCCGCATGGAGCGGTTAGCGGATCGCGGCCAGAATCACGCCGGCGCCCAGGCTTGTTTCGACGCCAGCTTCTCGGCCTTTGCGCCGGCGCGCAGCCGCGCGGGGCGATTTTCCAAGCCGCTCCAATAGGCTTCGAATTCCGGGCGCTTGTCGATCACGCCGAATTGCAGCCCAAAGCCGATCATCGACCCCACATAAACGTCCGCGGCGGTGAACATGTCGCCCGCAATATATCGACGTCCCGCCACAGCCCTGGCCAGCGCGTCCATCACGGCGGCGTAGGAGCCGTAACCAAAGCGGGTCTGCATCTCGGGCGTCGCGGGGTCCCAACCGGCGGCGTGGTTGCTCATCGCCGGCTCGACGCAGCCTGCGGCGAAAAACAGCCAGCGATAATAGTCGCCGCGCGCCCCGGCCTCCGGCGCGAGCCCGGCCTCCGGAAAGGCGTCGGCGAGATAGGCGCAGATGGCGGCCGCCTCGGTCACCACCGTCTCCCCATGCTTGATGGCCGGCACCTTGCCCATGGAATTGATCGCAAGATATTCGGGCGCCTTCATCGTCGTTCCGTAATCCTTGACCTCGATCGAATAGGGCGCGCCGACCTCTTCCAGCATCCAGTGCGCGATCAGGCCGCGTGATTGCGGATTGGTATAGAAAACAAGCTCCTTCGCCATGGATTTTCCCTTCGGCTTTCTTGATGCGGAGGGACTGTATGCGATGCTGCTGTCAGCTTCTGTCAGCATAGTTTGACGCCATTCTCTCACCAACGCCTGACGGCGGCGCGGCGGGCGCGCGTCCAGAATATGCGCCGTCTCGATACGATCGGTTCGGAAGTGTCGGAAGGCGCGCCGCAACTCGCACCAGCCGACGAGAACGCGGGCGGATTCGAAAAAGCCGAGCGCTACCGGCCAAATGACGCGCTGCGTCCGCGCGCCTTTTTCATCGCGATAGGAAATGGCGAACTTGCGCTCTTCGCGCAGCGCGCGACGCAACAGCGTTAGTTCGACATGCTGTGGCCGCTCCCAGCCCGGGCCGACCAGCAGCGCGTCATCTTCCAAACGGGCCCTAAGCTCTTGCGGCAAAACCGCCGAGATTTTCGCCACTGCGTTGCCGGCGGCCTCCGACAGCGCGTCGTCGGTGCGGCGCGCCACCCATTTCGCGCCAAGCGCCAGCGCCTCGATCTCTTCCTCCGAAAACATCAGCGGCGGCAGGAGAAAGCCGGGACGCAGCACATAGCCGACGCCCGGTTCGCCGTCGATTTCCGCTCCCATGGCCTGCAAAGCGCCGATGTCGCGGTAGAGCGTGCGCAAGGAGACGCCCGCTTCGCGCGCCAACTCCGCCCCGCTCACCGGCTGGCGGCGTCGTCGTAACATTTGCAGGAGTTCGAACAGCCGGTGGGTGCGAGCCATGGGGGCAAAATATCATAGGATGCTGTCAAAAACTGACAGCTATTCGCGCCAACGGCGCGCGCCCCCACTGATCAGCGCACCCGCCGCCATTGCGTCAACCATGAAGGAGCGCAATGAAGATCGCCTAGTTCTTCGCCGCGCGGCGCAAGCCTTCCTTGGTCTCGGGATCGAGCGAGCGCCAATCACAGCCGCGAAGGGCCGCCTCCATTGCGTAGAGCGCGATGATCGTGACCTGACGACCAAATCGGAATTTGAGCCGATGATAGGCGTCGACCGCGCCGATGCGGCGAAGATCGCCCTCGCGGTGGACGCCGACATCGGCCAGCATTTTCGCTGTGGCGGGTCCTAGATTTCTCATCTCTTCGATGCGCAGGTTCAACACGGCGTCTCCGCTGCATCAAGGCGCGAAAGATAGTCTTTGTACGACTTGCCACGCTCGTCGTGAAAGCCGCGATCGGTCGCCTTGAGGTTCTCGATCCGCTCCACGCGGAAATCGGTTCGCAGCTCGCGCCAGGCGGTGAGCGTCCATGCCAGCCCCCAAAACTCAAGGCGTAAGGGGCGGACAATTCTCTGCGCGCGCGTCTCGTCGAGCTTTCTGTATCTCATGTCGAGGGCGGCGCACGAAGCCATCGCACGACTTTTATCGCAGTTCTGTTCGACCAGGCTAAGACGCAAGGTCCTTCGATTTAGGTGATCGCCGCCGGCGTGCGGGGGCGCTCGGGCTTGAACTGATGGGCTTGGAGATACGCCGTCACAAGCAGGAGGAGTTCCCTTTCGAGGCGCGCCCTGAATTGGGCCGGCGCATGTTCTTTGAGAAAAGTTTGGACCGGCCCGACCAATGCGCCAAGCGCGATCTTGGCAACCATGGCAGGATCGTCGAATCGGACGTCCGGCGCGCTCGCCAGCATGGCGGCGACAGCCGCCTCTATACGCGAGCGCATCCGAGCGGCCAGCACAGCGCCGCCTCGTTCTTCAGCAACGGCATAGAGCGCCTTCGCTTCCCTGGGGTCGCGCAGCTTCGCAGCCAGGAAGGCGACGACGAAAGCTGAACCCATCTGCGATAGTTGTTTGCCTCGATGTTCGTGGCAGGTGCGCGCGACCGCGTCGGCAATGCCCTCCAGATGCTTTTCGAGGACGCCGGCGAGCAGCGCATCACGGTTGGGATAATATTGGTAGAGGCTTCCGACCGACATGCCCGCGCGCTCGGCGATACGGGTCGTCGTACAGCGACTCAGGCCCTCCTGGAGCAAAACCTGAATGGCCGCCAAGTGCAGCGTTTCGACGGTCGCGGCGGAGCGGACCTGAACCGGGGTTTTTCTGGGCTTTAGGGTCGTTACGACGGCGTTCATGGAATGCGAATTCAGAAAGCGAAGAATTCTTCATATATTTGCGTGAATGGCGCGAAACAAGGACCCACGCAATGATGACCACGTTCACCCTCGGCAAGCGCATCGTGAAGCGGCTCGGCTACGGCGCGATGCAACTCGCGGGACCCGGAGCGTTCGGTCCCCCCAAAGATCATGATGCGGCGCTGACCGTGTTGCGCGAAGCGGTCGCATTTGGGGTGAACCATATCGACACCAGCGACTTCTACGGCCCGCATGTCACTAACCGGTTGATCCGCGAGGCGCTGCATCCCTATCCGGATGACCTCGTCATCGCCACCAAGATCGGCGCGCGGCGCGGCGCAGACGGCTCATGGCTGCCAGCCTTCTCGCGCGAAGAACTCGCGCAAGCTGTGCATGACAATCTGCGCAATCTCGGCCTCGACGCGCTCGAAGTGGTCAATCTGCGCGTCATGTTCAGCGCTCACGGCCCCGCGGAAGGTTCGATAGAAGCGCCGCTCACCACGCTCGCGGAGCTTCAGCGGCAAGGGCTTATACGTCACATCGGCCTCAGCAACGTCACGCCCACACAGATCGCGGAAGGTCGCGAGATCTGCAAAATTGTCTGCGTGCAGAACCACTATAACCTCGCGCACCGGGTCGACGACGCTCTCATCGACGAGCTCACCGGCGGCGGCGTCGCTTATGTGCCCTTCTTTCCGCTTGGCGGGTTCACGCCGCTGCAATCCTCGACCCTATCCAATGTCGCGCGGAACCTCGACGCCACACCCATGCAGGTCGCTCTCGCCTGGCTGCTTCGTCGCGCGCCCAATATTCTGCCGATCCCCGGCACGACGTCGGTCGCGCATCTGCGGGAGAATCTCTCAGCAACCGAACTCGATCTGCCGGATGAGGCGACTGCTTTACTCAATGGCGTTGCAGCAAACATCGGTTCGTCTGACTGAGCAGTCATCTCGGGCAATTTTCCTGAGCGAGGCGAGGCATTTATCCTCTTGTCACGATCCGGCGGCTCTTGACCATTGACGCCGCGCTCGTCTGTGGCATGGCGTCCCTGAGCTAAAAAATTCCTCGCGTTCGACAGACGATTGGAGAGAGATCGATGTCAAAATTCTACGGCGCCGAGCACCGCAAGCTTCAAGACGAATTCGATACGCGCCGACTCGCCGATTTAATGGAGGGCGGCGTCATGCACGCCGAATTTGCTCCCCATGAGGTCGAATTCATCCAGTCTCGCGACATGTTCTTTCTTTCGACGCTCGATCCCGCCGGCCGTCCGACGGTCTCCTATAAGGGCGGCGCTCCGGGCTTCGTTCGCGTCGTCGGTCAAAGCTCGCTCATTTTCCCGTGGTTCGACGGCAACGGCATGTTTTACTCCGCCGGAAATCTGGCGGAAACGAGCAAGGTCGGCCTGCTTTTCATCGATTTCGTCACGCCTAATCGGCTTCGTGTGCAAGGCGAGGCAAGACTCATGCGCGAAGCGTCGCTGCTCGCTTCCTACCCTGGCGCGCTATTTGTCGTCGGCGTCGAGGTCGAGAGCATGTGGGTGAATTGTCCTCGTTACATTCATCGCTACGAGAAAATCACCGAGTCCAAATATGTTGCCGCAGAAGGAGATGAAGCGCCGCTGCCGGGATGGAAGCGGATCGACATCGTTCAAGAGGCGCTTCCATCTCTTGATCGAGAGCGTGTCGAAGCCGCCGGCGGCGTCATCGACCAAGCCGCGTACGGGGATCTGCTCGCGAAGGGCGAGGCTTAACCTCGCCTTTCGCCGGAAAATGCGCGTGAGACAAGTCCTTGAGCGCGTTGAGTTCGTCGACTGCGGCGTGGCGGTCGGCGCCGTCGTAGTGACGCCAGCCATTTAGCGGGCCTCTCAAGCAAATTGGGGCAGTAGCCGAGCAAACTGGCTGCGCTTGGTACGAATTCAATTGCTATTTAATGATCCCATCCTCGAGATTAATGATGCGATCCGCAATATCGAGTATTCTATAATCATGGGTGACGATCAGGATCGTCGTTCCATTCTGCTTGGCGAGATTTCTTAATATCTCGACGGCCTCATGGCCGCTATTCTTATCGAGAGACGCGGTTGGCTCATCCGCGAGCACGATCTTCGGTCTGGAAACCAAGGCGCGCGCGATCGAAACACGCTGGCGCTGTCCGCCAGACAGCTGGGAGGGCCGATAGTCCAGACGCTCCCGCAGTCCGACCTGGGTCAGAATTTGATGCGCGAGCCCAACCCGTTCCTTTTCAGAGGAAACGTCGTGCAGCTCAAGCGCCATGCATACGTTCTCTGTGGCGGTCAGCGAGAGGAAGAGATTGTGCTGCTGAAAAATATACCCTGTCTGCCGCCGCACGGCGATCCGCGTGCTGGCTTCGCTTCGCACCAATTGCTCGCCGAGCACGACGACGCTTCCAGAGGTCGCAAGCCTCAGTCCTCCCAAGATGGTCAACAGCGTCGTTTTTCCGGAGCCCGAGGGGCCGGTTAGAATGACAATTTCCCCGACATCGATGGAAAGATGGATATCTATCAGGACTTGACGGCCCAACTCGCCAGAGCCGAATGCGAAGTTCAAACCTTTCACGTCGATCATGCTCATGAGAACATGTCCGCCGGATCGGTCGATTTCAGTTTGCGTATCGCCAGTAAGCCGGCAAAAGCGCACATCGTCAGTATAAAGAAGAACACAACGGCGATTCGATCGAGGCCCATGGGAAAGGGTATGAAAATGGAGCGTTCGGCCACTCTATAAAACACCATCGACAGCGCGACGCCCGGCAGAAATCCAAGCACCGCTAGATACACGGACGAAGCAAAAACGATATTTCGTAAATAAGATTGGCTATAGCCCATCGCCACCAGCGTGGCGTATTGGGGAATGTTATTTCCAATATCCGTGAATAATATTTGGTAGACGATCACCATGCCAACGATCAGGCCCATCAGCGTGCCGAAACCGAAAATAAAGCCGAGCGGCGCTGAATTCTCCCAGTAACCTTGCTCGAAGCGGACGAGTTCGTCATAGGTCAATACCCGCACTTCCTGCCCGACCAGTCGCAAGAGTGCGGCTTGCGCGGCGACAATGTCGGCGCCCGGCGTCAGCATGATGAAGCCCAGATCAATCTGATCGAGCGATCGCGATGGAAAGATTCGATGGAAGTTGAGATCGCTCATCACCACATTGCCGTCGGCGGCGAAAGTGGTGCCCATGCTGAAGGTGCCGATGAGCTTCACTTTGCGGCCATTGATTTCGGTGATGTCGCGTCCGGAGGCGATCAACTCCTGTATCGGGCCAAACTCGGGGCGAGAGTTTACATCGAACAATGCCGTGTCCTGGCGCTGCAGCTCGGCTCTGAAACTCTCAAATTGGTCGATACGGATCGGTTCGGCGTTGGGATCATAGCCATAGATCATCAGCGTCCGCTGGACATGAGTGTCCATGTTCTTGAATTGGCCGAGCGACATGTAGAGGGGCACGACTCGGCGCACCTCCGGAAGGCCCAAGGCGCGCATCAGGGTGCTTCGCTCGTAGGAGACGGGACGCCACAGGGCTTCCGTCTGCTTGTGCAGTAAAAACAGCTGGCCCTGCATTTTCAGAGGCGCGGAAGCCGCGCTCGTATAGAGGGAATCTCGAAAGCCAAGCTGCATGAACACGAGGACGCAGGCGAATAGGACGCCCAAGGTGGCGGCAAGCAGTTTGGGCCTATCATAGACCAGCTGGCGCCAAGCCAGGCGAGCGGCGAAGAAGACCGGGCGCAGGCCGGTCATCGCTCGATGCGCACCTGAACCTGACGGAAAAGCTGGTGCCGAAGCTGGTCGATCCCCGGGCGCTCTAATGTCAATCGCACCTCGACGATCTTATTGTCCCGATCCGCGAGCGGATCAGTGTCGTTGACCCGATTTTTGCGCACGAGAAAAGCGATCTCACGCACCTTTGCCTGGTATGGCGCGCTGACCTCCGGAAGCTTCACAATCGCCTTCTGGCCGACTCTCACGCGTGGAATGTCCGTCTCGTAGACTTCGGCGACGACGTCAAGTTCGTTGAGATTCGCAATGTCGGCCACACCGTCGGGACCGATGCGCTCGCCGGGCCGTGCATTGATCTTGATAACAACGCCGTCGATCGGCGCGGTCGACACCGCCTGCGACAGCTGCGCCTGTTTGAGCTCCAGATTGGCCTCGCTCTGCTGAATGCTCGCCGTCGCAACGTCGACATCCGCCTTGGCCTTTTTCAGGCGTAGTTCGACGCCATCAAGCGCGGAAAGGGTGGCGGAGCCGGACTTGTAGAGGCTCTTTTTGCGATCGCTGTCGCGCTGGGCGCTCTCTAGCTCTGCCTCGGCTGCAAGGAGACGCGCCTTAGCGGCGCTAATTTCGGCCGTGGCCAGCGCCACTTCCGCCTGGCGACGTCGCCGGTCCGTGAGCACCACGATCGGGGCGCCGGCCTTGATGAATTGGCCTTCCCGTACCAGTATCTCGCCGACGATGCCGCCCGTGACGGCGGCCTCGTTCGAGACACGGATGAGTCGAGAGCGAGGTTCGATCCGGCCGAGAGCGCCGACGCCAGGAAAATTTAGCGCCCGCGGCGTCTCCTTCATTTGTTTGGTCGGCGCTTCGTCCCCCACGAAATATTCGGCGCGGACGAAAAGCGCCACGCCAAGGGCCAGCGCTGTGATCAGAACCCCTTGCAGGATCGATCGTATGGGAGTGCGCTTTTCCGGCGGACGCCCCGCCCGGCGCGCGCCCGCGCCCTCCGACACTCCGACTGCAAATCCGTGAGTCATTTCACCCGCCGCCATAGTTCCGATTGACAGAGTATCGAGAGACATGCGGTCATTTTCAACATCCCGTTCGGTTGCACCTGCAAAGAGCCCGTGTAGCTCTTGCCCTCCTCGGGATCGTAAACGCGCCCCCCGGTCCAAGCGCCATTTTCCGGCTTGAAATGGGTGAGGACCTGAACGCCGACCACCGGACGCGAGCGCAGCTTCGGGTCAGGATTGTGCGAATCGCGCGCCGCGTCTCCCGCAGGGTTCGCGAAAACATGCGCGACCGTTCCGCACATGTCGCCGCCGCAAGGCGCGATTCGCACATGCGCCTTTCCGCCCTCGGTCAGCCATACGCCCTGGACATCATTATCCGCGCGCGCGACGCCGCATGAGGCGACAACGCCAAGGAGAGCGAGCGAAGCTAGGCGCATCCCGTATTTCCTTTCCTTGGTCCGCTTTCTTCGTGACACGTCAGCCGCCCTCAGGCTCTCGGGATTCCGATTTCGGCAGGCCGAATTTGAAATTCGGCGGTCGCCGGAAGGACTATCGAGGCCTTGCCCGAACCGCGACGGCGCGTTCGCCATCATTGGGGCGCGGCGAGAGCTGGCGACGCCTCGAGCTTGCGCAACTCCTGACGGCGATATTCGCTGGGCGTGATCCCGCAGGCCCCCTTGAAGGCGCGGTTGAACGGACCCAGGGAGGAAAAGCCGGCGTCGAGCGCGATGGTGAGGATCGGGACTTGTCGCTGGTCTGGATCCTCCAACGATCGCTTAGCGTCCTCGATCCGATAGCCGTTCAGATAGGCGTTGAAGTTCCGGTAGCCGAGATGCTGGTTGATCAGCCGCCGCAATCGATACTCCTGAACGTTCATTTTTTGTGCGAGCGCGGCGATGACCAGGCCGTCCTCGCGATAGACGCGCTCCTGCGTCATCAACTGATCGAGACGGGCCGCGAGTCTTGCGTAATCCGCGTCGGGCGCGGGAGCTGCGTCGGTCGTAGGCCGTCGCCGCGGAAAGGCGCCGAACTCGCCGACGCGAAGGAGTTCATAGGAAAGGAGCACCACGAGCAGGGCGATCCCCGCTATGTTCACGACGACCCAGGGTCGAAGACCCGGCGTCCAACCGTAAATGCTGTCGGCGATCGTCACCACAAAGGCGTACGCCGCGATGGAGCCGACGAAAATCGGCCGGGCGCGGCGGCGCGCCTCCACCAGATCATCCGCCCGGCGGACCCAAACCCTCCGCAAGGCGTCGCCCGCAAAGGCGAAAGCGCTGATCTGGCAAATCAGAAAACTCGCGTCCGCCCAGAGTTCGCCAAAACCTGGGAACACGAATTCATGCAGGATCGTTAGTGTGACGACGAAGCATGCGACGCCGTATTCGCGCCAGCCGGGCCTGAAGTCGTCGTCATACCACGCGCGGGAAAACATCCAGAAGAGCGGCATCGCGGCGGCGGCCAGCGGGAATGCCGCAAATCGCAGGAAGGAGAGGTCGCCCAAATCGCCGGGGAACGAAGCGGCGAGATAAGCGATGACGGAGGCGATGAAGGCGATCCCGTATCCGACCGCCGGCGTTTGGCGGAATTCACGGACGAAAGCCGAAAGAACGACCAAGAGTCCGCCTATGGCGACGCCACGGAAGAAGATGTCCAGTTCCGCCAAGGTCATGCGCAGCGTATCCCTCGCGATGATTTCAGCAAGAGACACAAAAATTTCACGCGGAAGCAACCCTTCGAGCGCCTGAGCGCGCGCTTCTCCTGGTCGCCGTCAACCCCTGTCGCGAAAAATGCAGTCCATCCCTTTGACTGCTGGGGCCAAGCGCAACGTCATCCGCGCGGCGCGTCGAACAGGCCGGAAAGTCTCCGGTCTGGCGGCGAGCCTGTCGACATGCGACCTCGTGCGCCTGCGCCGCCAAACCGGGTTCGCCCTTACGCCAACAGCATTCGGTCAATCACGTCAATCACGTCACGAAGAAGCCGTCCCGTATGAGTTCATCCAGGCTGAGGCTGAAGGCGTCGGCGATCAAATCGAGATCCGCCCGGCTATGCGCCGCGCTGATCATCATCGTGTGCATCTCAGGCATGTATACGCCGTGCTTGCGCATATAATAGGCCAGTCCGACGTTGGCTTTGAGATTACTCGACATTTTCTGGCGATAATATTTCGACGGCTTGTAATAGAACGCCATGCCGAAAATCGAATGCTTCGCCTTGAGCTGAAGCTGGACGCCCTTCTCGGCCGCAATCGCGCGCAAGTTGTCGGCAAGATAGGCTGTGGCGGCGTCGAGATCGTCATAAATTTCGGGGTGGTCCCGCAAATAGGTCAGGGCGCCGATGCCGGCGGCGCAGGACATCGAATTGCCGCTCATCGTGCCGCCGATAAAGACGCGATGTTCGAAATCCGTGAACGGATCGCCCGTCGTCTTGGCGTAACCGATGAGCCGCTCTTTACCGACCATCGCGCCGCAGGGCAGGCCGCCGCCGATGATCTTGCCAAGGCACGTGATGTCGGGCTCGACTCCGATGAGCCGCTGCACGCCTCCATAGGTGGCGCGAAATCCGCTGACGACCTCGTCGAACACGAGCGGGACTCCGGTCGAGTCGCAAATTGAGCGGAGCTCCTGAAGAAACGGCGTGTCGTAGCCGCCGGTGACGGTCGGCATTGGCTCGCAGATCACGCAGGCCAGCGTGTCCGCTTTGGCCCTCAGCTCTTCCAGCGCCTTTGGATGGGCATATTGAAGAACAAGGACGTCGTCGACATTCGCGGTGTGGCATCCTGGACTGCCGTGGATCGGCTCCGGCGTCTCGATCGGACCCCGAAAGCGAAAATAGGAGCTGACCATGCCGGAATCAGAATATCCGTGATAGTGGCCCTCGAATTTGGCGATCACATTTCGCTTCCGATGGGCGCGGCAAATGCGAATGGCCTGCATGACGGCTTCGGTTCCGGAATTGGAAAAAACCGCCCGTTCGGCAGAGGGAAAGGCGTCCAGCAAGATTTCCGCAAGCTCCAGCTCGGGCAAGTTGCCGACAGCGTTGACCCAGCCGGCCCGAACAGATTTTTCGAGGCTCTCGACGATGCTCGGGTGGGCATATCCAAGCACGTGCGGACCGTAACCGGCCGAAAGATCGACATAGCTGTTCCCGTCGACGTCGACGACGCGGCTTCCTTTCGCTTCCTTGACAAAAAGCGGATAGCCGCTCGGCACGAAATAGCGATCGAGATGGGTGGGCGCGACAAGCGTCTTGCTTGCGCGCTCGGCGAGCGCGACGCTTTGGGGCGTGGTCTGCTTGAAATGCGCTTCGAATATCTCCTTCACGGCGTCGCTCATGTAAGGCGAAAACCGGTCGTTGAATCGTCGCGCATTGTCCCAGATGTCGATGTGCGGGTCGATCTTGTCGGCTGTTCCCTCACAGGAGAGAAATATGAGTTCGATCTTGGCGAACTGGGTGGAATACTTCGCGCCGTGATGGTTCAGTACGCGGCTGCAGTCTCTGAAAAATTCATATGTCGACCACTTGCCGGTGCGCTCATGATAATGAAACTTGAAGACATCGATCATGGAGCGCTCGTAGCTCTCCCAATCCGAGTAAATATTTCCCTTCTTGGACACGAAGGCGCGCGTGAACCTTTCGACGGCGATCTCCCATTCCTGGCGGATGCAAGCGCAAAAATAGGCGGATAGCGCCCACTTCTCCTCTTCATTCAGCTTGGCGACAATTCCGAAATCAACCAGGATCACGTCGCCGCTTTTCGAAAAGAACATGTTGCCCGGATGCGGGTCCGCGTGACAGATCCCTTCGTGGTAGAGCATCGTGTAAATCGCATCTTGCACCCGCCGAGCGACCTGCTGTCTCGGCAAGCTACAGGCAGCAATGTCCTTGATGTGGAGTCCCTCGACGAACTCCATGACCAAGATGTCGTCTCGACAAAGCTCGGGATATAGCCGCGGAATTTTAATATAGGGATGGCCCTGAAACGCGTCGTAAATGGCCTGCTGGTTCCTTCGCTCTTCGTCCATATCGACCTGAACCGACAGCAGCTTGGCTATTTCATCGAACCGCTCCGGCAGGTCGAGGAAGCGCGCAGGCTTCATCGCCTTGTGGATCAGCCTCAAGGAAAAGCCGACGATTCGAAGGTTGTCCCTCAGTGACTCGACGACCCCATGCTTGACGATCTTTACGGCCACACGTTCGCCCGTACGCAGGCGCGCTTCGTGAACCTGAGCGATCGAGCCGCTCGCAATCGGGTCGGCGGTGAAGTCTAAAAGAGTCTTGCTCCAATCGGGGCCATAGGCTCGGAGTAGGATTTTCTGCAAAGCCTTGTTTGACATGCCCGGCACGTCGTCCTGCAATGTCGACAGAACGTCCTGCATGTCGCCGGGCAACATGTCCGAGCGGGTCGCCAGGACCTGACCCACCTTGATGTATAAGGGACCCATGCGAATGAGATAGGCGCGTATCCACTCCGCAACGATCCGGGAACGACGCTGGCTGTCTGAGAAACGAGTCGCGATGAAGCAACCGACGCCATAGGCCCCGGAGTTGATGACGATGGCGGGCAGTGTCGTGAGCATCCTCATGAACTCCTTCAGTAGACGAAGGAGTATGCCGAAAACGACATGCCTGCGCTGGCGACGACTGCGGCAAGCAGGTCTCCACGCGCGACGCGTTGTTCTTCGATCGCGAAGGCCATGGCCGCCGGCACCGAACAGGAAACGAGATTGCCGCAACGCGGATAAACGTTGGACACCAGATGCCGCAGGCTGAACATATCGGCGAGGTCGTCGCCCGCCTTTTGCGACGCCGCGTGAGGGAAAATCGCGCGGAGCTTGTCCAAGGGCGGATTGAGGTCTTGAAACACCTGGATGAGCTCGGGGCCCGCAGCCTCGAATAACTCGTAACCGTAGGACGTAAACCGGTTGCCGTTCTTGCCGATGCGCTCAGTCTGATTGCAATAGCCCTGAAAGCCGTTGACGGGGATCGTGCACAGATCGGCGAGATCTGGCCGGGAGCGGAACTTGAATTTCCACTCGTTCGTCGGATCGGCTGAAAGGATGGTCGCCGTGGCCGCCTCGCCGATCGTGTATGTCGGGAAGGTCCAGGTCAACTCTCCCTCGTGCCGCAGGGCGAAATTGCCGAGCCGATTGCCGGTGACGCTGAACTCGGCGTTGACGATCATCGCACGCTTGCTGCTTCCCGACTGCAGGAAGTGATAGATGATCTGGGCGCCTCGCGACCAGCTGTTGCAGGCGTCCAGCACATCGAAGCAATGCGCATTCTTGAAGCCCAGCGCATGCGCCACCAGATAAGCGCCGGCCGGTTCGATGAATCCGCGTCCGACGCCGACATAGACGAGCGTATCAATATCATCTTTGGTGCATTTCGCTTCTTCCAGCGCGGCGTCGATGGCGCCGGTCAAGACGCTCAACGGCGTTTCGCTTTCCTCCAGCGTGTAGCGCGTCTGCGCGCCGCTGTAGGTCAGCCAGCTCTCTATCCTCTTTATCGCCGCGTCGAGATCTCCGTCATACGTCGCTTCGCTGCTTTCACGGACAATCTGAAGGACGTCTTCATTCGACAGCTTGCGCGACGGCAAGGCCGCCTTCACGGCATCAATGCGCATTTTTTATGTTCCTCGAGCTCAGTAGGTGCAGATCTGATAACCGGACCGGTCAGTTGCTTTCAGCTTAAACGCTTGAGCAAATCTCGACCGAGCGACGCGACCGTTCGTCCCTTCATGAGCTCCATGAGAGAAACTTCGACGCCCAGCGTCGCCTTGACAGCGACCTGCAATTCCACGGCCATCAACGAGTCAATGCCCATGTCCGACAATTGAGCGTCTATGTCGATGCGTTCGCAGGGAATGCGAAGAGTCTCCCCGACGACGCGACGAACAATGCCGACAATATGCTCGCCGCGCTGTTCCGGCTCGATCTGCGCCAGTTCTGCGCGCACCCGGTCGATGACGCTGTCGGACTCGTCGCGGGCCTCACTGACAAGAGGCGCGAAGCGAGGAGCCGAACTCGCCGGATGGGTGGACGCCCACTTGGCCCAGTCGACATCGACGTAGGCGAATTGCGCCGTTCCCTGCAGGAGAGGCGTTTCCATATCCTCGAGCGCTTCCGTGGAGGAAATTGGCTGAATGCCCGCCCGCGCGAGGTGCTGCGCAACCGTCTTGTCGCGCGTCAGCATTCCGACGTCGCCAATCGCGCCCCAATTGACGCTTTGACCGGGAAGGCCGAGCGTCTGCCGGTAGTGCGCGAGCATGTCGAGGAAGACGTTGGCCGCGACATAGTTTCCTTGCCCAGGATTGCCGATGAGCGCCGAAATCGACGAAAAACATAGGAAGAAGTCCAACGGCGCGTTCCGGGTCACATGGTGCAGGTTCCAGGCGCCGACCGCCTTGGGGCGATAGACCGCGTCGAACCGTTCGTCGGTGAGTCCAGAAAGCACGGTGTCATCCAACACGGCCGCCGAATGCACCACGCCGCGTAGCGGCGGAAGCTCGAGGTCGATCCGCGCCATCATCGCCGTCACGTCGGCTTCGACGCTGACGTCGGCGGCGACGCTCATGACGTTGACGCCTTGCGCTTCGAGCGCCGTCACCGCGCGTCGCGCCTCGCTGGAGGCGGCGCCGCTGCGGCTTACGAGGACCAGATTCTCCGCCCCTTGCTGCGCCAACCAACGCGCGGCGTTCAGGCCGAAGCCACTGAAGCCGCCGGTCACCATGTAGGTGGCTTTCGGCTGAATCAACTTTTTCTCGACTTCCGCCGGCACGACTTCGACGCGCGCCGGGTCGGCGAACGACAGGACGATTTTACCCGTCTGCTTTGATTGCGCCATGAACCGGAATGCGTCCGCGGCCTCGTGCAGCGGGAAGACGGTCACAGGCGTGGGGCGAAGATCGCCGCGCTCGAACCGGTCCCAGATCTGGGCGAGAAGTTCTCGAATCGCACTCGGCTGCTCGGCCATGAGTCGATCGAGATCAATCGCTGCAAACAGGAGATTCTTGTTGAAGGGCAGCAGCGGCAGGCGCGCGTTCTCGACGATGTCGCGCTTGCCGATCTCCACGAAGCGTCCGAAGGGGGCCGTCACCTCCAAGCTTTTGATCAACGTGTCTCCCGCGATGGAGTTGAGGACGACGTCGACGCCCCGGCCGCCAGTCGATTTCAGGACGCCGTCGGCGAATTCGAGGCTGCGCGAGTCGAAGACCTGCTCCACGCCGAGCGTGCGCAGATAGTCGCGTTTCGCCTCGCTTCCCGACGTGACGAAGATCCGTGCGCCAACCGATTTCGCGACCTGGATCGCCGCGAGCCCCACGCCGCCGGCGGCGGCGTGAATGAGCACGGTTTCGCCAGCCTTCAGCCGTGCGATGTCATGCAAGGCGTAATAGGCCGTCATGAAGATGACGGGAACGCTGGCGGCCTCTTCAAACGTCAAGGACGAAGGCTTGCGCATGGCGAGCAGGCGATCGACGGGAACGCGCACATGCGAGCTGAAGGAGCCTTTGAAGGAGCCCATCAACTCGTCGCCGACCTTATAGGCCGTCACCCCTTCGCCGACGGCGGTGACGACGCCCGCCGCCTCCATGCCCAGTTCGGCGCCGTGATAGGAGCCTTCCAGAGCCTTGGCGGGCAACATGCCCAGGACCTTCAGCACGTCCTTGAAGTTGAGCGCCGCGGCCTTGATTTCGATTTCGATTTCGCCTGCGGCGGGAGCCGGCCGAGGAGCCTCCTCGAAGCGCAGGCTCTCGAGGCGGTTCTCGGTCCCGCGTGACAGGCGGAAGGCCTGTACGGAGGTGGCGGAGACGGTGCGTGTCTCGGGCTCCTCCTCCTCCTGGCGGAGAGCGGCCGCCGGAACAAGCCGCTGCACGCGCCGCACATCACCCCGCAACGCGACCTCGGTTTCAGGATCGTCGCTGAGGATTTGCCGAGCGAGGAGACCGCGATTTTCATCGAGGGGATCGACGTCGACGGCAGTGCATTTCAAATTGGGATTTTCGCCGGCGATGGTGCGCGCCAGACCGATCAGCGCGGCGTGCGCCATATTCACCGTCTGTGAACCTGGCAAGGGCTGCGCGAGCGACGTCACGACGAAGAGTCTGGGGGAATCGTCGCCCGCGTCCCGGCCTTCGAGCGCTTGCGCAAGGCGGAGGAGGCGCTTGGCTTCGCCAAGATCGCTCACGGCATCGTCCGCGCTCGCCTTCGATTGTCCCATAAAGACGATGGCGCGAAGCCGCGGGCTTTCGTCGATAAGCTTGCCCGCGGCGATGACGTCTGTAAGCGACTGCGCGTCCAAGGTCCGGACTTTGGCTCCGTTCTCTTCAAGCGCGGCCGCGAGTTCCTTGCAAGAGTCCGGATCTGCGGTGAAGAGCAGGCAATCTCCAGCCTGTTGATCGGTTTCGCTGAGCGGCTTGACCTCCCATGCGAGCCCGTAGGATCGGCTTTCAAGCCGCTCCTCTGGCGTGAGTTTCTTCGTGTGGAGCGCCTTGCATCTGATGCCGCGGACTTCCGCCGCGATGCTGCCATCCGCGCGATAGAGAATGAGGTCGCCTTCGAACCCGTCCGTGGACTGATCGATCACGCGTCCGTGCGCCCAAAGCGGAGCGCCGCTTCCAGCGTGAAAAACCACTCGACCCACCCCAGCCGGCAGATAGGTCGATTCTTGAAGCTTGCTCTGGCCGATCGCGCCTACAAGCGTTTGAATGGCGCCGTCAAGGAGGGCGGGATGAAGCCGATAGGCCTCAAGCTCCTCAGACGGCCCTTGAATGACCTCCAACTCCGCCAGTATCTCCGCGCCGTTCCGCATCAGATTGCGAACAGTGCGGAAATGCGGGCCATAGGCCAGCCCGTACGCAGCCAACCGATCATAAAGTTCGCCGACGTCGACCGACTCCCGTATTCTCTCCTTCACCTCCGCCAACGACTCGGCTCCGGTGCGAGGCGGCGGCAAGGCGAGCACCCGGCCCATCGCGTGCAGCGTCCAAGAGTCGGTCTCGTCGTCCGTCTGGCCGTAGATATGGAATTCCCTCGCGCTCCGATCGAAGGTCGCCCGAACAATCGGATCTTTGAGCGTCGGGAAGACGAGCGGTCTAAGGAATGACAGATCTTCGAGCGTGTAACTGGCCTGTCCGCCGTCAAGCAGCGACGCCATCGCCAGACCCTGCTCAATATAGCCGGCGGCCGGAAAGACGATCGCTCCCTCGATGATATGATCGGCCAGATAGGAGATCGATGGCCTACCGAGGTCATGCTCCCAGCTCGGCGTGGGCGACGACACCCGACTTCCCAACAGGGGGTGCTCCGTGCGGCCAAGTCGGTCGAGCGCGCCTGCGCTCGTCTCGTTCCAATAATATTCCCGCTGCCAGGGATACAAAGGCAGCTTCACGAAGCGCGCGCCGGCGGGAAAAAGCGCGCGCCAGTTCACGTCATAGCCGTTCACATAGAGCGCGCCGAGGGCGGCGAGCACCGTCGCGCGCTCAGGATGCTCACGGCGCAAGGTGGCGATCGAAACGCCGCCCGCTTCGCTGGCGCGCAGAACTTCCTTGATTGATGTCGAGAGCACGGGATGCGGGCCGACCTCGAGAAAGCCGCTCAATCCGTCGGCGACCATGGCGACCATCGCGTCGGCGAACAGCACAGGCTCCCGCATATTGGCGCACCAATATTCCGCATCCAAGTCGGGCCCTTCGACGCGCCGACCGGTCACGGTGGAATAGAGCGTCGTATGGGGCGTTTGCGGGCGAAGCCCGCGCAAGGACTCCCGCAGCTCCGGCTTCAGGGCCTCCATCTGGGGGCTGTGATAGGCGACCTCGACATCGAGGAATCGATTGAATATCTCGTCCTTTGCGAGCTGCTCGGCGATTGAGGCCAGCGCTTCGCCGTCGCCAGCCAGCGTGACCGTTGAAACGCTATTGATCGCGGCGACCGAAACTGTATCCGGATAGGACTCCAGAATGCGCTCGGCCTGCTCTCTGTTGAGACCGGTCGCCAGCATGCGCCCCTTGCCGGCGGCCAGCTGCTGAAGTCGGCTGCGGTGATAAGAGACGGCGACCGCGTCCTCGAGGCTGAGCGCCCCCGAGACGTAGGCGGCGCTCACCTCGCCGACGCTGTGTCCGACCACCGCCGACGGATAGACGCCCCAGGAACGGAGAAGTTCGGCCAAGGCGACCTGCACGACGAAATTTGCGGGTTGCGCGATACGCGTCTCTTTGACCCGTGAGCGGCTTTTGTCCTCGCGCATCTCCTCGAGAATGGAGAAGCCGGCAAGCGGGCGGAAGATCGCGTCGATCTCCTCCGCCGCCTTGCGGAAGACCGGTTCATTCTCGAGCAATTGCCGGCCCATGCCCCACCACTGGGGCCCCATGCCGGTAAACACGAAAACCGGTCGCGATTCGGCTCGCCGAGCCGCCTTGCCCTGAATGACGTGGTCGCTGTAGCCATGTGCGGCGAACTGCTCGAGCTCCGTCGCCATTTCGGCGGCCGAAGCGGCGACGACGCTCAGTCGGCATTCGTGAGCCGAGCGTCGAATTCGCGCCGAATGGCAAATGTCCTCAAGCGCCGCACGTCTGCCGCGCGAGAGCATCTGCGCGTAGGAGCGGGCGAGAGCGGTCAGAACTTTGGGATCGCGGCCAGAAAGGGTGAGGATCTGCTCTCCCGCCGATCCATCCTTTTTCTCCTCCAACGGCGGCTTCTCCGCGCGCTGAAGGACCACATGCGCATTGGTGCCGCCAAAGCCGAAAGAATTGACACCGCAATAGACGTCCTCATCGCCTTGCGAAAACGGCTCGAGGCTTGTCGGCAAGCGAATGCCGAGTTCCCGGAAGGGAATCTTCGGGTTGGGATTTTGCAGATTGGCTTGCGGAGGCACAGCCCCTCGGTCGAGACAGAGCGCCGCCTTGATGAGACCGGCGACGCCCGCCGCCGCTTCGAGATGACCGATCGTCGATTTCGCCGAACCGATCAGGCAGGCATCGTCAGCGTCGCGTCCGGCGCCAATGGTGCGTCCAAGAACGCCGGCTTCGATGGGGTCGCCCACCGGCGTCCCCGTGCCATGCGCCTCGACGTAGCGCACATCGCTAAATGGCACGCCGCTTTGCGCGTAGACACGCCGAATCAGCGCCTCCTGCGCCGCGGCGCTTGGCATTGTGATGCCGTCGGTGCGCCCGTCCTGGTTGACGCCCGTGCCGCGTATCGTCGCGTAGACATGATCGCCGTCTCGCACGGCGGCGGCATAGGGCTTAAGCAGGACCACCCCGGCGCCTTCGCCGCGCGCATAGCCATTGGCGCGTTCGTCGAAACTCTTGCAATAGCCGTCGGGCGCCAAGAAGTGGCCCTTGCCCATGATCATCGGATACTCGGGCCGCAACATGACGTTGACGCCGCCCGCCAGCGCCATGGAAACGTGGCCACGCCAGATATCCTGGCAGGCGAGATGCACGGCCACGAGTGACGAGGAGCAGGCCGTGTCAACGGAAAGGCTTGGGCCGCGGAAGTCGAAAAAATAGGAAAGCCGATTCGACAGCAGCGTCATCAGCGCGCCGGTGCCCGAATGGATGCTGATATTCTCCCGATTATGCGGGCTCAGCTGATCGAGCATGCTGTCGAGCGTGAAGCCGCCAATATAGACGCCTGTTTCGGAGCCCGCGAGCGTTTCCGGGACGACGCCAGCGTCCTCCAGAGATTCCCAGGCCACCTCCATGAGCAGTCGCTGCTGCGGGTCTATATGGACCGCCTCCCGCGGCGATATATTGAAGAACGCAGCGTCAAAACGATGGACCGCCTCGTCGAGAAAGCCGCCTTTGCGGGTGTAGATCTTGTTCGGCTTATCGGGGTTGTCGTTGAAGAATCGATCCATGCTCCAGCGGTCTTCCGGAACGTCGCGAATAGCGGGGCGGCCGGAGACAAGGAGGTTCCAATAGGCGTCCGGGCTATCGGCTCCTCCAGGGAAGCGGCACCCCACTCCGATGATCGCGATCGGCTCCAACTCTCCGACCTCGTCGCCGCGAAATCCAGATGCCTGAAGATTCAGATTGCGTTCGTCCATGGCATGACTCTTGCTGAATATATATTGTTGGGGGATCATGCGTTACTCAACGCACAAGCGAGGCGCTATCTCAAACCAAAATATTATTCTTTGTTAGGTACATCAAATACTTAGGTCGTCAGCAGATGTCCTTGAGCGAAATGCGGTTGACACGTAATTGTAACAATTTGTGTCATGGGGCATCCTTGCTTCTCCGATTGAACTGATAATAGGCTGCTTCGAACATAAATATGTTGGGCAGGTTGCACTGCAGCATATTCGCTATTCGATACCACAGCACAAGTCAACATGTATTTACTTAGATTCCTACGCGAACTGCCCGACGAATGTTAAGACAGTAATAAACACAGACCCTTGCTAAATTTTGGGCAATTATCACTTTGACATAGTATATGCAATGGCCGACTGCAGCCGACCGGCCAGCGCTTAGTGATTCAGAGATGGGTAAATGCGTCAGGATTTTTGGCTTGGGGCGAGGAGCGAGCGATTTGGGACGATTGCCCCCTTCGGAGCGTCAAGTCGGTCGATGCGTCGCTTCATTTCAGCGCTATGTATGGCGACCCGAGATTAGCAAGGCGTTGCTCAAACCCATTCGACAAAACGAACAACTTACAGGCTGTGTCGTTGATTTGTTTGCGGTCACCACAAGGGTTGTCCTGGAACTCCGGCCGATTAGTCTGCGTTGAACTCTGGAAGCAAGATCGTCAATATTTTGTAACCCGGTGAAATACGGGATATGCTGTATTATGTCGGAATTGATATATGTAGTATGCATTTTTTTTTCGCAGCACTCACAAATATATAATTTTGTTTATTCACCGATTTGTGCTGATGGTATGATGATCATATTAAGTTTTTATCTAAACTCATTCAAGCTACCCCGGCCAAACCTGAACTGAACCCATGTTTAGGGGACTTATGAAGCGCGGAATTTGAAAGGCGACTTGTTGCTCGACAGCGCTGGCGGTTACCATCATCGCGCCAATTGCATGAGCGATATCTGACGGCGGCGCCGTTGGCTGCTTATCGGGATTGCCGGTCATGACAAGGACCACCAAATCACTTGGCCGAGATGCGGCAGATGAATCTGCATGGTCTCGGTTCGAGCGCGCCGTAGACGCGGCTGTCAAGGGCGGACCCAAACACAAGATTGCGCCACCGCCATCCGTCAGCAAAAAAGCGCGCTCCGCGAGCAAGGGGCGCGTCCATAAGGGAAAGACGAAGGCGTGAGGCTCTATTTCCAGTTCCCGTAGCATGTTGCGCAACGCCAAGCTGGCTGTCGGGCGCGTCTGCCTCTGGCTTACGCATTTAGGCAACGCATCCGTTTCCGATTTACCCATCGCTTCGCAATGTCGTGTCGCGATCAATCAGCGAGAGAAGCGCCTTCTTGGGCGCAGGCTCTTTGAAGGCGCGGTTCTTCGCCTTCCCCCCGACGAAGGCTTCGTCCGCTTCAACTGGCGAGTTCGGGCCGCCGAACGGCGTAGCGGCGTTATCGCGGACGCTCTCGCGAATGCGATGGCAGAGAAACCAGACCGTCTTATACGGGCGGCCGATCATGCGGCTGATTTGAAGGGCGGACATGCCCTTCTGCGACGACATCATAAGGAACGTGACGGCAAGCCAAGTATGCAGCGGCACTTTCGAGCGCTCATAGAGCGTCCCGACTGTGACCGTGAATGGCTGGCGGCAAGCGTTGCACTGATAGAGGCCGGCGCGGGTCGTCTTGCCTTGCATCAGCGTGGCGCGGTTCTCTTCCTTGCAATGCGGACAAACCGGGCCGTTCGGCCAAACCCGCGCCTCCAACCACTCGCGAGCGGCGGGTTCGTCATGAAAGATGGGGTTGGAAAGATCGGCGGCCATGTCGACTGCTCCTTATGCGGGCAATACAACATAGCGGCGTTACTACGTCAAAGTGATAGTCGTCATTTGGCGCGGAACCTATTTACCGGGAAGCTGCGTCCTGCCTTCTCCCGGTCAGAAAAAAGGCTTCCATGGCGCCCTTGCCCTTGATTTCGAGGCTGTCACGCGGCGTCAAAATGAAGTCCCTGCACAGATGCTCATAGGTCGATCGTGAAACCTGGATGCGGCCTGGCAGGCTGTTCGACTCCAGCCGGCTCGCGATGTTCACCGCGTCGCCCCAGATATCGTAAATGAATTTGTGCGCGCCGATCACGCCCGCGACGACGTCGCCGGAGTTCATGCCCATCCTGATCTCGAGCGGCGCAGGCAATGTATCGTTGAGAGTTTCCAGGGTTTCAGCCATCGCCAACGCCATGTCCGCGACGGCGTGCGCGTGATCGTCCCGATTGCCGAAGAGCCCGCAAGCGACCATGTACGCGTCGCCAATCGTCTTGATCTTCTCGACGCCAAAATTGAGCGCGAGCCCGTCAAACGCCGAGAAAACGCGTCCCAATACGCCAACAAGTTCAGGAGCCGGCAGCCTGGAGGAGAGCTCGGTGAAGCCGACGAAATCCGCAAACAGAATCGTGACGTCGTTGACATGATCCGCGATGACCGTTTCGCCGCTCTTCAGGCGCGCGACAATCGGCGCCGGAAGAATATTGAGGAGAAGCTGCTCGGAGCGCTCTTTTTCGATGCACAACGCTTCGAGCGCCTCGCGCTCTCGATCCCGTAGATGCTTTTTCTCCAGTGACGATCCGATGCGCGCGCGAAGAAGCACCGGATCGAAAGGTTTCGCGAGATAATCATCGGCGCCCGCTTCGATGCATCTGACGATGGAGTCGATTTCGTTCAAGGCCGATATCACGATGACTGGAATGTCTCTCAAGTCAGGATCAGACTTGAGGATCGAAAGAACATCGAAGCCGCTGATATCCGGCATCAGCAGATCGAGCAAGATGAGATCAAAGGGCGCCTGCCGCAACATTTCCAGCGAGCAAGACCCATTTTCAGCCAGCGCGACAGAGTGGCCCTGTCGTTCCAGTCGGCGCTTCAGGAGTTCGCGATTAGACGCGTTGTCGTCGACCACGAGGATGCGGCTCGGCTGTACGGCGAGACTGTCAGCTTCGGCTTCTGAGATCGGCTGAACAGAGGCGACGAAGCGATGAGCGACCATGGCGGAGACAGGTCCCGAGCCGACTTCGGCGTCCGTCGACGCCTCGGTTTCGGGGAGTGAAAAACTGACCAGGCCGTCGATACGCTCAAGCAGGCGCGACGCTTCCTCTAAAAGTCGAGTAAGGTCCGAGACCAGCGCCTGCGCGTCGTCAATGCCCGCTGCGTCTTCGCGCAGCATCTCGCCATATCCCTTTATGGCGTTGATGGGCGTGCGCAGATCGTGCCGCAAGAGGCGACGATAGTCCTCGGAATCTTCGCTTGGCCCTCGCGCCGGCGCGCGGGAGCGACTTACGAGTGATGCGATGAACTCAATCAGCGAACGGCTCGCGGCGTGGATTTTCTCGAGGTCGTCACGAAATTCCCCGTGACCGTTCCTTTCGGCCTCGTCCAGCAAAATTTCGGCATAGCCCGCAATCGCATCGGCAGGCGCGCTCAGCTCCTGCTGCACATAAGCAAGCAGCGCGCGATCGCTCCTGTCGGCTGACGGCTGAAAGCCATGCGACATCATCTTATTTTCCCAGAAAGCCGGAATGCGCCAACGCCCGCCGTCCAAGATGCGTGAACCGTGTTCCTCATAAATGTTTCAACCAGTAGGTCGCCGGAGTTCGCTCTACGACGACGGCTACCGGAACGCGGCCGCGCATCGCTGGAGACGGGGGCTTCGAGACGACAATTGATCAGATGATGCTAAGCGCCAGATTCAATCAGCGCCGTGATCTTGCCCAGAAGACGCGTGATCTCGACAGGTTTCGTGTCATAGTCGTCGCAGCCCGCTTCGATCGCCTTCTCCCGGTCCCCTGCCATCGCATGGGCGGTGAGGGCGATGACCGGAATCTTGCGCGTCGCTTCGTTTTCTCTGACCCGGCGGGCCGCCTCCCAGCCATCGATGACCGGCAGGCTCATGTCCATCAGGATGAGATCGGGCGATTCGGCGGCGGCCATGTCGACGCCCTGCTGGCCATCTATGGCGATCACGACTTCATAGCCATTTCGCCTGAGGCGCCGCGACAGCATATCCCGGTTCATCTCATTATCTTCGACAAGCAAAATCTTCACCACCGACCCTGTCTCCAATGTCAATGCGCTTGGACGGCGTCCGTCGCGCTGGGATTAAGGCACTGACGCATAATCGTCACCAGCTCCTCAAGATAGTCATGGTCCTTCGTGATGATGTCAGCTCCGAATTCTTTCAGCTTGCAAATATCCTCTTCGCTGAGATCTTTCGCCGTGACGATGATGACCGGCAAATGGTCATAGGCGCGCTGCTTACGCAATTCTCTCAAGAAACCGAAGCCATCGAGATTTGGCATCATCAGGTCGAGAAGGATCAGATCCGGCGCCGGATTTTCAGCGATCCAGTCGAGCCCATCCTGCCCGTTGATGACGGCTTCGGCCGTGTAGCCGGCGCCCGAAACGCAGCGGCAAAGAAGCTCGCGCGTCGCGGAGTCGTCCTCGAGGATGAGCACCTTAGTTTCGCTCGAGGCCCCGCAATAAAGCGTCATCAGGGCGGTCAGGCGCTGACGATCAATGGGCTTTGTCAAAAGCTCCGCCGCCCCGAGCGGAATCGCCAGAGCGCGCTCGTTGAGAATCGTCACCATGATGACGGGGATGTTCCGCAGCTCGTCATCCTCCTTGAGCTGCCTGAGCACGCTCCAGCCGTCGAGCTGGGGCATCATCACATCCAGCGTGATCGCATTCGGCCTATGCTGTCTCGCCAGGGCCAGCGCTTCCAGCCCATTGCGGGCGGCGATGACGTGATAGCCCTTGCTCTCCAAAGTTCGTGTGAGCAGGTCGCGCGCCGTCGCGTCGTCGTCGACGACCAGTATCGTCGGGAGAGACCGGGACGAAGTCGGCTCGGCCGGTTTTTTCGTCGCGAGGGGCTCCTGCCGGTCCGGAAGCCTGATCGTGAAGGTCGAGCCTGCGCCCAGCGCGCTCCCAACGGAGATATCGCCGCCGAGCGCCGCGCAAAAATGCTTGGTGATCGCGAGCCCCAGCCCCGTCCCTCCGAAGCGCTTCGTGGTCGAGGCGTCCGCTTGCGTGAAGGCCTGGAACAGGCGGGCAAGCTGCTCCTGCGTCATGCCGAGCCCCGTGTCCGACACGCGGAAAACCACGGAAGCGTCGGCGTCCCGCTCGACGGTCAGAGCGACTTTTCCGTGGCTCGTGAACTTGTTTGCGTTGCTCATGAGATTGAGCAGGCACTGCTTGACCTTCGTCTCGTCGGACAGAAAGGCGCCCATGTCGTCCGGGCAGCAGAGCTCAAGCGCATTGCCGTTCTTGTCGGCGAGGGGCTGAACGATCGAAAGGACCTCATTCACGAGAGGCCTGATCTCCACCCTCTCGATGAAGACCTCCATCTTTCCGGCTTCGATTTTGGAAAGATCGAGAATATCGTTGATCAGGCCAAGCAGGTGCCGGCCCGCGCTCTCGATCCTCTTCAGGTCCTCGATAGGCTCTAGATCGCCGTCGTCAAGCGCGTTCTCCTGAAGCATTTCGCTATAGCCGATGATGGCGTTGAGCGGTGTGCGCAGCTCATGGCTCATGTTTGCAAGAAAGGCGCTTTTTGTCTTGCTGGCTTCCTCTGCCGCCACGCGCGCGACGGACAATTCCTCGTTCGCGAGCTGAAGTTCGCGCGTGCGCGCCCGGATCTTGTCCTCCATGGAATCGTAAAGTCCGCGCAGCTCCACGGTCATGGAGCGGATCGCTCTCAGCAGGAGACCCGTTTCGTCACGGCTGCCAATCTCGAAATTTGCGTCGAGATCCCCCGCGGCGACCTTCTCGGCGACGCCGACAGCGGTCTTGATGGGCTTGGTGATCGTGCGCGCGACGCCCATGGCCAAAGCGATAATCGGTGGAATCATGAAGAACAGCAGCCAGAGCGTCGCCTCCTTTTGCGCACTGGTCAGCGCGAAGGCCTCCTTCGTGCTCTGCTGTACGACCATGCCCCAACGAAACGAGGGAACGTACGTCCACGAGGCGACAACGGGCCTGTTCTCGATGTCATCGAAAAGACCCGAGCCGTGGACGCCGGCGAGCGCCTTGGCGAGCGCGGGAAAAGCGCCACCATCGAGGGGCGTCCTGATGCTGAACGCCTTGGAAGCGTCGTGCCGCAGCGGGTTGACCACGACCATTTGGCCCTGATCCAAGCGGGCGGCGACCAGCACCTCTCCCGTCTCGCCGAGACCTGTATAGTCATTGATGAGGCTGTAAAGCTCCTGGTTATCGAGCTGGAAGACGACGACGCCGATCACGACGCCGTTTTCCAGAACAGGCCCCGCAATAAAGGCGGCAGGCTCTTTCAGCCCCGGATAGATCTGAAACGCGGAAATCTCGGCCTGCAGCAATGTGCGCGCCCGATTAATCGTGTCCGAAAGCTCCGTTCCCTTGAGCGGTCCGCCGAGCGAATTTGGGTTGAAAAGGGCAGTGTCCGATTGCTCGAAAAGCGTGAAGCCTTCGGGCGAGACAATCGCGCCGTTGACATAGTTGAACGTATCGGAAAGACGCTTGAGAGTCGGTCCGTGTTTCGCGACCGCTTGGCGATAGGAGTCCGAGTCTCTCCCGCTCGTCCTTATGGCTTCGGAAAATTCCCGGGTGGCCTCGCCAATTGAGGCGCTGTGCATCAGAGATTCGACGCTTCGGATTTTTTCAAGCGTCAGAGTCTCCAGCTGCTCCACTTTCTTCTTGGCGACAACCTGCAACGACGTCTGAATCGCCTGCTCGAGAGACTCTCGCGAAATATCATAGGTTCGCCAAGCGAGGAGACCGCAGGAGACGATATTGATCGCAAGGAACCAGAAGATGATCTTGGCGCCGATGGAGCGCCGGAGGAAATCGAGCCTGGGAAGCTTCATGGATCAGTCCGCCTCTGTCGGATTCGCCCATCTGCCGCCCCATCTGTTGTACAAGGCGGTCAGAAATTCCTCCCACTCGGCTTTCGTGCGAGTCGGCGGATAGGGCACGGGACGGATCGGACGATCGATCGTCCAGACAAGCTCGATCCGACCATCAGTTCGAATTTTACCAACAGAGAAAGACCGCCACGTATGCTGCGTGTAAGGATCAACCGACACCAGACCTTCGGGCGCATCGAGGGTCTCGGTCAGCATGGTGCGTTTGACCCTCTGAACGTCGAAGGACTGCGCCTCCTCGACCGCCTTCGCCCATAAGATGACGCTGAAGTATGAGGTCGCAATAACGTCGCCCGTCACACGGTTGGCGCCATATCTTTCTCGAAAGGCGCGAATGAACCGTTCGTTCGCCGGCTTCTTGATCGCCTCGAAATAGCTCCAGGCGCTGTAATGGCCTTGGAGGCTCGCAATCGGTAGGCTGCGAAGCTCCTCCTCGCCGATGCTGACGGAGACAACCGGCACTCTGTCAGCGGAAAGCCCAGCGTCGGTCAGCGCCTGATAGAACGCCTTGTTGGAATCGCCCACGACCGAACTGATAATAACGTCCGGCTGCGCCAGCTTGATTTTTTGGACCGCCCGAGAGACGTTGGCGCTTCCGAAGAAAATATAGTCTTCGCCCACAAGCTCCGCGCCAAGCGCGCGGATCGTGTCCTTCATAATTTCGTTGATGCTGTGCGGCCAAACATAATCTGAGCCGATCAAATAGAATCTTTTGCCAATGTGATCGAGGCTCCATTTGATCGCCGGAATGACCTGCTGATTGGGCGCCGCACCAGTGTAGATAATGTTGGGAGACTGTTCGATTCCCTCATAGGCCATAGGATAGACTAATAGCTGACCATATTTTTCGATAATGGGCGCGACCGTTCTACGGCTTGCGGAGGTCCAGCATCCGAAGATCACGGATACGTTTTCCTGTGTGATCAGGCGCTCGGCCTCTTTCGCGAAGGTCGGCCAATCGGATTTGCCGTCGGCGATGATCGGCTGAATCTTGCGTCCCAGTAAGCCGCCCTTGGCGTTGATCTCCTCAATCGCGAGCAGCTCCGCGTCGACCATTGAATTTTCACTGATCGCCATCGGCCCCGAGCGCGAATGCAGGATGCCGACCTTGATCGGTGCGCTTTCCGCCCTGAAAAGGAACATCGTCGCGGCGAATAGCGACGCGGCGGCGATAGCGACCGCGATTAAGCCTTTCCAAGCGCTGCGAGTGTCGAGGGCCATTGGCCGTATCCTGCTTCCGAGTCTGCTAAGATCGAACTGGGCGTCGTTTTACTCGATCGCCGCCTCGCCTTCCAGGCGCGCGCCGTCAAGTTGCAGTTAATTATAAGAATGCGCTGGCTCGGACGTGTTGTTGCTGTGACCTGCCGCTGCAAAGTTCCTCCACGGGGGATGCGAGTTCGGCCATTCGAAGGACGGACCTATGAGCGCGCATGGTGTTGGCCAACGAGCGCAAGCGCTTCGGCGATCGGCGGCTATTCATTCTGCTTCGGCAGCGCGGCGAGGCGACGCCGCTCGAGGCGGAAGGCTCAAGAATTGCGACGAGCCGTGGCTGCTGCTTATGTTCTCACGTCTTGGCCGCCGCCGTCGCCACTCCTGCGGCGACAAGAACGCCACCACTGGCGCGCTTCGTCCAGACCGCAACATCAGAGCGGGAGAGCAAGGATCGTGCTGCGGAAGCCGCCAGCGCGTAGCCTGCGTCTGTGGCGGCCACGATTAAGCAGAATGTCACCGTGAGCACCGCTGCCTGCAACGGATAACTACCGTTCGCATCGATGAACTGGGGCACAAAAGATACGTAAAAGATGATGGTCTTGGGGTGAAAGACGCCGACGGCGACGTTCCCGAGAAATGCGGTGCGTGGAGAGATTGCGTCGATCTTTAGTTCTGCTGATGTGGCACGGCTGGTTTTGAAGAACGTGTAGAGTCCGAGCACAATCAGATATAACGCGCCAACCCACTTTAGTACCGAGAACGCTAGCGCCGAGGCGGCGAGTAGCGCGCCAACGCCGACAAGCGATAACGTCATCGCAATCGCATTACCTACCGTCATGCCAGCGACGGAGGCCAACGCAGTCCTGCGGCCCGAGCCGAGCGCGTAACCGACGATCGCGGCGACGCCCGGTCCCGGCATCAACCCCATGACGACAGACGCGGCGGCGAAGGCTAACCAAACCGAGAAGGTCATATTTGACTCCAAACAAATGGAAAGCTGACATGGCGCGATTTTGAAGAATTCGATTATCGCAGGCAACAGCTCGGCTTGCCGGCATGTCAGGCGGCTGCTCGGCGTCGCCGAGCGCAATCTGCTCCTGCTGGCCGCCATATCCTTTCCGCCGTCAAAGTCGGACGACAGGAATGAATGAAGGACAGGCTTGACTGGGCGAATATTTCCATCATATTGGAAATATGGAAAAGCATGACGCCATCGCCGCGCTTGTCGCGCTCGGTCACGAAACTCGGCTCGATATTTTTCGGCTGCTCATGCAAGCCGGACCTAAGGGACTTGCCGCGGGGCAAATCGGCGAGCGGCTCGCGCTCCCGCCGGCGACGCTGTCTTTCCACCTGAGCCAGCTCAAGCACGCGGACCTCATCACCTTTCGGCGGGAAAGCCGGTCGCTGATCTACTCGGCGGCTTATCCGGTCATGAACGCGTTGCTCGCCTACATGACCGAGAATTGCTGCCAGGGCGCAACCGCCTCATGCGAAGCCGCCGCTCCTTCAACCTGCCAGCCAAAGGGAAGCCATGAAACGTCTGCACGTGCACGTGTCCGTTGATGACCTTACGGGGTCCATCCGGTTTTACAGCGCGCTTTTCGGGTCGGAGCCGGCCGTCGCTAAACCCGATTACGCGAAATGGATGCTGGATGATCCGCGTGTGAACTTCGCGATATCATCGCGCGGCGGACAGGCTGGCGTCGATCATCTCGGAATCGAGGTCGAGACGCCCGTAGAGCTGAAAGAAGTCTATGAGCGCCTGCAACAGGCCGAACGGCCTGTGCTGGAAGAGGGCGCGACAACCTGCTGTTACGCCAAGTCGGAGAAAGCATGGACGTCCGACCCGCAAGGGCTTTTATGGGAGTCCTTCCTGACGACCGGCGAAAGCACGATTTACGGCGGCGACGTAGCGCTTGCGGGATTCCGCGCGAGCGCCGCTAAGGGGGAGTCCTCCGCCTGCTGCGGCGCCAAACCAGCGCCTGTGATTGAAGCCGCCTGTTGTTCTGGAGCGGGAGACAGCCAATGACTGACCATATCTACAACGTCCTCTTTCTCTGCACCGGCAACACGGCGCGCTCGATCATCGGTGAAAGCATCCTCCGCCGGGATGGCGCTGGCCGTTTCAATGCGTTCTCGGCAGGCAGCCATCCCAAAGGCGTCGTCAATCCTTACGCGATCAAAACGCTCGAAGAATATGGCTATCCGACAGAAGGATTCCGCTCGAAGAACTGGGAGGAATTCGCCGGACCCGACGCGCCGAAAATGGATTTCGTTTTCACCGTTTGTGACAACGCTGCGGGCGAAGCCTGTCCGATCTGGCCCGGTCAGCCAATGACCGCCCATTGGGGCGTCGAGGATCCGGCGGCCGTTGAGGGAACAGAGATCGAAAAAGTAAAGGCGTTCAGTGACGCATTTCGCTATCTCAGGCTCCGGATTTCTTACCTGCTCGCAACGCCTATCAAGCGACTCGATAAATTGGCGCTCAGGGATCGTTTGCGTGAAATCGGCGAACTCGAAGGCGCAAGCCATGGCCACAAAACGGACGCCTGAGCGATGACCATCGCCATTTATCACAACCCCGCCTGCGGCACGTCGCGCAACACGCTGGCGATGATCCGCCAAAGCGGCGAAGAGCCGATCGTCATCGAATATCTGAAAGACCCGCCAACGCGCGAGCGACTTGTCGAGCTGCTCAAAGCCATGGGCGTTTCAGCGCGCGAACTGCTTCGCCAGAAAGGCGCGCCCTATGACGCGCTCGGCCTTGGCGATCCAAAGTGGACGGAAGAAGAATTGATCGGCTTCATGCTCGAACATCCGATCCTCATCAACCGTCCAATCGTCGTGACGCCGAAGGGCGCACGGCTGTGCCGTCCCTCGGAAACCGTGCTCGATATCCTCCCCAATCCCGACATTGGCGAATTCACCAAGGAAGATGGCGAAGTCGTCATCGGCAGGGCTACCCAACCTCAATCCTGAAAGGACGAAAATGACGACCATTCAAGTTTTTGATCCCGCCCTGTGTTGCAGCACCGGCGTCTGCGGCGTCGAGACCGATCAGGCGCTCGTGACCTTTGCCGCCGACGTTGATTGGGCGAAGCAGAACGGCGCGCACATCGAGCGCTTCAATCTCGCGCAGCAACCCATGGCCTTTGCTGAAAATGCGAGCGTTAAGGGCTTCCTCGAACGCTCGGGGCAGGAAGCTCTGCCGCTGATCCTCATTGACGGCGAAATCGCGCTCGCCGGACGCTATCCGAACCGCGCGGAACTTGCGCGCTGGGCGGGCCTCAAAGAGGTCGAGGACGCGAAACCAGGCGCATGTTGTAGCGGCTCGTCCTGCTGCTGAAAGGCCGAAATGAAATTTCTTGAACAGGCTCCGCGCTTCCTTTTCTTCACGGGCAAAGGCGGCGTTGGGAAAACCTCGATTGCCTGCGCGACGGCGATAGAGCTCGCGGAAGCCGGACGCCGCGTGCTGCTCGTCAGCACCGATCCGGCCTCGAATGTCGGGCAGGTGTTCGGGGTCGACATCGGCGATAAAATCACGGCGATTGGCGCCGTGCCGAACCTGTTCGCGCTGGAAATCGACCCGCAGGCCGCCGCCCAGGCCTATCGCGATCGCATCGTCGGCCCCGTGCGCGGCAAGTTGCCGGAAGCCGTGGTGAAGGGCATTGAAGAGCAGCTTTCCGGAGCCTGCACGACGGAAATCGCCGCCTTCGACGAATTCACCGCGCTGTTGACGGACACAGCCATTACATCGGCATACGACCATGTCGTCTTCGACACGGCGCCGACCGGCCACACCATCCGCCTGCTGCAGCTCCCCGTCGCGTGGAGCGGCTTCCTTGAGGCGGGGAAAGGCGACGCCTCTTGCCTTGGTCCGCTTGCCGGATTGGAAAAGCAGCGCGCCCAATACAGCGCCGCGGTCGCCGCTTTGGCCGACGGTCAGCGCACCCGCCTGATCCTCGTCGCCCGTGCGCAAAACTCCGCGCTGCGCGAAGCCGCGCGCACGCATGAGGAGTTGGCGGCGATAGGCCTGCATCAGCAATTCCTCGTTGTGAATGGTCTGCTGCCAAAGGAAGAGGCGGCGCTCGATGCGCTCGCGGCAGCCCTTTACGCGCGCGAGCAGGCCGCTTTGGCGGCGACGCCCGATGCGCTGCGCGGCTTGCCCTGCGACTATGTGCCTTTGAAGCCGTTCAATCTCGTCGGACTCGATGCGTTACGCCAGCTCCTCGTTGCGACGCCATCGCACATCGAAACGGCGGTCGGCGAACCGGTTGAACTGCACGCACCCAGCCTTTCGGAACTGGTGGACGGCATCGCCGCCGAGGGTCATGGCCTCGTCATGCTGATGGGCAAGGGCGGCGTCGGCAAGACGACGCTTGCGGCGGCGGTCGCCGTCGAGCTGGCGCATCGCGGACTGCCCGTCCATCTCACCACTTCCGACCCTGCCGCGCATCTCGCCGAAACGCTGCATGGTTCGCTCTCCAATCTGACCGTGAGCCGCATCGACCCGCACGCCGAAACCGAACGCTACCGGCAAGAGGTGCTGAGGACGAAGGGCGCAAAGCTCGACGCGCAGGGGCGCGCCTTGCTCGAAGAGGATTTGCGCTCTCCTTGCACGGAAGAAATCGCCGTCTTTCAGGCGTTCTCGCGCGTCATCCGGGAAGCGGGCGAGAAGTTCGTCGTCATGGACACCGCGCCGACCGGCCACACGCTGCTGCTCCTCGACGCGACAGGAGCCTATCACCGCGAAGTCGCCCGTATGCTGGACGCCAAGGGCGCGCATTACATGACGCCGATGATGCAGCTACAGGACGCGCGCAGAACCAAGGTTTTGCTCGTGACGCTCGCGGAAACGACGCCCGTCCTCGAAGCGGCCAATCTGCAAGCGGATTTGCGGCGCGCCGGCATCGAGCCATGGGCGTGGGTCATCAATAACAGCGTCGCGGCGGCGCGCCCACGCTCGCCCCTCTTACGCAAGCGCGCCGAGAACGAGCTGGCGGAAATGGAAAAGGTCGCGACAACCCACGCGCGCCGCTACGCCGTCGTGCCGCTGCTAAGGGACGAGCCGGTCGGGGCGCCGCGCCTTCTCGAATTGGCTGGCCATGCGACGGAACCCGCCTGAAACGCTCGTCATCCTGTTCGGCCTGCAAGGGGCGAGCGGATCATTCGACCGGAAAAAGAAAAAGGCGAAGACGTCCGTTTCCGAACGATCCTCGCCCAAGGCCAGCCCCTTGGCCTAATCCGGGTGCGCGACTCTCGGCGTCAATTGGCGCAGGAGACGCTACGCATGTAACGGACGCGACCCCGCTCGTCAGCTTTCGGCGTGATGACGAGCGTGCAATCTTCATCCTCCACGCCGTAGGCGCGCCCCACTCGGATTGCCGGCCCGCGCGCAAGCGGACGCATGCCGACGTCGCTAAGGCTCACGGCGGCTTGGACGCCAGTGGCGGTGGATTGAATCTTCGGATCAGACGCTGAAGGCGCGGCTGCGACAGCAGCAACCGCGCAGATGGCGACTGTGAATCCGAGAACAATCCGCGACGTGCGGCTTGCGAAAGGGCTTTCGCGCGAAACGGCCATTTAGGGCTCCCACAGGGTCATCGGGAATTTCCCCAGATCGCTACTCGAACGATGCGAACCTGGACGCTTCCTCTTTTGCCGGGGAGAAACGCAGCGGCCCCGCTAATGGTTCCGCCGCAGTCGCGAAATTTACGAAATTTTAAGATTTAGCCATAAATCCGCCCTATCGCTCCAGTCGGGCGATAAGGCTCGACGTGTCCCAGCGCCGCCCGCCCATCTTCTCGACCTCGGCGTAGAATTGGTCGACCAGGGCCGCGACCGGCAGCCGCGCGCCGTTGCGCCGCGCCTCGGCGAGGCAAATCGCAAGGTCCTTGCGCATCCATTCGACGGCGAAGCCGAAGTCGAACTCGCCGGCGAGCATTGTTTTCGTGCGATTTTCCATCTGCCACGATTGCGCCGCGCCGTTCTTGAGAAGATCGACGACGTTCTCTGCGTCGAGGCCGGCGGCGCCGGCGAAATGCAGCGCCTCCGCCAGGCTCTGGACGAGGCCGGCGATGGCGATCTGGTTGACCATCTTGGTGAGCTGCCCCGCGCCCGGCGGCCCCATCAGCCGGCACGCCCGCGCGTAGCAGGCGATCGCCGGCTCCGCCTTAGCGAAGCTCGACGGATCGCCGCCGCACATGACGGTCAGCGCGCCCTTTTCGGCTCCGGCCTGCCCGCCGGAAATGGGCGCGTCGATGAAGCCGAACCCGCGCTCGGCCGCCGCGGCGTGGAGTTCCCGCGCAACCTCCGCCGAAGCCGTCGTATGGTCGACGAAGATCGCCCCCGCCGACATGCCGGCGAAGGCGCCGCCATCGCCGATCGTCACCGCGCGCAGATCGTCGTCATTGCCGACGCAGGAAAAGACGAATTCCGCGCCGTTCGCAGTTTCGGCTGGAGTCGAGAATCCTTCGGCGCCGGGGAACTCGGCCACGAATTTCTCGGCCTTGGCGGCGGTGCGGTTATAGACCCGCACCTTATGGCCGGCGCGATGAAGATGGCCGGCCATGGGATAACCCATGACGCCAAGGCCGATGAAAGCGAGGGAAGAAGGCTCCATATATCAGCCGCCCGTCATGCTCATGTGGCGCGAGACAGCGGGCGCCGGCGCGGTTCGATCGATCACAAAATCGTGGCCCTTGGGCTTGCGCAGAATCGCGGTTTCGATCGCCTGGTGCAGCAGCGCGTCGTCGGCGCTTTCGCGCAGCGGCGCGCGAAGGTCGGCCGCGTCCTCCTGGCCGAGACACATATAAAGCGTTCCGGTGCAGGTGACGCGCACGCGATTGCAGCTCTCGCAGAAATTATGGGTGAGCGGCGTGATGAAGCCGATGCGCCCGCCGGTTTCGCGCGCGCGCATGTAACGCGCGGGGCCGCCGGTGCGATAGTCGATCTCGTCGAGCGTGAAGGCTTCGCTCAGCCGATCGCGCACCTCTTGCATCGGCAGATATTGGTCGGCGCGTTCCGGCCCGTCGAGTTCGCCGAGCGGCATCACTTCGATGAACGTCATGTCCATCCCGTTTTCGTGGGCGAAGCGCACGAGCGGGACGAATTCGTCTTCGTTCATACCTTTCAGCGCCACGGCGTTGAGCTTCACTTTGAGGCCGGTGGCGCGGGCGGCGGCGATTCCCGCCAGAACCTGCGCATGCGCGCCGGTGCGGGTCAGCGCCTTGAAACGATCGGGGTCGAGCGTGTCGAGAGAGACATTGACGCGCCGCACGCCGCAATCGGCGAGTTCCGCCGCGAAACGCGAAAGCTGCGAGCCGTTGGTGGTGAGCGTCAGCTCCTCCAGCGCGCCCGTGTCGAGATGGCGCGAGAGGGCGTGAAACAGCTTCATCACGTCGTGGCGCACCAGCGGCTCGCCGCCGGTGATGCGCAACCTTTTGGTTCCGCGCGAGACGAAAGCGGAGCACAGCCTGTCGAGCTCCTCGAGCGTCAGCAGGTCGCTGCGCGGCAGGAACTGCATATGTTCGGACATGCAGTACACGCAGCGGAAATCGCATCGGTCGGTGACGGAGACGCGCAAATAGGAAATCGTCCGCCCGAAGGGGTCGACAAGCGGCGCCGGCGCGGCGGCCGCGGGCGTCGCAATTGCAGGCCCTCTGGCGTGGGCGTTCATCCTTACCTCGAACCGGCGGAAATTCGGCGTCCTCCATATATTGCCGGAACGCCGTCCCGTGAAGCCCATCCGTTGGGTCGCCAAGGGCTGGGATGGGCTGGGACCAGGTGCAAGGAGAGGTCAGCCGCGGAATGTGGCCTCTTATCGGGCGGCGCCCCAGCCGAAGTCCTTGTCTAGAAGAGCGTAGAGTTCTTCATTGTAGGGCCGGAAAAACTCGGCCAACTTCGCTCGAATGCCGTCGTCAAGCTTTCCGGGCGGACCCGGATTTTGCTCCTCGATGACGAGCGGCTCGACTTTGGGCAGATCAAGAAACGCGTAAATCTCCTTCGCGGTCGATCGCGGGTCGTGAAAAAATTCTGCCGCATCGACGATGAAAACGCGGTCTCTGCCGAATTTTTCGAACAGCAGGCGCAGAAAGGGCGCGTAGATGCTGTGGCGTAGATAGCCGGCGCGCGCGCCGGAAAACGCGTGCGGCTCCATGCCGCCGCCGCGTATCGTCGCCTTTTCCGCTTCGATCAAGGTTTCGAAATCCGGAAAGCCCCTCCAGTGCGGATCCTGCATCTTGCTGCTGAAACGCTTCTGATCCCATCGCCAGTGCGAAAAGGTGCGCTCCACCGGATCACGCAGAACGCAGATGATGCGCATGTCTGGAAACATCGACTGGGCCACAAAAATCCAGAGGGGATTGGGCATGACCGGCGTGCAGTAGCCGGTGATCGCGCCGCCGTTTCGCCGCTCCGCCGCCCTTTGCGCCGCGAGCGTCGGAAAATGCGCCATGAGTTCGCGCATCGTGTCCGTGAAGGAGATTTCCTTCGACAGCGGCAGCACGACGTGTGGATGCTGGAAAATATAGGAGGAGAGAAAAGACGTGCCGGAGCGCACCGCGCCGATCGATGCGAAGGACGGCGCCATGCGTTGGCTGGAGCCGAGGGTCCGCGCCCACACCCGCCATTTTGGCGGGTTGAAAAAGTAATAGGAGCGGAATTGACGCTTCGCCCGAAGGGGCAGGGCTTCCAAAATCCCGCTGGCGCGCGATAGCCGGCTGAAGTCCTGGTAGGGGGTCTGGATCGTTTCGAGTCGTTTCGGATCAACCGCGAGAATCGGCTCCGGCTGGGAGGGCGCGTGGAGTTCCGGCGAAAGGATGGACATTCGACCACTCTCCTTTGGGATGACGTTTCTTGGAGCAGGATGAGGCGGTTGCGCCTAGCTTGCGTCGACGAGCGTAGCCTTGAGACTGCCGCTGGATTGGCGCGTATCGAAACCGCGCACGCGCGCAAAACTCGCATCGAGCGTCGCGAGAGCGTCGGGGCTTCGGCCTCGCGAACGCCAGCAGATGAATCCGTCTGGCCGCACGAGCAGCGCGCCTTCAGGCGAAACGCCGAGACGCGGCAGAAACAGCCCTTCGGGATCGTCGATGTCGAAGCCGAGGCGGCAGACGCCAAGCGGCGCGCCTGAACGAAGGCCGACACGTTCCGCCGCCTCGATCCAGTCGCCGCCGTCCGGACCGGCGAAGAGCATGAAACCGCGTCCGATCAGATCATGAGAGGAGATCGTCTCCTCGCCGCGCCGCAGCCAGACATGCGCGAGGCGCGTTCCCGGCGCGCCGCTCGGGTGAAGAGGATCCTCGACGCATGCGCCGTCGTCGAATTCATCAGCGATGATCGCGTCGGAGCGGTAGCGATAGCCCATAGATGTCTCGAGGAGGCCGTATTCGTCTTCCCGAATGCGGATGTCCTGACGATCGGGCAGGAGACGCTCAACGTAATTGGCGATTGACCGCGCGATCGCGATCCGCGCGACGGGCTTACGCTCGATGGCATAGCAGCTGAGCAACGAGGGCGCGGCCTCGCCCTTAACGACCAGCGCAAGCTTCCACGCGAGGTCGGCGGCGTCTTGAATCGCGGTCTGTCCGCCCAGTCCGCCGACGGGCGGCGTGATGTGTGCGCAATCGCCCGCGAGAAACACCCGGCCAAAGGACATGCGATCGGCGAGAAGAGCGGCCATCTGCCAGGGACGAATATCAAGAATCTTCACCGCAAGATCGGCGACGCCAAGAGATTGTCGAACGAGCTCTTCGCATCGTTCTTCGTCGAAATCGGACGCCTGATCGCGCGTGGAATCATATTCGATGTTGATCTGGCCGTGATTGAGCTCGTCGCAGGTGACGAAGGCGCCGCTGAACGCCGGGTTGCGCAGATAATAGAGCGCAAATCCCCCGCCTGGCAGGATGGCGTCGAGATCGGCCTCGAACAGCACAGAAATCGTATCGGCGAGAACGCCGGGGCCTTCCATTCTGACGCCGCCGACATCGCGGATCGTTCCGCCGGCGCCGTCCGCCGCGATTATGTAGTCGGCAAAAACCGTCGTCTCTTGTCCCGACGCTTCATCGCGCAGGATCGCCTCGACGCCGTCGCTTCGCTGAGAGAAGCGCTCTAGCGTGGTCGAAAATCTGACATCCGCGCCGTTCTCGCGGGCGAAGCGCAGCAGCACGGGTTCGACGCGATCCTGGCCGGCGGTGCATATCTTGCTGGGAGACACCGCCGTCGCATCGAGCGAGGTCTTGGTGACGAGCGTTTCGATCGGCGGGCTCGTGACCGACTCCGCGATGATGAGCGTGGACTCATTAGCGCCGGCGCGACTTGCCGCAAACAGCGCATCCTCCAGGCCGGGGACGACGCGCAGAACTTCCATGCTGCGGCGGTTGATCCCGTGCGCTTTCGGCAGTCGCGACGTTGACGGGCGTCGCTCGACAAGACGGCAGGGGACGCCGCGCCATGCAAGCAGCGTCGCCGCAGACAGACCGGCATAGCCGGCTCCGATAATCAAAACCGGGACTCGCTCCACGCTCATTGCACATGTCCTTCAGAGGGCAACGAAACGGCCATCGGCTCCTCGGGCGCGGATCGAAGTCCGCGCCAGAGCAAGAAAACAGCGACGATTTCAGGCCAGATCAGAGACTGATAGGCGATCTCCGGACGGTTGACGGAGAGTCCAAATAGAATGAACAGCGGCGCGATGAGCCACTGCGAAAGCACGTCGACGGAGGTCAGTTCTGCGAAGGCGCTCCGAGCGAGCGTTAGTCCTCGGACGATGCTTCCGATGAATCGGATGGGTATGGAAAGCGCCAAGCAGGCGACGAAAACGGACCACCAGGGTCCGTGTTGGCGGTAGAGAGCGTCCCCGATCCAGTCGCGCCCGAACAGCAGCAAGACGGCGGCCGTCAGCGCGATTGGCGCGCCGACGCGCATCACCGGCGCAAGGACTGGCGTCCAATCCTCGGGAGATTGCTTGGGAAGGTAAATGGCGAGATAGCGCATCAGCGTAATGAGCGGACCAAGAAGGAACAGCATGAAGGTTTGCGCGGCCGCGTAGGAGTCGAGGCGTTGGCCGTTCGCGGCGTAATGCCACGGGAGTGAAAAGAGTGTCAGCGAGAAGAGCATCGCCGCCTGCGGCGACAGCACCCGCAGCGCTTCCCAGAAGGTTCCGCTCATAAAGGAGCGCGCAAAGGCGAGTTCGGGAAGGCGCAATTTGCGCGCGCCATGCGCGTGCAGCCGAGTCCATAACCAAAAAGATGAGGCGGCGGCGACGACGCAGCCGGCGACAAAACAGCCGGTAAAACCCAATCCGAGGGTCTGCATGAACAGGACGTTGGCGCCGGCTTTCGCTGGAATTTCTGCGAGTTTCGACGTGAGAACCGAGCCGCCGCGTCCAAGCGCGTGCAACAGGAATCCTTGCGTGTTCGAAAGCACGCGGAAGGGCGCGCCGGCGACGAGCCAAAGGATCGGGGCGCCGATGTAAGGAGCGGCGGCGGCGTCGCCCATCAGGGCGTCAAGGAAGATCGGATAGGCGAAGTAGCCGAAAATCGCTGTCGCGACGCCAAGTGCGAGGGAGAGCGCGCAGGTCTTTTCGATGGCGTCGGCCGTCTCGCCATTCTTTTGTGCATGGCCGAGCGCGATGGCGGCGACGGCCGCGGAAGCGATGGTGACCGCGACATCAAGCAGCGTGATGCGCATCAGAATCGCATAGGCCCCTGACGCACGGCCGCCCAATCTCGCGACCATGGCGAGATCGATCTGCATGATGAAGGCGGCTGCGGACGTGCTGGCGAACAGGAACCAGTATCCGCGCCACAGCGGCGCGCTCGTCATCGCGCGAGGCTCTGCCACCCCGGAAATATGTCGAGTTCAAAGCTCGGCAGCGTAAAGTAGCCGAAGAGGTCTGAAGGCGCCGGCAACGGCTCCTCGGGTTCGATAAGCTCGATCTCTCGTCCGAGGCGAACGTTGCGGCATTTCCAGCCGATGACGAGATCCGCCGTATCAGCGCATCCGATCACGATCCCGCGGCTTCGACCGCGATCGAGGATCGCCCACCGCGCGGCGGAGGCCGCCATGATCGAGCGGAGATATTTGTCGTCCGCCAACAGCCGTTCCTTGAACGGCGATTGGCGCAGCCAAACATAGACCCAAAGATAATAGGACCAGTCGAAGGCGAGCTTCTTCTCTTCAGCCCAGGCCATGAAAGGCCGGAAAATCGACATGCCGTCCGGACCGGAAAGCTCCAGCAGTTCTGGGCAGATGTCGAAGAGCGTGTGCCAATAGATGCGCAGGCTCACGTCGATCCGCACGAACGCCTTGTGGTCCGCAGGATATTTTGCGTTCAGCTGCGGCGACATCAGCGCAGGATAGAGGTCGCGATCAGTCCGACTAGGCAGTGAGAGCAAGGTCATGACGCCTTTCTTCCGGTTGGCCGAACAGATCTCGCAACAACTTCAGATCGGCGACGATATCGTCAAACTCGATCTGATCGTCGCGCTCATAGGTCATCGTGGCGCCAGGCTTGTCGAAGACCGATCGAAAATTGCGAAGGAAGGCGAGCGTGTCCGGCGCCAGCGCCTCGGCATGGGTGTCGAGCGAAATGAAGGGCTCGATCAACGACTGCCGATAGCCGGCGACGTGGAAATGCTGGGCTTTGGCGATGACGTTGCGCCATGCCTCGAACGGCGTCCCGCAATTGCGATTGGCGCAGACGGCGTTGGAGGCGTCGAACAGCACGCCCGCGCCTGTTTCCTTCATGAGTCGCTCGAAGAAGGCGGGCGCTTCCAGACCGCCATCCATGATCGACGGGTAATTTTCAAAATGAATGCGCCGCCCGACGATCTCCTGCCACGCGACGACCTTGTCGCGCACGGATTCATATTCGGCGGAATAGTCGATTTCGCCCAAGTGAAAGAAAGCGCGCCCTTCGTGGGAAAAACGCAGAATATGGTCGGAGACGTAAATCGGGTTTAGCGCGTCGATATAATCTTTGAGCCGAGCGGCGAAATCGACAAGCGTCGGCCGGTCGGCTTCGAGGAACCTCGAATACATAATGTGCAGGCCGATCGGACAATCGAACGCCTTGGCCAGTTCGTCCGGATCGACGCAGAAAAAATTGTCGATGAGAAATTCGCAATAATCGATGCGCCCTTCGGCGAGCAGCCGCTGGACCGTGTCATAGGTGTCGCCGAGCGTGAAATTGAAGCCAAGCCGCATCTCTTTGTCGCCTTCGTTTTGACCGCGCAACGTCGCTTGCGCCGCTGGCCGGAAGCCAACGGCGCAAGCCGATCGTCCTTAGCCGTTGGTGGCGGCGCAGGTCGACGCGCAGCGGGCGCTGGCGCGGCCAATGACATTGAGGGTGATGCGCTTGGCGATACGGATGGTCATGAAGGCCTCCTGTTTTGATTTCGTCTGGAGAGACCAGACGGGCTCCGCAGAACGCGGGACCCGAATGGTATGACGAGCGAGGCCGCAAAAATCGGACAGCTTGGGGCGAGAATTTTTTCGAGATGACGGAATTTTGATGTTTGGCGCATTTCGAAGTCGCGGCGCGGGCGCGTCGGCCGAGGACGTGTACGGCGCGTTCTTCCGCTTGATGCTTTGCGCCTCAATCGGGACGCTCGAAGGCGCGATCTCGAAGGCGCGATCGAAATGCTCAAGCGCCCGACCCAGGCTGCGATTGACCGTCCTCAAGGAAACGCCGAGTTCCTGCGCGATCTCCGAATGGCTGAAACCCAGAATCCGGCTCATCAGGAATATCTGACGACAACATCGCGGCAGCCGCGCCAGGGCTGCTTGAACGTCCCGCGCCAGGCCGAATGCGTCGAGGGCCGTCGTGATGTGCGTGTCTCGAGCGGGCGACTGGAACCATGCGCCGTCTTCGGCAAGCGCTCGAGCGTGGGTTCTTTGCCTCCGAAGATTGTCGATCGCGAGCGTGCACGTCATCTTCGATACATAGCCGCGCGCATTCGAAATCAGTTCGCCACGGTCGCTTTCCAGCATTTTGAGATAGGCTTCCTGGACCAGGTCTTCGGCGTCTCCCGAGCCGATCACGCGGCGCGCCCGCGTTATCAGATCGCGATGATGGCTTCTAAACAGTCGGTCGATCGTCTCATGTGACTTCTGCATCAGCGCCTCCCCGCTTGTCTCCAAGCGCGCCGATTATCCAAAACGCATCACGCCGAGCGGCCCCAGGGGCGTCGGCGATGCGTGGTTTCTATCCGCGGACGTCATTGCTTCCGAACGCGCGGATGTGCGGCCGTGTCTTTAGACGGGGGAGGCGCGCGCCGGCGGGATCGCCGACCGCGTTCGGGAAACGGGAAGGATTGGAAAAGCGCGAACGCTGATTCGCGCCGTTGGAAAGGACAGCCGCGCAACCTCATCATAGGCGCATAAGATCTGCGGCTGAGCGTCGCAGCACGCGATACAGTCAGAGCAAGAGCCGTCGTGTTCGCCCGGCGCGTGAGGCGTCGCGGGAATCGCATCGCTTTTGCAGACAACGGCCCGGAACGACAAAGAATGAGATTGAGCGCGCGCGGCGACAGTCGAAACGCCTGCGACTTGCAACAATATCGCAACGAAAAGAATGAGCCGAACGAGCATGGATTGCCGCCAACCATCGCCTACGGTGCGCGGATCATAGGCGCGAAACAATCTTGCGGCAATACGGAAACGCCTTATACGACGCGCGCATGGCGGAACGATCAGGGTCTGGCAAGGCGAAGGCGCGTTGACAAATGGCAACGGTCGGAGCCCTGCTTCGCTGTCTCATGATCTTCATTATGGACGAAAGACTCTGCGCGAAAGACTCACGAGAGACTCTGCGCCGGCGGTCGCGCCGCCATTTGGAGTGATGTCGGAGCGCACGGCTTCTTCGCGCCCGTCAATTGAAAGACAAAGCGAAATTGCAAAGACCAAGTGTGGCTGCAGCGCAACAGTTCAAAATATTGCAAAAGTTGGGCGACAACCGTCGTTGACAAGTTAATCCTCGTGCTCTCAGAATTCGCTATGCGGCAAGACAAGAAACAAATGCGGCGATTCATGCGTCCGATTGTGGCGGCCGCCGTCGCTTGTCTGCTGTTTCAACAAGCATTGGGTCTTATTTTTTCCCACGGACGCCACGGCGGCGAATTCGGCGCGTTCCTAAGCTCTCCCGTAGCGATGGCGAGCGAGCTTTGCGCCGATCAAGCCAATGGCGACGGCAAGGCCCCGCATGTTCAGCACATGCACTGCATGGCTTGCTTTCTAAGCGACCGAAGCGACGACCTCGGAGCAAAGGTTCTCCTGTCCGCCGTCGTTCTGGTGCTGGCGCCCTTGTCTGAGACTCCTCCTCTTTGGCCGGAAGAGCGCGATATCGCGCCGCCGACCACCCAGTGGCCTAGAAACAGGCTTTCTCGCGCACCCCCGTCGCTTCTCTCCTAAGAGAGCGCGTTAACGGCCGGCTGCCGGGTCCTCGACCCCACTCGCCAATCCCTCGCGTTTGATGTGCGCCGCGCGTGTTTTCACACGCGCCGCCGGTCGTCGTCGCCTGCGCGCGGCCAAGACAAATCTCAATGCTCGTCGTCGACAGGAGAGTACTCATGAGCGCATTCAACCGATTTGCCGTCGCCATCGGCGGGCTTGCCGCGATTAGCGTCGCGCATGCCGCCAACAAACCCGACGCGAGCGATAGACAGCCGGTTGCGATACGCTTTGCGCTTGCGGCGGGCGATCAACCGGTCGAATGCGGCCGCGACATCGCCGGGCTCGGAACCGGCGGACAGCCGGCGCAGCTCCACGACGCCAGGTTCTACATCGCCGCGCCGGCGCTGATCGACGCCGCCGGCCATGAAATTCCCATCGAGCTGGAACAGAACGACTGGCAATACGCCAACCTCGCGCTCCTCGATTTCGAAAACAAGACTGGCAAGTGCGTCGGCAGCGCCGACGTCAACGATACGATCAAGGGATCGGCGCCGCGCGGCCGCTACAAAGGGTTCAGCTTCGTCATTGGCGTTCCCAGCGTCGTCAAGGACAAGGACGGCAAGGACGTCATTCTCAACCACTCGAATTTCGCCACCGCGCCGGCGCCGCTCGATCTTCAGTCGATGACGTGGAATTGGCAGGCTGGCCGCAAATTCATAAAGATCGAAGTTGATCCAGAGGGCGGCGTGACCCGTCCGCCGCTCAAGCCGAAAAGCCCGGCGGACGCAGCGAATGGCGCCGGCGCGCAAGGCGACAAGTCCGGCGACAAGTCCGACGGCGGCGCGCCGGCGATGGCCGACGCGCCCAAGGCGGCGCCGCTGCGCGTCAACTCGGATGGAACGATCACCGTCTCGACCTGGATGCTGCACCTTGGTTCGACGGGCTGTCGCGGCGACGCGACGAAAGGCGAAATCACCTCCTGCGCCAATCCAAATCGCATTCCCGTGAAACTCGCGTCCTTCGATTCGGGGCGGCAGCGCGTCGTGCTCGATCTGAAGCAGCTCTTCGCCGGCATCAATCTTGGGAAAGACCAGGGGTTCTCCACCGGCTGCATGAGCGGTCCGGCCGATCCTGAATGCGCGCCGATGTTCGAAAATCTCGGGCTTCGGCTCAAGGAAACCGCGCCCGACGCCAATGACGCCGGCCAGTCCTCCGGCGCGTCGACGAAGATTTTCCGCGCGGAGGTGGCGAAATGAAGCGCGAAACTCTCATCCTCCTCTTCGCCGCAACTCTGATCGCAGGCGGCGCGCAAGGCGATACGGCCCCGAGCGCGGAATCGTGGCGTTGGACCTTGCCCGAGTTCATGCCGCCGCCACGGGTTCCAGCTGACAACGGAATGTCGGAGGCGCGCTTTCAGCTTGGGCGCAAGCTCTTCTACGACCCGCGTCTGTCGGGAAACGGCAAGGAGAGCTGCGCCTCCTGCCATGAGCAGCGCCTGGCGTTCACCGATGGTCGCCCGGTCGCCGTCGGAGCCACGGGCCAGCATACGCCGCGCAATTCGCCCAGCATCGCCAACGCCGCCTGGCGCGCCACGCTCACCTGGGCGAATCCGGCGATGGTGACCCTGGAAAGGCAGATGGAAGGCCCGCTGTTTGGCGAAGAACCGATCGAGATGGGCGTCAATGACAAGAACCGCAAAGAGATCCTCGCGCGCTTTGCGGGCGACGCAGATTATCGCCGCGACTTTGCGGCGGCCTTTCCCGGCGATGCGGACCCAATCAGCTTCGGCAACGTCATCAAGGCGATCTCCGCCTTTGAGCGCGGCGTTGTCTCGGCGTCCTCGAAATATGATCTCTATCTTGAAGGCAAAGCGACGCTCTCTCCTGAAGAGACGCGCGGCAAGGATCTCTTCTTCGGCGAGAAGGCGGAATGCCATCACTGCCATGGCAGCGTGAATTTCGACGATCAGTTCTATCACGCCAAAACGCGCGAGATCGAAACGCCGTTTCACAACACGGGACTCTATGATCTCGACGGCAAAGGCGCCTATCCGGAGCCCAATCGCGGCGTCTTCGAGAACACCCACAACCCCGCCGAGATGGGCGCGTTTCGCGCGCCCAGCCTGCGCAACATCGCCGTCACCGCGCCCTATATGCACGACGGCAGCGCCGCGACGCTCGAGGACGTGATCGACATTTACGCGGCCGGCGGACGCAATGTCACGAGCGGTCCTCTCAAGGGCGACGGCCGGTACAATCCGAACAAAAGCGCGCTGATCGTGCCCATCGATCTGTCGGCTCAGGAAAAGAGCGATTTGATCGCCTTTCTGAAAACGCTGACCGACGACTCTCTGCTGACATCTCCCCGCTTCGCCGATCCGTGGAAACCGGCGTCGACGGCAAGCGGATCCACGCGTGCGCCTGCTCAATGAGTTTCAACCCCGAATTAGGAAAGAAAAGAAGATGACGTCCCGGTCGAAATTGATGCATGGCGCAGCGCTTGGCGCTCTCGCCGCCTTGTCCGCCGCCTCCGTCGCGCACGCGCAGCAGGCGCTTCCGCAGATCACGATCGGCGCCGCGCCGGTCAGGCCTCCCGCGGTCCGGGAATCGACGGCGGGCGAGGAAGGAATCGCGCCGGGCTTTAGCGCCGCCCGCGCGAGACTGCCGATCTATCGGGACCCGCCGGGGCAGACGGTGACGATCGTCGACACCAAGTTCCTCAAGCCGACGCCTCTAGCGGATGTCCGGAGGGTGTTGGAATACAGCCCCGGCGTCTCCGTACAGCAAGGCAATAATGCGCGCGATCTGTTTATTTCGATTCGCGGCTCCGGCAATCGGGCTGGTGTCGGGTTTCCAACTGGCATCCGCAACATCATGCTGTACGAAGACGGGTTCCCGATCACGACGGCCGACGGCAATAGCCGTACCGACCTGCTCGATCCGCACGCTTTTGCCGCCGTCGACGTCTATCGCGGACCTTCGTCGGCGCTCTTCGGCAATTACGCCTATGCGGGCGCGATCAATTTCCGCAGCTTTTCCGGGGCCGAAATCGACGGCGTCCACACCGGTTCGGAATTTGGCAGCTTCGGCTATGTCAACAATTACGTCCGTGTCGGCAAGGCGGTGAAGGACAGCACGCTCGGCGCCTTTGATCTGTCGTTTTTCGCCTCCGACGCCAACAGCACCGGCTATACCCGCAATTCTTTCTCAGGCAAACAAGCCAAGCTTCTCGGCAGATGGGACGTGACCCCTACCGATCGTGTTATCGTGAAATATATCGCCAACGACTTGAGATCGGAGTTCATCAACCGAGAAAATCTCAATGTGTTCTACCTCAATCCATTTCAACAAAATTATGGCTGCTCCATCGCCGTCCCCATGAACCTCAACTTATGCAACAATCTGAATGTGCCGGTGAATGGCATATCGGGCGCGACCACTCGCCAAAGCGTCTGGCAGCTTGGCACTCATCAACACTCTCTCAGACAGATCGCCGGCGTTCAGTTCGAGCATGACTTCAACAACGCCACCACCTGGCGATCGCAATTTACTTATGACTATCTCGATAACATCAGTGGAGCTTGGCCGCCGCCGATATTTGGCCCCGCCGGCCAGGGCGGCCCGGTCGCCTTAAGGGGTCCAACGGTGGGCATCACCGCGCAGACCGACATTACCAGTCACATTCCGATCTTTGGATTTCCGGCGACACATTTTCTCCAGTTCTTCTATAACAACGCCAAAACTACCAATCCGCTCTTTAATCAGAGAGCGAATACTTGGTACAGTGGCGCAATCGGCGCGCAGGTCGGCAAGTTCGACTACTATACTTCAAACATTGGTCTGCGCGCGCGTGAAGAGATTGCGCTCGCTCCGGGCCTGACTGGCGTCGTGGGGTTCAGCGCCAACTGGAATCGCGTCTGGGGCGTCAATACCGCCTATAACTACCCGGCCAATCTGGCGCCCAGATTTCCTACTCAAGTCGCCGTCGACAATGATTATTGGAACACGGCGCCGGAAGCGTCGCTCACTTATCGCTATAGCCCCGAGTGGCAAGTGCGGGCGCGCTATGCGGTGGGCTACAGCACGCCGACATTCGTGTTTCTCACCACTACCCGAAACGGAGTCGGACAAAATCCCCTAAAGGCCCAGACCAACATGGGCGTCGATCTCGGGATCGACTGGACGCCGCGCCCCGATCTCACCGTCAGCGTAACCGGCTTCAACGAATGGCATCGCAACGAGATTCTGACGTTGAGCAATGGGCTCGTCAGCTATTCACAAAATATTCCCTCCAGTCTCCACCGCGGCGTCGAACTCAACGCCGATTGGCGGCCCTTCGACGGATGGCGGCTGATCGCGGCCTATACGTTCAACGATCAGTTCTTCACCAATTACTGGGACGATCTCGGTTCGGTCGCGGGGCGAGCCGTCTTATATAATCGCTCCGGCAACAGGATTCCCAACGTGCCGCCGCATACTGTGACGATGCGCGTCGGATACGACCAGCCATACGGCGACCTTTCGGGTCTCGGCGCTTACGCCGAATATATTCTCAAGAGCAATTATACGATCGACAACGCGAATTTCACCACTCTGCCGAGCTACAGCCTGTTCAATCTTAACGCGCACTATAATCACGACTTAGACAACTTCTATGTCAAAAATATCGAGCTCTTTTTCGAGGTCTCGAATATTTTCAATCGGACCTATGTCGGTGGCGCATTCGTTGTCGCCAACTCGCTCCTCCCGGGCACCGCGACACAAACGCCGCTGGTCTGGCCGACAGGCGGCCTAGTGACGGCGCAAGGCGCCGGCATCCTCGCCGGCCAGCCGCGCGCTTTCACGGGAGGCGTCAAACTCAAGTTCTGATTCGATCGGGCGTCGCCCCTCTTTGGGGCGGCGCCCGCCAGACAAGCGCCATTCAGCGAAGCTTCGAGAACGCTCACAACCGCGACATCTTTTTTGAACCAGTAATGCGCCGCGCGATGCGGCGACAACGATCAGCAGTTCGTAAAATTGGAGACTGCCCGAGCCGAATAGCTTCAGTACGCCAATTTGGCGAAGGAGGCGATGCAATGCTTAGCGTTGGGCAAGCAATTGGACGCATGATCGCCGCTGCGGGTTTTGCGGCGCTCCTCCACGCCGTCGCGGTCTTGTTGCCCGCTTGGGCTCTTGCCGATAAGCTTTCGAGCGCTCCCGTCACGCATGGTCTCGCGCTCTATGGCGAACCTGCGTTGCCGAAGGATTTCGCTCATTTTCCCTATGCCAATCCCGAGGCGCCGAAAGGCGGGAGGCTGTGGCTCGGACAGCGCGGCGGATTTGCGAGTCTCAATCCGTTCAACGCGAGATTTGGGGATGCGCCGCAACTCATCATAGGCAATGTGCTGCAAAGTCTGATGATGCGTTCGCAGGACGAACCCTATTCCCTCTATCCGCTGATCGCCCAGTCCGTCGAAATCGACGACGCCCGCGAGCACGTCACATTTCACCTCGACCCTCGGGCGCGCTTTTCCGACAAGACGCCGATTCTCGCGTCTGACGTTCTATTCTCCTTCGAATTGCTCAAGTCGAAAGGTCGGCCGAATCATCGCGTGATTTTCGCTTCGGTGACATCGGCCGTGGCGCTCAACGACCATACCGTGCGTTTCGATCTGACCGGCGTGAAGGATCGCGAAGCGCCGCTCATTCTCGCCGCCATGCCGGTTCTCTCGAAGAGGGCGACCAATGTGGAGCGCTTCGACGAGCTCGATATGACGATCCCGCTCGGCTCTGGCCCTTATGTGATTTCAGAGTCCAAAGCAGGTTCGCGTCTGGTTTTGCGCCGCGACCCCGACTACTGGGCCCGCGACATACCGAGCCAACGGGGACTCTATAATTTCGACGAGATCGACCTCGACTATTATCGCGACGGCGCGGCGCTGTTTGAGGCGCTGAAGGCGGGGCTCCTCGACTATCGCGAGGAGACGAGCGCCGCGCGTTGGTCGACGGGCTATGATTTCCCTGCCGTTCGTAACGGCGCCATTGTGAAGGAAATCCTGCGGCCCGGCCGTCCGACGGGGATGGAAGGCTTCGTCTTCAATCTGCGCAAAGCCATCTTTCGCGACGTGCGGCTGCGCGAAGCGATCGCCATGATGTATGACTTCGAATGGATCAACGCCAATTTCTACGGCGGACTCTATACGCGCACTGAAAGCTACTTCGGAGAGTCGGATTATTCTTCGGTCGGGCGTCCTGCGAGCGCCGCCGAGCGCGGCTTTCTTGCGAATTTTCCGGGCGTCGTTCGCGACGACATTCTCGAGGGGCGTTGGCGACCCGTTCAGCACGACGGTTCGGGGCGCGATCGCACGGTCGCGAAGCGCGCGCAGACGCTTCTCGCCGACGCCGGCTATGTTCTCGTCGGCGGGCGTCTTGAGAAGAACGGCGTTCCCGTCATATTCGAGATCATGATTCGCGATCGCGATGAAGAGCGGCTTGCGCTCAATTTCGCTGCTTCGTTGAAGCGCATCGGCATCGAAGCCAATCCGCGCTTATATGACGAAGTCCAGTATCAGCGCCGGCGGCAGCGCTTCGAATATGACATGATGACCGGGCAATGGCTGGCGTACGCTGTTCCCGGACAGGAACAGTTGAACCGGTGGAGCACGGAAAGTCTCAACCGGAAAAATTCGTTTAATCTCGCCGGCGCCGCTTCGCCGGCGCTCGACGCCGCGCTCGACAATCTGCTCGCGTCGCGCACCAGCGAGGACAGCATTTCGGCGGCCCGCGCGCTCGATCGCATACTGCTCTCCGGATTCTATTTCGTGCCTCTGCAGCACGTGAACGCCATCTGGTGCGCGCATCGCGCCACGATCCGCCATCCTGCGCACACGCCGCTTTTTCCGATGTTTCCCTTCGGCTTCACCTTGGAGAACTGGTGGAGCGAGAAAGCCGATGTCCGTTGAGTTCGGTTGGCGCCTTTCGCCGGAAGGCGATAGATATGAGTGGCGGCGGCTGGAGGCGGCGCCGCGGCGACTTGAACCCGCCTTGCGTGATCAAAGGCTGGAGAGCCTCATGGGGCAGGAGCCCTGGCCAACTGAACTGCGCCTCTCAGAAGGCGGACGGGTGCTGAACGTCTCCTTCGACGATGGCGCGCAATTCGCGCTCAGCGCCGAGCTATTGCGCACGCAGAGTCCGAGCGCGGAAGTGCAGGGCCATTCCGCGGCGGAGCGCAAGACGATCGGGGGCAAGCGCAATGTCACGATCATCGCGGTTGCGCCGGTCGGCAATTACGCCGTGCGGCTCGACTTCGACGACTTGCATCGCACCGGAATCTACACGTGGCGGTATTTGCGCGAGCTTGGCGAGACGGCGCCGGAGCGGTTTTCGTTCTATCTCGAAGAGCTTGCAGCCAAGGGGCTCGATCGCGACCGGCCTGGAGAAAAATAATTCTTCAAAAAAAATAGTCTGCAAAATGAATCGGCCGACGCGCGCGCCGGCCGATTAAAACGTCGCCGCAAATTCTTATCGCGTCACGACCACGCGGGTGCCGACCTTGACGCGGTTGTAGAGGTCGACCACGTCGTCATTGGTCATCCGGATGCAGCCCGACGACACGGCCTGGCCGATGGTCCAGGGCTCGTTGGAGCCGTGGATGCGGTACAGCGTGCCGGAGAGATACATGGCGCGCGCGCCGAGAGGATTGTTGAGGCCGCCCTCCATATGCCGCGGCAGGTCGGGGCGGCGGCGCAGCATTTGCGCCGGCGGCGTCCAATCGGGCCACTCGCGCTTATGGGCGACGAAGCGGGTGCCGGCCCATTCGAAGCCCGGGCGGCCGACGCCGACGCCGTAGCGGATCGCTTGGCCGTTGCCGAGCACATAATAGAGTCGACGCTCATTGGTGGCGATGATCACCGTGCCGGGCGCATATCTTGCGTCGAAGGCGACGGTCTCGCGCGGAACGGCGACCGCCTGCGGACGGCCGTCGCTGGTTTGCGGGGCGAAGGAGCCGCCGCCGAATAGCGCCGTGAAAGGGTCGACGACCGGCGCCGGCGCCGGGGCCGGCTGCGGGGCAGGGCTGCGCGCGGATACTGGAGACGAAAGGGCGCCGAGCGCGCCGAATGCGCAAATCAGTGCAAAAGCGAGACGCCGCATGGTTTTCCCTTGTCCAAGTGTGGGCTGACGTCGCGCCGACCCGAAAATGCGACGCAGACGCGCTGATGATTACTCCCGCAGGCCGCTCGCGCAAGCAAGCGGGCCGACGCGCCAAACGCAGGACAAGCGGCGTTTTCTTGCGGCATAGTGGCAGACTTGCAACACTGCCGCCGCGCGCCGACTCAGAATTTAAGCGTCGTCGCCTGCTTCACGCCGGGCAGGTTTTTCAGGGCGGTGAGCGCCTGCGGCGGCAGTTCGCCGTCGATGGCGACGAGCGCGACTGCGCCGCCGCCGGGCCTGTCGCGGCCTAGCGCGAACGTGGCGATATTGACCTCGGCTTCGCCGAGCACGCCGGCGAATCTGCCAATAAATCCAGGCCTGTCTTCATTCGTCAGATAGATCATCGACGGTGCGAATTCGGCGTCGACGCCAATGTCGCCGATGCCGATAATGCGCGGCTTGCCGTCGTGGAAAACCGTCCCCGAAACGCAAATTTCGCCCTGCGCGGTATGCGCGCTGAGCGTGACAAGAGATTCATAGTCGCCTTGCGCCTCGCGGGTGATTTCCTCAATCGCCAGGCCGCGCTCCTTGGCGAGGATCGGCGCCGACACCGGATTGACGTCTTCGAGAATGGGTCGAAGCAGCCCCGAAATCGCAGCCGCCGTAATCGGCCGCGTCTTCTGCAACGCGACGGCGCCTTCGTAGACGATCGACAATGTGTCGACGCCGGCGACGGCGACCTGACCCACGAAGAGACCGAGCTTTTCGGCGAGTTCGACGAAAGGCTTCAGCCGCGGCGCCTCTTCGGCGCTGATCGAGGGGAAATTCACGGCGTTGGCGATCGCGCCTCTGGTGAGATAATCCGCCATCTGCTCGGCGATCTGCAGCGCGACCTTTTCCTGCGCCTCGCTCGTCGAAGCGCCGAGGTGCGGCGTGCAGACGACGTGCGGATGCCCGAACAATGGGTTTTCGGTCGCCGGCTCCTGCGCGAACACGTCGAAGGCGGCGCCGGCGACATGGCCGTCGTCGAGGGCCTTGCGCAGCGCCTCTTCGTCGACCAGCCCGCCGCGCGCGCAATTGATGATGCGCACGCCCTTGCACGTCTTGGCGAGGTTTTCCGCCGAGAGGATATTCTTCGTCTGCGGCGTGAGCGGCGTATGCAACGTGATGAAATCGGCTCTCGCCAAGAGCTCGTCGAGGTCTACTTTTTCGGTGCCAAGCTCTTCGGCGCGCTCTTGGGTGAGATAAGGATCGAAGGCGATCACGCGCATCTTCAGGCCGAGCGCGCGTTCGGCGACATTCGCGCCGACATTGCCGCAGCCGACGACGCCAAGCGTCTTGCCGGTGATCTCGACGCCCATGAAGCGGTTCTTTTCCCATTTGCCGGCCTGGGTCGAGGCGTCGGCGGCGGGAATTTCGCGGGCCAAGGCGAACATCAGCGCGATGGCGTGTTCGGCGGTGGTGATGGAATTGCCGAAGGGCGTGTTCATGACGATGACGCCGCGCGCGGTGGCGGCGGCGACGTCGACATTGTCGACGCCGATGCCGGCGCGGCCGACGACCTTGAGCCGCGGCGCCCGCGCAAAGATGTCGGCGGTCACCTTCGTCGCCGAACGGATCGCGAGTCCGTCATAATCGCCGATCGCGGCGGCAAGCTTGTCCTTGTCTTTTCCCAGCGTCGGTTCGAAATCGACCTCCAATCCGCGCAGGCGGAAAATCTGTGCCGCGGCCGGCGAAAGAGAATCCGAGATGAGAACGCGCGGCGGCATGGAAATACTCGCGGTAAGAGGATGCATCTCAGGAGTAGATCGCACTTGGGGGGTTAGCCTGCGTTGGTCCAATCCTGGATTTTTAATCCGTCGACGCGACAAAATTCCTTAACATTGGCCGTAACGAGGACCAATCCACGTCCGAGCGCCTGGGCGGCAATCAGGAGATCGTAGGGACCGATCGGAACGCCCTTGGCGCGCAGCTTTGCACGAATCTCGCCGGCGACGATTGAATCTTCGAGATCGAAGGGCAAAACCTCGAACCGCAGCGCACGCAAACGAGCGAGGTTGGCTTCAACCCGCCCGCTCTTGTATGCGCCAAAGTACAATTCATGTGTGACGATCGACGAGAGGCATATGTCCGCTGGCCGATGTTGGCGCAGGCGCAACGCCAGGGACGAGTTGTCGCCCTTTAGAATTGCGATCACCGCATTGGTATCGAGGAGAAAACGCACGCTTAGAAAAGTTTATCGAGTAGCGGACGCTCCTGCATCGGCGGCTGCTCGCGACCCTCTTCCATGAAGTCCTCGGACATGGTTCCGACGATCGCATCAAGCCAGGACCAATCTTTCGGAATAGGTTCGAGGATAATCGAGTCCCCGCGCCGACTGATCCGCACCTCATCGGCTTCTATGCGATAGTCTTTAGGCAAACGGACAGCTTGCGAGCGCCCCGACCAAAAAACCTTGGCTTTATCCACGCGCTCCTCCTGATATATCTTAAACGAATATATCACGCCAAGGGCCGTGATCAACTCACCCTGCTTGCGCGGCGTCGGCGCAAGCCTGCGCATAGGCCCAGTCGAGCCACTGCGTCAGCAGCGTTACGTCGGCGGTTTCCACCGTCGCGCCGCACCAGATGCGAAAGCCCGGCGGCGCGTCGCGATAGGCGCCAAAATCATAGCCAGCGCCCTCCTGTTCAATCATCGCCACCATCTTCTTGGCGAGCGCCGCCTGCGCTTCGGCGTCTGTCGCGGCGCTCTCCGCGGAGAAGATGAGACAGACGCTGGTGTTGGAGCGGGTCGCGGGGTCCTTGGCGAGGAAGTCGACCCAGGGCGTCTTTTCAACCCAGTCGCCGACCGCCTGCGCATTGGCGTCACAGCGCGCAAACAGCGCCTCAAGCCCGCCGATTGATTGCGCCCAGGACAGCGCGTCGAGATAATCTTCGACCGCGAGGAGCGAGGGCGTGTTGATCGTCTCGCCCTGGAAAATCCCTTCGTTCAACTTCCCCTGTTTCGTCAGCCGAAAAATTTTGGGCATCGGCCAGGGCGGCGCATAGCTCTCGAGCCGCTCGACAGCGCGCGGCGAGAGAATCAGCATGCCATGCGCGGCCTCGCCGCCGAGAACCTTTTGCCAGCTATAGGTCGTCACATCGAGCTTGGCGAAGTCGAGCGGTTGCGCGAAGGCCGCCGACGTCGCGTCGCAGATCGTCAGGCCCTTGCGATCCGCCGCAATGAAGTCGGCGTTGGGCGCGCGCACGCCCGACGTCGTGCCGTTCCAGGCGAAAACGACGTCATTGTCGAAGTCGATCTGTGACAGATCCGGCAATTCGCCATAGGGCGCGGCGAGGCTCCGCGCTCGTTCGATCTTCAACTGGTTCAGGACATCATTGACCCAGTCTTTCGAGAAGCTCTCCCAAGCGACGACATCGACGCCCCTGGGGCCGAGAAGCGACCAGAGCGCGATCTCCACGGCGCCGGTGTCGGACGCCGGCACGATGCCGATGCGGTAATCGGCAGGAACGCGCAGGATCTCCCGCGTCAGCGCGATGGCCTGCGCCAGCTTCGCTTTGCCGGCCTTTGAGCGATGGGAGCGGCCGAGCGCCGCCCCGGCGAGATTTGCCAGCGCCCACCCCGGGCGCTTGGCGCAAGGGCCGGACGAAAAGCTGGGATTGGCCGGCTTGGCGGCGGGTTTCGCCATTTTGTCGACGGCGGCCATGATGCAGCCCTCTCCATGCGGCGCAGCGCCGCCGCCGTCCGCGCTACGCGCTGCCCAGCCGACCGTCAAGAGCCGCTGGCTTCAATCGCGCACTCTGGGAAGCCATGTGGGGAGCCATGAGGTTGGCGCGATTTTCTCGTACCAAGTTGCGCGGCGTCGCTTGAAGAAACGCCGGGGACGAGGGGAGAGCGGTGATGTCGGAGAATAATGAAGCGCGTAATGAAGAAGAATGCCGGTATTTTCTCTCCTATTCCGGGGTTCGCTTGCCATTGAAGCTCCTGGGGCCGCTCGAGGCGAGCGAGCTTAAGAACCGCAACACGTATTTTCGTGCGACTTATGACGCCGAGGGCAGGATCGTCAGTTGCGAGAAGCTCGTTTATGGCGAGGTGGAGCTGCGCCACGATTACTCCTATGACGCCGGCGGCGCGCTGGCGCGCGCCCGCATCGCCATGGGCGAGGACGTTTCCGAGATCGACTGCGGCGCTGACGGCGCCCCGCTGCGCAGTTGACGGCGTTAAACGGGCGCGGCTTCGTGCGGAGTTTTGGCGCTGATCGCCAGAGCGTGAACGCGGTCGGCCAATTCGTCGGAGAGAAGCGCATTGACGAGACGGTGCCGCTCGATCAAGCTCTTGCCCTCGAAAGCCGCGCTCACCACCTCCACTCTGAAGTGGGTTTCGCCGTCGGGATGGTGATGCCCATGTCCTGCGTGGCTGTGCGATTCGTCGATCACGTTGAGCGCCGCTGGCGCGAGGGCTTGGGTGAGTTTCTGTGCGATGCGCGTCTTGACGACGCCTTTACCCTGATCCGTCATGTTTATCTCCGGTTCGACCGCCGATTTAGCACATTGGCGCTTGGTTGCGCTTGCGGCGCGCTGCGGCGCCATCATAATGGAATGAAATGGACCTGAATTCGCCCCTCTTCGACCGCATCCGAACCAAGCGCCAGCCGCGCGAAACTCGGCGCGAGACCGTGACACGGTGCGATTCTCCCGGCTGTGAGGCGGAGGGCGCCCACCGCGCGCCAATGGGCCGGCTGCGTGAGGGGCAGTATCTCTGTTTCTGCCTCGAACATGTCCGGGAATACAACGCCACATACAATTATTTCAACGGCATGGATGACGCTTCAGTCGCCCGTTACATAAAGGACGCGACGGTCGGGCACCGGCCGACATGGTCCATGGGGACGAAACGCGGACAGGCGGGTTTTCGCGAGGACACGATGACGGCGGCCGATCCGCTTGGCGTCTATCGCCAGCGCTTCCGCCGTCCTCAGCCCGCCGAGCGCCGGGGTCCGCATCATTCGCCAGTGACGATCAGGGCGTTCGTCGCCATGGGGCTTGAGGAGACGGCGGACGCCGTGACGATCCGCGCGCGTTACAAGGAGCTCGTCAAGCGCCATCATCCCGACGCCAATGGCGGCGACCGCTCGCGCGAGGAAAAATTGCGGGAAATCATCCATGCCTATAAGACGCTGAGGGCCGCCCGGCTGGTCTGAGCGCTCGTCGCGCGCGGCGCTTTTCCGCGCCGGCGCAGACATCTTCGGCGCAATCATGCGGGGACGGAAACGGTCCGCGCAAGGAGGACGCATTTTGGTCGCTGTAGAATACGCCGCAACGGGCCTCGAGAGCACGCCGGACATGAAGATCTCGGTGCGCCAGGTGTTCGGAATCGACTCCGATATGGAGGTTCCCGCCTTTTCCGAGCGCAACGAACATGTGCCGGACCTTGACCCGGACTACCTCTTCGATCGGCAGACGACGCTCGCCATTCTCGCCGGCTTCGCCAGGAATCGGCGCGTGATGGTGACCGGCTACCACGGCACGGGAAAGTCGACGCATATCGAGCAGGTGGCGGCGCGGCTCAACTGGCCTTTCGTCCGCGTCAATCTCGACAGCCACATCTCGCGCATCGACCTTGTCGGCAAGGACGCCATCGTCCTGAAGGACGGCAAGCAGGTCACCGAGTTTCGCGACGGCATCCTGCCCTGGGCGGTGCAGCACTGCGTCGCTTTGTGTTTCGACGAATATGACGCCGGGCGGCCCGACGTGATGTTCGTGATCCAGCGCGTGCTCGAAGTCTCCGGCCGCCTGACGCTGCTCGACCAGAACCGCGTCATCCGGCCGCATCCGGCTTTCCGGCTGTTCGCGACCGCCAACACGGTGGGGCTCGGCGACACGTCGGGCCTCTACCACGGCACGCAGCAGATCAACCAGGCGCAGATGGACCGCTGGTCGATCGTCGCGACGCTGAATTACCTGCCGCATGACGCCGAGACCAATATCGTGCTCGCCAAGGCGAAATCCTATGGCGCCACGAAGGAAGGCCGCGACGTCGCCAATAAGATGGTGCGGGTCGCCGACCTCACCCGCAACGCCTTCATGGCCGGCGACCTTTCGACGGTGATGAGTCCGCGCACGGTGATCACCTGGGCGGAGAACGCCGAGATTTTCGGAGATATCGGCTTCGCCTTCCGGATGACTTTTTTGAACAAATGCGACGAACTCGAGCGCCCGCTCGTCGCCGAATTCTATCAGCGCTGCTTCGGCAAGGAGCTGCCGGAAAGCGCCGTGAATGTGGTGATGACGTAGACCAGCTTCCGAAAAAGTTGACAGACTTTTTCGATGAGAACCTGCTCCAACATTTTGATTTTGAGCGATTCCTTCCCGATCACATGAGTCCATGTGATCGGGAAGCGCTCTAGGCGCTGTGGGGATTGCCGAGCGAATAGGGCTCCAAGGAGCGCGGCGGAACGAAAATTGCTCGCGCGAGGGCGTTCCGTGAACGCCAACTGACGCGAGGCCCCAATGCCGCTTTACGCCTATGTCTGTGACGCCTGTTCCGCCGAATTCGAACTCTTGGTGCGCGCGTCGGAAACCTCGGCCTGTCCCTCCTGCGGGAGCGAGAAACTGCAGCAGCAGGTGTCGCGCATCAGCAAGGAAATCAAATATCCGGCGATCGCGAAATCATGGCGCCGGCGGGCCGCGGCGGAAGGCGACCTTTCGAATTTCAGCAAGCAGGAACGCAAATTGTGACGGGCCGCTCCCGTGGCGATCGGATTGCCGGCCTTCCGCCGTTGACCGAAGTCAACGCTTCGGCCGTGCGAAGGCTTTTTCAGGAGCATGCGTCAATTGGTCCACATTCGCCAATGATCTCGCATCCGCGAGCCACCCCTTCGCCTTGCCGGAACAAGGGATTCGAAGTTTTTCCTAAATTATGAGCAGCAGAAAATACTATTTCCATTCCCTATTCCTGGGCGACTTTTACGTTCAAACTGGTTTGCAAAGCGCGTATTTACGCTTAAATATAAGAAATAGGCTGCAGCTTTTCTGGGCATTCCTGCCGGCGGCTTATGTTTTTCTTCGCAGGCATGTCCATTAAAGAGACAAAATGAGCATGAACACCGCAGCCTCTTCGCGTTTAAAGGGCATGATTTGGGTTGTCGGCGCAATTGCCGCGATTGTGACCGTGGTCCTGGTCGCTCCGATGATTTCGCACCTCGGCTGATAATCTCGACCGGAAAAAAGCCGCGCGGCCTGGCTGCGCGGCTTTTTCGCGTACTCGCCTATCGACTCGCACGCCTATCGACTCGCCGTCCGCTGACCGCCCGCCGACTTGCGACTTCGCTGAGCGGCGCGCATATACTGTCGTTATGCCGCCAGCCCCGACAAACCGACGGCCTGCCTCGCCCAAGGAGGCGCCGCAGGAACCGTTCAAGCGCGCCGTCGCCGGCGCCATGCGCGCCATGGCGCGCTCGCCAGCGCTCGAGGTGAATTTTGCCCCGGAGCGACCCTCGCTGATCGCGGGCGCCGACGGGGCGAAGGCGCGGCTGACGGAGCCGCCGCGAAAGCTGAACGTAAAGGACGCCGCGATTCTGCGCGGTCAGGCGGATTCTCTGGCGCTGCGTCTCGCCTGTCACGACGACGCGTTGCATCGCCGCTATGCGCCGGAACCCACGGCGGCCCGGGCCGCCTTTGACACCCTGGAGCAGGCGCGCTGCGAATCGATCGGCGCGATGCGGATGCCCGGCGTCGCCGCGAATATCAGCGCCATGCTCGACGACCGCTATCAGCGCAGCCACGCGGATGAAATCTCAGGCCGCGACGACGCGCCGCTCGAAGACGCGCTGGCGCTGCTCGCGCGCCAACGCCTGACCGGACTCAATCCGCCGCAGCACGCGCAGAAAATCGTCGAGCTGTGGCGCGACACCGTCGAAGAGCGCGCCGGCGCAGATCTCGACCGACTGTCCGGGGCGGTGGAGGACCAGAAGCTTTTCGCCCAGATCGTGCGTGAGCTGCTTTCGCATCTCGATATGGCGAGCGGCGAAGCGCCGGACGAGACGCAGTCCGACGACGAAAGCGAGGACGCGCCACAAAATCCCGACCAGAGCGAGAGCGACGATCGCGACGACGAAGAGTCGAAGAGCGCCGCCGAAATGGATACGGCGCTCGCGGCCGAAGACGCCGAGCAGGAAGGCGAGAGCGACTCCGCGGAAGCGCCCTATGGCGAGACCGAGCGAGAGGCCGACGCCGGAGACGCCGAAGAGGCCGCCGAGGCGCGTCATCCGGCGACGAACGCCGCCGAGCGCGCCGGCGCCGATTATCACGCCTACACCACCCGCTTCGACGAGATCATTCGCGCCGAGGAGCTCTGCGACGTCGAGGAGCTGGACCGGCTTCGGGCCTATCTGGACAAGCAGTTGCTGCATCTCTCCTCGGTCGTCGGACGGCTGGCGAATCGGCTGCAGCGCCGGCTGATGGCGCAGCAGAGCCGTTCGTGGGAGTTCGACCTCGAGGAAGGCATGCTCGACCCCGCGCGGCTGCCGCGGATCATCATCGACCCCCAGCAGCCGCTCTCTTTCAAACGCGAAAAGGACATGGACTTTCGCGACACGGTGGTGACGCTGCTTCTGGACAATTCCGGCTCGATGCGCGGGCGCCCGATCACGGTCGCGGCCACCTGCGCCGACATTCTGGCGCGCACGCTGGAGCGCTGCGGCGTCAAGGTCGAGATCCTGGGCTTCACCACCCGCGCCTGGAAGGGCGGCCAGTCTCGCGAGGCCTGGATCGCCGAAGGGAAGGCGGCCAATCCCGGACGCCTCAACGACATCCGCCACATCATCTATAAGGCCGCCGACGCGCCCTGGCGCCGCGCCCGACGCAACCTCGGCCTGATGATGCGGGAAGGGCTGTTGAAGGAGAATATTGACGGCGAAGCCCTCGATTGGGCGCATCGCCGATTGCTCGCGCGCACCGAGCAGAGGCGCATCCTGATGATGATCTCGGACGGCGCGCCGGTCGACGACTCGACGCTTTCGGTTAACGCCGGCAATTATCTGGAGCGGCACCTGCGCCAAATCATTCACGAGATCGAGAGCAAGTCGCCGGTCGAACTCATCGCCATCGGCATCGGCCATGACGTCACCCGCTACTACCGCCGCGCGGTGACGATCGTCGACGCTGAGGAGTTGGGCGGCGCCATGACAGAAAAATTGGCCGAGCTGTTCAGCGAAAGCGCTGCGCCCGCGCCGCCGCCGACCCAGCGCCGCTCCCGCGCGCCGGCCGTCGCGCGTCGGTAACAGAGCCGGCGCTTCAGCCTTTTTTAACGATATTGCAACGATTCGCCGTCTCGCGCGTTTCTCTGCGGGCGCGTCTTTTGCTGAGCCAAACGGCAGGGACGCCCGTGTGGACTTGTAAGGGGATCGTGATGGCGTTCATCAACTGGCAGGACAAGGCGGCTCCGAGAGAGGCGAGCGAAGCGGAGCGGTTTCTGTGCGTTACGGGCGTTTTCGCGCTTGCGACGCTGCCGTTCGCGCTATGCGCGGCGCTGACGATCTGGGGTTCGTGACGGTCTAGCCGCGCGGTCGCTGCAAAGCGCCGGCGCGAGCGGCGTGAACGATGCCCCGAGCCACGAGCAGGCGATCATTTTTGCGCGGCGCAAGCCTTGGGCTCGCGGCTCTGTCCTCGTTAGATGGACGGCGCGCGTTCTCGGCGGAAAGCGCGCGACTGGGGTTCGCTAATGGCGAGCGGCCCCTCGTGCGCTACCCTGGGAAACGTGCGCTGATCGAGCAGACCGTCCGGCCGCCTCAGCTCGAAACCCCTTACTCCGTTTACGACGAAGGCGTGTTGACGCCGAACGACGCCTTTTTCGTGCGCTATCACCTCGCCGGCGTCCCGCTTAGCATTGATCCAAAAGCCTTTCGCCTTGAGGTGCGGGGCCATGTCGAGACGCCGCTGTCGCTCTCGCTCGAAGAACTCAAGCGCGACTTCGAACCGATCGAGATCGTCGCCGTGAACCAATGTTCCGGCAACAGCCGCGGCTTCGTCGAGCCGCGCGTCGGCGGCGGACAATTTGGCCATGGCGCGATGGGCAACGCTCGCTGGCGCGGGGTGTCGCTCAAAACGCTGCTCGAAAAGGCCGGACCGAAGCCGGGGGCTCAGTCCGTCGCCTTCAACGGGCTCGACTCGCCAGTGGCGCCGGAGACGCCGGATTTCATGAAGGCGCTCGACCTCGGCCACGCCGGCGATGGCGAAGTGATGCTCGCTTACGCCATGAATGGCGAAGACCTGCCATGGCTCAACGGCTTCCCGCTGCGGCTGGTGGTTCCCGGCTGTTACGGCACCTATTGGGTGAAGCACCTGAACGACATCGAGGTGCTCGACAGCGATTTTAGCGGCTTCTGGATGTCGAGCGCCTATCGCATCCCCGACAATGACTGCGTCTGCGTCACGCCCGGCGCGCCGAAGGGGGCGACGCGGCCGATCAAGCGGCTCAATGTCCGCAGTTTCATAACGCGGCCGGCCGAAGACGCGAAAGCCGCAGCGCATGTCGCCTTCGAGGTCAGGGGCATCGCCTTCGATGGCGGCCAGGGCATTGAAGCCGTGCTGCTCTCAGCCGACAACGGCGCGAGCTGGGCCGCGGCTCGGCTTGGTGAGGATCTCGGCCGCTATTCCTTCCGCGAATGGCGGAGCGAACTGTCCCTGCGGCCCGGCGTGCATCATTTGAAATCCCGCGCCGTCAATCGCGACGGCCAGTCGCAGCCCTTGGCGCCCTTATGGAACCATGCCGGCTATATGCGGAACGTGGTGGAGACAATTCGGATAGAGGCGATCTAGCGGAGACATGAAGCGCTTTCGCAAAACGCTCATCCTGGTGGCGACGGCGGCGTCTCTCGCGACGTCGCTCGGCGCCGCCGAGACGCTGACCTATTCGCTGCCGGACGAAACCGCGACGCTGCGCCCCGGACCGGGCCAGGAAACCGCCCAGAGCAATTGCGCCGCTTGCCACTCGGTCGACTATATCGAGCGCCAGCCGCCGAAGATGGGCCGGGCGTTCTGGGAGGGCGTCGTGAAGAAGATGATCGCGTCCTATCATGCGCAGATCGACGAAGCCGACGCCGCGGCGATCGTTGATTATCTTTCGGCGACCTATTGAGCGCGGCTCACGACGCTTCGCCGATCGGCCATTCGCCCTTGTAGATGCCGCCCTTATTGTCATGGGCTTCGACGCGGATCGTCTTCGCGCCGTTCGGCGCATAGGTGAAGCGGAAGGTCGGGTCTTCCGAGAGCGAGATGCCGCCTTCCATCTTGAAGATCGGCGTCTCGCCCTGAAAGACTTCGACAGAGTCAATGAAATGCGCCGGCAGATAGGCGCGCGAGACCGGGTCCATCTGCATCCCCGAACTGTTCGGGTGGCGGATCATGATCTGCGCCTCGCGTTTTGCCGGATCGGCGCTCTTGAACTCGCGATATTTCATCTTGCCGAGATTGGCGACCGCCTCGTCCTCGTCCTTGACCGCCGGCGCCGAACAGCCGCCCGAGGCTTTGACGAATTTGGCGTCGGCGCGCAGTTTGCCGTCGCCCGTTTCCGCCACCGCATGGACGTTGCTGTAGGAATTCACCCGCACGCGGGTTTCGATGAAGCCGACGCCGGATGTGTCGCCGAGCGTGAAGGCTGCAGCCATCGGCATCGGGTTCTGGTCGATGACCAGCGTCGCAACTTTGATCTGCGTCGGGTCGGCGAAGCGCATGGTCATCGGCACGATCGCCGCGTCCTCGGCCCGCGCCGGCGCGTCGAGCGTAATGACGCCGTCCGCCGCCGAGATCGGCCGGCTGTGAAAGATGTCGACGACGAGCTCCGGCCAGGGATCGGGCGCGGTTTGGGCGAGGGCGGCGGTCGAAAGGAGAGCGAAGAGGGCGCCGGCGGCGGAAAGGGCTGTTTTGTTCATCCGGCATCCTCCTAACAACTTCGTCATTGCGAGCGTCGCGAAGCAATCCATCGAAAGGCGCCCCGGCTCTGGTTTGCTTCGTCGGTTTCTTGCGAAGTCGGGTATACCCGACTTCGAATAAAGCTCCTCGCAATGACGGCAAGAGCACTGATCTCCTGGCAAGAATAAGCGCCAACTCTGGTCGCCGTCACGTGACAAAGTCATCCTCATGGTCCTTCCCACTCCAGCTCGGCGAATCCCGCCGTCGCGTTGCGGGCGTTGTAATCGTCGAACAGCCGCCATTTCTCCCTCTCCTCGGCGCCGGCTTCCTTGGCCGCCGCCGCGACGCCCTCGCCCTTTTTGATCGCGGCCCGGAGATCGGCGGTCAGCCGCATGAGATAGGCGCGTTGGTCCTCGAGCGCCTTGGGCCAGGGCGCGGGGAGGGGGCCATGCCCGGCGACGACCTGCGTCGCCTTGATCGCCGCGAGCCTGTCGGCGACGTCGAGGAAGCCGAGAAGGCTGCCGTCGACGACCGGCACATGCTGTAAAAAGAGCAGATCGCCGGAAAAGAGCACGCCGCTCTTTGGATCGAGAATGGTGAGGTCGCATTCGCTATGCGCCGTGCGCCACGCCTGCAGGACGATCTCGCGATGGCCGAGATCGAGCGTCAGCGTCTGGTCGACGGTCATCGTCGGGGGCACGATCGTCACGCCGTCGAGCGCGTCGCCCATCTGCGCGCGGAAGGCCGAAAGATAGTGCGGCCCACGCGCGGCCAGCGCGCGCGGCAGATTCTTGTGCCCAACGAATATCGCGCCGGTCTCGACGAAGGCGCCATTGCCGAAAATATGGTCGGGATGGGCGTGGGTGTTGATGACGTAGCGAATGGGCTTTTGCGTCTTTTCGCGCAGCGCCGCGAGGAAGGCGCGGCCTTCGATCAGGCTGCCGCCGGTATCGATCACCGCGACCGCTTCGTCCCCGACGATGGCGCCGAGATTGGCGATGTCGCCCAAATTTTCCCGGGTCATGAGGGAAGTTTCGCCCTGATGCGCGTAAGCGCCGGGGGCGATTTCGCTTAAGGAGAAGGCGCGGGCGGGGTTCCCGGCGACGAGCGGCGCGAGCGCCGCGACAAGCGCCAGCATGCGACGCAACATGTTGTTCGCCTTGGCTGTTTCGCGGGCTGGCCGATGCGCTGCATCGCACGGCCGCGCCATTGTTTTTTGCGATTGCGATTCAAGAGCTAGCGACATATTATCCCGCCGTTTCCGAGTTAAAAGATGTCTTCCGGACGGGAACCGGGAGCTTCTCGCCGCTGGCGGACGTTTTGTCCCGCCGGCTTGAGACATAAACGGAAATCGCCTTCCCAATGTCGAGGCGCCTAGGAGGCACGACGTCGGCGGCGGCGCATAAAAATGCGCCCCGGGCGTCGTCAGGAGGAAAAGCTCATGCATAAACTGTTGTTGTCGACTTCGGTGGCCGTACTCGCGCTCGCCGGCGCGGCGAAGGCTGACGATTTGCAGACCCTGCAGAAGGATCCCAAGCAGTGGGTGATGCCGACGGGCGATTACGCCAATCTGCGGCATTCCGCTCTTAAGCAGATCACGACCGAGAACGTCGGCAAGCTCGCGCCGGCGTGGCAGTTCTCCACCGGCGTTCTGCGCGGCCATGAAGGCGCGCCGCTCGTCATCGGCGACGTCATGTATCTGCATACGCCGTTCCCCAACAATGTTTATGCGCTCGACCTGAAGGATCCGGACCACAAGATCCTCTGGAAGTATGAGCCCAAGCAAGATCCGTCGGTCGTGCCGGTGATGTGCTGCGACACGGTGAACCGCGGCCTCGCCTATGGCGACGGCAAGATTTTCCTGGCGCAGGCCGACACCACGCTCGTCGCGCTCGACGCCAAGACCGGCAAGCTCCTTTGGTCGGTCAAGAACGGCGATCCTTCCAAGGGCCAGACCTCGACCGCGGCCCCGCATGTCTTCAAGGACAAGGTGTTCGTGGGCATCGCCGGCGGCGAATTCGGCGTGCGCGGCCACATCACAGCCTATGACGTCAAGACCGGCCAGCAGGTGTGGCGCGGCTATTCGATGGGCCCCGACGCCGACACGCTCATCGAGCCGGGCAAGACCACCCATCTCGGCAAGCCGGTCGAGAAGGACTCAGGCATCACGACCTGGGAAGGCGAGCAGTGGAAGATCGGCGGCGGCACCACCTGGGGCTGGTACAGCTATGATCCGGACCTGAATCTCGTCTACTACGGCTCGGGCAATCCCTCGACCTGGAACCCCAAGCAGCGTCCGGGCGACAATCGCTGGTCGATGACCATCTGGGCGCGCGACCTCGACACCGGCAAGGCGAAGTGGGTTTACCAGATGACGCCCCACGACGAGTGGGACTATGACGGCATCAACGAGATGATTCTCGCCGACCAGGACATGGGCGGCCAGAAGCGCAAGACTCTCGTCCACTTCGACCGCAACGGCTTCGGCTACACGCTTGACCGCGTCACTGGCGAACTGCTCGTCGCCGAGAAATTTGACCCGGCGGTGAACTGGGCGACCAAGGTCGATATGGACAAGAGCTCCAAGACCTATGGCCGTCCGCTCGGCGTGGCGAAATATTCGACGGAGCAGAACGGCGAAGACGTCAATACGCAATATGTCTGCCCGGCGGCGCTTGGCTCCAAGGACCAGCAGCCGGCGAGCTACGACGCGACGACGGGACTGTTCCTGGTTCCGACCAACCATGTCTGCATGGACTATGAGCCGTTCCGCGTGAGCTATACGGCGGGCCAGCCCTACGTCGGCGCGACGCTGGAAATGTTCCCGGCGGGCAAGGACAAGGGCGAGACCCACACCGGCAACTTCATCGCCTGGGACGCCAAGGTCGGCAAGATCGTCTGGTCCAACAAGGAGCAGTTCTCGGTCTGGGGCGGCGCGACGTCGACGGACGGCGGCGTCACCTTCTACGGCACGCTCGAGGGCTATCTGAAGGCCGTCGACACCAAGACCGGCAAGGAGCTCTATAAGTACAAGACTCCGTCGGGAATCATCGGCAACGTCACCACCTATGAGTCCGGCGGCAAGCAGTATGTCGCGGTGCTCTCGGGCGTTGGCGGCTGGGCCGGCATCGGCTTGGCGGCTGGCCTCTCGAAGAGCAACGAGGGACTCGGCGCCGTGGGCAACTATGCGTCGCTGGCCAACTATACGGCTCTCGGCGGCGTGCTGACTGTCTTCGCTCTGCCGAACTAAGCGAGACGCGAAGCAATTAAAAGCCGGCGCTCGGCGCACCGTCAAGGTGCCGCCGAGCGTCGGCGTTTACACTGTGTGGGAAGAAAAGAGACCAAGGAGAGAGGTAATGAGATCGTCGCTTGCCGGAGCGTTAGCTCTGGGCGTCATCATGTGCGTGGGAAGCTCCGCAATGGCCGACGCGCCGGGAGACCCCAAGGCCGTCAAATCGACCGACGGCAAATATTTCGACGCCAAAGGCGACCCCACCTACAACGTCGGTCCTGACGGCAAGGTGGATTGGTACACCTTCTCCGGCTATCGCCGCTATCACGCGGAATGCCACGTCTGCCACGGCCCCAACGGCGGCGGTTCGACCTATGCGCCGGCGCTTAAGGATTCGGTGAAGCGGTTCGACTACGCCGAGTTCGCCGGCATCGTCATCGGCGGCCGCCAGAACGGCAACAGCGTCATGCCGGCCTTCGCCGATAACAAGAACGCCTCCTGCTACATCGACGATCTTTATGTCTATCTGCGCGCGCTCTCGACCGGCGCCATCGAGCCCGGCCGTCCGGGGAAGAAGGAAGATCGCCCGGAAGCCTTCGCCAAGGCTGAGACCGAGTGCATGAGTCAGAAATAAGAGCGTCGATACGATCGCATGATCCGCTTTGACATCAGCCGGCGCGGATTTTCCGCGCTGCTCTCGACGGGCTGGGCCGCCGCGATCCTCTCTGTGGCGGCCCCCGCCTCGGCGCAGCATATGGGGCCCGACTTCGGCGCCAAGGGCGACGACAATCAGGGTTCGATCGAACTCGTCGATCCCAAGACGCTGCGCGTGTGCGCGGATCCGAACAATCTGCCCTTTTCAAACGACAAGGGCGAAGGCTTCGAGAACAGAATCGCCGAATTCCTGGCGAAGAAGCTCGGCAAGGATCTCGCCTATACCTATTATCCGGGCGCCACCGGCTTTGTGCGCAATACGCTCAACGCGCATCTATGCGACGTCATCCTCGGCATGCCGCAGGGCAATGACCTCGTGCAGACCACCAATCCCTATTACCGGACGACCTACGCCATCGTGACCCGCGCGGGCTCGGAGCTTGACGGCGTAAAGACTCTCGATGATCCCCGTCTGAAGGAAAAACCGCATCGAATCGGCCTTGTCGCCAACACGCCGCCCGGCAATGTTCTGGCGATGAATGGTCTGATGGCGTCGGTGAAGCCCTATGCGCTGATGGTCGACACGCGCGTCGAATCTTCCGGCGCGGCGATGATGCATGATCTCGAAAAGGGCGAGATTGACGTCGCGCTGCTGTGGGGACCGATCGCCGGCTACTACGCCAAACATTCGAGCGTGAAGCTGAATGTGACGCCGCTGCCGGAGACGCCTGGCGCCCGCGCGGCCTTCCGCATCGGTTTCGGGGTTCGCCATTCCGATCAGAACTGGAAGCGCGAACTCAATACGCTGATCGCTCAAAACAAGATCGAGCTGGAGCGCATTCTTCGCGACTATGGAGTCCCGTTGCTCGATGAGTCGGGACATGCGATCACGGTTCCGTGATGAATCTGACGACGCATTTGGCTCGCGGCGTTCTCGCGCTCTGCGCGGCGGTCGCGCTTTGCGCCGCCCCTGCTTTTGCCCAAGCGCCGCCAGAGCCGGAAACCTATCGCCTGGACAATTATCATGCGCCGACGCCCGCGACGCTCAAGGGCGCGACCGTGCTCGACACGCCCCAGGCGTTTGAACTGTGGAGCGGGAAGAAGGCGGTTTTCATCGACGCCTTGTCGCGGCCGCCAAAGCCGGAAGGCCTGCCGAAGAATGCGGTGTGGCGGGATCCTAAGCGCTTCGACATTCCTGGCAGCATCTGGCTTCCCGACACCGGGTTTGGCGAACTCTCCGAACCGATGGCGCGCTATTTCGAGCAGGGCGTGGCGCGCGCGAGCGGCGGCGACAAGTCGAAGCCGCTCGTCTTCTATTGCCGCACCAATTGCTGGGCGTCCTGGAACGCCGCGAAACGCGCGCTAACCCTCGGCTATACGCATGTGCTGTGGTATCCGCCCGGCGCCGACGCCTGGGAGCAGGCCGGCCATCCGCTCGAGGAGCGCCAGCCCGAGCCGCGCGAGTAGGGCGCGATTTCAATTAAGGCTGGGGCTGTCATTCTCGACGCTTCGCCTGAGCGAAGCGATCGGGAATCCAGAGTAAGGCCAGCTATTCTCTGATCGCTTCTGGATTCCCGGTCAGGCCGGTGGCCTGCCGGGGATGGCACGCAAACCAGCGGATCAATGGGGTCCGCCGCTCACTCCATCGCCTGCTGGATCGCCCGCGCGAGCGCGCCGAAACGCTGCTCGATCAGCGCCGGGCTCTCGCACACATAGCCGACCATGCGTCGCTGCTCCTCGAAGAGCCGCAGCCGCCACTGCACGGCTTCGCTCGCCTTTTTGATCGCTTCGGAGTCCGGCGGCTTTTGATCCTGCAGTTCCCGCAGAGTCTGCGTCTCCTTGCGCGCGGTCTCCGCCATGGCTTTCAGCCGCCGGCCAAAACGGTCGAGGCCGTTGACCAGGTCGCGCCGCTCGTCATTCATGCGCTCATAGACGCCGGCGAACAGCGTCGTCAGCCGCTCCTTGCGCTTGTCGCCCGCCGACTTGGCGAATTGCGCGACAAGCCGCTCGGCTTCGTCCATCGGCGTGCGTCGCTGCGCGAGGCGCGTGACGAGATCGGCGATCGTCGCATCGTCGCGCCAATGTTTCATAGCGGCGTCGAGCGGCGGACCGGCCCAGACGCCCCCGACCGCGAGCTCGGGCACGCGCACCTGTCGGCACGGCCAATCCGGCTGGCTTTGCTGGGGTGGCGCCTGCGCCGCCGCAGCGTCGGCGAAAACGAGCAAAAAAAGAGCGAGAAGCAGGCTGCGATGAATCATGAGGTTCGCCGGACGTCGCAGGATCGCGACGCGCTATAATGCCCCATGCAGATCATCCCCGTCATCGATATTCGCAGCGGCGCGGTCATGCGCGCCCGCGCCGGCGACCGCGACAGCTATAGGCCGATCGCTTCGCCGCTTGCGGCGACGAGCGCGCCGGCCGATGTCGTCGCCGGCTTTCTGACGCTTCATCCATTCGAGAGAATCTATATCGCCGATCTCGACGCGATCCAGGGAAGCGGCGACAACCGCCGCGAGATCGGCGCGCTGACAGAGCGATTTCCATCGCTTCGCTTTATGGTCGACGCCGGCGCCGCGTCCTGCGACTGGCGCGGCGCAGCGCGCGTCGATTGTGTGATCGGCAGCGAATCCTTGCGCGACAGCGAAGCCCTGCGCGCCGTGAAAGACGCGCCCGATGTCATTCTCTCGCTCGATTTTCGCGACGACGTTTTTTTGGGTCCCGATGCGCTGCACGAATGTCCGAAGCTGTGGCCGAGCCAGGTCATCGTCATGACGCTCACGCGCGTCGGCGTCAGCGCGGGTCCCGACTTCGCGCGCGTCTCGCAGATCGTCGCGCGCGCGGGCGACCGGCGGGTCTTTGCGGCCGGCGGCGTTCGCGACGCGGACGATCTTGAACGGCTTGAGGCGATCGGCGCCATAGGGGCGCTTGTCGCCACGGCGTTGCATGACGGCGCTCTGACCAGCGCCGACCTCGATCGATTCACATCGGCGCACAAAAAAAGGGAGCCCTGAGGCTCCCTTGAAAAGCGAACCGCCAAAACTCAGTTGGCGGCGAAAGGATGTTTCGCGGTGACGCGGGCCGACAACACGCTGCGCGCGCTCGGATCGCCTTTCATCGCGCGGGCGATGGCTTCCTTCGTCGCGGAGTAATTGAAGTCCTGAATCTTCTGATCGTCGTTGGCTTCCCAGTGGATGAACACGCCGACGCAGATGAAGAGGTCGTCCGCCTGGCTCATCGGAATGACGCCCTCGGCGACGCTGTCGGCGACCGCCTTGGCGACGCCATACTGCGCCGGGCCGAACATCTGAACGGCCTGCTTGGCGTTCTTGATGGTCACCTTGTTGAACATCATCGTATAGGGCTTCACCAACAGGTTCGGCGCGACGACCGCGAGCAGCGTCGTAAAGCCGTCCTTGTTGTTGACGAGGCCGTTGGCGAAGGCCTTCTCGGCGGCGGAGCCGCGCGGACCCATGATCAGGTCGATATGCGCGACCTCATTGCCATCGCCGACGAGCGATTCGCCGACGCTGGTCTTGGCGCTGCTCGACGTGAAGCCGGACGACGGCTTCGGAAAGAGCGCGCCCAGTATTTTCTCAAAGAACGAAGCCATGATCCCATCCCTTCCGGTGCGTTCGCGTCCCTGCGGCGTCTGACTTTGCGCGCGCGGAATGCCCCTATTGCTGGTTGCGCCCTCCCTCGGGGAAGACGAAATTTCTGCTGGCGGCCGCCCCCGCGCGCCAGACTTTAGAACTCTGCCGGCGTCATTGTTTTGCAGCGTCGATGCTTGGCCGCTTGAGCGGCGGCGTCGGTCGGCTGCGAGCGCGGCGGCGGGGAGCGTTCGGCTCCCCGCTGCGCATGTTCCTACGCGGTTCAGTTCGGCGCGAAGGGGTGCTTGGCTTCGTTGCGCTTGGCGACGACTTCCGAAGCCTTCGGCTCGCCCTTGACGGCGCGCGCGATCGCTTCCTTCGTGGCGGTATAATTATAGTCCTGGATCTTCTTGTCGTCCGAAGCGTCCCAGTGAATGAACACGCCGACCGCAATGAAGATGTCGTCGGCCTCATCCATCGGGATCACGCCCTCGGCGACCGAATCCGCAACGGCCTTGGCGACGCCATGCTGCGCCGGGCCGAACATCTGAACGGCCTGCTTGGCGCCCTTGATCGTCACCTTGTTGAAGAGGATCGTGTTGGGCTTGCACAGCAGGTTCGGCGCGACGACGGCGAGCAGCGTCGTGAAGCCGTCCTTGTTGTTGACGAGCGCGTTGGCGAAGGCGAGCTCGGCCGCCGAACCGCGCGGACCCATGATCAGGTCGATATGCGCCACTTCATTGCCGTCGCCGACCAGCGACTCGCCGACCAGCATTTTGTTGATCAAAGCCATGTGTTCCTCCCAGAATTCCTCATGATCGCGCGCGCCATTCGGCCCCGAGCGACTCTATCCCCTCTTCGGCGCCGAGCGAAAAAGCCCGATCCGACCGGTGGTCAGATAGCCGCGAGTCCATCCCGCGCGCGGCGGACTCAACCATTTTTGCGCGGCCTTGCCAAGATGGCCGCCAGATAATCGGCGAAAAGAACCGCGACGGTCAGATCGGCGCTTGTGCCGGGATTCAACCCACGCTGTTTCAGCGCGCGATCGAAGTCCAAGGCCAGATCGAACGCCGCCTCGCGGCTTTTGGCGTTCTTGAGACTCTTTTCAAAACGCGTCGCCTCGCCGCGGACCGCCTCGGCGGCGGCGAGCCCATGCTTGCGCGCGATATGGCTATCTGGAAAAGCGGCGAGAAAGGCCGCATAGACGGCGAGCGTCGCGAGCGCCGCATCGGCGCTTCGCGCGCGCGCCTCCCCGAGGGTCGTAAGGCCAAGATCGAAAATATCGGCGAAGCCATTGGCGTATTGCCAGGCGATGCGGTCGCGGTCGGCGGCGGCGCGCATCGCTTCGAGGAGAGTCGTTTGCGCCGGCGCATGGACGTCGTGCTGCGGCGCATCTCCAAGCCCCGCCGGGCGCGCATGGGCGATGGCGCGAAACGCGGCGTCGGCGTCGTTTATGTCGAGGGCCTGCAGGACGCGCCCGGTCTCCCGACGCAGATCGGCGCTTTGCGCGGTCGTCGCGGCTTGCGCCAGCGGCGCGCAGAGCAGGACGATGCCGAGATTGGTGTTTTGCCCGACGCGCGCCCACGTCGCTTCGATCGCGCCGGCGATGCGGGCGCCGACGCTCGATCGCTCCGCGCCGATGAAGGGGGCGGCGGCCTCGGCGCTGGCGAGGAAATCCGCCGTGGTCATGCCATGGCCGTCGGCGAAAACATGAACATTGCCGGGCTTGGGCGCTTGCAGCTCCGCCTCGCAGGCGGCGACGAAGGCGGTCGCGATTTCTTGCGGGTCGGCTGCGAAATTCGCCACGTCAGCCGCGAAGTCGCGCGCGCGTCATTTGCGCAAGCGCGTCGGCGGTGACTCTGTCGGCGATCGAGAAGGGCGTCACCCGCTGCAGTCCGCTCCAGCCCGCCATGCTGTTGACCTCAAGAATAAGCGGCGCGCCGCGGTCGTCATTGATGATGTCGACGCCCGCGAAGTCGACGCCGAGCGCCTCTGCGGCGGCGAGCGCGATCTCCGCCTCCCGCGCCGACGGTTCGACGGCGAGCGGCTTCGCGCCCTGCCGCACATTGGTGATCCAATGGCTCGAGCGCCGGCGCATCGCGGCGATGGTTTCGCCGCCCGAGACGAGAATGCGCATATCTTCGAATGGCGGCCGCGCCGGGCCGACGAAGTGCTGGAGATAGAACACGCCGCGCGCGTCCTGAAGCGACGGTAAATCGCCTTCGTGCTCGATCAATCGCAGACCCCAGCCCTGCGCCCCGAAGAGCGGCTTCATCACGAGCGGGCCCTTGGCGCATTCGCGCCGCGCAATGGCGCGCGCCTGCGCGAGAGTCTGAGCCGCGAAGGTCTGAGGCGCCGGCAGTCCGGCCTGCGCCAGAAGAAAGCTCGCCATGGATTTATCGGTGCAGCGTTCGATCGCGCGCGCGCTGTTGACGACAGGGACGCCAAGCGCCTCCAGGGCGTGCAGGACGCCAAGCCGCATGGTGATCGCTTCAAGCGACCCGTCGCCGATGGCGCGAACGATGGCGAGATCAGGGAGATCGTGAAATCCAGGGATGACGAGGCCCTGGGCGCGGCCCGTCTCGATCTTGCAGGCGGAGAGCCTAACGGCGACGGCCGTTGCGCCCTGCTTGCGCAAGGCGCGGAGCGTGCGGATCACATGCCAGTCGAGCTTGTCGGTGAAGACCGCCACGCGCGGCGGCGGCCCTCTGTCCTCGCTCAAAGGAGCGGTGGGATCGGATCTATCGAGCAGGTCGAACGCAGTCAAACAACGCCCCGGCGATCACCCGCCAAACGATTTATCCAGCAGCGCCAGATTGATCTCGCCGGCGCGGAAGGTTTCGCCGGTCTCGACCGCCGTCACCAGCGCTTCGGCCGGCGAAAACAGGCTGCCGTCGATCTTATAGAAGTCGCCCTTATACGCCTTGAAGATTTCGGCGAACGGCCGGCCATAGTCGCGCGAGGTGTCGCTCGGCAGCTTCTCGGCCAGCTCCTTGGCGGCGGCCGCCGAGCCCTTCACGAAAAGATGTGCGCGCCCGGCGTAAATGATGGCGTCATTGGTGCGGCCCATCGCCTGCACAAAGTCGGGGTGGGGCGGCGAGAGCGGCGCCGTCGCGACGCCGTCGATAATGTCGTCGAGCGGAAAATGCAGCTCATGCGCCTTGTGCAACGCGACTTCGAGCACCCGGCCGACCACCTGGACGCCGCCGGCGAGCGACTGCGTCGGCGCATAAATGAAGGCGACCTTGTCTGGCGTCACGCCTGAGCGCGCGGCGACCTTCTCGACGACTTCCTTGGGCGGGGGAGAGCCGCTTTCGAGGACGATGGTGACGCGGTCGGCGAGATCGCGATACGACAGTTCATCGAAGAGCTTTTCGGCCCGCGCCTGGGCGCGGCCCGGCCCCGACCCGAGAGCGAAGAATTTCTCGTGGCTCAGGCTCCAGCCGGCGTATTGGCTGGCGAGGCAGGCGACGACGGGATCGGCGCTGGTCACGGTCAGCCAAAACGGCCATTTGGGCGCGGCCGGCGCGTGGGAAAGGGTGACGCTCCCAAGTCCGCCCATGCAGATCTCGGTCAGCAGCAGGCCGGCCTCGATGCCGCCCGGGACCTTGGCGCCGGCGTCGATCAGCAATTCGCCGAGACTGCCGCGCTCGACGGCGATCCGATATTTCGCCGCGCCGGCGACGAGACGGTCGACCAGCGCGCCCGCGAGAGCGTTGACGCTTTCGGTCGTGCGGCCGCTGATGTTCAGGCTTCCGCTCACGTGTGGCCCTTCCCTTCTTTCGCTCTGTGGCGCTGTCCACCCTTGCCCGGCCATTCTAAGCATGAGCCTGCAGCCGGTTCGAGCCCTGAACTTATAGAGCTTTTCCGCCGAAACGAAAGCCGGGCCGCGCCGCAGCATGTCGCGGCGGGAACCGCTTGGCCATGAAGTTGGCCATGAAGTTTGAGGTCGAATGTCACAAAACTTCAATCTTTGTGGGTTTATTAAGGCAACCAATCGGCTGCTGAAGCGTTGAGCATCGCTTGTGTGTTTCCGCACATCAAGCAGGCGGGTTTTCTGCGAAAAGCGACCAGTACGATATATTTTTACGCTGGAAGGAAGATGAGATGGACGTGCAGCCGACTGAAGGGGACGTCGCCGAGCATACGGCTGGACATCTTGCGGTGACCGACGTGATTTACGTCGCGCTCGCGATTGCGGTGATTCTCTTCGGCAATATGGCGCTCGTCCGCGCTATGGACGTCGCGCTCGATTCCCTGGCCCGATAGGCGGCGCCGAACGGCCGCGAGCGGGTTGATGAAGGTCGGCGGGCGGAGAGCAAGACCCTTCAGACTTGGCTCCTTCCGGTGGTTGCAGCAATCGACAACCATTCCGCGCAGCTTCGCCGACTTAGCAGCCGTTTCGATCCAAAATCTGGTCACGCAGCACGCTCATTGATTCCGCACCGGGTCTGCGACCAGCTGCGACACACATCCGGCTTGGACTCGCCGACTCCCAGGATCGAACTCATTTCGTCGCCTCTCGTCGCCTTCGGCGGCGGGAGGCGATGGACGGCAGGCCCAAAAATGCGGCATTCTAGATTTTCGAAACACGCTGTCGAAGCCGCGCGGAGACATGTTCAGAATTAGGCTCCTCTTCATTCTCCTCGCGGCGATAGGCTTGATCGCCCGCGCGGACGCGCAAGCGGTGCGCAGGGATTCCGCCAAGGCGTTCCAGAAAGTTCGGGAATGCTCGGCCCAGATGGGCCCTAACGTCATCACCTTCAGCTTCTATCAGCCGACGCAATCGAGAAGCCAGTTCTGCCAGGACATTCCCGAAACGGGTCCGACGACGATCGTGATCGACACGATGCAGGACGAATTGCGGGACATGATGGTGGAAATCCGCATCGTCGAAGCGGACCCGAAAGGGGACGATGACGCCGCGCCGAACGAGGCCTATCTCCCTCCCGCCCAGTTCCGGACAGGGGTGATCCAGCTCGAACACGACTTCAAGAAACAGGGAGATTACGTCGCTCTGGTGCGGGCGCGGAGCCCGGACGGCCGCAAGGAATACAACGCCCGTTTCCCCTTCTCGGTCGGCGAGGAGTTCATGCGCGATTGGGCCGCGGTCGCCCTCGCCACCGCCGTCGCGCTCGCTTTGGGCGCGGGCTGGTACGTGCATTCCTTCGGTAAGAGAGACTCCAAGAAGACCAAGTTCCGGCAGGCGTGACGGCGCGCCCTGCGCTCGTTTGCTGCGGCGGCCGTCGCATCCCTACGTCGGCGGCTTGTCCGGAGTCTCAAAAGACAAATCCGCGCCTGCCGCCATCGGCGTCGCGCCTGCCGCCAGGGCGTCGCCGAGACGGTCGAGACGGATCAAGGCGAGACCCTCTTCATGAAGGCGCGAGCCGGTGACGCCGATTTCAACGTCGCCGGCGCGGATCGTTTCGCCCGGCGCGGGCGCGCCGCCTTGCGCGCGATATTTCGTGACCCGCTTGCGCACCAGGCCGCGGTGCTTCATCCGCGACACCACTTCCTGCCCGACATAGCAGCCCTTCTTGAAATCGATCCCCGCGAGGAGATCCATGTTGGCTTCGTGAGGAAAGGTTGCGCCATAGTCGAAATCGACGCCGCCGAGCGGCACGCCGGCATGGATGCGCCGGGCCTCGTAGGCGCTCCGCCCTTCCTCCGTGGGTATCTTGCCTTTTGCCGCGATGGCGCGGAATCCAAGCGGGCCGCGCGGATCGGCGGCGATGGCGACAGCCTCGACCTTCGGCGCTTCGGTCTGGTCGGGAAAGGCGATCGCGTCAAATTCGCCGCTGCGGTTCGTCACCGTCACTTTCGAACGCAGCTTGTAAATGTTCAGACGTTTTTCGAGATCGGCGGCGAGAGCGAGCGGACAGTCAAGCAGATAGCCTCCTTCGCCCGCGGTAAAGACCAGAAAATCAAATAAAATCTTGCCCTGGGGCGTCAGCAGCGCGGCGTAGCGCGCCTCGTCCGGCTTGAGCGAGGCGACGTCGTTGGTCACCAGATTATGCAGGAACTTGCCTGCGTCTTCGCCCGCAACCTCGATGATTGCGCGGTCATCGAGCAGAATCGCCGTCGTCATGTCTCTCTTCCGCCTCCGCCGCCAGCTGCTTGAGTCTCGCGCGCCTTTGGCGCATTAGCAACAAAACTCCACCCCGCGACGACATCGCAAGCGAGGCGCCACTCATGCCGCAGGTCTTCGACGTCATCCTCTCCGGCGGCGCGCTCGTCAATCAGGACGGGGAGGGCGCGCGCGACGTCGGTCTTCGCGACGGCAAGATCGCCGAGATCGGCGATCTGTCTCGCGCCTCGGCCGGTGAGACGATCGACTGTCGCGGCCTGCATATTCTGCCCGGCGTCATCGACACGCAGGTGCATTTCCGCGAGCCCGGCGCCCCGCATAAGGAAGACCTTGAATCGGGATCGCGCGGCGCGGTTCTGGGCGGCGTCGTCGGCGTTTTCGACATGCCCAACACCAATCCGCTGACGACAGGCGAAGCGGAGCTCGCCGACAAGGTGGCGCGCGCCACCGGGCGCATGCATTGCGATTTCGCCTTCTGGGTCGGCGGCACGCATGAGAACGCCGCGCATCTGAGCGAGTTGGAGCGGCTTCCCGGCGCGGCCGGGATCAAAGTGTTCATGGGCTCCTCGACCGGCTCGCTGCTCATCGCCGACGACGCCGGCGTCGCGGACGTGCTGTCGCATACGCGCCGGCGCGCCGCCTTTCACAGCGAAGACGAAGATCGGTTGAACCTGCGCAAGTCGTTGCGCATCTCCGGCGATCCGTCGTCGCATCCGGTCTGGCGCGACGTTGAGACGGCGGTGCGCGCGACGCGTCGGCTCATGCACATCGCGCGCGAGAAGGGCGCGCTCGTGCATGTGCTGCATGTCACGACGGAAGAAGAGATCGCGCTGCTCGCCGAGCATAAGGACATCGCCAGCGTCGAAGTGACTCCGCATCATTTGACGATGGACGCGAGCGACTATGCGCGGCTCGGCACGCTCGCGCAGATGAACCCGCCGGTGCGCGAGGCGCGCCATCGCGAAGCCCTCTGGCGCGGCGTCACGCAGGGCGTCGTCGACGTGCTCGGCTCCGATCATGCGCCGCATACGCTCGAAGAGAAGGCCAAGCCTTATCCCAACAGCCCCTCGGGGATGACGGGCGTGCAGACGCTCGTTCCGCTGCTGCTCGATCACGTCAATGCCGGCCGATTGACTTTGCAGCGTTTCGTCGACCTGAGCAGCGCCGGTCCGGCGCGGCTTTTCGGCATCGCCGGCAAGGGGCGTGTGGCCGTCGGCTACGACGCCGATCTCACAATCGTCGACATGAAGCGCCGCGAGACGATCCGCAATTCCTGGATCGCCTCGCGCGTCGGCTGGACGCCCTATGATGGCAAAGAAGTCGTCGGCTGGCCGGTCGGGACGTTCGTGCGCGGCGCCAAGGTCATGTGGGACGGCGAACTCGTAACGCCTTCCAGCGGCGCGCCCATGCGCTTCTGGAACGCTCTCTAATCTCCTTTTGCAAAGTTTGCGCGAAGGCGCGGAACATTGCGACCTCGCGCGCGGTTAGTCGCTCATTCCCGATTGCGCGCAAGAGGAGATGAGCCATGCCGCAGGGAGACAAGGCGGCCTATACCGACAAGCAGAAACGCAAGGCCGAGCACATCGAGGAAGGCTACGAGAAGCGCGGCGTGTCCGAGAAAGAAGCCGAGCGCCGCGCCTGGGCGACCGTCAACAAGGACGACGGCGGCGGCAAGAAATCTGGGTCCGGCCGTGGCGCCAAGACGGGCAATCCGGCGGCGCACAAGGGCGGCAAGATCGGCGGCGAAGCTTCCGCGTCGCGTCCCGCTTCGGAACGCTCGGCGTCCGCCAAGAAGGCCGCCGAAACACGCAAACGCAACGAACAGCGCGCCAGCTAGCGCGAAGCCATTGCTGTTGAAAGCGAGGAGAACGCGATGACCGCGCAGAAGGACGTGCAGCCGACGAACGAAGGCGAAGGCAGCCGCACCGCCGCCAAACAGTATAATGAGGCGACGAGGAAATTCGTCGAAAGTGGCAAAGTCGACAAAGCGGCGAAGGACGCCGAGCAGGCGATCGAAGGCGACGAAGCGGAAGAGTTGAAACGCGCCGAAGATGAAGGCCGCGCGCATGCCGCGCCGCATGAGCAGGAGCGCGAAATCTAACTTGATGCTTGCAGCCGGCGGTCGGGTTCTACCCGCCGAACGGCTCTCCAAATTTCGGCGCGGCGATTGCCGCCGCGTCGTCTTGCAACGCCTCGGCGAACTTCTAGTCTTCGCTCCAGAAGTAGTGCCAAACGCCGTCCGACCCGATGCCGATGCGCATCGCGCGCGGCTTTCCTTCGGCATTTGAGCGTATAAGATCGGCGAAACGCACGCAGCGCCACCTTGCGCGCGCCTCGTCCTCATTGGCGGGCTGCTGCGGATGGCGCGCGAAGGCCGGCCATTCATAGAGCGTCGTCGGTCCGCGGACGATCTTGACAAACGGCTGCGCAAAAATCGCGCGAATGAGCGAAATCGTTTCTTGCCCCTTGCGATCGAAGGAAAGCGTCTTCAAAATCTCGATGGGATCGGTTCCGGCCTTGAAGGCGCCGCTCATGGCGAACAGCGGGCGCGTCTCGTTCCAGTCGATCGGAATGCGGAGCGCCTCGACCTCCCCGGTCTCGGTCGCGGCGAGAATCTTGTCGCGGATTTTGGCGACGGGCGCGGGAAGAAGCGCGAGATCGCTGATCGGGGGAGAAATGACGTCGCCGATGACGTCACCCTTGGGTTTGCGGATCATTCGGCAATGATAGCGCGCGCCGGCCTTGATGCGCCAATGCGCTGAATTTGACCATTTTCCTACGGCCAAGATTGTCTGCCCGGATCGAAACCGCCATTGTCATCGGCGCGTCTCTCGGAGAGTATATGGACGAGCTTCAGCACCAGAATGCGCCCTCGGGGAAAAAGACCTCGCCGCGTCTTGAGGGGATGCTGCGCCAGTCGGCGCTGGCGCTCGTCGCCGAGCGCATCTGGCGGGCCGGCTTGGCGGTCGCCACGATTGCCCTTGTCTTCCTGGCGCTCTCCTGGCTGGGACTTTGGCAGGCCGCGCCGCTCGAGGCGCGCATCGGCGGCGTGGCGCTCTTCGGCTTCGCCGCGCTCTATGTCGTCGCTCGAGAGTCGGCGCGCGGCTGGCCGCATCGCGCCGCCGCGCTCGAACGGCTGGACCGCAGCGCCGACGCCGCCTTGCGTCCTGCCTCTTCACTCGAGGATCGGCTCGCCAGTCCGAACGCCGACGCGGGCGTCGAGGCGCTCTGGGCGTTGCATCGCCAGCGCCTGGAGATGGCGCTGGCGCAGACGCCCGTAGAGGCGCCGCATCCGCGCGTCCCACAGCGCGACCCCTATGCGCTGCGCGCGCTGGCGCTCGTCGCGGCGGTTGCCGCCGGATTCGCGGCGGGCGATGAAAAGCGCGCGCGGATCGCCGCCGCGTTCGACTGGCGGGCTTCCGCGAGCTTCGGGACCAGCGCGCGCGTCGACGCCTGGCTCGAACCGCCGGCCTACACCGGCCGTCCGCCGATCGTGCTCGCTAAGGAGAGCGACGCGCCCATCGAGGCGCCGGTCAATTCGACGCTGCGCATCCGCCCCCCAGACTCTGGCGTATCCGTCTCCGGCGGGCTGGTCGCCGCGCAGGCCGCCGTCGAGGACGCGCAAAAGGGCGCGTCGAAAGAGCAGGCCTTCAAACTCTCCAGCGCGGCGCGCGTGTCGCTTTCCGACGGTCGGCGCTTCGATCTCGCGGCGATCCCAGACAAGCCGCCGAGCATCGCGCTGACGGAAAAGCCGCGCAACAATGTTCGGGGCTCGATGACGCTCGCGTTCCGCGCCACGGATGATTACGGCGTCGTCGGCGCCGAAGCGGTCTTTAGCGGCCCGCCCAGCGCGCGACGCGCGCTCTACGAGCCGCCGCGTCTTGCACTCGCTTTGCCGCCTGGCGGCGGCGGTCAGGGCGAGGCCAAGGCGACAATCGATCTCGCCGACAGTCCGTTCGGCGGCGCGAAGCTCGCGATGCGCCTCGTCGCCAAGGACGCCGCGGACAATGAAGGCGCTTCTGAATCGGTTGAAGTGACTCTGCCGCAGCGCCGCTTCGTCAAGCCGCTCGCCCGCGCGCTCGCCGAACAGAGGCGCATCCTCGCGCTCGATCCGAATTCGCGCTCCAGCGTCCGCACGGCGCTCGAGGCGCTGTCGATCGCGCCCGAAGCCTTCGATACGCCTGCCGCCGTCCATCTCGGCCTCCGCGAGGCGCGCCGCGGTCTCGAGGGTCCGCGCAGCGACGACGAATTGCGCGGCGTCTGTGACATGCTGTGGGCGATGGCGCTTGGCCTGGAAGAGGGCGACACCTCCCAAGCCGAGCGCGAACTGCGCGCGGCGGAGCGCGAATTGAAGGATGCCATTGCGCGCGGCGACAGCGAGCAGGACATCGCCAATCGCGCCGAGGAGCTTCGCGCCGCGCTCGATAAATTCCTCCAGCAGCTCGGCAGCCGATTGCCGCCCCCGGGAGCGCCGCTCCAAGAGGCGGAAGGCGGCGCCGACACCGTCACCCCCGACGAGTTGCAGCAGATGCTGGACGAAATGAACAGAGCCATGAAGGCGGGCGACATGGCGCAAGCGCAAAGGCTTCTGGAGGAACTCCAGGACATTCTCGAAAATGTGCAGACGGCGCAGGGCGCGGGCCAGCGTCGCGGGCGCGGACGCGAAATGGCGCGCGCGCTCAACGAACTCGATCAGTTGTCGCGCGAAGAGCAGCAATTGCGCGACGACACGTTCCAGGGGATGAACGCGCCGAGCGATATGGAATCGCGCGGCGCGCGCGGCCATCGTCAGAAGGGCCAGCCGCAGAACGAGGAACTCAGCGACGAACGCCAGCGCCAGCAGGCGCTTCGCGAGCGGCTCGAACGGCAGCAGGACGCGCTGCGCGAGGGCGGCGTCGAAGCCGCCGAAGAGCTCGACGACGCGCGCCGCGCGATGAAGGAGGCGGAGGACGCGCTCGGCAAGGCCGGACAAGGAGGCGCCAGGGCGGTCGACGCGCAAGGGCGCGCGGTGCAGGCGTTGCGTAAAGGCGCCGACCGGCTGGCGCAGCAAATGCGCGGCGATGGCGACCAAAACGCTGAAGAAGAGGGCGGGAGCCCGGGCAGGCGCGGGCGCCGCGGCAAGGGCCGCGATCCGCTTGGGCGCGCGTCGGGCGACGGCAATCGTCCCGACGCCTATGGGAAATATGATCCGCTCGGCCTGCCGCAGGCGCAGCGCGCCCATCGCGTGCAGGAAGAGCTGCGCCGCAGGCTCGGTCAGCCTGAGCGCCCGCAGGAAGAGCTCGATTATCTGCAGCGCCTGCTGCGGCGATAAACGCCTTGCCGGCGGGCGCGCGCTTCTCTACAGCGCAGCGGGTAGGGAGAAGCGCCGCTCATGCCAAGTTCTTCAAATCTATTGGTCGTCGTCGCCGTCGCGGCGGTGATTCTTGTCGTCGTCGCCGGCTTCATCAATATGTTCCGCGGCGGCGAGGGCGCGCCCGCCCGCTCGCAGAAGCTGATGCGTTGGCGCGTCGGCCTGCAATTGCTGGCGCTTCTGATCGTGCTCGGCGTGCTTTACGCGCGAGGCCGCTGGTAAGCGACCGCTTCACTTGGCTACGCGCTTTTCCAGCCATTCGACGATGAGCGGATCGTCGACCGCGCCCGTCACCGTCACGACGCCGCCATCCGGGGCGACGAGCGCCGTAAAGGGCAATTCTCCGCGCCAGGCGCTGTCCGCTTCGAAATAAAGCTTTTCGACAAAATCGTCCGCGAAGCCGTAGTGATCCGCGCGCGAAAGCCCGACCTTCTCGATGCGCGCCTCCGCGCGGGGGCGATCATCGTCGCCGTCGGTGTTGACGAAGACGATGTCGAATCCCTTTTTCTCGGCGGCGATCTTCGCCCATTGCGGCAATTCCACGAGGCAGGGCGGACAGGTCACCGACCAGAAATGCACGACGAGCGGCCTGCCGGCGTGAGCCTTGGTCAATTGCCCGAACGCGCCTCGGCCGTATGGCTTGAAGTCCATGGCGAAGGCGCCTCCTCCTGCAAGGAGGGCGAAGGCGAGGGCGAGTGACATGAGGCGCATTCGGCGAAGACCCATTGGACGATTTTTTTGGTTCTTGTCATTCCCGGCAGGCCGCAGGCCCGACCGGGAATCGAGAGTGATGAAGCTCGCGCCGTTGGTCGTTTCAGGAGTCCCGGTCACGCGCAGAGCGCGCGTCGCGAATGACAAAGCAGCGCCCATCCGATTTGGCGTCACTGCGGCGCCGCTGCGCTTTTTTCGTCTCGCGGCAGCGGCATAAGGCGATAGCCTTCCTTATGCGTTAACCAGGATAGATACGCCGCGCCATTATGGGCGATGAGTTCCGGATGGTCGGAGGCGTCCAGCGTTTGCGCCATGACGCGCGGCGCGCTCCAGCTCTTGCCGTTGTCGCGCGACATTTGCATGGCGATCGTCGTCGTCGTTCCGTCGAATTCCTTCCAGACGCGATACAGGCGGCCCTTGGCCGCGACCAGCGTCGGATGTCCGGCGGCGCGCGCGTCGTCGCCGAATTTCTCCGGCTCCGAGAAGCTTTTGCCCGCGTCGAGGCTGCGCGCGTAATAGAGTCCCTGGCGCTTCTTGCCCTTGGTGAACCAGACCACATGCCAATCGCCGGCGGCGTCGATCGCGATCGATGGTCCGTGATGCGGGCAGCTATTGATCGCCCAGTCATCGTCGGAAACGCGCGTCGCCGTCGCTTGCGCGGCGTCCGCGGAAAGCTTCGCGACCATATGGTCGCGAACATTGCCGTCCAGCACCTGTCGCCAGGCGAAGACCGGCGTTCCATCCTTGTCGAGCGCGCCTGACATGCGGCAGCATTCGCAGGCGTGATCAATCAGGATCGACTTGCCTTTGAAAGTCTTGCCGCCGTCGTCCGAATAGGCGAAAGCGACGCCGCTGCCGAGGAACTCCTTGCCTTCGGCCTTGGCTTTGAGCGCATGCGTCTTGTCGAGCCAGCCGGCGTAGATGCGGCCTTTGCGGTTGACGACGATGCTGTCGAAGCGCTGGCCGCCTTCGGCTAGAAGCGCCTGCGGCGTTGAAAAGGTCTTGCCGCCGTCCGTCGAGCGGGCGGTGAAGATCGTGCCGATCATCTGCTTGTCGGGCCGTGTCGTATAACTCGCGAGCAGCGTCCCGTCTTTGAGAGCGACGATTTTCGGACGCGCGTCGCCATGCGCGTCGATCACGCCGTCGCCGACCGTGGCGATGGCGGTCGGCGCGGAGAACGTCGCGCCATTATCCGAAGAGGCGGCCGCGTAAAGGCTCTTGCCGACGGAGAAGGCGACCCACAGTCGTCCGTCCTTCGCAAAGGCGGGAACGGCGGTCGCCGCGCAATCCACCTTCGCCTCGGCGCAAGCGGCGGCGTGGTGACTCATCGCGGCCGGCGGCGCTGATTGAGCCGGCGGCGCCGCGTCCTTAGGAGAGTCTGCGGACGGCGCGCCTTGTTGCGCGCTTGCGGCGCCCGAGGCCGCGAACGCCAGTAGGGCAAGAGCTAAACGCTTCATTGTTCCTCCCGATCTCATCTGTGTAGCGGCGCCGTCATCTGAAGTTGAACGCTTGTTCGGCTACAAAGCCGCCACCGGGTGGCGGCGGCGCGCGTAAGCCGGAAACGATCTCTTCCGCCTTCCTGGCGTGCAAGTCGCTGCTCGCCTCCAAGACTCTAAACTTTTGCACACTGCCCGACGGATCAATCTCGAACCGAATGCGCACAAAGCCCCGAGCAGGGCGTCGGGGGTCCATTCGGAAACCTTGCGCCGACCTGTCGAGATAGGTGCGTGCGCGCAAAATTTCCGAAACGCGGGCTGCGTAAGCGGCGCGCGCAGCCTCGCGATCCGATGCTGCGCGTGCTGGCGTCGTTCCTATTCCAGCGACGAGCGAGGCAAGAGCCCACGATAGGGGGAGAAGGCGACGCATTTTTCTTCCTTTGCGTTTCACCCTTCTCTCCAATTTTTGGCTCAGCCGCGGAGCGATGTCGCGCGCCTTTCATGCGCGCGCTACTTCGCTAGTGAAATCTGAAACTTTGCACGCCGTCGTAGGAGCCGCCGGGTGGCGGCGGCGCCCGCAGGCCCGAGACGATGGAGCGCGCCAATTGCCCGTGGCGGGGCGTCGAAGCGGAAACGAGTGTGACGCTGTCAGTCGCGCCTGAGGCGCCAACACGAAAGCGAACGACGGCGCTTCCTTCGCCGAGACTCGTCGTGCCCGGCGAGCGCGCCCGGATGAGTTGACCCAGCTTACGCAGATAGGCGCTGTTGTCGGCATGTTTCTTTTTATCGGCGGCCTTCTCGTCCCGCACGGCCTTGGGTTTCTGTTCGCGCCCGGCGTCGGTCTTCTCCTCGCGCTTTTCGGTCTTCTCCTCGGATTTCGTATCCTTGCTGTCTTCGCGTTTCGGTTCGGCAGTGTCTTCGGCCTTGGGCTTTTGCGCCTCGTCGAGCGCGCGCGCCGGTCCGCTCGCGCCAAGCGCGCAGGCGAACGCCAATGCAGAAAGACTCAATGTCAGTCGAGAAATGTGCCGCATTTTCTTCTCCTTCGATAAACATGCGCGGGCCTCACGCGCATGGATTCAATTCAGCCACGGACCGAAAGTTTTGAACGGCGCGACCGACTCATTTCGGCGTCCCGCGGAACTTGAACGTTTGTCCCACGTCCATCGATCCGCCCGGGGGCGGCGGCGCTTCGACGCTCGACAGGATCTTCTTCACCGTTTCTGAAAGTGCTGGACTTGTCGTTTTGTCGATCGTCACCTTGTCGATCTTGCCATGCGCGTTGACGTGAAAGCTGGCCGTCACCTCGCCGTCGCCGGCAGGACTTTCCGAAGGGGTTTGCTTGGCGATCGCCGTGTAGAGCACGCCGAGGAACTTGCTCTCTGACATCGCCGGAGCAGCGGAAGGCGCGGCCGCTCCTTGCGTAGCCGCGGGCTTTGGCGCTGCGGCGCGCGCCGGCGTAGCGCTCTGCGTTGGCGTTGCGGTTCGCGCTGGCGCGGGAGCCAAGGCCGCGGGCTTGGCGTCCTCTGCGTGCGCGCCGCAAGCGGCGAGCGCCGCGGCGATGGTAAGCAATCGCGCGAGCTTCATCAGACCCCCAATAGCCGGAACGATCTCAGGCGGCGGGCGCGAGCGTCCGCCGCCTGTAGCGTCAATGGAAGACGAACGGCTGGCTGATGAAGGCTGAGCCGCACATGCTGGGGCCACGGGCCGATGACACGATCCGCCGCGCCAGCGCCGCATGCCCCGGCGTCGATCCCGACGCCGAGATGCCCGACAGTCCGCCGCCCGGATTGACGTGGAACGTCACGCTGGCGCTGCCGGGACCAAGGCTGGTGCTGCCTGGCGTATGGCGGCGAAGCGCCGCGCCGATATGGGCAAGACACGTCGCTTGCGATGCGCCCGAATTCCCGGCCTGTCCCTCGGGCGCGCCGTAGCGCCGACGCGCCTGCGCCTCCTGACGTTGCTGCGCGCGCTGGACCTGCTGCTCCTCGACCTTCTTCTTGACCTTGTCGACGTCTTCCTTCTTGGCCGGCAAGGGCACGGCGTCGGGCGCCATCACCACTGGCGGCGGAAGCGCGATGTCAGGCTCCTCGACCGCTTCGGGCGGCGGCGTGTCGTCGGCCTCGGCGACTTCCTCCTGCTCGAAGAAGTCGCCTTCCGGCACGAGGTCCATGCTGACGGAGTCGAGCGATATGGCCGTTGGCTTCGCCGAATAGGCAAGAATGCCGAAGACCATGACATGCGCCGCGATGACGAGGACGGTCGTCACCGAGCGCAGCCAGGAGGGCTTGACCGGCTCCGGACCCGAAGGCGGGTGGTGGTCGCCCTCTCGCGCCATGCCTTGCGGACTTAGCGCGAGGTCGGTCATTTCAGCGCTCCCGCGGGCGCCGCCGGGGCTTGCGCGGGCGGAGCGCCCGCGGCAGGCGCGGCGCGGCCGGGCGCGGCTTTCATGCCTGCGCCGGTCTTGCTGCGCGAGTTGGTCATGATCGCGATATGGGTGATGCCGTTGGTCGCAAGCTTATCCATCACCGCGACGACCTCGCCATAGACTGCCTCCGTGTCGCCGCGAATGTGCACGACGCGGGCATGGTCGTCGCCCATCATCACCTTGATGCCGTCGATGAGCGCCTCCGCTGAGAGCTCGTCCGCGCCAAGCGCGATCTTGCCGTCCTTGCCCACGGTCACGACGATCGGGTCTTTTTGGTTGATCGGCATCGCGGCGCTCGCCTGCGGCAAGTTCACCTTGACGCCCTTGGCGAGCAATGGCGCCGTGATCATGAAAATGATCAGCAGCACCAGCATGACGTCGACGAGCGGCGTCACATTGATATCGGCGAGTGGCTGATAAAGGCCTTCGGTTGCGCTCTGGCGCTGGCGTGAGGGCATGCCCATTATGCAGCCTCCCGATCGCGACGCGGACGCGACTGATGGCCGCTGCACATCAGGAGCGACTCGTCTTCGATGTAATGCGCGACCTGCTGGCCGACGCGCGCGAAGGCGGCGCCGATGCGGTTGTAGCCGACCGACGCGGGGATGGCGGCGGCAAGTCCGTAGGCCGTGGCCGCAAGCGCCTCGGCGATGCCGGGCGCGACGACCGCGAGGCTCGTGTCCTGCGACTGAGCGATGCTGGCGAAGCTCGTCATGATGCCCCATACCGTGCCGAACAGGCCGACGAAGGGCGCGACCGACGAGATGACGGCGAGATTCGGCAGGCCGCCTTCCGCCTTGGTGAGGAACTCGCGCGCGGCGCGGCTCATATGGTCGGCGATGCGGGCGCGCTTGTCGCCGATCGTTTCGTCGGGAAGGTCGAGGGCAAAACCTTCGCGGCCGGCTTCTGCGACGGGCGCGAGAACGCCGACGTCTCCGCCCGCACGGGCGGAGCGGGCCGACTTGGTGATGCGGGTGACGGCCACCACGCCTTCGACGATGAGCACCCACGTCCAGATCGACGCGAGCAGCAGCAGCGCCATGACGGCCTTTCCGACAGGACCGGCGTTGAGGAACATGGCGAGAGGAGAAAGCGTGTTGTAATCCATTTTCACTCACTCGTTTCATTGGGACGCGCTTGCGGCGATCGCGCAGGCGAAGCGTCAGTTTTTGTTTTGTTATGTCTTCGCGAGACGAGAGGCCGCAAAGCGGCGAAAGCCCGCAATCAGACTCCGGCGCGGCGCGCCCTGGAGCCTAATGCAATTCAGGAAATATGAATTGAGGGTGGAGCGCGCGCGCCATTTGCGCCGTTCGCGGCGAAACTCTCGGGCGGCTGCGCGGCGACCGCGCAATGCTGAATTTCAGAAGGGCGCTCTGCGGCGGTCAGCATCGCCGAGGCGACGCGCTCTGGAAGAACGGCCGGCGCGGCATGGACGCTCAGGCAACAGTCCGGGCATCGATGCTGGTGATGCGCGGGCGATCCGTCGCGCTGCATCGAGATTTCTTTTTGCGCAGCGGCGGCATGCGCTCCCGCAAAAGATACGGAATGATCGCAGGCGACGCCGCCTTGGTTCGCGATTGCGTGCGCGGGCCGCGTAGCGCCTGACAGAAGAAGCGAGAGCATCAGCGCGCAAGCGACGGCGACGGCGAGTGCCGCGCGGAATTCCCGACGCATGGCGCGCAACTGTGACATAAATGTCTCTTAGTTGATTTTTTAACCTTTGACAACGCGCGCGGGCTTGGAATAGCTCGGTTTACCGGTCCATGGTCGCTTCCGGCGCCGCCACAGTTAACGGCGCGGAATTCGGCAAGATTTACATGGGCATTCGCCGACTCGCCACGCTTTTCATTCTCTTCGCGCTTGTCGCGAAACTCGTCTCGCCCTGCGAGGCGGTGGCGGCGAATATTGTCGGCGCGCCCAACGCTTCGATCGCCAAATGTCATCCGTTCGCCAAGACGTCGTCTCTGGCGCAGGACGAGTCCGATCAAGCGCCTTCCGGTCAGCTTGATCACGATCGATGCGCCTGCGCGCTTTGCCAGCTCGGCTGGAGCGCGTTGCCGCCGGCGGACGCCGTTTTTGCGATCCGTGGCGTGGAATACAATCTCGCGCCGCGGGCGCCTCCGACGCGGGCGCTGATCCTGTTACGGCCAAACCGCAGCGCCCCGACGCGCGGACCTCCTTCCTTCACCTGATCTGCCGAACGCCACGGCGAAAGCCGTTCAGGTCAGTCGCGCCGCCTTGACCGGCGCCAGAAGGAAGCATCTCATGTCTCGTTACTCGCTCTTGCGCGGCGTTTCGGTCGGCGCTCTCACCGTCCTTGCGCTTTCCGAATTTTGGGTCAGCCCTGCCGCCGCGCAGCAATCGCTGCCGACCATCGACGTCGGCGGTCAGCGCCGCGGCGTTCAGCGTGGAACCGAGCGCGTTGCAGGCCCTGCGACCGGCGCAAACGTAGCTCCGAGCCCGGCCCCAGCTCCTTCGCCGCCATCGATCTGGGCGGCGACGCTTCCCGACGGCAAGCCGGCCTTCGTTCAGAAGTGGCAATTGCCCAATACGGTCGCGAGCGTCACGCGCCAGCAGATCAATCGCACAATCAACATTGTCGATACGGAAGACGCGGTCAGATACATGCCGAGCCTTTTCGTGCGCAAACGCAACAGCGGCGACACTCAGGCAGTTTTGCAGACCCGCACCTGGGGCGTCGGCTCCTCGGCGCGCAGTCTTGTCTATGCGGACGATCTGCTGCTGACGGCGCTTATCGGCAACGACAATACGATCGGCGCGCCGCGCTGGGGCCTCGTCGCGCCGGAGGAAATCGAGCGCGTCGATTTCCTTTACGGACCCTTCGCGGCGCAATACCCCGGCAACTCGATGGGCGGCGTGTTGAAGATCACGACGCGCATGCCCGAAAAGCTCGAAGTCTCGGTCAGGAACACCACGACGATCCAGGATTTCTCCCAGTGGGGAACGTCGCGAGGCTTCGTCAATAACGTCTCGAGCTTCTTTATCGGCGATAAGATCGGCGACTTTCTCTGGACGGTCTCCGGCAACTGGCAGCGCGGATCGCAGCAGCCGCTTAGCTATGTCACGACGCCGAATTTTTACCCCGGCGGCTATCTGGCGACTAACGTCTATGGCACCACCTTCGCCAACGTCATCGGCTCGACCGGCAATCTCGCGAACGATCAAGTTAATGCGAAACTGAAATTCGCCTACGATTTCACCAACACGATCCGCGGCACCTACACATTCGGCTTCTGGTCCAACGACGGCCAGTCTTATCCCGAGAATTACCTTACTGCGGGCAATAGCCCCTTCTGGGGCGTAACGACGGGGGGGCGCGCCCTCAGCAACGCCAACCTGCAGAGCTTCGCGACAAATGGTCGTTATCGGGTCCAGGAAAAGATCATGGTCAACGCCGCTGCGGTGCGCTCCAACAGCGGCGGTCCGTTCGACTTCGAAGTTTCGGCCTCCAATTTCACCTATTTGCAGTCCGATCAGATCTCACCCTGGTCAGCCGCCGTGCCCTTTGGCGGCTATACGCAGACCGGCCGCGATACGGTCTTCACCGGCACCTATTGGACGCTCTTCGACGCGAAGGGAATCGTGCGGCCGCCGGAAGGAATATTACAGGGCCACGACATCTCCTTCGGCGTGCATGGCGATCAGTTTCACCTGAACAATCCGGTCTGGCTGACGACGAATTGGACCGCCGGGACAGATGCAAGCACAGGCGCGGCGATCACGATCGCTCAGGGCACGACGCGCACGCAGGCGCTATGGTTCCAGGACGCCTTCTTCATTACGCCGGATCTGAAGTTCACGGCCGGTCTTCGCGGCGAGCACTGGCAGGCGTCGGACGGCTACAATCAGGCGGCGGGCGTCAACAATTTCGGGACCGCGCTGACAGGCTCGACACGCTCCTGGCTGCCGATCTACCAGCCCAATCTCTACAGCACCCGCTTCTCGCCCAAAGGGTCGCTCGAATACAGGTTCGATGAGGATTGGCGCGCCGTCGGCTCGATCGGCATGGCGAACCGCTTTCCCACTGTGCGCGAACTCTACAACCTCGCGACCGTCGGCGTTAATGGCGTCGCGACTAACCCAAATCCCAATCTACGTCCCGAGTCGGCGCTCAGCAAAGAGCTGATGATCGAGCGCAGGCTCGGACCGGATGGAACCGCGCGCGTCTCCTTTTTCGACGAAGAAGTGCGCGACGCCATCATCAACCAGCTGGTCTCCGTGCCCGCGGCGCCCGCGCAACTGGTGCAGACGCCGACCAACGTTCAGCGCATTCGCAACAGCGGCGTCGAAGTGGCGTTTCAGAAAGACAACTTCGGCTTCAGGGGGCTTGAGGTGCTCGGCAGCGCCACCTGGCTCAACGCGCGGGTCATCTCCGATCCGACCTGGGCGCCGAGCACCGGGAATTTTGAGTTCCCCTGGGCGACGTCGGTGGCGGGGAAGACCGTGCCGAACGTTCCTGAATGGCGCGGAACGCTCGCGTTCACCTATCGGCCGGACGATCACTGGGCGTTCACGGTGGCCGGCAGATATCAGAGCAAGCTGTGGCGCACCTTGGCGAACAATGACCGCGCCTATGGAATCTATTTCGCCTTCGATCCGTTCTTCGTCGTCGACACCAAGATCCATTACAAATGGAACGATCGATTCTCCGCCGATTTCGGCGTCGATAACATCGGCAATTATAGATACTTCCTGTTCCACCCGTTCCCGCAAAGAACCTTCTATGTCGCCGGACGGTATCAATTCGGCGAGACCAAGGGCGAGCCGGGCCTGTTCTACACGGGCAACGAAGGCGGCTTGCCGGACGTGGGCACCTGGTTCCAGCCGGTCGCCTGGAACTGGTGAGGTTCGGGTCGCGAAGTGGGGCGCTCCCTGCTTTGCGCAAACTCCGCGGCGCGGCAGTTTCCAAACGCCGTCGTGACAACAAAACGCCCGGGAGAAACTCCCGGGCGTTTTGTTTTGGCGTCGTTGAAGAGGCTTAATGCGCCAGCGACTTGACGATCGACTCGACGGTCTTCTTCGCGTCGCCGAACAGCATCATCGTATTGGGCCGAAAGAACAGCTCGTTCTCGACGCCGGCGTATCCAGAGCCCATGCCGCGTTTCAGGAACAGAACCGTCTTCGCCTTTTCGACGTCGAGAATCGGCATGCCGTAGATTGCCGAGGTCTTGTCGGTCTTTGCCGCCGGGTTGGTCACGTCGTTGGCGCCGATGACGAAGGCGACGTCCGCCTGTCCGAATTCGGAGTTGATGTCCTCGAGCTCGAACACTTCGTCATAGGGCACATTGGCCTCGGCCAGCAGCACATTCATATGGCCCGGCATGCGGCCGGCGACCGGATGGATGGCGTATTTGATGTCGACGCCTTCCTTCTTGAGTATGTCGGCCATTTCGCGGAGCGCATGCTGCGCCTGCGCGACCGCCATGCCGTAGCCCGGCACGATGATGATCTTGCCGGCGTTCTGCATGATGTAGGCGGCGTCTTCCGCCGAGCCCTGCTTGACGTTGCGCGTTTCCTTGCCGCCGGCAGGCCCCGCCACTTCGCCGCCGAAGCCGCCGAGAATGACGGAGATGAAGCTGCGGTTCATCCCCTTGCACATGATGTAGGAGAGGATCGCGCCCGACGAGCCGACAAGCGCGCCGGTGATGATCAGCGCAAGATTGCCCAGCGTGAAGCCGATGCCCGCCGCCGCCCAACCCGAATAGGAGTTGAGCATGGAGACGACCACCGGCATGTCGGCGCCGCCGATCGGAATGATCAGCGTCACGCCCAGCGCGAAAGAGGCGAGAATCAACAGAAACAGCCAGACGCCGCTCTGCGTGCCGACGAAAAGCGCCGTCAGCGCCAGCAGCGAGACGCCGAGCATGATGTTGATGGTATGGCGTTCCGGCAGCAGGATCGGCTTGCCGGTCATGCGCTCGGAAAGCTTTAGAAAGGCGATGATCGATCCGGTGAAGGTGATCGCGCCGATGGCCGCGCCGAGCGACATTTCGACGAGGCTGCCTGCGTGAATCTCATTCGCGTCGCCGATGCCGAAAGCACGTGGCGCAAAAAAAGCGCCCGCCGCCACGAGCACCGCCGCCAGGCCGACCAGCGCGTGGAAGCCCGCGACAAGTTCGGGCATCTTCGTCATTGGCACGCGCTGGGCGATGAAAGCGCCCGCGCCGCCGCCGATGGCGACGCCGATCACGATCATCAGCAGACCGCCGAATGAGGGGAAATGCGTCAGCAGCGTCGTCGCCACGGCGATCGCCATGCCGATCATGCCGTAGCGATTGCCCTCGCGAGAGGTGGCGGGCGAAGAGAGGCCGCGCAGCGCGAAGATGAACAGCACGCCGGCGACGAGATAGAGAAGGGCTGCGATATTGGCGCTCATGGCGTCAGCCCTTCTTCTTGTACATGGAGAGCATGCGTTCGGTGACGAGGAAGCCGCCGAAGATGTTCACGCTGGCGAGAATGACCGCGATGAAACCGAAGGCGTTCGCCCACCAAGAGCCCGAAGCCTCGGCGGCGGTCATGCCTTCGACGCCCGCCGCGAGCAGCGCGCCGACGATGATGACGGAGGAAATCGCGTTCGTGACCGACATCAGCGGCGTATGCAGCGCCGGCGTCACCGACCAGACGACGTAATAGCCGACGAAGACCGCCATGGCGAAGATCGCCACGCGGAAGACGAAAGGATCAATCGCGCCGCCGGCGAGTCCGTGCGCCGCCGCCGCGGCGGCCGTATGCGCGAGTTCGTCCGAATAGTGTTGCGCCTGTTCGGCCAGATGGCGGGCGGCCTCGGCCGCCGCCTGCGCCTTCTCGAGCAATTGTTGCGTAGAGTCGGTCATCGCTTAACGCCCCTTAGTTTGATATGCGCGCAGGCGGCTATTTAAAACGCTCGTCGACGACGGCGCCGTCGCGGGTTAGCGCGGTCGCCTTCACCAGTTCGTCTTCCCAATTGATGGCGAGCTGCTTGGTGTCCTTCGAGACGAGCGTCTCGACGAAGGCCAGCAGATTTTTGGCGTAGAGGCTCGACGCCGTCGACGCCATGCGGCCGGCGATGTTGAGAGCCCCTAAAATCTTCACGCCGTCGACGACCGCGGTTTCGCCGGGCTTGGTCAATTCGCAATTGCCGCCGCGTTCGGCCGCAAGATCGACGATGACCGAACCGGCTCGCATGGAGCGCACCATCTCCGCGGAGATGAGCTTGGGCGCCGGTCGGCCGGGGATCAGCGCCGTGGTGATGACGATGTCCTGCTTGGCGATGTGCGAAGCGACGAGTTCGGCCTGCGCCTTTTGATATTCAGGCGACATCTCCTTGGCGTAGCCGCCCGCCGTCTGCGCCTGCTGGAATTCCTCGTTCTCGACGGCGAGGAATTTGGCGCCGAGCGATTCGACCTGCTCCTTCGTCGCCGGCCGCACGTCGGTGGCGGTGACGATCGCGCCCATGCGCCGCGCCGTGGCGATCGCCTGCAGACCGGCGACGCCGACGCCCATGATAAAAACTCTCGCCGCCGGAACGGTGCCGGCGGCGGTCATCATCATCGGAAACGAGCGGCCATATTCGGCCATCGCGTCAATGACGGCGCGATAGCCGGCGAGATTGGCCTGGGACGACAGCACGTCCATGGTTTGCGCCCGCGTGATGCGCGGCATGAGCTCCATGGCGAAGGCGATCGCGCCGCTCTTGGCGAGATCGGCAAGCTGAGCCCCCGCGCCAAATGGATCCATGATCGCGATCACCGCGAGATTGGATCTTGCGCCGGGAAGCTCCGCCGCCGAAGGACGGCGCACGCGCAGCGCGACGTCGGCGCCCGTCAGCGCCGCCGCCGCGTTATCGGCGATCGTCGCGCCGGCGGCGGCGTAGTCGCTGTCGGAGAAGCCGGCGGCGGCGCCCGCGCGGGCCTCGACCACGACGTCGGCGCCCAGCCCGATGAATTTCTTGACGGTCTCGGGTGTGGCCGCGACGCGCGGCTCGGATTTATCCGTTTCAGCCAATACGGCGATGCGCATAACGAACTCCGGTTGTGGAAAAACCGTCGCCGCCAGCGTCGCCGACAGCGGTAAGAAGCGGAGGCTCTGAACCTAGCGCGCGACGAAGAAAAACAGCAGGAGCAGCAGAACCGCAGTGCTTGCCCCGCCGATCTTCAGCAGCAACAAGAATGTATTGTAGGTCCTTAGATGCTCGGCCCAGTCGCCGTTCGACTCCGCCGGCGTGCGCAAGCTCGCCATTTCGCTCCTCCCGATTCTTGCTGACGCGCGCGAGATCCCGCGTGCGAAGCTGATGCTAAACGAGCGGAAGCGATAGGGCAACGGCCTGAAGCTCCGGAAGGCTGCGGCGCCCCGACGCGCAGGGCAAGCGAACCCGAACGCGGCCCCTTCGGGAGCTCAGGCGCGCTTCTGCGCGCGCATGGGGAACATTCGCGCCTCGGCGGCGTTCCAATGCACGCCTGCGGCCCGCGGGCTTCCCCACATCGCAAAACCGGAGCGGGACGATGGGTCTCTTTTCCAAAGACATCAAGACGATCGACGATCTGTTCGTGCACACGCTGCGCGACGTCTACTATGCCGAAAACCAGATCCTGAAGGCGCTGCCCGACATGGTCGAGAAGGCCTCCGACCCGCAGCTGAGGGAAGCCTTCGAGCAGCACCTCGGCGAGACGGAAAATCAGGTGCGCCGGCTCGAAAAAGTGTTTGAGCTGCATGGCGTGGCGCCCAAGGGCGTCAACTGCCCCGCGATCGACGGCATCCTTGAAGAGGCTGATGAAATCTCGGGCGAAACCGCCGACAATGAAGTGCTGGACGCCGCGCTGATCGCGAGCGCTCAGGCCGTCGAGCATTATGAAATCACGCGCTACGGCACGCTGATCGCCTGGGCGAAGGAGCTTGGCCGCGAGGACTGCGCGCAGCTTCTGTCGGAGACGCTCGCCGAAGAAAAGAACGCTGACAAAAAACTCTCGTCGCTCGCCGAAGGGCGGATCAACCGCAAGGCGGCCTGAGGCGATTGACGCCGTCCACACGACGCGCCGCAAAAAAAAGCCCCGGACGCTGGTCCGGGGCTTTGTTTTGGTCGCGAAGCGCGCGGACTTTAGAAGTCCATGCCGCCCATGCCGCCGCCGCCCGGCATGGGCGGGGAATCTGACGCGCCGACGACGCGCACAAGTGTCAATCGAGCACATACGCCGTCAGATCTGCGAGCGATTTACCCTCCGCATCAGCTTTGCTCCCCAACTCCTCGGAAGGCAGACCGAGCCGATTGACCCAAAACGTCGGATAGCCAAACGCCTTTGCTCCGGCCGCGTCCCATCCGGCAAAGGCGACGAACAAGATCTGGTTTTCCGCCAGTCCGAACGCATCGACCCCTAGCCGATACGCGTCTGGACTTGGTTTGTACGTCTTCGCCCTATCCGTACTCAGGACATGCTCGAAAACGCCTTCAAGCCCGGACGTTGTGATCGATCCCTTGAGCATATCGGGCGTAAGATTGGAGAGAAGCGCGAGACGAACGCCCGCCGACCGCAATCCTTGCAGAGTCGGCCTGGCGTCGGGCCATACGCCGAGCGTAAGATATGCGTGAAGGAGTTGATCGCGCGTTTCTCCGCTCAATTGCAGCCTCAGCGCGTTACCGGCAAAGACCAGCGCTTCCTCCGATACTTTCATGAAGTCCACATAATGGCCTGACGCAGTTCGCAGCCACGAGTATTCGAACTGACGATTTCGCCACAACTCGACAAGTCGCGTTCCGTTTCCCGGAAAAAGCGCCTCGGCGAGTGCGTCAATTGGCCTAGGATCGAAGATTGGGAATGCGTCGAAAGCCAAAGCCTTGAAGCGCGCCGCCGCAGTTCTGAAGGAACGTCGGGGATGCTCCTCCGGCGATCGCAAGCCGGTCATCGACGCCAGACCTCCTTGGATCAACAGACGACGATCAATGTGCATGGCCCGGCTCCGTCTTCAAAGGTCGACGGGGGAAACCTAGTTGATGCAAAAACGCCTAGGCAGCGGTAGTTTTGCCGCCCATGTCAGCAAATTCGCCGCCACTAAACTGGAACGATCTGCGCTACCTGCTTGCGGTGGCGCGAGCAAACGCCATCGCGCCAGCGGCAAAGGCTTTGCGGGTGGACGAGACCACGGTGGCGCGGCGGATTCGGCGCATCGAACAAGGCCTTGGGTTGACCCTGTTCGAGCCGCGCTGGCGCCTGACGGAGACTGGCTCGTATATCATCGAACGCGCGGAGCGAATGGAGGAAGAGGCCATCGCGATCGCCGAAGCGTCGGCTGGCGTCGACTCCGCGCCGACCGGCAGCGTCCGCATCACAGCAATCCCGCTCATCGCAAGCCGTCTTCTGCTGCCCGCAGTCGAGCAGCTGACTCAAATCTATCCCGGACTATCGCTCGAGGTCATCGCCGAGCCGCGCAATCTCAGCGTTATGCGGCGCGATGCCGACATCGCGCTTCGCCATGCGCGGCCGCGAGAGGATCAACGAGCGATCACGCGTCGCATCGCAGACCTCGACTATGCCGTTTACGCGCCAACCGCAGTGGACGCGCGGCGGCTTTCATGGATTACTTACGAGGCGGAGATGGCCGGGCTTCCACACGTCGCCTGGATCAATCGGGCGGTCAGTCGGCAGGGACATCCGGCGAGCCTTGCCGTCAATGACTCCGAACTGGCCCTGAACGCCGTAAAGTTCGGCATCGGAAAGTCGCTGCTTCCCTGTTTGATCGCCGATCGAGAGTCTGGGTTGCGCCGGCTAGGCGACAAATCGCCCGTGCTCAAACGCGAAGTGTGGCTGCTCGTCAATCCCGGCGACAGACACGTCCCTAGGATCAGGGCGGTGACGGCCTGGATCGAAGGCATATTCGGCGCGACCCAAAGCCGACAAGGAACGTAAAAAAAGTCCCGGGTTTCCCCGGGACTTTGACTGGATCAGCGATTGGTGGCGAGACTTAGAAGTCCATGCCGCCCATGCCGCCGCCGCCCGGCATGGCCGGCGGGCCTTCCTTCTTCGGCGCTTCGGTGATCGTCGCCTCGGTGGTGATGATCAGACCGGCGATCGAAGCGGCGTCCTGCAGCGCGGTGCGCACGACCTTGGTCGGGTCGATGATGCCGAGCTTCATCAGATCGCCATACTCGCCCTTCTGCGCGTCGAAGCCGTAGCCGTATTCGGTGGCCTCGAGCAGTTTGCCGACCACCACGGCGCCGTCGCCGCCGGCGTTGTCGACGATCTGGCGCGCCGGCGCCTGGATCGCCTTGCGGACAATATCGACGCCGGTCTGCTGGTCGGGATTGCCGACCTTGACGCCGTCGAGCGCCTTGATGGCGCGCAGCAGCGCCACGCCGCCGCCGGGCGACACGCCTTCCTCGACCGCCGCGCGGGTGGCGTTGAGGGCGTCGTCAACGCGGTCCTTCTTCTCTTTCACTTCGACCTCGGTCGCGCCGCCGACGCGGATCACCGCGACGCCGCCTGCGAGCTTCGCCAAACGCTCCTGCAGCTTTTCGCGGTCGTAGTCCGAGGTGGTCTCCTCGATCTGTCCCTTGATCTGGGAGATGCGCGCCTCGATGTCCTTCTTCTCGCCGGCGCCGTCGATGATCGTCGTGTTCTCCTTCTCGATGCGCACGCGCTTGGCGCGGCCGAGCATGGCGAGCGTGACGTTCTCGAGCTTGATGCCGAGGTCCTCGGCGATCAACTCGCCGCCGGTGAGGATGGCGATGTCTTCGAGCATCGCCTTGCGGCGATCGCCGAAGCCGGGCGCCTTGACGGCGGCGATCTTCAGGCCGCCGCGCAGCTTGTTGACGACGAGGGTCGCCAGCGCTTCGCCTTCGATGTCCTCGGCGACGATGAGCAGCGGCTTGCCGGTCTGCACCACCGCTTCGAGGATCGGCAGCAACGGCTGCAGCGTCGACAGCTTCTTCTCGTGGATGAGAATGTAGGGTTCGTCGAGTTCGGCGATCATCTTCTCGGCGTTGGTGATGAAGTAGGGCGAGAGATAGCCGCGATCGAATTGCATGCCTTCGACGATGTCGGTCTCGGTCTCGAGGCTCTTCGCCTCCTCGACCGTGATCACGCCTTCATTGCCGACCTTCTGCATCGCCTTGGCGATTTCTTCGCCGATGAAGCTGTCGCCATTCGCCGAAATCGTGCCGACCTGCGCGATCTCGTCGTTTGAGGTGACTTTCTTCGAATGCAGCTTGAGATCGGCGACGATGGCTTCCACGGCGAGATCGACGCCGCGCTTCAGATCCATCGGGTTGAGTCCAGCGGCGACCGCCTTGGAGCCCTCGCGGGCGATCGAAGCGGCGAGAACCGTCGCCGTCGTCGTGCCGTCGCCAGCGATGTCGTTCTGCTTGGAGGCGACTTCGCGGACGAGCTGGGCGCCGAGATTTTCGAACCTGTCGGCAAGTTCGATTTCCTTGGCGACGGTGACGCCGTCCTTGCTGATGCGCGGCGCGCCGAAGGACTTTTCAATGACGACGTTGCGGCCCTTTGGACCGAGCGTCACCTTGACGGCGTTGTTGAGGATTTCGACGCCGCGCAGAATGCGGTCGCGGGCGTCAGTGGAGAAACGGACGTCTTTTGCAGCCATTTACAATTCTCCTGGGGGTTGGAAGCGAACGGCGTCGAGTCAGTCGACGATGCCGAGGATGTCGCTTTCCTTCATGATGAGCAGGTCGTCGCCGTCGATCTTGACTTCGGTGCCGGACCATTTGCCAAAGAGCACGCGGTCGCCGGACTTGACGTCCAGCGGGTTCAGCTTGCCGTTTTCGTCGCGAGCGCCAGGGCCGACGGAAATGACCTTGCCCTCTTGCGGCTTCTCTTTCGCGGTGTCCGGAATGATGATGCCGCCTTTGGTTTTTTCCTCGCCTTCGAGTCGCTTGACCACGACGCGGTCGTGGAGGGGACGGAACGTCATTGTGAATCTTTCCTTTTCTGACCTGACGGGGTTCGACCCCGTCAAAAAGGGATATGCGAAGGCCTGCTGGCACTCGCGTCAGATGAGTGCCAGCAGGCGCCACACAGATATGGGCGAGGCCAATCGCTGTCAAGTTGGGGACAGGCGTAGAATTTTCGGTTCTGTTGCGGCGCAGCTACAGCGCAGCCTAAAGATTGATCTTAGCCATTAGATGAACGACGGGTCGGGCGCCGCGCCTCGAACCATCCGTTTGCACAGGCGATCAAAATTCGGTGCAGAGCGGCGGCTCGTGTGCTGCGCGGACCGCTATAGCGTTGGCGGGGCTTAACAAAATAGAAACCATAAGCATCCATCTAAATTGTAGCGTCGTCGTAAGCGTCGTGCGTCTTGGCGGCTGGCTAAATCGCCTTCCATCGTCTGCCGAAGCTTGGGGCGCCGCATGCGCAAGACGCTTTCCGCATTTATTTCAGTGACGGCTATTTCAATGACGGCCCTCCAGGCCGCCGGCGCCGCCAAGGCCGCCGATCCGACGCCGCTCGTTTTGAAAGCGCCGCCGCCAATATTGGCGGCTTCGCCGTGGCGCGTGGAATTTGGGACCCGCTACTGGTTCAGTTCGGGCAACCATAAATATGATTACTACGACGCCCAAGTCCCCGGACTGTTGATTTCACGTCTTACCTTCGGCGATTTGACCGGGCATTCAGCCGAGACCTTCTTTCGCGTCGACCACGAGAGCGGCGTCTTCCTTAAAGGTTTTCTCGGCGGCGGGACTCTCGCGAGCGGCAAGCTCAATGACGAGGATACTGTCGCAGCGACCAAAGGCCCCTACAGCAATACTGTCCATGTTCAGAGCGGCGGCTCGCTCAAATATGTCACCGTCGATCTGGGCTATAATGTCGTGGAGACCAGATTGCCGACCGGCCAGCCGGTCAGGATCGGTCCTTTTGTCGGATACAATAATTTCCACGAGCGGATGAATTCATTCGGCTGCGCGCAAATTCTCGCCGGCACGGCGTTTTGCGCGACCGATCCGCCGAACAGGGTTCCTTACCCGACGAGTCTGGACGGGCTCGATTTCGACGTTGCCTGGAACTCGCTGCGCGTCGGCGTCGGCGGCGAGATCGAACTCATGCCGGGCCTGCGCGCATCGCTCGAAGCGGCCTGGATTCATAGCTGGATGTGGAACACCGACTATCACAATTTTCGCCCCGATATCCGAGGCGCGCAGCAGTCGGGCAAGGGGAACGGCTTTCAGCTCGAAGGCCTCATCGCCTATGATCTGACGCCGCGTTTCAGCGTGGGCGTCGGCGGCCGTTATTGGCAGTTCAGCGCGCCAGGCCAGGACTATGGCGAGCGCCTGTCCAACAATGTGACCAGGCCGATCTATTCATTTTCCCAGCGCTATGGCTTTTTCTTGCAGGCGGGCTACCGCTTTGGCGGGCCTGACGATCCGACCGGCGCTGGAAATTTCGGGCCGTTATTCGGCAGGGCGGAAGCCGAGCCGCATGAATGGCGCGGCGCCTATGTCGGCGGCCATGTCGGCTATGGCTTCGCCGCGGCGAAAGACACGACGCTTGCCGCGCGCTCGCCGGAAGCGGCGATCCTGCAGACAGGTTTCCAGGCGCCCTTCGCGCAGCGTTCGGACATCGCGGGCTTCGTCGGCGGCGGGCAGATCGGCTATAACTGGCGCTTGCATCCGCTCCTCGTCGCGGGTCTCGAGACCGATGTCGCCTACGCCAATATCGGCGGCTCGTTCGGCGCTTCCGTCAATTTCGGCGTTGGCGACGCTCCTCGGAATTACGCCGCCAGCACCAAACGTCTGCTCGAATGGCTCGGAACGTTGCGCGGGCGGTTGGGGCTGCTGCCCCGCGACGATTTCATGCTCTACGTCACCGGCGGCTTCGCCTATGGCCAGGTCTCGGCGCTTGGCGCGCTCGGCGACGGCAACAAGTTCTGCGCACTCGACTTCTATTGCTCGGCCGGCAGTTTTTCCGGCTTCGCGACGGGCTGGACCGCCGGCGCGGGGCTCGAATACGCCGTCGCCCGCAATTGGAGCCTCAAGGCCGAATGGCTCTACGTCGATCTGGGCCGGCAGAGCTATCAGATCAACGCCTTCGGCGGCTCCGTTCTGGATGGGTTTCCCGCGAATTTCGCCGCGTCAAGCGCCAGCGCGACCCATCTTATCCGCACCGGCTTTAACTACCGGATCGACTGGCCCGAGCCGGAAGGACCGATCATCGTCGCCCAGTGATCGCCTGATCGACGCATGAGCGGGGAGCGGCTTCTTTTTCGCATTGATCCGGCTTAATGCTGCGTTGGCGTCATGGAGATCCCGCTTGTCTGGCAGACTTTCCCCCCGCGCGCTCGGCCTTGCCGCGGCGCTCGTCGCTCTGGCGTTCGACCAGGCGCATAAATTCTGGATGCTGCATATATTTGACGTCGCCGCCCGGCCGCCGATGAGCCTTGCGCCGTTCCTCGACATCGTACTGTCCTGGAACTACGGCGTCTCCTATTCGCTGTTTCCCGCCCACGAAACCTTGACCCGCCTCGCGCTGCTGACCATGCAGGGCGCGATCATCGCTGGACTGGCGATCTGGATGGTGCGCACGCAGAGCCGCGCGACGGCTGTGGCGCTCGGGCTGATCATCGGTGGCGCGCTCGGCAACGCCGCCGACCGCATCACACGGGGGGCGGTCGCCGATTTCTTCTATCTGCACACCAGCCTGCCCGTCGGGCCTCTCGCGAACTACGTGTTTAATCTCGCCGATGTCTTCATTACGGCGGGCGTGGCGCTGCTGGTCATCGAGGGGTTTTTCCTGCCGCAGGAGCGGCGCGCCGAGACCTGAACGCGCTCTGGTTGAGCTGAGGCCCGGTCTTCGCCACTAAATCGCCAATAAGTCGCGGCCATGTAGCCGCATACAACCGGAGCCGGAACGGAGTCCGACAGATGAAGCTTGCTCAGTCGCAGCGCTGCGCCCTTTACGCTCTCGCCGGGCTCGCGGCGGTCCAGGCCGCGCCAGCCCTGGCCGGCGATGACAAATCGACATGGCAGGCGATGATGGAGATGGTCGGCGCGTCTTCGGACGAGGGCGTCGGCAAAATCGATTATAGCGAACGGCCCAAGCTCGTCTTGCCGCCGAGCGCCGGCGACCTCCCGTCGCCCCGCGAGCGGGGCGCGCGGTCGGGCGAATGGCCCGCCGAACTTTCGGCCGAGCGGCGCCGTAACGTCAACCGCTACGCCCGGGTGCCGAACGCGCCGCCGCCGGAGGCGCCGCGCCCTGGGGTGTTTGCGCGGGTGCTTTCCTTTGGATCGGGCGGTCCGCCGCCCGCGCCCGCCATCGAGGAGCCGAGCCGCATCATGCTGACGGAGCCGCCGCCGGGCTACCGCCGGCCGACGCAGGACCTCAACAATCTCCGCGAGACCGAAGCCGCCAAGAAGAGTTCCTGGTGGAATCCGTTGAGCTGGGGACGCGGCGGCGCGAACAATTCCGCCGCCAACGCCTCGGGCGCCAACCCCGCCGCCCCGGACATGCGGGGCGGGGCCAATGCGAACGGCGCCAACCCCGCTGCCCCGGACATGCGGGGCGGCGGCGCATCGTCCACCTTCGGCTCGATGATGCCGCAATTCCTGCGCGGTAGCTCGGACAACGACAAGAATTAAATTCCGGCCTATATAGGAGAGACACTCTCCGAGACGCGGCCACCGCCGCGGGAAAGGCCGTTCATGTCTTTTGAGACGAAGGCGTCAGCCGTTTCGCTTGCGCCTGGGGCAGCCGCGCCGGGGCCTGCGCGCGCGAGCATTACGAGCTTCACGCTCGACAACGGCATGCAAGTCGTCGTCATCCCCGACGCGCGAACGCCTGTCGTCACGCATATGGTCTGGTACAAAAACGGCGCCGCCGACGACCCGCTCGGTCAGTCGGGCATCGCGCATTTTCTTGAACATCTGATGTTCAAAGGCACGGCGGATCATCCGCAGGGCGAGTTCTCGAATCTTGTCGCAGAACTCGGCGGCCAGGAGAACGCCTTCACCAGCTACGATTACACGGCCTATTTCCAGCGTATCGGCAAGGAGCATCTCGCCACGCTGATGGCGTTCGAGGCCGATCGCATGCGCAATCTGGTCCTGACCGACGAGGTCGTCGATCCGGAGCGCGACGTGGTGCTTGAAGAGCGCCGCATGCGCACCGACAGCGACCCCTCGGCGCAGCTCGACGAGGCCGTACAGGCGGCGCTCTTCGCTCATCATCCCTACGGCATCCCGATCATCGGCTGGAATCACGAGATCGAGGGGCTCGATCGGCAGCACGCGCTCGCCTATTACCAACGCTTCTATACGCCGGAAAACGCCATCCTGATCGTCGCCGGCGACGTCGAGGCCGACGAGGTCGAGCGTCTCGCCAAGGACACCTACGGCAAGGTTCCCGCGCACGCCGCGCCGCCGCGGCGCGCCCGCGCGCAGGAGCCGCCGCACCGCGCCCATCGTCTGGTGACGCTGCGCGATGAGAAGGTCGAGCAGCCGGCGCATGAGCAGGTCTATCTCGTGCCGTCCTACAGCACTGCGCAGCCCGGCGAAGCCGAGGCGCTGGAGACGCTCGCTTATATGCTCGGCGGCGGACCCACGAGCGCGCTCTATGACGCGCTGGTCGTCGAGGAGCAAGTCGCGGTCGGCGCTGGCGCGTACTACATGGGCTCCGCCGTCGACGACACGCGGCTTTGGGTCTATGCGACGCCCGCGCTGGACGTTTCGCTCCAGGACCTCGACGTCGCGATCGATCGCGTGCTGCGACGCTTCGCAGAAGAGCCGATTGACGCGGAGCATTTGCTGCGCGCCAAGACCCGGCTGATCGCCGACGCCGTCTACGCGCAGGATAGCCAGGTCTCGCTTGCCCGCTGGTATGGCGAGGCTTTGGCCACCGGCCTCACCATCGACGACGTCGTCGCCTGGCCCGAGCGCATGGAGAAGGTGACGGCCGACGACGTGCAAAACGCCGCGCGCAAATGGCTCGACAAGCGCAGGGCCGTTACGGGCTTTCTGCTTCCGGCCTGAGAGGCGATCGCGTCAGGTTGTCGGCGTAACGCCGACGCCTGACTCGACCGCCCAAGACCTACCGCCGACCTCCGTTAGGAACTGAAATGACCGCTCACGCGCCCATCGTCACCATCGCCTCCCGCGCCGAACATGTGCAGCGGATCACGACGCCGGCCGGCCTTGAGGTCTGGCTCGTGGAGAGCCACGCCGTGCCGCTCGTCGCGCTCGAATTCGCGATCCGCGGCGGCGCGTCGCAGGACCCTTGCGAGAAGCCCGGACTGGCGACGCTGCTCGCGTCGACGCTCGACGAAGGCGCCGGCCCCTATGACGCACGCGCCTTCCATCGCGCCATTGACGATCTCGCGATCCATGTCGGCTTCGGCGCCGATCGCGACGCGATCTCGGGCCATCTGCAGACGCTCTCGCGCAATGTCGACAAGGCCTTCGGCCTCTTAAAACTTGCGCTCAACGACGCGCGGCTCGAGGCCGGCGACGTCGCGCGCGTGCGCAGCCAGCTCGCCGCGGAATTGAAGCGCGAAGCCAATGACCCGGACTCGATGGCGTCGAAAGCCTTCCGCGAAGCGGCCTTCCCGAACCATCCCTATGGGCGCTCGGTGCGCGGCGATCTCGCGTCGATCGATACGCTCTCGCGCGAAGACCTCATCGCCCTGCGCGAGCGGCTCTTCGCGAGACGCGATCTCAAGATCGGCGTCGTCGGCGCGATCGACGCGACGCGGCTCTCGGAACTCCTTGACGCGACGTTCGGCGGGCTGGCGCTGCAAAACGATCTTGCGCCCGTCCCGGAGATCGCAGTCGCCAATGTCGGCATGCGCCAGATCGTCGATCTTGACGTGCCGCAATCGACAATCCGCTTCGGGCGCCCGTCGATCACCAAGCACGATCCCGACTATTACGCCGTCGTCGTCGCCAATCACATTCTGGGCGGCGGCACCTTCACGTCGCGGCTGTTCCGCGAGGTGCGCGAGAAGCGCGGCATGGCCTATTCGGTCTATTCGCATCTCAATGAATATGACCATTGCCCGATGCTGATCGGCGCCGCCGCGACCAAGAACGAGCGCGCCGGCGAAGCGATTGGCGTGATCCAGGAAGAGTTCAGAAATTTCGTCGCCGACGGTCCGACCGAAGACGAATTGGACAAGGCGAAAAAATTCCTCACCGGCTCCTATGCGCTGCGCTTCGACACCTCGACGAAGATCGCGAGCCAACTCGTCAATCTGCAGCTCGACGGATTCGAGCCGAGCTTCCTCGACGAGCGCAACGGCAAGATCGCCGCGGTGACGATGGAGGATTGTCAGCGCGGCGCGAAGCGCCTCTTGGGCGACGGCGATCTGCTGGTGACGGTGGCGGGGAAGCCCGCGGGCGTGTAGCGGCCGGCCACGCCGCCGCTGGTCGGCATCTTGCTAAGAGACTGTCATGGATAACCCTCTCCTAACGGCGTGGCGCGGCCCTTTCCGCCTGCCGCCTTTCAACGCGATCCAGCCCGCGCATTTCCGCGCGGCATTCGAAAACGCCTTCGCCGAGCACAAGGCCGAGATCGACGGCGTCGCCAACGACGCGTCGCCGCCGAGTTTCGACAATGTCATCGGCGCGCTGGAGCGCAGCGGGCGCCTTCTGACCGACGTCGGCGCGGTGTTTTGGAATCTCGCCGCCACAGACACGACGCCCGAGTTGCAGGCGATCGAGCGCGATATGGCCGGCGCGTTTTCGCGTCACTCCAGCGACATCTCCATGAATCCCGCGCTGTTTCGCCGGATCGAGGCGCTTTACGAGACGCGCGGGACGATCGATTTGACGCCGGAGCAGCGGCGCGTTCTCGAGCTGACCTATAAGAACTTCGTGCGCGCCGGCGCGAAGCTGAACGACGCCGACAAGGCGCGTCTCAAAGCGATCCTCGAGCGGCTGGCGGGCCTCTCGACGCGGTTTTCGCAGAATGTGCTGGCCGATGAATCATCATGGCTGCTGCTGCTCGACGAAAGCGATCTCGACGGCCTCTCGCCGGACTTTCGCGCCGCCGCTGCGCGCATTGCGGCGGAGAGTGGATCGCCCGGCAAATATGGCGTGACGCTGTCGCGCTCCAGCGCTGAAATTTTTCTGCAAAGCTCGACGCGGCGCGATCTGCGCGAGACGGTGTTTCGCGCCTGGGCGAGCCGCGGCGAGAATGCGGGCGCGACCGACAACCGCCCGCTCATCCGCGAAATCCTGCAATTGCGTGAAGAGCGCGCGAAGCTGCTCGGCTTTGACAGTTTCGCCGCTTTCAAACTCGACGACTCCATGGCGAAGACGCCGGCCGCCGTGCGCGAACTGATCGATCGTGTCTGGGCGCCGGCGCTGACGCGCGCCGCCGAGGAGCGCGCGCAGGTCCAGGCGATGGTCGAAGAAGAGGGCGCGAATTTCACCGTCGCGGCGCATGACAGGCGCTATTACGCCGAGCGCGTGCGCGCGAAGCGCTACGATCTCGATCAGGCCGCGCTGCGTCCCTATTTCCAGCTCGACAACATGATCGCCGCGGCGTTCGATGTGGCGCAAAAACTTTTCGGCCTCCGCTTCGTCGAGCAGAAGGGCCTGCCGCTCTACCATCCGGATGTGCGCGCCTTCGATGTGCTGGACAGCAACGACAAGCATGTCGCGCTGTTCCTTGCCGATTATTTTGCGCGGCCGTCGAAGCGCGGCGGCGCTTGGATGTCGGACTTCCGCGCGCAGCACAAGCTCGTTGGCGAAACCAGGCCGATCATCGTCAATGTGATGAATTTCACCAAAGGCGCCGATGGCGCGCCCACGCTGCTCAGCCTCGACGACGCCCGCACGCTGTTCCACGAATTCGGCCATGCCTTGCATGGCATGTTGTCGGACGTGACCTATCCTTCGGTCGCGGGCACGAATGTCGCGCGCGATTTCGTCGAACTGCCCTCGCAGCTTTACGAGCACTGGCTGCTGGAGCCGGCGGTGCTGAAGAAATTCGCGCTTCATGCCGAGACGGGCGCGCCCATTCCCGATGATCTCGTCGCGCGCATCACCGCCGCGCGCCATTTCAATCAGGGCTTCGCGACGGTCGAGTTCTGCGCCTCGGCGCATGTCGATCTCGACATTCACGCGCAAAGCGTCGCGCCGGATTTCGACGCTGGCGCCTTCGAGGCGGACAGCCTCGCGCGGATTTCCATGCCGCCGGAAATCGTCATGCGGCACCGCCTGCCGCATTTCTCGCATATCTTCTCCGGCGATGGTTATTCGGCGGGCTATTACAGCTATCTCTGGGCCGAAGTGCTCGACGCCGACGCTTTCGAGGCCTTCAAGGAGACGGGCGACCCCTTCGCGCCCGAGGTCGCGCGGCGGCTGCGCGATCACATCTACGCCGCGGGTGGAAGGCAGGACGCGGCGGAAGCCTATGTGGCCTTCCGCGGGCGGATGCCGACGGTGGAGCCGCTGCTCCGGCAACGAGGATTTGCGGAGCCTGCGGGGTAGACTATTCATTCCTCGGACTTCGGCAGCGAGGGGCGGCGGGCGCTGTGGCGTATGCCGTGAATGATGATCTCGGTTTCCGTGGCGCGATAGAAGATCAGATAGGGGTACGGATAGACGACCATGCGTCGAATGCCGCTTTTGCTGGTCGGATGGCCGGCTTGCGGATGCTGCAAGAGGAGAGCCATCATCGCCTGAATTCGGCTTTTGACGCTGCGTGCCCCCTGTGGCGAGCGTTCGTCAATGAAAGAAAGAATTTCGTCGAGTTCAACGGCGGCGCGTAGCGTGTAGCGAAGCTTCACAGCCCATGCTTCGCCCAGATGGCCCGAATCTGATCGTCTGTCGCAAACTCGCCGCGCTCGGCCTGCGCGAGAGATTCGTCAAATGAGGCTTCTTCCTCAGCCGTGAGCTGCACGACCGGCAGCTCGTCGCCCGTCATCGCCATGATGACGCGGGCCATGTCGTCCTGCATGGCGGGGGGAAGATTACGGGCCGCCTCGAAGGCCTGTTCAAGCAGTTTCGTCATAGGCCAATTCTAGCGACTTGGCCAAAGCGCTGAAAGGATTTTTCTGCCCGGTTTCGACGCCCGCGACGAGCGCGGGCATGACGCGGCAAGCGCGTCACTTCTGCTGCGGGAGCAGCGCCAGGAGATCCGCCATTTTCGGCGCGGCGCTCGGATTCATCATGCCCACGACGTGATAGCCGGCGTCGACATGCAGCACTTCGCCCGAAACGCCCCGCGCCATCGGCGACAAGAGATAGACCGCCGTCTCGCCCACTTCCTCGATCGTCACGACGCGGCGCAGCGGCGAATTATATTCGTTCCAGCGCAGGATGTAGCGGAAGTCGCCGATGCCTGAGGCCGCCATCGTCTTGATCGGCCCCGCTGAAATCGCGTTGACGCGGATGTTCTTGACGCCGAGATCGGCGGCGAGATAGCGCACCGACGCTTCGAGCGCCGCCTTCGCCACGCCCATCACATTGTAATGCGGCATCCATTTTTCGGCGCCGTAATAGGTCAGCGTCAAGAGCGAGCCGCCGTCCGTCATCAGCTTCTCGGCGCGCTGCGCGATCGCGGTGAAGGAGTAGCAGGAGATGTTCAGCGACATCTGGAAGTTTTCCAGCGTCGTCTCGACATAGCGCCCGTCGAGCTGGTCCTTGTCGGAATAGGCGAGGCAGTGCACGACGAAATCGAGCCGGCCCCAAAGCTTCTCGATCTCGGCGAAGACGGCGTCCATCGTCTCCGGCTCGGAGACGTCGCAGCGCCCGACGACGGTTGCGCCGATGCCCGCCGCCAGCGGACGCACGCGCTTTTCGAGCGCTTCGATCTGATAGGTGAGCGCGAGATCGGCGCCGGCGTCGGCGCAGGCCTTGGCGATGCCCCAGGCGATCGAGCGATTATTGGCGACGCCCAGGATGAGCCCCTTCTTTCCCTTGAGCAGTCCGGCGAAAAGGGCGGCAGGCGCAGCTTGCTGTGTCATGCGTGTCTATGTCCTGGGCGAGAAAAGCGCTCGGCGGCTCGCGCCGTTTAGCGTGCTTTGGGCGCAAAGGAAACCCTCGCGCCACAGGCGGCGGCGGATGTGAAATCGGACGCGGCAGAACGGCCAAGCATAGCCAATCGCGCGGCGATGCCCTATCATTCGATAGGAAACGTCATTGGCTTCGCAGACTGGCGAGAAGACCGAGCGGAGCGGGCCGCATGGGCAGAAGAGCCGATATCGTAGCGGGTTTGGCCGGAGCGACTCCAGCCCTGAGACGCTTTGCGCGCGCGCTTTGCGCCGGCGCGGGTCCGGCCATCGCCGACGATCTCGTGCAAAGCGCGTTGCAATCGGTCGGCGCGCGGATCCGGGCGCGAGAGCTGCGCCCCGCCGATCTCGCCGAAGCGCGAATCGAGGCCTATGCGGCGCTTGTCGGGCTGGCTCAGAAAAAGCTTGCCAACGCCCCAGGTCCGGCGTCGCGCCACCCGCCGGTCGTGCATGGGCTTGCAAGTCTTTGTTTCGACGAGCGCGCCATGCTGCTGCTCGTCTCGCTCGAGGGCTTCGGCTATGACGCCTCGGCGCGCATTGTCGGCGCCAATCGAGAAACGGCGCTGGCGCAGCTGATGCGCGCGCGGGGAGCGCTCGGCGCCGAGGGCTTGCGGCCCGTCGCGCCCTTGGAGGGCGGCCGCCGCGCCGCCTCGCATCTGCGGGTCGTGAAGTAAGGATGACGCCCTCGGCGCTGATCGAAGAAGCCGATTTGCACGCCCTCGTCGATGGCGAACTCGACCCCGAGCGGCGGCGCAAGGTCGAAGACCATCTCCTGCAGCATCCCGAGGACGCCGCGCTCGTTGAAGGCTGGCGGCGCCAGAACGCGGCGCTGCGCGCCGCTTTCGAGCCGGTGGCGCTTGAGACGCCGCCGCTGTCGCTGCGGGAGGCGGCGGCGCGCCCGCCGGCCCCGCCCGCGGGTCAAGGGCCGATCGAAACCGGCGCTATCCATTGGGGGCGACCCGGCGCGGCGCCGCGTCCGACGCGCAAGCTCGACGAAATCCGCGCCAGCCGGCGGCGCCAGGCGCTCGCGTCGACGCTGCTGACGCTCATCGCCGGCGCGGCCGTCGCCGCGGCGGCGCTGCTGTTTCTGGCAAGCCGCCCGCCGGCGCAGAGCCCGACGACGCGCGCCATCGGCGCCACGAGCTATGCCGCGCGGGCGGGCTTGACCTACGCGACTTACATCCTTGACCCGCGACCCGTGGAGGTCGAGGCCAGCCGGCGCGGCGAACTTCTCGCGTGGCTTCAGGAGCGCGTGGGGTTTTCACGCGCGCCGGATTTGAGCGGCGTTGGATTGCGGCTGCTTGGCGGACGCGTCGCGCCCGGCGTCGCGGCCCCGGCGGCGTTTCTCGTCTATGAGCGCGACGACGGTGGGCGGGTTGGTCTTTATTTCGAGCGGGCGGAGGCCCTCGCCGCGCCGGCGGGCCAGCGCGGCCAGGGCGTTTCGGTCATCGAATGGCGGGCTGGCGGCTTCGCCTTCGTGCTCGTTGGCGCCTTGGCGCCCGACGCGATGCAGGCCGCGGCGGAAGCGGCCGCCGCCGCGGTCGCGGCGACGCCTGCGCAGGTTAAATAACCGAGGGCCTCACGACATTTTGGCGCGCGGATCATAGGGCTGCGCATCGCGCCATTCCCGCATCCGCGCGTCGAGATCGCTCGACGCCGTTTCTGGCAGCATGATCTTCAGCGAGACATAGAGGTCGCCGGCAATTTTGCCGTCGCACGCCGGAAGGCCCTTGCCGCGCAGCCGCAGCACGCGCCCGCTGTTGGAGTGCGGCGGAATGGTCAGCTCCACCTTGCCGTTCAGCGTCAGGGTCGGGACCCGTCCGCCCAGAGCGGCTTCGTAAACTGTCACCGGCAGCTCCAGCCGCAAATCGCGGCCATCCAGCTTGAAGTATGGGTGTGGCGCGACCTTCACGGTGATCAGCGCGTCGCCGGGCTCGCCCCCCATGGAGCCGGCCTGGCCCTGGCCGCGCAGCCGAATCTGCTTTCCGTCTTCGATTCCCGCCGGAATTTTGACTTCCAGCGTGCGGCCGCTGGGCAGAATGACTCGGGCCGAGCCGCCGTGAGCGACCGTTTCCAGCGGCACGGTGGCGGTGGCGACGACGTCGTCGCCCCGGGTCGGCTGGGGTCCCGCGCGACGGCGCCCGCCGCCGCCGCCGAAGAGATCCGCGAAGAGGTCGGAAGGGTCAAAGCCCGCGCGCCCGCCGCCGGGCGCCTCGTTGCCGAAGTGATACTCGAAAGGCTGATCGCCGCCGGGCGCGCCGCCGCTCGGGCGCCAACTGCGCGTAAAGCCGCCGGGGCCACCGCCTCCGCCTTCGAAGCCGGTGAAGCGGGGTTTCCCGTCCGGACCGATTTCGCCCTTATCGAATTGCGCCTTCTTCTTCTCGTCGCCGACGATTTCATAGGCGGAGTTGATTTCCGAAAATCGCTCCTTGGCTTTCAGGTCATCCTTGTTGCGGTCAGGGTGGAATTTCTTGGCGAGCTGGCGATACGCCTTCTTGATTTCGGCGTGACTCGCCGATTTGGGCACGCCGAGAACGTCGTAAGGATCGCGCATAATCTTCCAATCAGCCCATGTGAGCGCCCGCCCTTGGCGGCGCGGGCGCGTATGTCCGCCCTATTATTTGGGAGAAGCGCGTTCGCAACGCAAGCGGCGAAGGTCGCGTCGCGCTGAAGCCTAGCGCGCCCGGGACTCGAAAAAGGCGGCGAAGCGCTCGCGCGCTTCGGGCGACGTCAGCGCTTTAGCGAAAAGCGCCGCTTCCGTGTCGATGCGCGACAGTATGTCGTTCGGTTCGCCGCGCATCAGCCGCCGCGCCGCGAAAAGCGCCTGGCTGGGCTTTGCCGCGAGACGCCGCGCGGCGTCCATCGCAAGATCGAGCACGCCTTCCGATGGCGCCAGCGCGTTAACCAGGCCCAGACGCAGCGCCTCGGCGCCGTCGAAGCTCTCGCCAAGTAGCAGATATTGGGACGCCTTCGCCATACCGAAGCGCTGCGGAACCAGCAGGCTTGCGCCCCCTTCGGGCGGCAGGGCGAGATCGATGAACGGCATTGTGAAGCGCGCCCCCGAACTGGCGTAGACGAGGTCGCAGTGGAAGAGCAGGGTGGTCCCCACGCCGACGGCGTCCCCGGTCACGGCGGCGACGAGCGGCTTCTCGAAGGCCGCCGCCGCGCGAACGAAGGTCAGCGCGGGAAAAATCTCTGCGCTAGGAGCAATATCTCGGCCAGGAGCAAAATCGCGAAAGTCGGCGAGATCGTTGCCCGCGGTGAAATTGCCGCCCGCGCCGGCGAAGACGACGGCGCGCACCGTCTCGTCACGGGCCGCCGCTTCGAGCGCGACGATCAATGCGCGATACATCTCGCGATCAAGGGCATTCTTCTTTTCGGGGCGATTCATCAGCAGGCGCAGCACCCCGTGATCCCTCGAAACGATGATCTTTTCCGACATAAGCGATCTCCGGATCGGCGCGCTGCGGCGAGTTTCGCCAAGGTTTTGAGGGAGTTCCCTGAGATAGATTTAACGCGGGGCCAGGGCCGTGGATCATCGGCGACTTGCAGCAGCGCCGCAACGCGGCGCGGAGCCGCGTCATCTATGACGTCACGCGGATCGTGACCCGCGCGCTGAATACGGCCCCGAATGGAATTGATCGCGTCGATTTCGCTCTCGCCAGGCATTGTCTCGCGCGCGGCGAAGTCGGCGAGGCGATCGACTATATCGATCCGCTTGATGAACTTGGATGGCTGCAAGCCGTTCGCGACTATTCGACGCCGCAGTCGCTGCGTCGTCGCATGGCGCTTGCGCGCCTCGGCAGAGGAGACGCCGCCCAATGCTTTTTTTGCAAAGATTGACGACCATCATCGCGCAATTATAAAGCGCGCTTCGACGCGGACCAGATTTGACCCGCCGGCGCGGCGCGCGCATTATTTCTTCACTCCAAACGAGTCGGCCAGCGCGAGAACGACTCGGGAAGTAAGGGGTTTCATTTGACTCTCTGCGATCAACCGCAAGGGACCCCACGCAAGGCGCCCAGTGAAGACGACCTGGCCGCACTCGCGCAATTTCGCTCCGACTTGCGAAGGTTTGTGGCCTTCAGCGAACAGGTCGCCGCCGACCATGGCGTGACCGTGCAATGGTATCAGGCGCTGCTGGTGGTGCGCACCTATCGCGGCGCAAAACACATCAGCGTCGGCGAACTCGCCGAGCAGCTGATGATCCGCGATCACAGCGCGGCGGAGCTCGTGTCCCGCTTGGCGCAGGCGAAGCTTGTCAGGCGAAAGACCGATCCGACCGACCGTCGTAGATCGCTGGTCGTCATCACGCGGGCGGGCGACCGGCGGCTGTCGGAGCTCGCCGCCGTGCATTTGAAAAAGCTTCGGGATACGCGAGGCGCTCTTTTGAACTTTTTTCGTACGGCCACAGGGTCTCAATAGCCCGTCATTTCGAGATAGCCCTCGCCGCTGTGCGAACCCGTAAAGCGGATCGGACCTTCCCAGTAGTCGAAATCGGTTCCCATCCAGCTTCTTGGATTGAGCGGCCGCGTCTCAATGTCAACGTCGCGGCTTTTGATCTTCACGCGCCAGCGGATCGGCACGTCGCGATCGACGATACGCGTCGTCTCCAAAGGCTCGAGGAAGATGTCTTCGCGCGCGAGTATGGATGTTGCGCCATCGGCGTCGATCCAATTCCCAAAGAGAAACGGCGCCGCCTCGACGCTGCGCATGCGATACAGCATCAGTCTGGCGCCGCCCTCAAGATGCAGCGAAAACCAGTCCCAGCCTTTTTGATCAGCGCCGAGCGGCTGACTTGACCATTCGCGATCCATCCAGGCGCGGCCGGAGACCTGGATTTTGCGTCCGTTCATCGACAACGAGCCTTCCGCCCCGAAGAACGGCTGGCTGTAATAATAAGAGGCCTGTCCAGCCTCGGACTTGCGGCTGTAGCCGCCCTCGCCTTGCAATACGATCGGGCCCGTCGCTGTAAGGTCGAGCGCATAGGCGAAATTTCCGTCCCCTGCGGAAACGCGCAGCCGCTCGATCCCGGCGCCGGCGGAATCGTCGCGCGTTTCAAGACCCCAATCGTCGATATAGGCGCGAAAGGGCGCCGCCTCGACTCCCGCCTGTCCAATTCCGCCGCGCGCGAATTTTTGCGCGAAGAGATGTTCGCTGGCGCTCGTCGCCGCTGCATGACCCATCCATACATTGCGGTCGTCCCAGCCGGCTCGCGCCGCGTTCGGCTGCAGTGCAAAGCGAAAGAGCGTCCATTGCACGCCATAGGCGGCGCCGTCATCGCCTTTTAGATTCGCGGTGACGTACCACCATTCGGTACGAAAATCGGAATGCGCGCCGTGGTCTCTTGGAAAAGCGAGCTGCGTTCCGGCTCGTGGAATCGCGAAGCCGGGCGCCGTCGCGCCAAGTCCGCCGAAGCCCTGCGCCAACGCGCCGCTCGACGACAGCGCGAGAAGCAGCGCCGATCGCCTCGAAATTGCCGAGCTTCGTTCCGGGGAACTGTTTGGGGATCTAGCGTTCATTCGAGAAGACCCTCAGCAGTTCGGTCGGCGAAACGCGTGCGAGCCGAACGACGGGGATGAGCGCCGCAAAGAAGGCGGCGCCGAGCGCGATGCAGGAAACCACAAGCCATTGCGCTGGAAACATATGGAATGGCAGCCGCCATCCGAAGGCGGCGACATTGACGATCGCGACAAGGCACCAGGTCATGAACAGCCCAAGCGGGATCGCGAAAGCCGCGGCGCCGGCGGCGAAAGCTACGATCCGCGCCATTTCCAGCGCCGCCAGCTTTCGCCGCGTCGCGCCCAGGGCCCAGACTGGCGCGATGCGGGCGCGCCGCATGTCGCTGAGCGTCAGCAGACTGGCGAAAAGCGCGACGCCGGACACGATCAGCGTCAGCGTGTTCAACGCCGTCGTCACGGCGAATGTGCGCTCGAAGATGTCCGTCGACAGCGTTCTGACTTCGGCTTGATCGACGACGCGCGTGATTTTCCCGCCGAAGCGCTGCTGCATATTTTCGATAAGGCGCGCCGTGGCCCCCGGATCGACGCGCAGGCTGTAATGCACGCCTGAGGCGTCGTCGAAATAGCGCTTCAGCTTCTCATGATCGATGCGCAGCTGGCCCTTCGGATTGCCGTAATCCGGAAAGACGCCGACGATGCGCGCAGGCCAGTCTTGCCCCGACGTCGGAATGTCGAGCGTCGCGCCGATGGCGAGACCAAGACGGCGCGCCAACTGCTCGCTGACGAGAACGGCGTCCTGCGCGTGCAGCGCCGTCCATGCGTCCGGCGCGGCGGCGATCAAGGGAAAATGCGCCGTGTAGGTTTCGTGAGGCGTCATGCCGACGATGTCGACTGGCCATCCGCCGATTCGCGTCTTCGCGCGCCAGACAGGAAGGATCGCGGCGATGTCGGGCTGCGTGCGCGCCCACGCCTCGATGTCGCGCGCATCGGCGGGCGTCGCCGCTTCGAAATAGATCTCGGCGATGAGGCGCGCGTCGAGCCAGCGATCGAACGTCTGGCGAAAGCCTTCGACCATGCCGCCGACGCCAATGTTGGTCGCAAGCGCAATCAGCAGCGCCATCAGCGCAAGCGAAAGACCGGAAATTTCCTGGCGTCCATCGGCGAAGAACCAGCGGGCGAGCGGCCGGCGCGCGAAACGCTCGCCGAGCGCCAGGGCGCCGGCGAGGCCGACCGGCAGAATGAGAGCGGCGGCAAGAAGCGCCAAGCCGATGATCGCGAAGCCTGACGCAAGTCCTTCGCCAAAGCCGTATGCGCCGGCCGCCGCGACGAGGGCAAGCGCGGCGAGCGCGGCCTGCCGGCGCAAATAGCGGTGATGCGCGCCGCGCCAGGCCATAGGACGCGCGAATGACAGCGCCGGCAGCCGCAATGCTTTCGTCAGGCCGCTCGCCGCCGCAAGCGCCGCCCCGGCGCCCGCCATCGCGAGGCCGGAGAGCCACCAGCGCGCATCGAGCGTAAGGCGATCGGAGATTTGCGCGCCGTAGAGGCTCTCGAGACTTTTTGCGACATCCGGCAGAAGCGCCTGCGCGATTGCGTGACCGCCGAGGACGCCCGCGCCTCCCGCGATGAGCGTCAGGACGGCGATTTCGCAGGCCATCGCCGCGACGAGATGCGGGGGGCCGACTCCGAGCGCGCGCAAGGTGCGCAGGGTCGGCAGTCGCTGTTCGAAGGCGAGGCCGTAAGCGGCGTGCACGATGAACAGTCCCACCAGGAACGCAAGAAAGCCGAAGGCGGTGAGATTGAGGTGAAAACTGTCGGTCAAATGGGCCAGATCGCTATCATCGTCCGGCGCGACGAGCCGCAAAGCATCGCCGGCGACTCCTTTAAGCCGCGCCTCGTCGAACGTCTCCTCGTCGGCGATGACGAGACGCGAGAGCTTTCCGGGTCGATCGAGCAGGCGTTGCGCGACGCCGATGTCGACGATGATTGCGCCGGGCGGCGCTTCGGGGAGCGCCGCAAGCGGCGGGAGCTGCTGACCGCGTTCGGTTTGCGGCTGCGCGCCCTCTGAAAGATCAAGCCGGCGCAACGTCTCCCGCGCGACAAAGCTGCGGCCTGGGCCAGTGAAGAACTCTTCCAGAATGTCCGCGCGGCTTCGCATATGCGCGATCGGCGAACGGCGCGGCAGCGACACCGGCTCGACGCCGATGATCCGAACATTCCTCTCTCCGATCCGGAGCGTGCCCTCCAAAACGGGCGAGACGGTGAAGCCTGCGCGGCGAAGTCTCACGAAGAGCTCCTGGTCAAAGAGGCCGCCGCGAGCGGCGACAAGCGTTCTCGCGCCGCCGCCCGAAATTGCGGTCGCCGCGGCGTCGTAGCTGTTGCGCGCCTGAGCGTTCAGCGCCTGCACGCCGCTCCACAGCGCCGTGGCGATGGCGAGGCCGAGCACGAGCGTCGCGAGGTTGCCTGGGCGTCGGCGCCAGTGGCTAATAAGCGCGGCGAGCGTCCAGAGCGTCTCTCTCATACGACATCCGTTCGAACGGCTCGGATGTCATTCCCGACGCGCGCGCAAAGCGCGCGATCGGGAATCCAGAGCAAGACCAGCGCTCTTGGATTGGCTCTGGATTCCCGGTCAGGCCTTCGGCCTGCCGGGAATGACACGGTCCAAGCGAACGGATCGGTCGGAATTCGTTTCATTGCGCCGCCAGAAGACCGGCCTCCAGCCGTACGCGGCGTTGCAACCGGCCGGCAAGGCGTTCGCTGTGCGTCGCCATCAGAAAGGCGCAGCCGGTCGCGGCGACGAGGTCGAGCGCGAGCGCCATGACGGCGTCGCCGGTCGCTTCGTCGAGATTGCCGGTGGGTTCGTCCGCGAGCAGAAGCCGCGGGCGCACGGCGAGGGCGCGGCCGATGGCGACGCGCTGCTGCTGTCCGCCGGACAGCTCCTCAGGATAGCGGGCGGCGAGCGTCGCAAGGCCAAGACGCGCGGTGAGCTCTTCCTGCCACGCCGGATCGTAGCGCCCGGCAAGTCGCGCCTGGAAGCCCATGTTTTCGCCGACAGTCAGGCTCGGAATCAAATTGAACTGCTGAAAGACGACGCCGATCTTCTCGCGCCGAACGGCGGCCCGCGCATGTTCCGACAGCCGCGTCAGCGCGACGCCATCGAGAACGATTTCGCCGGAGTCGGCGTCGTCGAGCGCGCCGACCAGGTGCAGGAGCGTGCTCTTGCCGCTGCCGGATTCGCCGGTCAGCGCCAGGCTGGCGCCCGCGGCGAGCGTGAAATCCACGCCGCGCAGCACGGGAATGCGGCCCTGCGGCGTCGGATAGGATTTTTGCAGCCCCTCGACGCGCAGCATTGGCGCGCTTGTCCGTGTAGCGGCGAGATTTTCCGGCGTCGCGTGAATCGACAAACAATGCGCCCTGATAGGACCGGCGAAGGCGGCCGGCGCGCCAGCCCTATATATGGCTCGCCTCGCCGATCGCCCAAACGTCGCCGAGCTAGAACGCGAGGCGCAAGCCTCCGTAGATCACCCGCCCCGTGCCCGGATAGAAGACCCGCGGATCGAGACCGCGGGCGTCGACGATCGTGGTCACGTCGCTGATGTAGTGGCGATTGGTCAGATTGCGCGCCTCGACAAAGAACGAGAGCCCGTAGGGCAGCTTCATGCCCGCCTGGACGCCCAGCAAGACATAGCCCGGCGCCTGCAGCGTATTGGCGTAGTCGACGAAAGCGCCTGCCGGAACCAAATCCATCTGCGGCGCGAGATAAAGGCCGTCGGGCCGCCAATAGGACAGCGTGGTGCGCAAGACGTGGCGCGGAATGCCGGCCAGCGTATTGTCGCCGAAGTCGCGATCGCCGACGAAGCGGAAATCGTTCCAGGTCCAAACCTGCGAAAGCTTCAGCGCGTCGCCCGCATCCGGCGCGAAAATATCGCGCAAGAGTTCGGCGCTCGCAGCGAATTCGACGCCCTGGTGCATGGTGCGTTTGGCGTTGAAGGTCGTCGCCGGAATGCCGAGGCCGGGATTGGTGGTGAATTTTAAGAGTTCGTCCTGCAGTTCCGAATGGTAGAAGGTCACGTCCCAGGTGTAGCGGTCCCATCTGCCGCGCGCGCCGAGCTCCCCGGTCCAGGCTTTCTGCGCCGCGAGCGGCGTGAATTTCGTGCCGTCGCGCGGCGGCGGAAACACGCCTTGCGTGAGGTCGATGAAGTCCGGCACGTCGCGGCTTCCGGTCATGTCGGCGAAGAACTGAATGTCCGGCGTCGGTTCGTACATCAGACCGACCTTGGGCACGATGCCGCGGTAGACTTGGTCCGACACGCCGGGAACGGGCTCGAAGGGAATGCCGCCAAGAACTGCATAGCGGCGCGTATCGGCGAAAAGCTTGGCGCCGAACATGAAGATGAGCTGCGGCGCGATGTGCAGGCGATCCTCGAAATAGGCTTCGAGATTGAGCGCCGTCGCGCGGTTGTTGCGAAGACGCGGATCCAATCCCGGCTTGATGAACAGGCCGCAGAAGCCGAAGCACGAACTCGCCGCGCCAAATTGCGCGAGTCCGTTAAACGAATAGGGCGGAAAGGAGAATTGCGCGTTAGCGAAGTTCGCGGGGATCCCGCCATAGGGGTTGAGCTGCATGCCATTGTAATTGTCGGACCAATTGTCGCTCGACGATCCGCCCCAGACGCGGCCGCCGAGGATGAGTTCATTGGGGTGGCCGTCGACGAGGAAATTCGAAGTGAGTCGCGGCGTGACTCCCCAGGTCCCGCCTTCCTGTTCGATGACCACGAAAATCGGATGATAGAGATAATTGTGCGTGTACCAGCTGTTGAGGTCGATGCGGCCGATTTCGCTCAGGATCGTGGTCTTGTTCGAAATGCGCCAGTTCTTGACGTTGCGCGCCTGATTGGCGCCAAAGCCGTCGGGTCCGAAACCCGCCGGAAACGGCGGCAGAGACAGTCTCGGATCGTTGCGCGCGTCGAACTGATTGAGTTGTCCCGGCAGCAATTGCCACGTGTCATAGACGCCGAAATAGAACCGCGTTTCGAGATCGTTGGAGAAGCGATAGCCGAGATTGCCGTTGAGCTGCGTGTAGTCCGTCGTCGAATGTTTTCTGTAATTGTCGGCATGCGTAAACGTGCCGTTGATGAGAAAATCGAAATTGCCGATGATGCGCGACATCTGCGCTTGCCCGCGCACGGTTCCATAACTGCCGCCCTCGAGCGACAGCATGTTTGGCGCGAGCGCCGTATAGGCGGTGGGCGAGATGAAATTGATCGCGCCGCCGAGCGTCGAGGAGCCATAGGCGAGGGCGTTGCCGCCTTTGAGAACCTCGATCGCGCGAAAATATTTGGGATCGATCTGATACATGTCGCCGCCGCCGTCGGCGTAATTCATCGGAATGCCGTCCTGCAGCAGCTCCAGTCCGCGCAGATGGAAGTCGCGCGTCAGATTTGAACCGCGGATCGAAAGACGCAGCTCCTGTCCATAGCGGCTTTCGACATAGACGCCGGGGACGTCCTTGAGCGCATCACGCAGATCGTGAACGTAGCGGGTTTGAATCTCCGGCGTATTGGCGTCGACGAAGGCGGCCGACCCGACGGTGCGCTCGAGTTCGCGGCGCTGCTCGGCGACTGACGGCACTGTGAGCGAGCCGCCGCCGCCGGTTTGCGTCCATGCGGCGGGGGCGGCTGGCGCTGTCGCCGTAGACGGCGCGCGACCGCCGCCGCGTCCAGGGACGCGCGGCTTGGCGCCGCCAATGTCGATGGTCGGTAGACTCTGCTGCGCCAGTGCGCTCGAGTCCGCGAAAGAAAGAACGAGGGCGACGGCGCAGACGCCGCGCAGCAAGCCGGTCCGGAACATGGAAATCTCCTGAGCGGCGTCTCGCCGCGCGATCGTTAGGGGAAGATTGTCGCGATCAGGAGAGGCGGGGCGGCGCGCGCGGGGCGGCGCGCGAATGTGCGCGGACGTTTTTTGTGGGCGGCGCCTGAAGGGCGCAGAACGCGCGGTTTGCGGCGCGCGGAGGCGTATAGGCGATGGCGCCAGATACGGACGCGAAAAAGGGAAAAACCAGGTCTTTCTGGCTGTGACCGCACAGCGAACAGCATTGCTCGCCGCCACACGGATGCTTCGTCGGCGCAGGTTGGGAGGTATCCGGGCAGTGCACGGCCGTCCCCTGCGGCGCATGCGCGGGATGCGCCGGCGCCGAGGATGAAACCGCCGCGAGCGCGACAAGCAGCGCGATGCAAAGAGCCCCGATGCGCCGCAAAATCATCGAGCGAGGCGTTCTCGCAAGGGCCGCCATCTTGTCTCGGATTCCTCGGCTGCGTCTCGCCGCTCAAGGCGCGAGACGAGGGGCGGCGACAGCGCCGAACCTGAATGTTGGTAATATACCAAATTACGCGGGGCAACGCTTCCGCTGATCTGACGGGCGCATTTTCAGCCGCTGTTGCTCCGGCGCAACAGTGCGCGACAGTCAGGGAATGGGCTTGTGATGGGGATCGAGCGGCGAATGGCTTCCATCCGCCTCGACGGCGGCTATGCCGTCAAATCGGGAGAATCGTTCAACCACGTCGGGCGAGAGTCGCTTCTCTTCGGTCGCCAGCCGCCGGGAAAGCGCCTCGGCGTTCGTTCTTGAAACGCCGAGCTTTTCCAGCGTGGCGCCATCCTTCAAGGCGTCGCCGGCGCAAAGCGCGATGGTCCACGCATCGCCCTTGCGCGTGAGAAACGCCCGGCCGCCGAGTTCGCCCTGGCGCCAGTCGGCGACGGCGGAGTCGCCTTCAACGATGACAGCATCCACGAATAGGCGCGTTTCAGGCTTGTCGAATGTTTCGAAAAGCAAGCGGCGCGCCGCTTCGGCCCCGTCGTCGGCGCGCGCGGCTAGGCACGTCGCCGCGCTAAGCGTCAAAATTAGAAAAAATCTCATCAAGCTCTCCAACGCCGGCGTGGTGCGCCGGATTGGTATATTACCAATCAAATGTAGCGCAAGCTCAGAGGCGTTTCCGCGGCGCGTTTTTTTTGATACGACGCTGGCGCGGCGAAGGTTGAATGAACCGAATGGCGATGGTGGAAAAAAGCGCGCGTCAGCGCATTCTGGACGCTGCGCTCAAAATCCTAAGGAAGGAAGGCGTCTCGGCGCTGACCCAAACCCGCGTCGCCGCCGCGGCCGGATTGCGCCAGTCGCATTTGACCTATTATTTTCCGCGCAAGACGGATTTGCTCGCCGCGACGCTCGAAGCGTCTCATGCACAGGCGCATAAGCCCAAGCGCGGTTCGATCGGAAGCGACGTCGATCCTGTCGAAGCGGTGCGCGCGCTCATGTTCGAGCGCAACAGGATGCGCTTCTTCTTGAGCGTCGTGGCGCAGGCGAGCGACCAATCGGAAATTCGCGCAACGCTCGCCGCGCACGCCCGAGGCGTGGCCGAGCAGCTCGCGCCGCTCTTTGGCCGAACGGCCGATGACCCCGATATCATCGCCTTTATTGACATGCTGCGCGGCATGGGGTTGCGCCTCCTGCTGGAATCGGATGACAAGCGCCGTCCGACTGTTGATATCGACGCGCTCGCTGCGCGCTTCGGCCTCAGGCGGGCGCCTGAAGCGCGGCTTTGAGCCATGGCCTGGAGCCGCTAGAACTGTGGCCATGCAACGAATCGGCAAAAACGCCGGCCGCCCGGAAGGTCAGCCCTACGCCCTCGCGGCGGCGTTCTTCCTCGTCTGCGCGCTGGCGCTCGCCTTTCCCTGGCTTTCCGGGCGCGTCACCATTCCCTGGGACGCGAAAGCGCATTTTTTTCCGCAGTTCGCCTTTCTCGCCCATGCGCTACACAGCGGCCAGTCGCCGTTCTGGACGCCGCACGTCTTTGCGGGGATGCCGCAGATCGCCGATCCGCAATCGCTGATCTTCGCTCCGTTTTTCCTGCTGGCGGCGGCGCTGGTTCCCGAGCCGTCCTTCGTCCTGGCCGACGCGATCGTCTTCGCGATGCTGGCCATGGGCGGACTTGCCCTCATCGCCTATTTTCGCGATCGCGGCTGGAGCGCCGCGGGAGGATTGCTCGCTGCTCTCGCGTTTGCTTTTGGCGGCTCGGCCGCGTGGCGAATTCAGCATGTCGGGCAGATCATGAGTCTCGCCTGGCTTCCTGTCACGCTGTGGCTGCTGGCGCGGGGGCTCGATCGGCGGTCGGCGCTCTACGGCGCCGCGGCGGGCGCCGCCGCCGCACTGCTGGTGCTCGGACGGGACCAAGTCGCGTTCCTAGGCGTGCTGATGCTTTCCGCCTATGCCGCCTATCGCGTCGCCACGGATGAATCGCCCAAACTCAGCGCGGTCGCGCCCCTCGCCGCCGGAGCGCTCACGGGCCTGACGATCATCGCCGTCCCGCTTGCGTTCACGTTGGAGCTCGCCGCGCATTCGAACCGACCCGAGATCGATCTCGACGGCGCGTTCAAGGGCTCGCTGCCGCCGGGCTCCTTCTGGACGCTGATCTCAGCCAATATGTTCGGAACGGACGGCCCGCTCAAAAACTTCTGGGGGCCTCCCGCCGGAGAGCGCGACCTATTCCTCGCGCGCAACATGACCAATGTTTACTTGGGCGAACTGACGCTCGTATCGTTGATCGCGGCGCTGGGCAGGCGCTTCCTTTCGAATAAGGAAATCCGCTTCTTCGCCGCCGCCGCGCTGTTTTTCGCCCTCTACGCCCTGGGCCGCTACACGCCGGTCTTCGCCTTCTTCTATCATCTGCCGGGCGTCGACCTTTGGCGGCGGCCGGCCGACGCTACATTCTTGCTCGGCGCGACGCTCGCGATCCTCGCGGGCTATGGCTTCAATCTCGTTGAGCGGGGCGAGGCCACGCCACGCACGGCTTGGCTTGTCGGCGCCGTCGCCGCGCTGTTCGCGGTCGCGCTGCTTATCGCGGCCGCCAAGGGCCATCTTAATCAAGCCTCCTGGCCGCTCGCGATAAGCGCGATTTTTGCCGCGCTCGCCATCGCGCTTATCCTCGCGACTCGCGACAGGCTGCTGCGCGGCCCGTATCTGCTCGCGGCGGTCGCCACGCTGATGAGCGTCGATCTTACGATCGGCAACGGACCAAATGAATCGACGGCCTTGCCGCCTGAACAGTTCGAGGCCTTGCGGGTCGACGGCAAGGATCCCGTGATCGCCTATCTGCGCGGCAAGCTCAAGGAGACGGCGACGCCGGATCGTCGCGACCGCGTCGAACTTGCGGCGATTGATTTTCATTGGCCGAACGCGTCGCTCGTTCATGGCTTCGATCATGATCTCGGTTACAATCCCATCCGGCTTCGGCTCTTCGAAGACGTAACCGGCGCCGGCGACCATCTCGCGCTTCCCGAGCAGCGCCAGTTTTCCAAGCTCTATCCGTCCTATCGCTCAGTCCTGTCGGACATGCTCGGCCTGCGATTTATCGCGACCGGCGGGCCCATCGAAAAGATCGACGCGAATTACAAGCATGGCGACTTCGTCGAACTCACGCGCATCGGCGACGTTCACATTTACGAAAATCCCCGCGCCATGCCGCGCGTCATACTCGCAACCTGCGCCATCCACGTCGATTTCGCGGCGATGATGAAGAGCGGCGAGTGGCCGGAGGCGGACTATCGCGAGACGGTGCTCCTGGAGACGCCGCCGATCTGCCACACGCGCAAAGATGCGCCGCCGGCGACGGCGAAAATCCTCTCCTACGAGAACGATCGCATCGTCGCCGAGGCCAGCGCGCCTCCGGGCGGCGGCTGGCTTGTTTTGCACGACGTCTGGCATCCGTGGTGGTTCGCGAACCTCGACGGCGTGGAAGCGCCGATTCTGCGCGCGAATGTCATGTTCCGGGCCGTCGCCATTCCGGAAGGGCGCCATGAGGTGCGGTTCCACTTTCAGCCGCTGCGCGGATTGCTGACCGAATTGTCGCGAAGATAGCGAGCGAATGTCGGCAATTGGCGCGTGACACGAATTTTCTTTGCACGGCTCCGATGTCATTCCCGACGCGCGCAACGCGCGCGATCGGGAATCCAGAGCAAAATCAACATTGTTGGATCGGCTCTGGATTCCCGGTCAGGCCTTCGGCCTGCCGGGAATGACAGGGTCCGAGCGAATGGATCAGCCTGAATCCGTATCATATCCATCCCGCGATCTCGCGCTTCGCCAAAGTCTCGACAAGCGCCATGCCTTCGTCGCTGTCGTTGAGACAGGGCAGGCGGGCGAATTTCTCGCCGCCTTTCTCAAGAAAGAGATCGCGAATTTCGACGCCAAGCTCTTCGATCGTCTCCAGGCAATCGGCGGAAAATCCCGGCGCGACGACGGCGATGCGCTTGACGCCGGCGCCGGCAAGCTCGGTCACCACATCCGACGTATAGGGCTCGATCCACCGGGCGCGCCCAAAGCGCGACTGAAAAGCAAGACGCAGGCTTTGGGCGTTCATGCCGAGCCGTTCGCAGAGCAGTCGCCATGTCGCTTCGCAGTGCGTGCGATAAGGATCGCCGCGATCGATCTGCGCCTGCGGAAGGCCATGGAACGAGGCGATGATGACCTCTGGTTCGAAATCGAGCGCGGCGCGCGCGCGCGTAATATTCGTCGCGAGCGCGTCGATATAGGCGGGGTCGTCAAAATAGGGCGCGCCGATGCGGAGCGCCGGCTGCTTGCGCATCTCGCGCAGCGCGTCGAACGCGGCGTCGGCGGCGGAGCCCGTGGTCGATGACGCATATTGCGGGTAGAGAGGCAGCACCGCGATCCGCTCGCAGCCTTGCGCAATCAGAGCGTCGATCCGCGTCGCGATCGACGGCGCGCCGTAGCGCAGCGCGTAGTCGATGATGAGGTTCGAAGCGCCAATCCGCGCCTGCAGCTTCTCGGCTTGCAGGCGAGTAAAGGTCTTCAGCGGACCTTCGCCCGTGTCGACGTTCCAGATCGATTCATAGAGCTTCGCCGAGCGCGCCGGGCGGGTGTTGAGCACAACGCCGTAGAGGATCGGCAGCCAAAGCGCGCGCGGGAGATCGACGACCCTGCGGTCGGACAGAAATTCCGCCAGATAGCGCCGCACCGCCGCGACATCGGGCGCATCAGGCGTGCCGAGATTGACGAGGAGGAGTCCGACCGGCGCTTCTCTCGAGATCGTGGCTGACGTCATGACGAGCCTTGCTGCGGACCGGCCGCCCAGATGGCGGCGCGGCAAAAGAATATCTTCTAGCGGCGGCGGCGGTCCTGGCAACACGCCAAGACGACGATCGTCGCGCGGCATGGAAATCGCTTCGCGCACAAAGGCCGGCTGATATGCGGATTGGCCCCTCGCGAAAGGGCGCCATGAAATCCATATCTCGCAGCCGCGCCATGTGCGAATGGGACGATTTCGACACCGCCGCGCCGCAAATTCGCGCGGCGCTGGCCCTGTCGGATGGGCCAGCGACGCCCCCCTTCCTCCTGCTGTCGGAGCCCGGCATCACCGCCGGCGAACAGCGCGCCTGTTCCGAGAGCTGGACCGCCGCGCGGCTTTTGGCGGCGGGGCCGCTGCGCGCGAGCCTCGCCATGCGCTTCGACCTTTCCACCCGCAGCAGGATTCGCGTCGGCTATCTGTCAAACGACTTCCACGAGCACGCGACCGCGCATCTTCTCGTCGAGACGCTCGAGGCGCATGATCGCGCCCGCTTCGAGATTCGCGCTTACAGCTATTGCGGCGTCGAGGGGGCGATGCGGACGCGGCTGCGGGCCGCCTTCGACGCGTTCGCCGACATTTCGCAGCTGACCGACGCCGAGGCCGCGCGCCTCATCAATGCGGATGGCGTCGATATTCTGATCGACCTCAAGGGCTTCACCCATGGCGCGCGCACCAGCGTGATGATGCTGCGGCCGGCGCCCGTTCAGGTCAATTACCTCGGCTATCCCGGAACGCTCGGAGCGGGCGTGTGCGATTACATCGTGACCGATCGCTATGTCACGCCGCCCTCGTCGGCGTCGGCCTATTCGGAGGCCTTCGCCTATCTGCCGCACGCCTATCAGCCGCACGGGCGCGGGACGCCGCTGCGCGCGCCGCCCTCGCGGGCCGCCGCCGGTCTGCCGGCGGAAGGCTTCGTCTATTGCTGCTTCAATCAGGCCTATAAGCTCACGCCCTTTATCTTCGATCTTTGGGCGCGACTGCTCGAGGCGACGCCGGGCGCGGTGCTGTGGCTTTCGGCGGCGATGCTGGCGGAAGGCAATCTGCGCAATGAAATGCGTAGACGCGGAATTGACGCGGCGCGGATGATCTTTGCGCCGCATTTGCCACAGGCCGAACATCTGGCGCGCCTGCAGCTCGCCGATCTCGCGCTCGACACGGCGCCCTTCGGATCGCATACGACGGCGAGCGACGCGCTTTGGGCGGGCGTGCCGATCGTGACCTGCGCCGGCGACACCTTTCCCTCGCGCGTGGCCGGGAGCCTCTTGCATGCGATCGGATTGCCGGAGTTGATCGCGGCGGATTTTGACGAATATTTGGAGATCGCGCTGGTCCTGGCGGGCGATCCCGTTCGTTGCGCCGAACTGCGGGCCAAGCTCGCCGCCAATCGCCTGACGACGGCGCTCTTCGACGTCTACGCCTACACGCGCGCGCTGGAATCACTGTTCGAAGACATGTGGCGCCGGCGTCTCGCCGGCGCGCCGCCCGTCGTCATCGGAGCGGCTTAAGACCTGCCGCGCGCTCGAAGGCGGAGCGTTCGTCGTCAGCCATGTGAAAGGCGTGCTCCTGCGCCGGAAAGAGCCCGGCGCGAACGTCGCGCGCATAGGCCTCGACGGCCTCGCGCAGCGCCGCGCCAACGGCGCCGTAGCGGCGGTTGTGCTTGAATTCACGCGCGGTGATCCCTGCAAGATCGTTGACGACGAGCACCTGTCCGTCCGTCGCCGCGCCGGCGCCGATGCCGATCGTCGGCGCGCTGATCGCTTGCGTGATCCGCGCCGCGAGCTCCTGCGGCACGAGCTCCAGCACCACAAACTTCTGTCCGGCGGCGTCGAGCGCCAACGCGTCGTCATAGAGTTTCGCGGCGGCCTGCGCCGTCTTGCCCTGGCGCCGCTTGACGTCGTGATGCTGCGATTCAAGGCCGAGATGAGAGCACACGTCGAAGCCGGCCGCGGTCAGGGCGCGCATGATCTCGGGCTGCGCGCCTTCGAATTTCACGCAATCGGCGCCGGCGTCGCGCAGCAGGCGCGAACTCTCGGTCGCCTGCTGGGGCGTGTCATAGGTCGCATAGGGCAAATCGCCGATGATGTAGACCTCGGGCGCGCCGCGCCGCACCGCGGCGATGTGATGCGCCATATCGGCGAGCGTCACCTCGCGCTCATGCGCATAGCCAAGAACATTCACCCCGACGCTGTCGCCGACGAGGATAATGTCGACGCCGGCCTCCGCCTCGATGCGCGCGGTCGGCGCGTCATAGGCGGTGACGACCACGATCTTCTCCCCTCGGCGCTTCATGTCGAGGAAGGTGCTGGCGTTGGACAAATGGGGCTCCGGCGCGCCTAATCGTCAGGACGACACTCTATATCAAAACGGCTTGCGCTGGCTGGGGACAATGCGTCAGTGCGCCACGCCGTCCCTGCAGGCATGCGGCTGGCCGGGAACGCGGATTTCCTGGAAGCCGCCACATTTGTCGCAGGCGGACAACAGCGCGGAGAGGGCCGCCAGCAGCGCGAACACTCGGAATTTCCGCGTCATCTCGTCTCTCCTGGCGGCGGCTTGACGGCACGACCATACTGGCCGAGCCGGCTTGCGGCAAGCCGCGAGGCCGTGCGCTCTTGCATCCTGCTTAAAGCCGCGTATAAACCGCCGATCGCGACGTTCCCGGCCGGGGGCTGAACGGAAGCGCTCGAGCGCATATTCCCGAAACGCACAAAGCGCTTTCGGACGAGAATATGGGCAGAGAGCGAGGGTTTTAATGCCCGTCTTCCCGTGCCTCCGCCTTCGAACTTTCCTTCTCGAGCCTTTCCGGGGGCAGGTCCCCAAGAAGCGCTCGAAGGGCTTGGCGCCGGAGCGGCTCGCGGCAACGGAAAGGCGAAAATCCATGCCTCTTTACGAGCATGTCTATCTCGCGCGTCAGGACGTTTCTCCCCAGCAGGTGGAGGCTCTGACCGCGCAGTTCAAAAATGTCATCGCGTCGCTCGGCGGCACGGTCGGCAAGACCGAATATTGGGGCGTCAAGTCGCTCGCCTATCGGATCAACAAGAACCGCAAGGCGCATTTCACCCTGATGAACATCGACGCGCCGCCGGCGGCGCTCGCCGAGATGCAGCGCCAGCAGAGCATCAACGAAGATATTCTGCGCGTGCTGACGCTGCGCGTCGACGAGCTGGAGGAGGGTCCTTCCGCGCAGCTTCGCAAACGTGAAGACGACGACCGCGGCGATCGCCGGGGCCCGCGCGGCGATCGAGGGGATCGCGGCGACCGGGGAGATCGAGGCGATCGTCCCGAGCGTCGCCCGCGCCGTGAAGAAGGCAAGGTTGAAGGAGAGGTCGAATGAGCACCGCCCCCCGCCGCCCCTTCTTCCGCCGCCGCAAGTCCTGCCCGTTCACCGGCGCCAACGCGCCGAAGATCGACTACAAGGACACGCGCCTGCTGTCCCGCTACATCAGCGAGCGCGGCAAGATCGTGCCCTCGCGCATCACCGCCGTTTCGGCCAAGAAGCAGCGCGAACTCGCGCAGGCGATCAAACGCGCCCGCTTCCTCGGCTTGCTGCCTTACGTGATCCGCTAAAGAAGATCGCGTCTTTGAAGACTGCGGCCGCGCCCCGAAAGGGGCGCGGCTTTTTTTGTTTCGACCGATCGGTATTCGTCGCTGCCTTGCTTCTCGCCGCGCGCGCGCCGCCATAACCCTCACCCCGCCGGCTGCTGCGCGCCGGCTTCGTAAACACCGTCGAGCGGCGTCGTCGAAACGGTGGGCTCGGTCATGAACTGCGCCGCCGCGAGCATGGCGAAGCGACCGCCCTTCGCGACCAATTCGTCGAAGGCGCCGCTCTCGACGATCTCGCCCTGATCGAAGACGAGGATGCGGTCGGCGTTGCGCACGGTGGCCAGCCGATGGGCGATGACGAAGGTCGTGCGCCCCTTCATCGCCGCCTCCAGCGCCTTTTGAATCAGCCGCTCGGTCGTCGCGTCGAGCGCCGAGGTCGCCTCGTCGAACACCATGATCGGCGGATTTTTCAACAGCGCCCTTGCGATCGAGAGCCGCTGGCGCTCGCCGCCCGAGAGCGAGCGGCCGCGTTCGCCGACGCGCGTCGCCCGCCCGTCGCTCTGATGCGCGACGAATTCCGTCGCCTGCGCCAGTTCGAGCGCATGGGCGATCTCCTCGTCCGTCGCGTCCGGATTGCCGATTCGCAGATTTTCCTCGATCGATCGCGCAAACAGCATCGGCTCTTGAAAGACGACGCCGATGTTGCGGCGAAGCGAGCTTAGAGTGAATTCGCGGATGTCGACGCCGTCGATTTTCACCGAGCCGCTGTCTGGATCGAAGGCCCGATGCAAGAGCCCAAGCGTCGTTGATTTTCCAGAGCCCGTCGAGCCGACGAGCGCGATCGTCTCTCCAGGTTTCGCCGTAAACGACACGTCGCGCACCGCCGGCCGTCGCCCGTCGTAGGCGAAGGTGACGCTGTCGAATTCGACCGCGCCCACCAGCCGCTCCGCGTCGCGGGCATGCGGGCGATCGGCGACGCTCGGCGGCGTGTCGAGGACGCCGAAGAATTCCGCAATCTTCGCGGACTGCTGGAACAGGACATTGACGAAGCCGACCGCCTGTTCGAGGCGGGCGATCAGCATGGTCGCAAAGCTCATGAAGGCGACGATCTCGCCGATCGTCGCCTGCCCGCGCAAATGCAGCCAGACGCCAAGTAGGAAAATCGCCAGAATCGTCAGCGTCGCCGAGGCGCGGCTGGCGACGGCGACGAAGGCCCACCAGGAGAGAACCGGCATCTGCGCCGCGATGACGTCATCGATGATACGGTTCAGCGCATGCGACTCGCTTTCGATGCGCGTAAAGCTCTGCACCACCGGGATGTTGCCAAGCGCATCGGACGCATGTTCGGCGAGCGTCGAATTGTAGCGCTCGACCTGGCCCTGCAGATCTTCCGTGCGTCGTAGGACGAAGCTCGTCACGAAATAAAAGATCACGACAAGCGCCATGAGCAGCGAGCCGAGCCGCCAATTGACGAATAGCGTCGCCGGCAACAGCACGAAGAGCGCAACGAAGGACGCGCAGTTCTCGCGAAAGAACGAAAGCCACAGCCCCGACATGGCGTTCGCCCCATCGAGCATGATCTTTAAGAGACGTCCGGAGTGGACGTTGGTGTGAAAACTCAGCGGCAGGCTGAGAACGTGGTCGAAATAATCCGACATGATCGCGAGCCGGCGGCGATGCGCAAGACGATCGGCGTTGAGGCCGACGAGAATGGCGCCGCCGATCGAAAACAGGCCGAAGGCGGCCCAGGCGGACACGAGCGGCAGCAGATCGCTCCATGTCAAAGTCGCGCCGGGCGCCTGCGCGCGCGTCATGCGGTCGATAATGCGCCCAAAGAGCATCGGCTCGGCGAAGGCGGAGACGGCGAGCGCCAGATTGGCCGCGACCAGTATGAGCGCAAGCCGCGCCTGAGGCCGCAACAGCCCCAGCACCCGCACGTAAACTTTAAAGACGGACATTGACGACGCCTGCCAGCAGGGGAAGGTTCAGCAACGTGCGAGGGATCGCAACTCTCGCGGTTGCTTCGAATAACATGGCGACTGTGGCGGACGCGCTCTACAGGGCTGGCCGCTTGCGCGCAAGATTTGGCGCGCGCGCTGCGGCCGCTTTCGGCGGCGCCTTAGGCCGAGCTATTCGTCCTCGCCGAAGCGATGGGCGATGAGCGTCTCCAGCGCGTCGAGGGCCGCCTTCGCCTGGGGGCCCGTCGCGGTGACGACGATCGTCGCGCCCTGGCTTGCGCCGAGCGTCAGAATGCCCATGATCGAGCTGCCGCCAACGGTTTCGTCGCCTCTCGAAACGGTGATGACGGCGTCGAATTTCTCGCAGCACTGAACGAATTTGGCGGTCGCGCGGGCGTGCAGCCCCTTCTTGTTGACGATCGCGAACTCCCGCGACATGGAGTCTTCGGCCGCAGCCTGATGCAATTTATCGGTCACGAGGTCATTCATTTAGCGTTGAGCACTTTGCTGGCGATGTAAACATATTTGCGGCCGGCGTCCTGCGCCTGCAGCACCGCCTGCTCCAAAGGTTGCGTATCGCGGACCGAAGCGAGTTTGATCAGCATCGGCAGGTTGACCCCCGCGAGAACCTCCACCTTTCCGCCATCCATTACGGATATTGCAAGATTGGAGGGCGTGCCGCCGAACATATCGGTGAGCAGCACCACGCCTTCGCCGCTGTCCGCCTCGCGGATCGCCTCAATGATATCCCCGCGCCGGCGCTCCATATCGTCCTCGGGCCCAATCGAGATCGCCGCAATCTGCTTTTGAGGTCCGACGACGTGTTCGAGCGCCGCGCGAAACTCAGTGGCAAGGTGGCCATGGGTCACCAAGACCATTCCGATCATACGACCCTACCACTCATGAAGACGTCTCTTGCGCGCCGATGTCTCGTAAAACGCGTCGGCCCGCAAGGGCGAACGGAGCCAGATTGCATCCCAGGAGGAGCCGTTGCGCCCGCCGTGATCGCCCCGCTCAACAGGGGCGACATTTTGTGCAACGCGGCGAAATAGGCAAGCGAAAACAGCAGGACTCCGTCAATTTGTCACAACGTTCTGAATGTAAGCCGCAATCCGAGCCGCCGCCCCGATGTTTTCGGCGTTTTCGAACATACGCGGCAGCGTTACGCCGCTCAGCCGAGTCGTTGCTTGGTCCTCGTCCGGATATCGTTTCGGCGACTCTTTGGACGCGAGGAGGTCCACTACGGCCCGCAAGACGCAGGCCGGCTCATAGGCGACGCGCAACAACCCGAGACCGCGCGCCTCGATCATGCCGCGGATTGACGGGTGCGGCCTTGCGATCAGGCGGCCGTGACGCGCTTCGAGCGCGACACGGTCGTCGCCGACGAGCGCCGCGAAAGCGCCGCGCGCCCGCCAATCGGCAATCAGCTGCAAGCTGAGCGCGCTCTTGCCGGCGCCGGACGGTCCGCGCAGCAGCAGGCCGAAGTCGCCGAGAACCAGCGCATTGGCGTGAACATATTCTGACGCTTGCGGCGGCGTCATCGCGCCGAAGGCAACCAGACGACAAAGCGGGCGCCAAGCACGGCGTCGCCGGGCAGGGGCTCGTCAGTGCCCTGCGGATGCGCGCGGGTGCGGTTGAGGGCGCGGACGCGTCCGCCATGCGCCTCGATGATTTGGCGGGAGATCGAGAGCCCGAGCCCGGAGTTCTGGCCAAACCCCTGTTCCGGCCGGTCGGTGTAGAAACGCTCGAAAATGCGTTCGAACGCGTCGTCGGGAATTCCGGGGCCGTCGTCATCGACGATGATCTCGAAGCCCTCGATCTGCTGGCCTCCCGGCCCCTTGGCCCGCTCCGGCCACAGCAGCACCCGTACGACGCCGCCGGGCTTTGAAAACGACCGGCCGTTGTCGATCAGATTGTTGAACACCTGCCCGAGGCGCGAGTCATTGCCCAGAACGCGCCAGCGGCTGCGCGGCGCGTCGTATGGAGAGGAGCGCACGGTGAGCTGAATGTTGACGCCGTCGCCGCGGTCCACCGCGCGCGCCAAGTCGACGACGGTCGACAGCGCCGCCGAGAGATCGACGACGTCCATGTCGGCGCGCGCGAGTTCGGCGTCGAGACGAGACGCGTCGGAAATATCGCTGATCAAACGGTCGAGCCGGCCGACGTCATGCTTGATGATGGCGAGCAGCCTGTCGCGCGACTCCTCGGTCTTGGCGATCGGCAGCGTCTCGACGGCGCTGCGCAGAGACGTCAATGGATTCTTGAGTTCATGCGCGACATCCGCGGCGAAATGCTCGATCGCGTCGATGCGGTTGTAGAGGGCCTTCGTCATGTCGCGCAGCGCGCCGGAAAGATGGCCGATTTCGTCCGGCCGGTCCGAGAAGTCCGGGATCTCCTGGCGGGATTTGACGCCGCGCCGCACGCGCTCGGCCGCTTCGGCGAGGCGGCGCATCGGTTCGGTGATCGTGTTAGTGAAGAACAGCGAGATCAGCAGCATCACGCCGGCCGAGACCAGAAAGATGCGGATGATGCCCCAGCGTTCCGTGACGATCACGGCGTCGATGTCGCCGCCCATGGTCGAAAGGAGCAGTGCGCCGCGCACCGACCGGTAACGCTGAACCGGGACGGCGACGGAAATGATGGTTTCGCCCGTGGCGTTGGCGCGCACCACCGAATGAATATGTCCGTCGAGCGCGCTGCCGACCTCAGGATAGGCTTTGCCATTGCCCATGCCGATGTCTTCGTAAAGCGGCAGCTCCGGCCGATGTGACAGCCGCTGGACAAACTCCAGCGATCTTTCGAGGAAGGAGGATGCGTCGAGGGTCGTGGGCTGGCCGGCCGCCGGCGGCAACTCGAAGCGCAGAATGTTCGAACGGCCGGAGACGGAGCGCGAGTCCAGCAAAAGGAAGCCGTCGCGGTCGTAGATGCGCGCCCGCAGCCGCGTCGGCGACACCAGACGCCGCAGCAGCGGCCCGACGCGCTCGGGATTGAGCGAAAACTCCAGCGGAGAACCGCCTTCGGCGCCGCTCGCGCTCTCTCCCGGCGCGAGCTTCAACAGCTTTTCCGGATCGATGGAGATGGCGTCGGTGTCCACCGTCGCCGAGGCCGCCACCGCCGCGGCGATGATCTCGCCCTGCGTCTGCAGACTTTGCACGCGGGCGTCGATCAGACCTTCGCGAAACTGGTTGAGGTAGAGGAACCCGGCCAGCAGCGCGACAAGCCCGCCAAGATTGAGAACGACGATGCGGCGGGTGAGCGAGGACGAAAGATGCGACTGGACCGTTCGCTGCACAGTTCGCTGCGCCCGCGCCAAACGGACGGAGATCGTCCGCCACAGGCGGGCCCGCGCCGCCGCAGCGTCGCGCGCAGGAGCGGTCGCCGGGACCGCCGGACGCGGCGCTTCCGCGACCGGGTCGCCGACGGCGGTCACGTCGCCGTCACCCTCGATGCTTGCGTCCACCTCGCGTCCCCTCCGCGAGAACTCAGGCTTCCTTGAATCGATAGCCCACGCCATAGAGCGTCTCGATCATTTCGAAATCATTGTCCACCACCTTGAATTTCTTGCGCAATCGCTTGATGTGGCTGTCGATCGTTCGATCGTCGACATAGACCTGGTCGTCATAGGCCGCGTCCATGAGCGCATTGCGGCTCTTCACGACGCCGGGACGCAGGGCCAGCGACTGCAAAATCAGGAATTCGGTCACGGTCAGCACCACCGGATCGCCTCGCCAGGTGCAGGTGTGGCGCTCAGGGTCCATCACGAGCGCGCCGCGCTCCAGGACCTTGGCTTCCGATTCCTTCTGAGCCGCGGCCTCCTTGGGATTGGCGCGCCGCAGGATCGCCTTCACGCGCTCGACGAGCAGCCGTTGCGAGAAGGGCTTATGAATGAAGTCGTCCGCGCCCATTTTCAGGCCGAACAGCTCGTCGATTTCCTCGTCCTTGGAGGTGAGAAAAATCACCGGGAGGTCGGACTTCTGCCGCAGTCGACGCAGAAGCTCCATGCCGTCCATTCGCGGCATCTTAATGTCGAAGATCGCCAGATCGGGCGGGTTGGCGCGCAGTCCGTCGAGCGCCTGCGCGCCGTCGGTATAGGTCTGGACGCGATAACCCTCGCCCTCCAGAGCGATGGAGACAGAGGTGAGAATGTTTCGATCGTCGTCGACGAGAGCGATGGTCGGCATCTTCACCCTTTGCTATTTGCGGCCGCAATTTAACGTCCGGGCCGGCGCGACGTGACTGCGCTTTCCGCGCGAAACGACCGCCCCCGATTCCTCGAAGGGCGCGACGTCGATGCTCAACAGTCGACACTCTTATCGACTCGACAGCGGGACGTTCGAAAGGCGCCGTCGACCTGACAAAGTCCGAGGCCAAGGCGGCTGAAATGTGGCCGACGTCCGTTCCCAGGGGCGGCGCCGCCTTGATGCCGCTGGACCGCTTATACACAGTATTGTCGAAAAAATCACCTTGTGCCAGGGCATGCGCGATTAAACATAACGGCGACAATGGGATAGCTTGGCCGCAGCGACAGTCGGGCGCGCTCCCGGGGGTTGGAAAATCTCGGGTTTTTGCCAATCTGCTAAAGGGTCTTTCAGCCCCGACGCCGTTCTGGCTCATAAGGCGCAAGTGAAAAGCGCAGCGCGCGGCGTCAGCCCCAGGGAGTGGATCGATGAGCGAAGATTGGGCATATCAGGTTCGGGTCAATCTCGTCGACGCGGCGGCCAAGCTCGCGCGCAAGGATCCGGAAAATCCGGCGCTCAAGCCGCTCAGCGATATTCTCGCCAAACATAACGCGAAGCTTCGGAACCAGCTCGACGCCTTTTCCGAATATGTCGCTGCGGCCGAACAGCGCGGCGAGGAGAATTTCCCGCTCTACAAATGGACCAAGGCGGTGATCGAAGATCCGGCGAAAATCGAGAAGCACAGCAAAGCTTTCTCGATCCATGTCGCCGGTGAGGAAATCTATGGAAAGGACGTCGCCGACGCGCTGGAGGCGGAACTTCAGCCCCTCGTCGGCGGCCCGCTGGTCGCCCGCCTGACCAAGCACGACAGCAACCCCGCCAACAATCCGCAGCCGCCTGCGCAATATCGATAGCGCGGCGCCGTGGCGGCCGGTTCGCCGCGTCATGGCCGCGCTTGTCGCGGCCATCCACGCCGTGGCGCGCCTTCCGTGGCGCGCCTTCCAAGACTCAATAGGCGCGATCGCCTCGTGGATGCCCGGCGCAAGGCCGGGCATGACGGCGCTGCACGCCCGCTCCCTCTCCCGCGCAGCGGGGGAGGGCCGGGGAGGGGGTCTTAAACCGTCGCCAGGAAGCCGGCGATCTCGTCCTTGAGCGCGAGCCGCTTCCTTTTCAAATCTTCGATCGTCGCGTCGTCGGCCGGCTCGACATTGGTCTCCATGCGGTGAATGGCGCGATTGAGCGTGTGATAGTCTTCCGCGATGCGGGCGAAATGCGCGTTTCCGGCCTTCAACGCATGAATCGCTTCGGCCTGCTCCGGAAATTCGTCATGTAACTCATGCGCGACATGGCTCATGCGGTCGGTTCCTCCTGTTTTTTCGCCGTGAGCTTACCGGCTTTCGCGGCGGCGTTGAACGGCCCCTTCGCCGCCTGCGACGATTTGCGCCGCATTCGTCGCCGCGCTGTCATGCCCGCGACAGCGGGCAGCCAGAGCCAGGCCCGGACATCATTGATGTTGCAAATGGATTCCCGGTCGCGCGGCGCGCGCCGAGAATGATGGCGGCCTTGCGACGCGCGAGTGACCCGCTCATCTTGTGAGGCGCGGAGATTTCGATGAACGACATTTCAGACGGCGAGTTGAATAGCGTGGCTGAGCACGCAGCCGCGCGAGGTCAGCGTCGTGATCGCCGCGCGGGCGGCCCTGCGCGTCGCGCCCTCGCTCTATCGAATTACGAAGCGTGACCAGCGCCGCTTCGTAACGTTGACTTTCGCGTACTTTTGGTCGAGCGCAGCGGCGCGGGTCGCAGCCAAATATCCGACCCGCGCTAATGAACTTCGCGTCTACGCCGACCTTGCCGCCTATGCCGCCTCCGACGCCGCTTCCGCCTACGCCGCCATCGACGCTTCCGCCTAGGCCGCCCGAGTCACCTCCGCCCCCGACGCCTCCGCCTCCGCCGCCCTCTCAGCCGCCTACGCCTTCGCCTCCACCATCGCCTCCGCCTCCACCTCCGCCGAAGATATGTGGATAGCGGTCTCGGCCGACGCCAACCGGCTTAAATCCGTTGTGGCAAGCGTTCTCGCCAGCAAAAAGCTTTGGGCGGCGGCGATTAAAGCTGGGACGAGGCGGCGCAGAAGCTCGGCGAGCACGCGGGGCCGGTGATCGAGTTCTTGAAGAATTTTCTTCCTCAATGACAAAAATGACGCTTAGCGGACTTTTCTATAGACGGTCTTGAAATGCAGCCGACGTCATTGCGAGGAGCATCGCGACGAAGCAATCCAGGGCAGCGGGCGCGGCTCTGGATTGCTTCGCTTCGCTCGCAATGACGAAGGGAAACGAATTTCTCCCTCATGACGCACTCTCCGCTTGACGCACCTAATCTTCGCGATTAGGTTCCGCCCACTTTCGACAGGCCGTAAGTTCATGCCGTCGGCGAGCGCCTCGCTCTCGATCCTTCGAACTTAAACGCTGTCGCCTTGCCTGTGACCGCCAAATGTAATTGGTAATCAGCACGTCGCGAAAGCGACTGACAGGAAGGCACGATCCCGGCGACGGGATCCTCTGCGTTAGAAGCGCCTTGGCCCTTACGGCCATCGGCGCTTCGCTCGTTTGCGCGTGCCTTTAAGGCCATGCGCGGCGGGACCACCTTGACATCCGCCATTCGCAATCACGCGAAGGACCCTATTGAATGCCGACGATCAGCCAGTTGATCCGCAAGCCGCGCCAAGCGCCGACCTATCGCGAGAAGGCGCGCCATCTGCAGTCCTGCCCGCAGAAGCGCGGCGTGTGCACCCGCGTCTATACGACGACGCCGAAGAAGCCGAACTCGGCGCTTCGCAAGGTCGCCAAGGTACGCCTGACCAACGGATTCGAGGTCATCGGCTACATCCCGGGCGAGGGCCATAACCTTCAGGAGCACTCGGTCGTGATGATCCGCGGCGGCCGCGTGAAGGATCTTCCCGGCGTTCGCTATCACATTCTGCGCGGCGTGCTGGACACGCAGGGCGTCAAGGACCGCAAGCAGCGCCGTTCGAAATACGGCGCGAAGCGTCCGAAGTAAGGAGCCATTCGATGTCTCGTCGCCACCGGGCCGAAAAGCGTGAAGTGATCGAAGACGCCAAGTTTGGCGACATCGTTCTCACGAAATTCATGAACTCGATCATGTACGACGGCAAGAAGTCGGTCGCCGAGCAGATTGTCTATGGCGCGCTCGATCAGGTCGAGTCGAAGGCCAAGAGCGATCCGCTCGCCGTCTTCAAGCAGGCGCTCGAGAATGTCGCGCCGGCGATCGAGGTTCGGTCCCGCCGCGTCGGCGGCGCCACCTATCAGGTGCCGGTCGAAGTGCGCAACGAGCGTCGTCAGGCGCTCGCCATCCGCTGGATCATCACCGCGGCCCGCGCCCGCAACGACAAGACCATGGTCGACCGTCTGTCGGCCGAACTGCTCGACGCGTCCAACAACCGCGGCGCCGCGGTGAAGAAGCGCGAAGACACGCATCGCATGGCGGAGGCCAACCGCGCCTTCTCGCACTACCGCTGGTAAGGACAACCGTCATGGCCCGCTCTCATCCGATCGAGGACTACCGTAACTTCGGCATCATGGCCCACATTGATGCGGGCAAGACGACGACGACGGAACGCATCCTCTATTACTCCGGCAAGAGCCATAAAATCGGCGAGGTGCATGAAGGCGCCGCGACGATGGACTGGATGGAGCAGGAGCAGGAGCGCGGCATCACCATCACGTCCGCCGCAACGACGACGTTCTGGAACGGCAAGCGCCTCAACATCATCGACACGCCCGGCCACGTCGACTTCACGATTGAAGTCGAGCGCAGCCTGCGCGTGCTCGACGGCGCCGTATGCGTGCTCGACGGCAATCAGGGCGTCGAGCCGCAGACTGAGACCGTCTGGCGTCAGGCCGACAAATACAATGTGCCGCGCATCGTCTTCGTGAACAAAATGGACAAGATCGGCGCCGACTTCGACCGCTGCGTCGAGGAAATCAAGACGCGCGTCGGCGGCCGCCCGGTCTGCGTGCAATTGCCGATCGGCTCCGAGTCGAATTTCAAGGGCATCATCGATCTCGTGCGCATGAAGGCCGTGGTCTGGGAAGACGAAGGCCTCGGCGCGAAATATCACGACGAAGAGATTCCGGCCGACCTGCTCGACAAGGCCAAGGAATATCGTTTGGCGCTGATCGAAGCCGCGGTCGAAATGGACGACGACGCCATGGCGGCCTATCTTGACGGCCAGGAGCCGGACGAGGAGACGCTGCACAGGCTCATCCGCGCCGCCGTGCGCAAGATCGCCTTCATCCCGGTGTTCTGCGGCTCGGCCTTCAAGAACAAGGGCGTCCAGCCGCTGCTCGACGCGGTCGTGCATTATCTGCCGTCGCCGGTCGATCGCGAGGCGATCAAGGGCGTCGACGTGGACACGGGCGAGGAGCTGGATCGCAAGCCGCTCGATTCCGAGCCCTTCTCGATGCTCGCGTTCAAGATCATGGACGATCCCTTTGTCGGCACGATCACCTTCGCCCGCGTCTATTCGGGCAAGATCGACTCCGGCACGACAGTGCTCAATTCGACGAAAGAGAAGAAAGAGCGCATCGGCCGCATGCTGCTGATGCACGCCAATAATCGCGAAGACATCAAGGAAGCCTTCGCGGGCGACATCGTCGCGCTCGCGGGACTCAAGGACACGCGCACCGGCGACACGCTCTGCGACATGCAGAAGCCCGTCATTCTGGAGCGCATGGAGTTCCCGGACCCGGTCATCGAGATCGCCATCGAGCCGAAGTCGAAGGCCGATCAGGAGAAGCTCGGCATCGCGCTGCAGAAGCTCGCGGCGGAGGATCCCTCGTTCCGCGTCTCGACCGATCAGGAAAGTGGCCAGACCATCCTCAAGGGCATGGGCGAACTGCATCTCGACATTAAGGTCGACATTTTGAAGCGCACCTATAAGGTCGACGCCAATATCGGCGCGCCGCAGGTCGCCTATCGCGAGCGCCTCGGGCGCAAGCTTGAAATCGACTATACGCATAAGAAACAGACCGGCGGCACCGGCCAGTTCGCGCGCGTGAAGATCATTTTCGAACCCAACGAAGCCGGCAAAGGCAATGAGTTCGAAAGCAAGATCGTCGGCGGCGCGGTGCCGAAGGAATATATCCCCGGCGTCGACAAGGGCATTGCGTCGGTGACGACGTCCGGCATTCTCGCCGGCTTCCCGGTCGTCGATCTGAAAGCGACGCTCATCGACGGCGCCTTCCATGACGTCGACTCGTCGGTGCTCGCCTTCGAGATCGCCTCGCGCGCCGCGACGCGCGAAGCGCTGCAGAAGGGCGGCTCGGTGCTGCTCGAGCCGATCATGAAGGTCGAGGTGGTGACGCCGGAGGAATATACCGGTTCTGTCATCGGCGATCTGAATTCCCGTCGCGGACAGATTCAAGGTCAGGACATGCGCGCTAACGCCGTGGTGATCAACGCCATGGTGCCGCTCGCCAACATGTTCGGCTACGTCAATCAGCTGCGCTCCTTCACGCAGGGACGCGCGAGCTACACGATGCAATTCGATCACTACGAACAAGTGCCCGAGGCGGAGTCGAAGAAGGTGCAGGCGAAATACGCCTGATCTCGATCACTACGGGCAAACGGAACTCTTTAAGAGGAGCACGGCGATGGCCAAGGAAAAGTTTTCACGCACGAAGCCGCACTGCAACATTGGGACGATTGGGCACGTCGACCACGGCAAGACGTCTTTGACGGCGGCGATCACCAAGGTTCTGGCGGAGACGGGCGGCGCGACCTTTACGGCCTATGACCAGATCGACAAGGCGCCGGAAGAGAAGGCGCGCGGCATCACGATTTCGACGGCGCATGTCGAATATGAGACGAAGAACCGCCATTACGCCCATGTCGATTGTCCCGGCCACGCCGATTATGTGAAGAACATGATCACCGGCGCGGCGCAGATGGACGGCGCGATCCTGGTGGTCTCGGCCGCCGACGGCCCGATGCCGCAGACCCGCGAGCATATTCTGCTTGCCCGCCAGGTCGGCGTGCCGGCGCTCGTCGTGTTCCTCAACAAGGTCGACATGGTCGACGATCCGGAGCTTCTCGAGCTCGTCGAGCTCGAAGTGCGCGAGCTGCTCAGCAAATATGAGTTCCCCGGCGACGACATTCCGATCACCAAGGGTTCGGCGCTGTGCGCGCTCGAGGGCAAGAACCCCG
>NZ_JADNQY010000016.1:0-133682 GCF_015709545.1 Methylocystis sp. H4A | reverse complement strand
TGGCGCCAGCCCCTCCTCACCGCGAACGTCACCGGCGTCGGCGTGACCAACGTGCTTGAGGCGATGCGGCTCGGCGCGCCCAAAGCGCGCTTCTACCAGGCGTCGTCCTCGGAAATGTACGGGCTCATCCAGGAGCCGATGCAGAGCGAGAAGACGCCCTTCTATCCGCGCAGCCCCTATGCCGTGGCGAAGCTCTACGGCCATTGGATCACGGTGAACTATCGCGAGAGCTTCGGCCTTCACGCCTCCTCGGGCATTCTCTTCAATCATGAAAGCCCGCTGCGCGGCGTCGAATTCGTCACCCGCAAGGTCACGACCGGCGTCGCCGCGATCAAACTCGGCCGCGCCACGGAGTTGCGGCTCGGCAATATCGACGCCAAGCGCGACTGGGGGCACGCCAAGGATTACGTGCGCGCCATGTGGTTGATGCTGCAGCAGGAGAAGCCGGACGATTACGTCGTCGCGACCGGCGTCACCACCACGGTGCGCGATATGTGCCACATCGCTTTCGAGCACGCCGGCCTCGACATGGAAAAATTCGTCATCATCGACCCGGCGTTCTACCGTCCGGCCGAGGTGGACGTTTTGCTTGGCGATTCCAGCAAGGCGCGGCAGGTTCTTGGCTGGACGCCGGAGATCGATCTTCGCGAAATGATTTGCGAGATGGTGGACGCCGATCTCGCGCGGCTGCGGCGCGAGTCCGACAGCCAAAAATCGTCGCGCCGCGAGACGTTCGCCGAAACGCCGCTCGTCACGGCGCCGACGATTGGCGCTGCGCTTGCCGGAGGCGCCGGCGTCGCGTAAGCGGGGTCATCACGGCTGACTACGGAGGACGGCTGCTGCGCGACGCTTCCGGGCGCCTCGTCGCCCTTCTCGACGAGAAGGACGCAAGCGACGAAGAGCGCGCAGTCACGCTCTGCAACGCCGGATTGATGGCGATTGACGGCGGCCACGCGCTACGTCTCTTTGAAAAAATGATAACAAGAACGCCAAGGGCGAGTTCTACCTGACCGACGTGGTGGAGCTGGCGCGGGCGGACAGACGTGAAACCGCCGTTGTCATCGCCGATGAGACCGAATTGCGTGGCGTGAACGACCTTCATCAGCTTACGCAGGCGGAAGCCGTCGCGCAATATCGGGGCTATAAATTCTGCCGGGATCGCTACTCTGGAGAACGGGCGGCTCACCCCGGTGCGGGCAGGCCGTGCCGCTCACGTTTCTATTATCCAAAAAAACGGTCGAGCAACCCTGAAAAACCGCGATCTGCGCCGTGTCGGCGCTTTTCTCCCGGCCCGCTGTCGCGCCCAGCCCCGGTCCATCGCGACCGCTGCCCGCGAGAACGACTCTCTACGCTATAGGGGTCACCCGAGTTCGAATGCTGTGCCCGGGCTGGGGGGGTCACGTCAGATGGAGCGACATTCTCCAAGATCGCGCGCGGACGAATAAGAACAAGCTGCTCCGCCTCTGTCTCGCCCAGCCATTTCGCCGCCGCCGCGCGTCCCTCGGCAAGGTCAGGCCTTCGGCGCCTTGCTCCGTGGGCGTCAGAAGCCAAAATATGGACCATCCCTTCATTCAACATTCGTTCCGACCAATATTGAGGTCTCCTGCCAAAGGAGCCTGTCACTGAACCGGAGGTAATTTGCATCCAGACGCCAGCCTGGAAGAGCTGAACGAATGTCTCAAAACGACTTTCTATCCACGTCAACCTCTCAGGATGGGTGAGAATCGGCACGTAGCCCGCACTCAGGAGTTCAAAAAAGAGATATTCAATACGTGGCGGCGCAACGTGATGTGGCGGCTCCACGAGCACATATCTCGTGTCAGCAAGCGATAGGATTGCGCCAGATCGCAATCCACCCACCATGTTTGGAACGATATGGGCGTCGGCGCCAGTCACCAGGCACAATGGAATTCCATGTTCATCCAGGCAGTTCTGAAATTCTTCGACCGCCAATCGAATTTGCGGACCGGAATTATCATAGACGCCAGGAAAGATGTGGGGCGTGCAAGCCTGAACGGTGACGCCATTGGCGACGGCAATACGCGCCATCTCGAGAGCAATGTCGAAATTGGCGGCGCCGTCGTCAATTCCGGGCAAAATATGCGAATGCAGATCAATCATGAAATGGACCTCGACGCTGGCGCCTGCGAACAGGCTAACTTCGTAACAAATAATGCCTTTTCTTTGACTTAACGGCCATCCAAAAAAGCGCCTTGAGCGCGGCAATGCCTTTTCGGAAACGCTCCAGACGCTATCGAATTGAGATTCAATCCACTCGGGCGATGAGAAGAAGGCTCGCGCCGCATATTTCGATCATGGAGGAAGCTTGAGCGCAGTCGGCAGGCGCTCTCACATCGGCGCGTCCGACGCTTCCGGCGCCAGAGATACGCGGACAGCCCTAAGGAGAAGGCCGAGCCTCCGCTCGCTTCTTGCCGTGGATATCGCAACCGTCTTCGTTTTCTTCGTCGGCAATTACTTTCATCGTGTTTTTCGCTGAAGATTCGCCATAAGCGTTCCGGGGCCGCGTCCGAGCGACGCAGCTGATGAAGCGTGATTTAGCGAGGACAGTTGAATCGGACAGCCACAATCCACGAGCCGGCGTGAGCGCCTGGGGGCATTGACGGCGTGACGGAGTGAGGCTAAAGTTTTCGGCAAATAAGCTATAAGTCACGACGACTTACATTATAAAGCTAACGCTACACTGCAGTCGCCTTCGACGCCCCGCGCCTGATTATCAACCACGATTTTAGTAGTAGGAATTACATATGCTGGAGGGGAGTGGGGCCGTCAGATTTTGGAGGGTTTGCGCTTTTTGGTCAGTATTCGCCATTGGACCGATTCTATGGTTACTTTTCCTGGACGAACTTACTGAGCAAGATTTTGCTCTAAACTATCGCGTATTCTCCGGCCTCGTGGCGCTTTTTAGCGCCCAGGCGTTTCTTGCCGAGGCGATCGGAATTCGCGCAAATGCGCGGAAAATTTCGTTTCCGCGCAGGCTGTTCCCGCATTTTGGCTTTCCGACGTTGTGGCGCAGGCGAATAGCTTTGAAAGACATTTTGCGAACAGATTCGCTCGATGAGCGAACGGTTCGTTTTTTTCTCAGTTCCACGGAACTGGTAGACCTTTTATTTCCAGACTCAACGAGCAAACGAAGCGTTCTCCGTTACATCGACAAAGAGCTCGCTAGGTCGGTTCGAACGCGCCCGATAGCCGCCGCGAGACCTCGCGGTCGCTCAGCAGGCAACGAACCCAGATCGCCAAGCCCTTGACTGCGAGTAGCTGTTAGACGCTAGCAACCTATGGACTAGCAGGGCTGAAGAGCGGCGGAATGAAAGGAGGTGTGGACGCGCTGTGCGCCGTCCCTGCAGCTATACCGGCGCCAACAGCTCCGAGAGCGGCGGCTCCCACTGCATAGGGCGTCAGATCAGGGGCCACTTCATTCGCCGCATGTTGGTAGGGCGTGACCACGCACACCGATGGGTCCGCTGCGCAGATTCCTTCGAAGCTAAATGCGTTCGGCCCCTGGACCGTCTTTTTGCTGGCAGAATTTAACGTGATTTTTGCAGTTTCGCCCGCGAGAACCACCGTGCATCGATAGCTCATGATCGAACATGCCAATATCGCCCCGGAGACCACTGTAACGATCGTCTCGCGTTCGCGCGCGAGAATGTCGCCGACCGTTCCCCGCACCGAAAGGGTTGCCACTCCTGTTTTAATTTCATAGGCGCGTTTGTCGGAAGTGCCGGTTGTGAAGCGGAAAGCTCCCCTGACCAGCGTCACTGCCGCTTTTTTATAGTCCGTCGGACCCGAAAAAACGAACCTGTCCAGCGTGACGCTCGCGTTCGGTCCAACAGCAAGATTTGTGCTATCTGCAAAAACGAGTTTGGCCGAGCTTTCAGGACCGGTTTTCACGATCTCCTTTCCGAAAACATCCTCACCGGGGCTGATGGGCACGGTCCGGGATAACAACATCCCACTCACGTCATTGCGCACTATGACTGCGATGCCGATCTTTTCCTGTGCCCACGCTGGTGGCGTTGCGGCGAGCGCCGCAGCTGCGAAGAAGTGCCAGCCCGCCAATGAAAGCCGCATCGCGCTGTCTCGCCAGTGATAGATATTAAAAAATGTTGCTAGAGCATATTACCTATGACCCTCAACGCCAATTGGCGTTGCCCCAATGCCGACCGAAAAAACAAAAAACTTTCGCCTTGTTGTCCTTTTGCAACAGCCTGTTCGACCGTTCGCGTTCCGCCAGGCTTTGTGGCTCTTCGCTTACAACTATGCATACGCGGCTATCTGATAGGCCTTCTGCACTTTGACTTGGCGTGAAGCGCATCCTGCGCGCGACAGGCCTCGAGCACAGCGGCTCTCCGCAGCATGGCTTGCCGGCTTGGCGAAATTTGCCGGATTGTGGGCGCGTAATAATGTCGTGATGAGCCGACGATGTCCTTACGCGGCGTTAACCTTTGATTAACTCAAAACTCCTTGCCACTGAGGCCGAATCGGGGGATCTTGTCACGGCAAACGACGCCGATCGCTAGAAAGCGTGGCTGAAGAGATTTGCCGTGGACACCCCTGTTCTCCAATTTCGATCGAATGCGATCAACGAACTTGTCGGCGCCGATACGCGGGAGCTTTCGGCTCGTCTCCAAGCGCATCGGTTGCAACTCGTCCCTCCTGAGGCGAAGAAGACTTTACGACGATTCTCGACGCTGGAGGCGGCAAAACTGATCGGGTTAATGACGGCTATTTGCGCCGCCTGTCTTTAGAAAAGAAAGGCCCAGCCGTTGAAGTCGGTCCAAATGGCCGCCGCTCGTACACCTTCGGCGACATCCAGTCTTTACGCGTATATCTCGACGCCAGCAGCAAGCCCGACCGCAAATATATTCGTTTTCGAAACAGCTCGGAGCATCTGCAGGTCATCTCTGTCGTCAATTTAAAGGCGGCAGCGGCAGGACCACCACGGCGGCTCACCTCGCCCAATATCTCGTGTTTCGCGGCTACAGGGTGCTTGCGATTGACCTCGATCCCCAGGCGAGCCTCTCCGCGCTGCACGGCGTGCAGCCAGAATTCGACGTCGGAGAGAATGAGACCCTCTACGGGGCGATCCGCTACGACGACAGCAGGCGACCCCTCAGCGACATCGTTCGGAAAACCTATTTTGACAATTTAAGCTTCATTCCCGGCAATCTCGAACTCATGGAATTCGAGCACGAGACGCCAAAGGCTCTCATGACCGATCGTCAGGTCGAGTCGATGTTTTTCACGCGTAGGGACTCCGCGCTCGCCTCGGTCGCCGACCAGTATGACGTCGGTGTAATCGCTTGCCCGCCCCAACTCGGATTTTTGACCGTCGGCGATGTGCGCCGCGACCGCCGTGTTGGTGACGGTTCATCCACAAATGCTCGACGTCATGTCGATGTGCCAGTTCCCGATCATGACGTCCGACCTTCTCGGCGGCGTCGCCAAGGCCGGCGGCAAAATGGGGTTACGACTGGATGCCGCATCTCGTCACTCGCTATGAGTCGGGCGACGGTCCGCAGAACCAGATGGTGTCCTTCATGTGCTCAATGTTCGGGGAGCATGTGCTCAATTTTCCAATGCTCAAGAGCACGGCGACAGCCGACGCCGGCATTGCCAAGCAGACGCTTTACGAGGTGAGCAGGGACCAGTTCACTCGCTCGACGTTCGGGGCGAGCCATGATGCCTGCAGGCGCAGACTTGACGTCGCATCGCCGAGCGCCAACCTTTTGAGAGGCGCGAGCGACTGGGATCGTGCTAGTCATCGCCGTGCTAGTCGTCGCAATGCCAGTCATCGCCATGACATGATCGAGGGATTGAACCGGATGACGCTTGCAAGAAGACAAAGGCCAGCTTCAAGCGATATGACGAGTACGAGGGTTGTGCATTGAAGGCTCCGAGATCCGGGCGTTGGGCGACGAGGGCGGCGTGACTTCGCGCGATAACGACGTGTTCGAAGCCACGACGCCGGGGCTGCCCGTCGTGAGGCCACAAGCAAGCGGCAGATTTTTCGAGTCGCTGCGTGAACGGCTACCGAGAGGCGCGCTCGGCGCGCTGGGCGTGGCGGCCAGTCTCGCCGTCTTTGCGCTCGCCGCTTATATTCTGGGCCGAACGCTCTCAAGTCTCAGCTACGCCGATCTGCTGAATGCTTTTCGCGCGACGAGCGGCGCGCAGATTCTCGCGTCCTTGGCTCTCTCCGCGCTCTCCTATCTGTTCCTGACCGGTTATGACGTCGTCGCCCTCTATCATATGAGAACGCGCGCGCCCTACAGGGTCGCTGCGCTTGCGTCCTTCGCAAGCTACGCCATTTCCTTCAACCTTGGATTTCCCATCATCACCAGCGCGGCCGTGCGCTACTGGATCTACTCTCGCGTCGCGTTGAGCGCGCTGCAAGTCGCCAACATAACGGTTTTCGCCGGCGTCACGTTCTGGCTCGGGATGACGCTGGTGATGGGGATAGGCTTTATCTATGGCGCGGAAGCGCTCGAAGCGCTCGACGGCTTGCCTGCCTTCCTTCACATCATTCCCGGCGTTCTCATACTTGCAGGCGTGCTCTTCTATTTTGCCTGGGTCACGGTTGATCGCCGGACGATTCGACTTCGCGGCCACGCTCTGGAGCTGCCGGGTCTTATACCAACCGTGGCGCAGTTTGCGCTTGGGGTCGCCGACCTATGCTGCGCCGCAGGCGCGCTCTATGTGCTGCTTCCCGAGGGCGTCCCACTGGATTTTGTGCCATTCGTCGCGGTTTATGTCGTCGCCTGCGTCCTCGGCGTGATCAGCCATGCGCCGGGCGGCATCGGCGTCTTCGAGGCGACGATGTTGCACGCCATCCCGGCGACGTCGCATGAAAGCATTCTGGCGTCGCTGCTTCTGTTTCGCATGATCTATTATTTTATTCCATTCGTTGTCGCGCTTGCGCTTCTCGGCGCCGATGAGGGCGCGCGCCGCTGGGCGACGTTGCGGGATGCGATCGCGCGCATTTTGGAGGAGCGCTCGAATTGAACGGCGCCGGACCAGTCGCCACGACACTGTCGACCCAGCGGCGCAAATGGCGCGACCAGGCGATAGATCTCCTGGCGCCCGTCATCAACGCGCTCCCGGAGCCGATCTTCGTGATCGACTCCGAAACCCATGTCGCCGCCGTCAATGCCGCGGCGCAGGCGCTCTCGCCGGCCATTCGGCAGGGCGAACCGCTCTCCCGCAGCCTTCGCTCGCCCGATATGCTGGACGCTGTGGCGCGCGTGCTCGCCGGAGGCGAGACGGAGAAGACCGTCTGGGTCGAACGCCTGCCGGTGGAATGCTGGTTTGAAGCGCATGTCGCGCCGATGCAGATCGAAGGGTTCGAGCCCGCCGCCGTCGTGAGCCTGCGCGATCTGACCGAATCCCGGCGCGTCGAGCGCATGCGCGTCGACTTCGTCGCCAACGCCAGCCACGAGCTGCGCACGCCGCTCGCCTCGCTGCTGGGTTTTGTCGAAACCTTGCAAGGTCCGGCGCGCGAGGACGCCGTAACCCGCAACAAATTCCTCGGCATCATGCGCGAGCAGGCGCAGCGGATGGCGCGCCTCGTCGATGATCTGCTGTCGCTGTCGCGCATCGAGCAGCACATGCATCTGCGGCCCGCCACGCCCGTCGATCTCACGCTGCTCGTCGCGCATATCGTCGACACGCTGTCACAGATGGCCGAAGACAGGGGCGTCGCCATCAATCTCGATCTGCAGCCGAACGTCGTCGCGCCTGGAGATCGGGACGAGCTTGCCCGGGTCATCGAGAATCTCGTCGAGAACGCCCTGAAATACGGGTGCGGAGACGACGGCGGCTGCAAGCCCATCGACATCTCGCTATCCCGCAAAGGGGCGCTCGTCATTCTCTCGGTGCGCGACTATGGTCCCGGCGTCGCGCCGGAGCATATTCCGCGTCTGACGGAGCGTTTCTACCGGGTCGACGCCGGTAAGAGCCGCGCCAAAGGCGGCACTGGATTGGGCCTCGCCATCGTCAAACACATCGTGCTGCGCCACCGTGGCCGGCTCGGGATCGAGTCTGCGCTTGGCGAGGGAACGCTGTTTCGCGTCATTCTGCCGGCGAGCGATTCAGCCTAGAATATGTAAGTGTTTAAAATACAAGTGTATTCACTGTCATCATACTGTAATCTTTTCGTCACAAAAAGCTGTTGTCGGACGAGTAGTTTCCGCGGCGCGATGACGCGGGGCGCATCGCAAGTCCGTTCTCGAGCAAAAGAGACCCTCAAATGATCTCGACGATTTTCAGGCGCGGCGCTGGCGCGGCGTTGGCGCTCGCCGTCATGTGCGGCGGGGCTGCCGCCATAGACATTTCCGGCGCCGGCGCGACCTTCCCCTATCCGATCTACGCCAAATGGGCCGAGGCCTATAAGAAAGAGACCGGCAGCGGACTCAATTATCAGTCTATCGGCTCCGGCGGCGGCATCAAGCAGATCAAGGCGCGGACGGTTACGTTCGGCGCCAGCGACCAACCGCTGAAACCCGAGGACCTCGAGGCGGCGGGTCTGATCCAATGGCCGCAGGTGATCGGCGGCATCGTGCCCGTGGTCAACCACGCTGGCATGGCAGGCGGCGACCTCACGCTCAGTGGCGAGACCGTGGCCAAAATCTTCCTCGGCGAGATCACCAAGTGGGACGATCCGGCGATCAAGAAGCTCAATCCGAAGGCGAAGCTTCCTTCGGCGCCGATCGTCGTCGTGCATCGCTCCGACGGATCTGGAACGACCTTCAACTTCACCAATTACCTCTCGAAGGTCTCGCCCGACTGGGCGTCCAAGGTCGGCGCGAATGCTTCGGTCGAATGGCCCGTGGGAATCGGCGCCAAAGGGAATGAAGGCGTCGCGAACAACGTCGCCAACACCAAGGGATCGATCGGCTACGTCGAATACGCCTACGCCAAGCAGAACAAGTTGACTCACACGAAAATGATCAACAAGGACGGCAAGACCGTCGCGCCGAGCATGGAGACGTTCCAGGCGGCCGCCGCGGGCGCGGATTGGGCCCATGCCGAGGGATTCTATGAGATCCTGACGAATGAGCCTGGCGCGAAGTCCTGGCCGATCACCGCAGCGACCTTTATCCTTCTCCCCAAGGAGTCCAAGGACGAAGCCGCCGCGGCCGAGGCCTTGAAATTCTTCTCCTGGGCATTCGCCAGCGGCGGGAAGATGGCTGAAGAACTCGACTATATTCCGATGCCGAAACCGGTCGTCGAGCTCATCAAGAAGACTTGGACGAGCGTCAAGGGACCGGACGGCAAGCCGCTGTCGCTTGCGACCCGGCCGAACTGACCTTTTGGTTGAACCGACGGCCGTTCAGTGCGGCCGTCGGTTGTGATTGGCGCCATTCGCGAGGGACGGCGCCGGGAGATGAGCGAATGTTCTCGATCGAGCCGAGCCCGCGAAGCGCGAACGGAGCCGGCGGGGAGGCGGGTTCAGACATGTCGGAAGTAGTCTTGCAGCAGGCGGCGCCGCTCTCAGTCGCAGCCGATCGAACGCGCGTTCTCAGTCGGCTGGCGCTCGTCGACCGCCTATTTGGCCAGGTCACGCGCGCTGCGGCCGTGATCGTGCTGGTCATTCTGGGCGGCGTCATCGTCTCGCTCGTTTACGGCTCATGGCCGGCGATGAAGACTTTCGGCTTCGGCTTTCTCTTCTCGCAGTCGTGGAATCCGGTCACCGAGAACTTCGGCGCGTTGCCGGCGATCTACGGCACGGTGATGACTTCGATCATCGCCATGCTGATCGCCGTGCCCGTCGGCCTCGGCATTGCGATTTTCCTCACAGAGCTTTGCCCCTACGTTCTGCGTCGGCCGATCGGCACCGCGATCGAGCTGCTGGCCGGGATTCCGTCGATCATCTACGGCATTTGGGGCCTCTTCGTTCTGGCGCCGTTTCTCCAGTCGCATGTCCAGCCTGCGCTGATCGCCGCCTTTGGCGATATCCCGGTGTTCTCGACGCTTTTCGCCGGCCCGCCTTACGGCATTGGCATGCTGACCGCGGGCTTCATTCTCGCCATCATGGTGCTGCCCTTCATCGCCTCGATCTCGCGCGACGTCTTCGAAACGGTGCCGCTGGTGCTGAAAGAAGCCGCTTGGGGCATCGGCGCCACGACATGGGAAGTGACGCGCTATGTCGTCATCCCTTACACGCGCGTCGGCGTGATTGGCGGCGTCATGCTTGGACTGGGCCGCGCGCTGGGCGAGACGATGGCGGTCACTTTCGTCATCGGCAACGCGCACAAGATTTCCGGGTCGCTGCTCGCGCCCGGCACCACGATTTCGGCGACGATCGCCAATGAGTTCACCGAGGCGGTCGGCGATCTCTACACCTCGGCGCTGATCGAACTCGGCCTCATCCTCTTCTTCATCACCTTCGTCGTTCTGGCGGTCGCGCGTTACATGCTGATGCGCATCGAACAGAAGTCGGCGTAAGGGAGGCGCTTCATGTCTCTTTATGCATCTCGACGCAGCGCCAACTCCATCGCGACGACGCTCTGCTGGGTCGCGGCGATTTTCGGGCTGGCTTGGCTTTTTGTGATCCTTGGGGTGCTTCTTTATGAAGGCGTCCGCGGCCTGTCGCCGGCGGTCTTTACCGAAATGACGCCGCCTCCCGGCAGCGCGGGAGGATTGCTCAACGCCATCGCCGGCTCGCTGGTCATGACCGCAATCGGCGTCGCGGTCGGCACGCCGCTCGGCATGCTGGCCGGCACATACATGGCGGAATATGGACGCCATACGAAGCTGACCATGGTCGTGCGCTTCATCAACGACATCTTGCTCAGCGCCCCGTCAATCGTCGTCGGCCTCTTCGTCTACACCATCCTGGTGCATCCGATGGGCCACTTCTCAGCGATCTCCGGCGCCGTGGCGCTGGCGCTGTTGGTCGTCCCTGTCGTGGTACGAACCACCGAGGACATGCTGCTGCTCGTGCCGGGTTCGATGCGCGAAGCGGCGACCGCGCTTGGCGCGCCACGTGCGCATGTCGTCGGAAAGGTCGCCTACCGCGCCGCAAAAGCCGGCCTCATCACCGGCGTGCTGCTCGCCGTAGCGCGCGTCTCTGGCGAGACGGCGCCGCTGCTCTTCACCGCGCTCAACAATCAGTTCTGGAGCAGCGACCTCTCGGCGCCGATGGCGAGCCTGCCGGTCGTCATCTTCCAGTTTGCGCTATCGCCCTACAAAGATTGGCAGCAACTCGCCTGGACCGGCGCGCTGCTCATCACTGTCGCTGTTCTCGCCCTATCGATCGCCGCGCGCGCCTTGAGCGCCGGCCGGAGGAAATCGAAATGAACGCCGCTGTCCAAGCCCTCAAAGAGCCGCCGACGAAAGTTTCGGTCCGCAGCCTCGATTTCTACTACGGCGCGGATCGTTCGCTCAAGAACATCAGCCTGCCGCTGCGCACAAACAAGGTGACGGCCTTTATCGGGCCTTCTGGCTGTGGCAAGTCGACCCTGCTGCGCGTGTTGAACCGGATGTACGATCTTTATCCGGGACAGCGCGCAGAGGGCGAGGTGCTGCTTGACGGCGAGAACATCCTCGACCCGGCGATCGATCTCAACGCCCTGCGCTCGCGCGTCGGCATGATTTTCCAGAAGCCGACGCCTTTCCCGATGTCGATCTATGAGAACATCGCGTTTGGCATTCGGCTGTATGAGAAGCTGTCGCGCGCCGACATGGACGCGCGCGTCGAAGGCGCGCTCCGCGGCGCAGCCCTTTGGGACGAGGTGAAAGACAAACTGCACACGAGCGGTCTCGGCCTCTCAGGCGGACAGCAGCAGCGCCTCTGCATCGCGCGCAGCGTCGCGGTGCAGCCGGAGGTCATCCTGTTCGACGAGCCATGTTCGGCGCTCGATCCGATCTCGACGGCGAAGGTCGAGGAGCTCATCGACGAGCTCACTCACCGCTACACGATCGCCATCGTCACCCACAATATGCAGCAGGCGGTGCGCATCTCCGATTACACCGCCTTCATGTATCTCGGCGAACTCGTCGAATTCGGCGAAACGGACGACGTCTTCAACAAGCCGAAGGAAAAGCGGACGCTTGACTACATCACCGGCCGTTTTGGCTAAACCAGCGATTCAAGGACGGCGCTCATGAGCGATCATATTGTTAAATCCTACGACCGCGACCTTGAGGCGCTCGGACGTCGCATCGCTGAAATGGGCGGCGTCGCGGAGAAAATGCTGGCGGAGGCGATGGACGCGCTCTCCGGCTTCAACGTCGACCTCGCCCATCGGGTCGTCTCCAGCGATCCGCGGCTCGACGCGCTGCAGCGAGAAATCGAGGAGAACGCCATTCTCACCATCGCGCGCCGACAGCCGCTTGCGATCGATCTGCGCGAATGCATCGCCGCGATTCGCATTTCCGGCGACATCGAGCGCGTCGGCGATCTCGCCAAGAACATCGCCAAGCGAACGCTCAAGATCGTGTCGGAGGCCCGCGTCCCGCGCGCGATCGTCGGTCTGAAGTCGATGCACGAAATCGCCGCGATGCAGCTTAAGGACGCGCTGGACGCCTACGCCTTGCGCGACACCGAGCGGGCGCGCGCGGTCTGGCAGAACGATTCCGATCTCGACGCGCTGGAGGATTCCGTGTTCCGCGATCTCCTCACCTTCATGATGGAGGATCCGCGCAATATATCCTTCTGCACGCATCTCCTGTTCTGCTCAAAGAACCTGGAGCGGATCGGCGATCATACAACCAACATATCGGAGACGGTCGTTTATCTGGTGACCGGCGAGGCGATGCCTACGGAGCGGCCAAAATCGCGCGTTGCCGACTTCGGGAAGGATGAGGCGGCGCAATGAGCGAAGTGACTTCCGCCGTCTTACAGCGGAGCGGGAAAAGCGATCGGGCGCCGCGAATCCTCGTCGTCGAGGACGAGACGTCGCTCGCGACGCTGCTCGTGTATAATCTCGAAGCCGAAGGCTATCAGGTCGAGCATGTCGACAATGGCGATGAAGCCGAGCTGCGGCTCGCGGAGTCGCCGCCGGATCTCGTCATTCTCGACTGGATGCTGCCGGGCGTTTCCGGACTTGAAATCTGCCGACGTCTGCGCGCCCGGGACAGCGCGCGAGACATGCCGGTGATCATGCTGACCGCGCGCGGCGAGGAAGGCGAGCGCGTGCGCGGTCTTTCGGTTGGCGCCGACGATTATGTCGTCAAGCCGTTTTCGACTCCGGAGCTGATGGCGCGGGTGCGCGCGCTGCTGCGCCGGGCGCGCCCCGAGCGTGTCGCCTCACGGCTGACTCTCGGCGATATCGATCTCGACCGCGACACCCGTCGCGTGCGGCGATCCGCCCGCGAAATCCACCTCGGTCCGACCGAATTCCGGCTGCTCGAATATTTTATGGAGAAGCCCGGACGCGTGTTCACGCGCGCGCAGCTGCTCGACAGCGTTTGGGGCATGTCGGCGGAGATCGACGAGCGCACGGTCGACGTCCATGTCGGACGGCTCCGCAAGGCGCTGATCCGCGGTCGCGAGAAGGATCCGATCCGCACGGTGCGCGGCGCGGGCTATTCTTTCGACGAAACGTTCGGACACGAGTGACGCGTCCGCCGCCGCAGATTACGCGTAGCGCTGCGTCCGGAACTGATCGCGCGCGCGGCGGCGATCCTGGGCCGGCTGATAGGCGACGCGCGCATGATAGGCGCAATACGGCCCGCCGCCGACAGTTGACTTGCAGCCGCAGAAGCGGAACTCCGGCGATGTCGGATCGCCCATCGGCCAGCGGCACATGGATTCGCGGAGCTCCATGATCGTGACGCGCTCCGACATCGGGATCACTACTTCTTCTTCAGGCGCAAGCCGCGGCGCCGCCAGCGCATGCGGCGTGAAAGCGAGCGCCAGATTGCCGTGCGAGGAGACGCCGTTCATGCGCGGGTGCGTCGGGCGAGGGGCTTTGGCGGCGCGCGGCCGCTGCGCGCTCGCCGTCTTGGCGCGTTCGGCGAGTCCGAGACGATGGATCTTTCCGATCACAGCGTTGCGGGTGATGCCCGGTCCAAGTTCAGCCGCCACTTGGCTGGCGCTGAGACCGTCGGTCCAAAGCTTGCGGAGCAGTTCGACGCGTTCGTCGGTCCATGACATTAGGCTTCTCCATTCTTTCGGGTCGAGCGCGGATCGGATGTTTCTTCCGACCGCAGCGCAGGCCTGAAGCCCTGCGGCGATGTGATTGCGCATCAACACTCGAGAGAACACGCCCAAACGAATTACGCGGGCGCCGACTAGAAACTTTCTGTTTACTTTGAATCATGCGCGAGTCGCGCTGGCAAGCGCGCGCTGGCGTTCTCAACAGGCTTTCGGTGAGACTGTTGCTCGCAGGACTCACCCTTGCGGAGCCGCGCCAGCCGCTTTGACGCTAATGATCGAACCGCGCCATGGATTTGACCGCGTCGGGCGGCGCGCTTAAAATCCGATCTGAACTGCCGCCCGAAAAGGGCGGCGCTTTGTTTTTCGAGCTTCCTCTGGCCGGAGCCAGCGACGGGAGCATGGAGCAGGGCTCTTGACGTCAGCGCTTTATCCGACCTATCCGCGCGCCGATCTTGCATTCAAACATGGCGAAGGCGCGTGGTTGATTGCGGAAAACGGCGACCGCTATCTCGATTTCAGCGCGGGCGTCGCCGTTCTTTCGCTCGGCCACAATCATCCGCGCCTCGTCGAGACCTTAAAGCGCGCGGCGGAAGAACCGTGGCATGTCTCCAATCTCTTCCGCATCCCGCAAGCCGAGCGGCTCGCCGAGCGGCTCTGCGACGCCACATTCGCCGATCTGGTCTTTTTCACCAATTCCGGCGCGGAAGCCGTGGAGTGCGCGATCAAGACCGCGCGCAAATTCCACGCGGTCAACGGGCAGCCGGAACGCTATCGGCTGATCACGTTCGAAGGCGCCTTCCATGGCCGCACGCTCGCGACGATCGCCGCAGGCGGCAACGCGAAATATCTTGAAGGGTTCGGGCCGCCCGTCGAGGGCTTCGATCAGGTCCCTTTCGGCGATTTTGACGCTGTCGAGGCGGCGATCACGCAAGAAACGGCGGGCGTCCTGCTCGAACCGATTCAGGGAGAAGGCGGGCTACGCGTCTTTTCGCCGTCGTTCCTTACGCAGCTGCGCGCGCTTTGCGACGCGCGCGGGCTGCTGCTGGTGTTCGACGAAGTCCAATGCGGCGTCGGCCGCACCGGCAAGTTCCTCGCCTGCGAACATGCCGGCGTCGCGCCCGATATCGCGGCGCTCGCCAAGGGGCTGGGTGGCGGCTTTCCGCTCGGCGCGTGCCTTGCGACGCGCGAGGCGGCCAAAGGCATGACGCTGGGCGCGCATGGCTCGACCTTCGGCGGCAATCCGCTGGCCACGGCCGTGGGCGGCGCCGTTCTCGACGTCGTGCTCGCGGAGGGCTTCATGGCGCGCGTCGCGCGGCTTGGCGCGCTGTTGCGCCAGCGGCTGGCGGAGTTCGAGGACCGCTATCCGTCGCTGATCGAAGAAATCCGCGGCGAAGGGCTGATGTTCGGCATTAAGACGCGGATTCCGAACGGCGACTTCGCCGCCGCCGCCCGCGCCGAAGGGCTGTTGACGGTGCTCGCCGGCGACAATGTCGTGCGCCTTTTGCCGCCGCTCATCATCGACGAGAGCGATATCGCTGCGGCGGCGGCGCGCCTTTCCGACGCCTGCGCCCGGCTTGCCGCGCCCGCTGAAAAGCTCGGAGCCGCGTGATGACCGTCCATTCGCTGACTCGGCCGCGCAGCTTTCTCGATCTTTCCGATCACTCCGGCGAAGAGCTGCGCCGCATTCTCAATGTCGCGACGTCGCTCAAGGCCCGCCGCGTCAAAGGCGTAGCGGCGACCGAACGACCGCTCGCCGGCAAATATCTCGGCATGGTGTTCGACAAGCCGTCGACCCGCACGCGGGTCTCCTTCGACATCGCGATGCGCGAACTCGGCGGCGAGACGATCATGCTCACCGGCGCCGAAATGCAGCTTGGCCGCGGCGAGACCATCGCCGACACGGCGCGCGTGCTCGCGCGGTTTCTCGACGCAATCATGGTGCGCATTCTGTCGCATCCCGATCTCATGGAGCTGGCGCGCTACGGCAATCTGCCGGTCATCAATGGCCTCACCAAACAGTCGCATCCCTGCCAGGTGATGGCGGACGTGCTGACCTTCGAGGAGCATCTGGGTCCGATCGAAGGGCGCACGGTGGCCTGGAGCGGCGACGCCAACAATGTGCTCACGAGCTGGGTGCACGCCGCCGGCCGCCTGGGCTTCACGATCAATGTGGCGACGCCGGCGAACTTTGCGCCCTCGGAAGAACTGGTGAGCTGGGCGAAAGCCAATGGCGCGAAGATGAATCTGACCCGCGACGCCTATGAGGCGGTGGCCGGCGTCGACGCCGTCATTACGGATTGCTGGGTGTCGATGGGCGACGCGGACGAGGACCAGCGCCGCGCGGCGCTCGCGCCCTATCAGGTCGACTCGAAACTGATGCGCGCCGCCGCCAAGCACGCCGTCTTCATGCATTGCCTGCCGGCGCATCGCGGCGAGGAGGTCACCGAGGACGTGATCGACGGACCGCAGTCGGTCGTCTTCGACGAAGCCGAGAACCGCCTTCACGCCCAAAAAGGCGTGCTGTGCTGGTGTCTCGCGCCGGGGCAGTTCTAATGCCGCAAGGCGGGGCTTCGGCGCCGAGCCGGCCAGTCGCGCTCCATTCCGAGGATGACCGGGTGCTGCCCTTCGCGGTCGAAGCGCTCGACTTGCGCGGCCGTGTCGTGCGTCTCGGCCCGACGGTCGATTCCATCCTAAGCCATTACGCCTATCCGCCGCAGGTCGCGCGCCTGCTCGGCGAAGCGGTGGCGCTCGCCGCGCTGCTCGGCTCGATTTTGGAATCGCATGGCCGCTTCCAGCTGCAGACGCGCAGCGACGGCCCGGTCGACATGCTCGTCGTCGACTATGACGCGCCGGGGAAGCTGCGCGGCTTCGCCCGTTTCGACGCTGAGCGCGTCGCTCAAATACGCGACGCCTCGCCGGCGGCGCTATTCGGACGCGGTCATCTGGCGCTCACCATCGAACGCGAGGAAGACGCCGCGCGCTACCAGGGCGTCGTGCCGCTGGAGGGCGAGAGCCTCGCCGAGGCCGCGCATATCTATTTCCGGCAATCGGAGCAGATCCCGTCATTCGTCAGACTCGCCGTCGCCGAAATCGTCACGCCGCAGGGCGCCAGCTGGCGCGCCGGCGGACTGCTGCTGCAATATTTGCCTCCGGGTGGCGCGCGCGCGCGCGATCTTCCACCCGGCGACGCGCCGGACGGGGCGGAGGAGCCTTCCGAGAACGACAGCGATCATTGGACCGAAGGCCAGGCGCTCGCCGCCACTCTCGAAGACCACGAGCTTGTCGATCCGGCGCTTTCGGGCGAACGACTGCTCTATCGCCTTTTCCACGAGCGGGGCGTCAAGGTTTTCACCGAACGCGCCCTTGAGGAATTCTGCCGCTGTTCGAACGAGCGCATCGACAAACTGTTGAGGAGCTTCTCGCCGCAAGAGCGCAGCGATATGATCGGCGACGACGGCCGCATCGGCGTCACCTGCGAATTCTGCGGCACGCTGCGCAGCTTCGATCCCGCCGATTTCGACTGATCAGCCGCCAAGCGCGAAGCCAATAAAATGTCCGCTGAGTTCATCTTTCCGCCGCCGCCCTTTCCAAGCGTCGCCATCGCGCAAGACGCGCGGCGATTTCCCGTGCGGCGGATCTTCTGCATTGCGCTGAACTACGCCGCGCACGCCCGGGAAATGGGAAAGGACCCCGCCAAGGGCGGGGGCGCGGAGCCGCCGGTGTTCTTCTCCAAGCCCGCCGACGCGGTGGTCGAGAGCGGCGCGACCATTCCCTATCCGACGCTGACGCATAATCTTCACCACGAGATCGAACTGGTTGCGGCGCTGGGCAAGGGAGGGGCCGATATTCCCGCCGAGCGGGCGCTCGACTGCGTCTTCGGCTATGCCGCCGGCATCGACCTGACCCGGCGCGACCTGCAAACGGCGGCGCGCAGCGCCGGCTGGCCGTGGGACATGTCAAAAGGCTTCGACCATTCCGCGCCCATCGGCGCGATCAGCCCCGTCGCCGCCATCGGCCATCCGACGCGGGGGCGCATCGCGCTCTCCGTCAATGGCGTGCTGCGACAGACAGGCGACCTTAGCGATCTCATCTGGAGCGTTCCGGACATCATCGCGGCGCTGTCGCGAAATGTCGCGCTCGCGCCCGGCGATCTCATTTTCACCGGCACGCCCTCGGGCGTTGGACCGCTCCTTCCCGGCGACCGGGTCGAAGGCGAGGTCGAGCGCGTCGGGTCTGTGACCGTAAGCATCGGAAAATAAGCCAGGTTGCGCCAAGCAGGGAAACCCGGCTATTTGCACAAGCGTGAAACGCCTTCGCGCGATCTTTCGCAACCGTGGTTGCGCCTCCACTGAGCCCCCGGCGCGCGAGGCTCTAGACATGCCGGTAAATCTCGACCCCGAAAACTGGGACGAATTTCGCGCCGAGAGCCATCGCGCGCTCGACACGATGCTCGACAATCTGCGCGATCTGCGCGAGCGCCCCGTCTGGACTGAGCCGAGCGAAGAGGCGCGGGCCCGCTTCAAACGCGACCTTCCGCAAGAGGGCCGCGAGTTCTCCGCCGTGCTCGAGGATTTCGACCGCTACATCAAGCCCTTCGCGACCGGCAACACCCATCCGATGTTCATGGGCTGGGCGCAGGGGGCGGGCACGCCGGCCGGCATGATCGCCGAAATGCTCGCCGCCGGCATGAACTCCAACTGCGGCGGACGCAATCACATCGCCATCGACGTCGAGCGCCAGATCGCCGCCTGGATGGCGCAGGCTTTCGGCTTTCCGCCCGACGCGAGCGGCGTTTTCGTCACTGGAACCTCGATCGCCAACTTCCTGTGCCTGCTCGTCGCGCGCGACCAGGCCTATGGCGACAAGGACGTGCGGCTTAACGGGCTCTGCGCGCTTCCGGGCCAGCTCATCGCCTATGCGTCGCGCGAAGCGCATAATTGCGTGCGCCAGGCGATGGAGCTCGCGGGGCTCGGCGCGCGGCATCTGCGCCTCATTCCTTCTGACGAGCGGCGCGCGATGAAGGTGCATGATCTTCGCCGCGCCATCGCCGCCGACCGCGCGGCGGGCTTCAGGCCTTTTCTGATCGTCGGCACGGCGGGAACGGTCGACACCGGCGCCATCGATCCGCTCGACCGGCTCGCCGACGTCGCGCACAGCGAGGATTTGTGGTTCCATGTCGACGGGGCCTTCGGCGCGCTGGCGGCGCTCTCGCCGGCGCTCAAGCCGTTGATCAAAGGACTGGAGCGCGCCGACAGCGTCGCCTTCGACTTCCATAAATGGCTGCACGTCCCCTATGACGCCGGCTTCTTTCTGGTGCGCGACAAGGCGGCCCATAAGCGCGCCTTCGCGGCCAACGCCGCCTATCTGACGCGTGCGCCGCGCGGCCTCGCGGCGGGCGACACCTGGCCTTGCGATCTCGGCCCCGACCTGTCGCGCAGCTTTCGTGCGCTCAAGACCTGGTTCACCATCGAAACCTTCGGCGCCAAGCGTTTGGGCCAATGTATCGAGCAGACCTGCCGCATGGCGAAGCGGCTCGAGGCGTGGATCTCGCAGTCGGACGCTTTCGCGCTGCGCGCGCCGGTGACGCTCAACATCGTCTGCTTCGGCGTCAAGGACGATGAGGACGGTTCGCTGGCGCGCGAAATCGTCATGGAGTTGCATGAGCGCGGCGAGGCGGCGCCGTCGCTGACGATCCTCGACGGGATTCCGGCGATCCGCGCCGCGATCATCAACCACCGGACCGAAGAGCGCGACATCGACGCCTTCACCGAGTTTCTCGACGCGGCGCTGCGGCGCGCCCGCAAGGAGCCGCATGATTTCGACGCGCTCGTCGAACCGCACGGGCCGGGCAAGACCCGGCTCTCGGAGGATTGACGCCGCGCTTGTCGTGAGCCTGTCATATTTCGCTAGGCTCTCTCTCGACGAGCCTTCCCGTGAGCCCCGCCATGATCTCAGACCGCCTCGCACAAGCGCCGCGCGCCGACATTCCCGGGCGCCTGTGGTTTGTGCGGTTTAACGGCGCCGGCGAAGCCGAGCCCGGAACGGCCGAAGACTTCGAAAATATCGGCGCGCCGCGCGAGGGATTCTTGTGGCTGCACATGGATCTCGCCGACGTGCGCACGCGCCCGCTGCTGGCGCGCATCGCGGCGCTTTCCGAAGACGCGCGCGATTCGCTGTGCGATCCCGTCGACCACCAGCATCTTGAATATTCGGAAGGGATGGTCAGCGGCGCGCTGCTCGACTATGAGCGCGATCTCGGCGGGCCGACCTCGCGCACCGACTATGTCCGCTTCGCCGCTGGAGCAAGCTTTTTCATCAGCGCGCGACGGCTGCCGATGGACAGCGTCGAGGCGGCGCACATCGCCATCAATCGCGGCGCGCGCCTCACCTCGCCGATCGATCTGTTCGAAATGCTGACGGATGCGCTGATCGACGGGCTGGCGCGCAAAGCCGCCGAACTCGGCGCGGCGTTCGATCGCGTCGAGGACCGCATCATCGATCAGCGCGGCCGCCAGGCGCGGCCGGCGCTCAGCGCCGCGCGGCGCGACGCGGTGCGCCTGGCGCGCCAGATCAGCGGCCTGTCGTCGACGGTGGCGCGCCTCGAAACGATCGAGGAGGAGGTCGACGAACAGCGGGACAATGATCTGCGCGACGCCGCGGCAAGGCTCATTCAGCACGCCGGCGCGCTGACACAGGACGTCACGAGCCTTCAGGAGCGCGCCCGTCTCCTGCAGGACGAGCTCAACGCCATCCTCAGCCTGGAGACCAACGACCGGCTCTATGCTTTGACCGTGACGACGATGCTGCTGCTGCCGGCGACCTTCGTCACCGGCTATTTCGGCATGAACACCAAGAATCTGCTCTTCGCCGAGGACGAGAACGGCACGTTTTACGCGACGATCCTTTGCGTGCTCGCCTCGGCGACGGCGCTTTTCCTGATGCGCCGCTGGGGACTTGCCGGCGCGCCCGAGATCGAGGACCAGCGGCCGGCCGCGCCGGAGCGCCGGGACCGGCCGGCGGACAGGAGTTTTTGACATTGGGCTTGTGAGTTGCGGGGTTTACAGGCGCGCGCGCGCCGCCTAACTTCCTCGCCGACTGGGGCGAGACGCCCTGCGAGCACAACCTGGGAAATCCATGCGCGCCGAACCGCTTGCGCTGAAAGCCGACATCGAGCAGTCCATCGGACTGCTGAGGAGGCATCTTTGACGTCGACGCCTCGCAACGGCGTCTCGCCGAACTGAACGTCCGGGCGGAAGACCCGGAACTCTGGAACGATCCCGAAGCCGCTCAAAAACTGATGCGCGAGCGCACCCAGCTCGAAGAGCAGATGGGAGCGCTCTTAAGCCTCGAGCGTGAACTCGAAGACGCGCTGACGCTTGTCGAGCTTGGCGAATCCGAGGGCGACGCGGAGACGGAAAAAGAGGGCGTCGAGGCGCTGAAAGCCATCCTCAAGATGGTGCGGGCTCGCCAGACCGAGGCGCTGTTTTCCGGCGAGGCCGACGCCAACGACACCTTCATCGAGGTTCATTCCGGGGCCGGCGGCACCGAGAGCCAGGACTGGGCGCGCATGCTGTTTCGCATGTACGCCCGCTGGGGCGAACGTCACAAATTCAAGGTCGAGGTGATCGAGGAGACGCCGGGCGAAGAGGCCGGCATCAAGTCGGGCACGCTGCTCGTCAAGGGCCATAACGCCCATGGCTGGGCGAAGACCGAGTCCGGCGTGCATCGGCTGGTGCGCATCTCGCCCTTCGACTCCAACGCCCGACGACATACCAGCTTCGCCTCGGTCTGGGTCTATCCGGTGGTCGATGACCGGATCGAGGTGAACGTCAATGAATCCGATTGTCGTATAGACACGTATAGATCATCAGGCGCGGGCGGCCAGCACGTCAATACGACAGATTCGGCGATCCGCATCACCCATATTCCCACCGGCATCGTCGTCGCCTGTCAGGCGGAACGCTCGCAGCACAAGAACCGCGCCACCGCCTGGAACATGCTGCGCGCAAGGCTCTATGAACGCGAGCTCGAAATGCGCGAAGCCGAGGCCAACAAGGTCGCGGCCTCAAAGACCGAGATCGGCTGGGGCCATCAGATCCGCAGCTATGTGCTGCAGCCCTATCAGCTGGTGAAGGATCTGCGCTCCGGCTTCACGTCGGGGACGCCCTCCGACGTTCTCGACGGCGAACTCGACGACTTCATGCAGGCCTCACTGGCGCAGCGCATATATGGCGGTCCCGAGACGGTCGAGGACGTCGAGTAGCGGCGCTCACGCCCATTTTTCCACCGTAAGTCCAGGAATATCGTCGAAATCCTCGCTATTCGCCACGACCAGCGTGAGCCGGAGATCGAGCGCTTGCGCGGCGATCATTCGATCCAGCGTGCGGCGGCGCTTCGGGTCTAGTTTGCGGAGCAGCGCCCCATAGGCGTCGGCGGCGCCGCGGTCGAAGGGCAGCGCATCCAGATTCTCGGCGAGCAGCGCGATATTCTCCGCGAGCCGTCCGTTATGTTCGGCGGCGGCTGCGCCAAGCGTCTCGGCGAGACTGATCGCCGAGACCGCCACGTCGCCGACCTCGAGCGCGGCGAGCCGATCGAGCACGCCGGGAAGACCAAGCGCCGCGGCGATGACGATATTGGTGTCGAGGAGGTAGCGCGCCATCGCGCTAGCGGGCGTCGAACAGCCGCTTGGGCGGCTTGAACTCGGGGCGCGCGATCGAGGCCGGCGGCGGCGCGGCTTTGAGCCGCGCGACGAGTTCGGCCATATCGAGCCGCGCCGGCGTCACCACGAGACTTCCGCCTTGCCGCCGCACGACAACCTCGGCGCCCTCGTCGAAAGCGATTCCGCGTGGAATTCTTACCGCCAGACTGTTGCCCGATTTGAAAATGCGCGTGGAGCTCATGACATCAGTCTGCCAAGGCGGCCGCGTTCTGTCAATCTGAGTATATACGTCCCTCACAGAACGGCCGCCACTGAACGGGATCGCCTTCGGACCCGTCCGACCCCGGCGACCGCGCCACGCCAACCGATTTCAAAAAATAACGCAGCGCCATAATGCGGCGGGGCGACGAATTTAGTTGCGTCCGCGCGCACGGCACGCGCTTGCCCCCGCGGGCGAGCGCGTGCTATCTGCGACACGCCACGCATGAGCCGCGGAGAGGTGGCTGAGTGGTTGAAAGCACCGCACTCGAAATGCGGCATACGGGCAACCGTATCGGGGGTTCAAATCCCTCCCTCTCCGCCAACTGACGCGCGCTCATGAACTCGATTATGATCGCGAACGTCATTTCGAAGCAGTGCGTCTCGCGGCCGGAGCGTTTCCGCTCTGCCCCGGCGTCGCGAGCGGCGATGACTCTTCCGCGCGACACGAATTCGTTCAACCTTGGCGTCGACGACGTCGTCGCCGACATATGGACTTGTTGATGAGCTCGGCATCGGCGCTCGTATAGCAAGCGGAGCGCAGCGCGAGTCCATGGCCGCCGGAGCGCGCCCGCCGCAACCCGGCTCGCGTCTTTGGCGGATCAGTTGGTCAGCGCCGGACTTTCGCGATAGAGCGATGGGAAGAGGCGCTTGAGGTCGTCGATCTTCGGCAGGTCATTGTAGACGATGTAAGGCTGCGCGGGATGACGAAGCAGATAGTCCTGATGATAGGTCTCCGCCGGGTAGAACGCCCTGAGCGGTTCGAGCGTCGTGACGATCGGGGCCGAGAAGGCCTTCGAGCCAGACAGCTGCGCAATATAGTTGCGCGCAGCCTTTTCCTGCTCGGCGTTCGCGACGAAAATCGTTGAACGGTATTGCGCGCCTGCGTCAGGGCCCTGGCGGTTAAGCTGCGTTGGATCATGCGCGACGGAAAAGTAGACGCGCAGCAGTTCTCCAAGGCTCACGGTCTTTGGATCATAAGTGATTTCGACCGATTCAGCGTGACCGGTGTCGCCCCCGGAAACCTTCTCGTAGCGGGCCGACTCCTTGGCGCCGCCGGCATAGCCGGATACCGCGCGCGAGACGCCCTTGACGCGCTGAAACACGCCTTGCACGCCCCAAAAACAGCCGCCGGCGACGACGAGCTTCTGTTCGCCGCCGCTCGCGGCTGGCGGATTGTAAGCCGGCGCGGGCAAGACGACGGTGCGCTCGGCGGCGCCGGCGCGCAAGGAAACCAGCATGATCAGTGCGGCGACAAGAACGGCGGCGACTCTCATCGCGATATCTCCTACGCTTGTCCGCGACCCACAAAACGCAGCGCGACGCCGTTCATGCAGTAGCGCAGCCCCGTTGGCCTCGGACCGTCTGTGAAGACATGGCCAAGATGCGCGTCGCAGCGCTTGCAGGAGACGGCGACGCGTCTCATGCCGAACGCCGTGTCGGCGCTTTCCACGACATTCGCCTTTGAAATCGGCGCGAAGAAGCTCGGCCAGCCTGTGCCAGAGTCATATTTTGTTTTGGAGTCGAACAGCGCGGTATCGCAGCATACGCAGCGATAGAGTCCGTCGGCGTGATTATCCCAGTCGGGTCCGGTAAACGCGCGCTCCGTGCCGTCCTTGCGCGTGACCTCGAAGGCGAGCGGCGACAGTTGCGCCCGCCACTCGGCCTCGGTCTTGACGATTTTTTCGACGCGCGAAAGACCGAGGCTCCTGCCGTTCGAGTCGAATGTTTCGACCTCGACCATTTCGGCGGCGGCATGGGCGTTCCGCGCGAAGGCCAGAAAAAAGGCGCCGGACATGAGGCTGCGACGATTCAAGATCGGCTCCTGCGGTCTCTCTCCAATTCGCCCGCGAGCCGGAAAACGTTACGGCATCCCAGAGAATTTCCGTTTCACCTGCGTCCGAAGAGCTTTTCGATGTCGGCGAGCTTCAGCTCAATATAGGTGGGCCGGCCGTGATTGCATTGGCCTGCCCCCGGGGTCGTCTCCATCTCGCGCAGCAGCGCATTCATCTCGGGCGCCGAAAGCCGCCTGCCGGCCCGCACCGAATGATGGCAGGCGCAGGTCGCGAGCACGTGATCGAGCCGGCGCGAAAGTCCGCGCGCGTCGCCTTCTTCCGACAAGAGGTCGGCGATGTCCTCCACGAGACGCTTGCAGTCGACCTCGCCGAGCAACGCCGGCGTCTCGCGCACGAGCATGGCGCCGGGACCGAAAGTTTCAAGCGCGAGACCAAGCGCCGCAAGTTCGTCCAGCGCCGGCGCAAGCGCGTTCATGCGCGACTCATCGAGTTCGACAACGGCGGGGATCAGCAGCATCTGTCGCGCGACGCCGGCCGCCTCGCGCTGGCGTTTGAGCTTCTCGTAGACGATGCGTTCATGCGCCGCGTGCTGGTCGACGATGACGAGACCGTCCTGCGTCTGGGCGATGATGTAGGTTTCATGCAATTGAGCGCGCGCGGCGCCGAGCGGCGACTCGGGCTCCGGCGCAGGCGTCTCATGCGCGCGCGCGTCGGCCATCGGCGCGCCGGCCTCAAAAGCGGCCTGTGGCTGGTCTTCGAAGCCGGCCGGCGCGTAAGGCGAGCGCGACAGGCTCCAGTTCGCCGGCGCCGGCGCGCGATATGGGGCGCCATTGCCGCGCGCCAAAGCGTCGATCGCCGCGCGCGCGTTTGTATCGGCGCTGCGATGGCTCTTCTCGGCGAGCGCCTGCTTCAACGCGCCGACGACGAGGCCGCGCACCAGCCCCGGATCGGCGAAGCGCACCTCCGCCTTGGCCGGATGCACATTGACGTCGACGCTGCGCGGATCGCAGTCGATGAAAAGCGCGGCGACGGGATGGCGGTCGGAACTCAAAAAATCGAGATAGGCGGCGCGAATGGCGCCGGCGAAGAGCTTGTCGCGCACCGGCCGTCCATTGACATAGACATATTGCATCTGGGCGTTGCCGCGACTGTAGGTCGGCAGCCCGGCAAGGCCCGAAAGGCGCACGCCGTCGCGCTCCGCTTCAAGCCGAAACGCGTTGGCGGCGAATTCTTCGCCAAGGATCTGGAAGATGCGCCGCGCGGAATCGTCGCCGCAGGGCGGATAGTCGAAGAGCGCGCCGCTGTCGGCGGACAGCGAGAACCGCGCCTGCGGATGGGCCATGGCGAGTCGCTTGACGACATCGACGATCGCCGCGGTTTCGGTGCGCTCGGTCTTGAGGAACTTGAGCCGCGCCGGCGTCGCGGCGAACAGCGCGCGCGCTTCGATCTTGGTGCCGCGTGGCCAGTTTGAGGCGGAGAGTCCGCGCTTTTCGCCGGCGTCGACTCGGATTGAACAGCCGTGCGGGGCGCCCATCGCCCGCGTTTCGATCGTCAGATCCGCCACCGCCGCGATCGACGGCAGCGCCTCGCCGCGAAAGCCAAGCGTCGCGATGCTGGTCAAATCGCCGTCGGGGATTTTCGACGTCGCGTGGCGCTCGATCGCGAGCGCCAGGTCGCGTGCGTCCATGCCGCTTCCGTCGTCGATGACGCGGATGAGTCCCTTGCCGCCGTGTTCGACCGCGACGTCGATGCGCGTCGCGCCGGCGTCGAGCGCGTTCTCGACAAGCTCCTTGACGGCGGACGCCGGCCGCTCGACCACCTCGCCGGCGGCGATGCGATCGACGAGAAGGGGATCGAGACGGCGAACAGGCATGGGCGAAGGGGGTTCAAAGGGTCAGGGTTTCGTAAAGTATAGCGGCTCTTGGGCAGCAATCGCTATGACGGATGGGCAACCTTATCAAGCAGCGCGTTGCGGGGCAGGTCGGGCGGATTGCCGGGCAATCAGGTGAAGGACAGCCATCCTCGCCCTCATGCTGAGGAGGCTCCGTAGGAGCCGTCTCGAAGCACGAGGGCGAGCTCCAGAGCGCGCAAGAAGCGCGAAGGTGTGAGCCAAGGCGTGTTCGCCAGCGTGTTGAAGGTAAAGCCGAAACTGGTGAGCAAATGGGAGCGCGGCGAAAAGAAGCCAAGCGGCTTCTCGCTCAAGCTACTCTCAATCGTGAAGGCGCGCGGTCTTGAGGCGATAATCTGAGCGCGAAAGGTCTACCAGGGAACTTCCCGCTTAGCCCGCATGTGCTCCAAAATTTGGAGAATTCGGAACGCCGGATTGTTGGAATCCGCCGTTGACTCTTTCGCTAAGTCGCGAAGAGACGCGACTGCGTTGCTATAGTCTTCGTTGATGAATAATTCTAACCCTTTGAGTGACTTAAGCCCCTCCACGAGTCCCGGCCGAACAACAGGCGACCAAAACATGTAACTAGGCGCGAAATCACTCAAATAATTCGAAGCGTAGGTTTGCTGGCGATTATATTTGTCTGTAATTTTCCTTACTGTGCTGTCGCCGCCTCCACCGATAAGTAAGCCATCCAAGTGGGTCGTGACCTCACAGAGGTATGCCTTACGGTTAACAAAGTCGAATCCGATTACGTCGAGCTCCCCAAGACCTGAAAGGCCGCCGCCGGGTGGACGAGCATTATAATCAACGACGCTGCATTTTAGGACAAGCTTCAAATATGCACCGACTAGATACTCTCCCATCTCAGTAGCCATCACCGCCTCATGTCTTTATTGCTTGAATCATATTGCAAGTCGCGAAATTGTGACCGTCTATTTGAATATCTTCCCCGCTACAGCGGCGCGTAGCGCCTTCACCTGCGCGTCAACGCTTTGGCCGTCGGTCGAGACTCGCGCTTTGCCGTAAATCATCGACGCGGCCTAGAGGATCGCTTCGATACCTTTGCGGCGGATGAGATCGAGCAAGACGAGGGCAGGGCCGCTTGGCCGCTTTGCGCCGCGCTCCAACTGTGAAACATAGCCGACCGTCAGATTGAGATAGCGGGCGAAAACCGCTTGGCTCAACCGCGCCTTTTCACGAAGGCTCCGGATTTCCTCGCCCGTGATCGGCGCGGGTTCGGGCGCAACCTCCTTTCCCAACTGACGCAAGGTGATCTTCTCGTGCGTGGCCTCGTCCATGATTCCAAGGCGGCGCATGTCTCCAGCCGTTTCGAGAATAGCTTCGCGCAAACGGCTAGGCGTCGCTTTCTTCGTCATGCTGCACCTCCTGAATTGCTCCGTCTTTAAGGGCCGTCTCGATGCGTTCCGATGTGGCTTCAAGCCATCCGCGCGCCACAAGGCGCAAATCTTCCAATTCCTTCGGTTCGATGTTTTCCCTTTCGTTCTTGGCGAACCCGTAGAGGAAAACGGCGCGCTCCTTCACACGATAGGCGACGATCATCCGATAGCCGCCCGAACGTCCCCGGCCACGCCTTGCGACGCGCTGCTTGATGAGGCCGCCTCCTAAATCGGCGTCAATGAGCCCCCGCGCGGCGCGCCTGATCGCTTCGCTCAGGCTCTCGTCGTCAAGCCGTTCGCTGCGCGCGAACCGCGCAAACCATCGGATTTTGAAAACCCGCACCGCGGCTCCATAATGCTATAAACTATAGCACGCTGAACTATAATCTCAACCTTAATCGCACGGGATTTCGCGGCAGGCCAAGTTCGTGCGCGCGAACTTCAGGACAGCGGCGCCAGCACCAGCGCCAAATTCTCCACCGCCACCACCCGCGCCCTCGCGCCGGGCGCAAGGCTCTCGACCGGCGAATCTTCGGCGAGTCGCGCCTGCCATTCGACGCCGGACCAGAAGATGACGCCATGCCTCTTCGTCACCTCATGCGTCGTCGTCAATTCGCGGCCGATCAGATCGCTGCTCTTATCTTCTTCGATGTCGGCGTTTTGAAACCGCTGCAGCGGCTTCCTGCCGACGATGGCGATCAGCAGGCCGGCGCCGGCGACGATCGCCGCGGTTTCGACGAGCGACGGCCGCCAGCCGGTCGCATAGAGAACCGCGCTGGTCAGTAGCGCGCCCACCGCCACGAACATCACCGGCGACAGGCCGATCACGACGATGTCGAGTCCGAGCAGGATCAGGCCGGCGATCAGGCTCGCATTGGCGGGATCGTAGAGGAAGGCGGGCTCCATCTTTATTCCGCTTCCCGCCAGGGCTGCGCGCGGCGCTGCTGCGCTTCGTTCGACGCAGGGCTGGCGTTGACCGCTTTGAGCACCGCCATCGCCTTGGCGATCCAGCCGGCGGGGTCGGCGCCGTCGCCCATCAGCACCAGCGAATTGCCGGCCTTGGCGAGGCGGCCATATTGCTCGATGGCGCTTTTGGCGACTTCGAGCTGCACTGCCTGATCGCCGCCGACCTGGGTGATTTGCGTGCGCACCAGTTCGATCGCCTTCGCCTGGCCTTCGGCGCGCAGGATCGCCGCCTGTTTCTCGCCTTCGGCGCGGTTGATCTCGGATTGTTTCACGCCTTCCGATTCGAGCACCGTCGCCCGCTTGTCGCGCTCGGCCTTCATCTGCCGCTCCATCGACTGGCGCAACGATTCGGGCATGGCGATGTCCTTGATCTCATAGCGCGTGACATGCGCCCCCCAGAGCTGGGCGGCGTCGGAGACGGCGCGCACCACCCGCTCATTGATCTCGCTTCGGTTCTCGAAGGTCTTGTCGAGCTCCATCGAGCCGATGGCCGAGCGCATCGAGGTCTGCGCCAGATTGATGATGGCGCGGCGGATGTCCTGCGCGCCATAGGCGGCGTCCTTGGCGTTGACGATCTTGTAATAGAGAACGCCGTCGATGGTGACGGTGGCGTTGTCCTTGGTGATCGCGTCCTGCTCCGGCACGTCGATCACCTGTTCGCGCAGATCGAAAGTGTAGGCCACCCGCTCGACGATCGGCCAGACGAAATTGACGCCCGCGGTCAGCGATCGGTTGTAGCGGCCCAGCCGCTCGATGACGAGCACGGTCTGCTGGCGCACGAAGCGCACCATCGTCGACAGCGCCAGCAGCGCGACATAGGCGAACCAGAACAGCGGATTTTGGAAGAGGCCGATCGGCAGGCCGAGGTTGAAGGAGCGGTCGATGATTAAGAGGCCGATTGCGGCGGCGCCGACGACAAAAAGTGCGAAACCCATGGAATGAACCCTCCGCGACAGGCGCGTTGAGAGAATGTTATCGAGCGACTGGGACACGGGCGCTCCTATTCATGGCGCATGGGGCGGAGGCCTTCCCGCGAAGGCGAGCCCCGGGCGCCCATCGACGTCTAGCGCGTCAGACACGCCGAAGGCGTGCGCCGGCGCATGTCTCGCGCGATGCTCAGCGCTGTCGCCACCAGCTTTCGAGCGTCGGACCGAACATCGGCGATGCATAGCGCGGCAATCGCGCCGGGCGCGCAATGTCGGTCGAATGCGCGAGCCATTGGTCGGACGCGTGAAACAGCGGCACGACGTAGAAGCCGGACAGCAGCACGCGGTCGTAGGCGCGAACGGCGGTGATGAAATCGTCGTGGCTCGTCGCGGCCAGCAGGGCGGCGATGAGCGCATCGATCGCCGGCGCGGCGGCGCCGGCGAGGTTGAAGGAGGCTTCCTGGTTTGCGCTCGAAGAGCCCCAGCGCATGCGCTGCTCATTGCCCGGCGACGCCGAGGCGACCCACTGGCCGAGCATCATGTCGAAATCGAACTTCTGGCGCCGCCGCTGATATTGCACCTCGTCGACGAGACGCACGCGGGCGTCGACGCCGATGCGCTGCAGCGAGCCGGCATAGTTGAGCGCAAGCCGCTCCTGATTGCGGTCCTTGACCATGATCTCGAAGGCGACAGGCTCGTCGTCCTTGCGCAAAACGCCGTTTTCGATGCGGTAGCCGGCGCTCTCGAGCAGATCGAGCGCGCGCTTGGCCATCTCGCGGTCGCGGCCCGACCCGTCATTGACGGGCGGTCGCCAGCGGCCTTCCATAATGTCTTCGCGCACGGCGTCCGGAAACGGCGCCAGCAAGGCGCGCTCCCCGGGGGACGCCGGGCGGCCAGAGGAAGACAATTCGGATTCGTCGAAGAAGCTTTTCGTGCGGGTGTAGAGGCCGGCGTAGAGATTCGTGTTGACCCATTCGAAGTCGAACATCATGCCGAGCGCTTCGCGCAGGCGGATGTCCTTGAACAGGGGACGGCGCGTATTGAAGACGAACCCCTCCATGCCTTTGGGATTTTCGTTTTTCAGCGTCTCCTTCACCACGCGGCCTTCCGTGAGCGCCGGGAAGTCGTAGCCGCTCGCCCAGCGGGTCGTGCTCGTTTCATCGCGATAGTCGAGCAGCCCCGCCTTAAAGGCCTCGAAGAGGGAGTTGCCGTCGCGGAAATATTGAATGTCGATCTCGTCGAAATTGTAGAATCCGCGCTGGCTCGGCAGGTCGGCGCCCCAATAGTCCTTGTTGCGGCGCAGCAGCAGGCGCGCGCCGACTTGCGCGTCCGCAATCACATAGGGGCCGGAGCCGACGGGCTTGGCGAGCGTCGCTTCGGAGAAGCGCTCGACGTCGGTCGCGTGTTTGGGCAGCACCGGCATGATCGCGAGAATGAGCGGCAGCTCCCGGTCGCCGACGCCAGAGAGGTCGTAATGGACGGTATGCGCGTCGGGCGCGTCGATCGATTTGACCAGGCCGTAGGCGATGCGCTGCTGCGGCCGGCCCTTCGTCTTTAAGAGATCGAACGAGAACAGCACGTCTTCCGCGGTGATCGGCTTGCCGTCGGAAAAGCGCGCGCGCGGGTCGAGATGGAAGGTCACCTGCGAACGCGCCCGATCGACGTCGATCGACTGCGCGATCAGGCCGTAGAGGGTGAAGGGTTCGTCTTGCGAGCGGGCCATCAGGCCCTGGAAAACATTGCCGACAAGCCCCTGCGCCGCGGTTCCCGACTTCAGATTGAACGGGTTGAGGCTGTCGAAGGTGCCGGCGAGGCCGACGCGAAGTTTGCCGCCCTTCTTCGCTTCCGGCTCGGCGTAAGGGAAGTGATGGAAATCGCTCGGCAAAGCGGGCGCGCCGTGCATGGCGATCCCGTGCGTCGGGCAGGGCGCTTCGGCCGCCCGCAAGGCTGGGGCGGCGCCCGAAGCGGGCGCGGCGATAAGGAGCGACAGGGCGAAGCTGAGCGCGCGGCGCCCCCGCATTCGCTGTTCGCCGCCGCCGCTGGCGGGGCGTCTGGCAGGAATCGGGTGAATCTTCATCGGCGGACCATAATCCAACGTCCTGTCGCAAGAAGCGAGTCGCGCTTAAGTTTTCGGCCATTTTTTTGCGATAGTTGTGGGCAAAAAGCGCCCCCGCCAAGCATTGAGCGCTCCGTCCGGCTGGAATTTACTGCCGCGACCATGTAAGAGCGTTGCCGTCGCCTCGTCGGCGTCTCGCGATCGCGCTGGAACACGGGCTGGTACAAGTTCCATGGCGCTGTGGCGCGAAGGCGGCTCCCGTTATGACGCGATCTCGAAACTATCCGGAGCCGGAGAGCGCCGGCCAGCAGGACAATCGAAAGGAACTTCCGATGTCGACCCATATCTCGCGTTCTTGCGCGATCGCCCTTGCGGGAGCGTTGCTGTTCGTCGGCGGCGGCGCATTGGCGCAGCAGGCGCCCGCGGCCGGCGCAGCGCAGCAGCAGCAGCAACAGCAGCCTCAGGGGCCGATCGCCGCCGAACTCGTGGCTGTCCAGCCGGACTGGACCAAGGTGTGCGGCGCTGATCCGCAGACCAAAAAGGAAATGTGCTACACGACGCGCGACTTCGGCGTGTCGGCGAAGGAGGGCGAGGCGCCCCAGCCGCTGCTCGCGCTCGCGATTTACGATCCCAAGGGCGACGATCAGAAGATCATCCGCCTGCTGCTGCCGCCAGGCCTCATGCTGAAACCCGGCTTCCGCTTTTCGATCGATAAGGGAGCGCCGGAAAGCGGCGCGTTCGAAATCTGCTTCCCGAATGGCTGCTTCGCCGAGGCGAAGGTCAAGAAGGCGGTCGTCGACGGCATGAAGAAGGCCGAAAAGATGACGGTGGTCGTTAAGAATCAGGCGAACGGCGAGGTCACCTTCTATCTGCCGCTCGCCAATTTCGGCAAAGCCTTCGACGGCCCCGCCGTCGACCCCAAGGTCCTCGAAGAGCAGCAAAAGAAGCTGCAGGAGGAACTGCAGAAAAAGGCCGAGGAGGAGCGCAAGAAGCTCGAGGCCCAGAAGGGCGCCGCCACATCGCCCGCGCCGAAGCCCGCGCCGGCCGCCGCGAAGAAATAAGTTTGTAACGAGCCCGAAGACGAACGCCCGCGCGGGACGCTCCCGCGCGGGTTTTTTTTGCGGCCATGGCGCCCGGGGGCGAATAACGCGTAGCGCGGCGTCGCCCCTCCACCCTCATCTTTTCCCGGAGATTCGCTGGACCCCCGACGAGTCGGCGCACAACTGCAGCGACACTTTGACGCGCGGCGATTAGCCGGTCTATATAGGCTGTCGGGCGATATTCATCGACAGCTAGCGGCGAGGTCAAAGCACGCATGTCTATTGCCATCGCTATGCTCCTGGTCGTCGCGGGTTCGATCCTGTTTCACGTGTTGAGTCCCTGGCGGGCGACGCCGATCGCGTCGAACTGGGGCTTCATCGACGATACGATGGGGCTGACCTTCCTGGTGACGGGGGCCGGATTCGTCGCCGTCATCCTGTTTATGGCGTATTGCCTCTATCGCTTTCGCCATGTGCCGGGCCGGCGCGCCGCCTATGAGCCGGAGAATCAGAAGCTCGAAGCCTGGCTCGGGATCGTCACGACGATCGCCGTCATCATTCTCCTCGCGCCCGGCCTGTTCGTCTGGGGTCAGTTCATCACCGTGCCTAAGGACGCGATGGTGATCGAAGCGGTGGGAGTCCAGTGGAACTGGAGCTTCCGCCTGCCGGGCGCTGACGCCCAGCTCGGCTCGAGCGACGTGCGCTACATCGACTCAACCAATTCCATGGGTCTGAGCCCGGCCGATCCGAAGGGACAGGATGATCAGCTGATCACAAGCGGGGAACTGCACCTGCCGATCGGCAAACCGGTCAAGGTCCTGCTGCGCTCGATCGACGTCCTACATGACTTCTATGTCCCCGAGATCAGGGCGAAGATGGACCTCGTGCCGGGCATCGTCACATATTTTTGGTTCACGCCGACCAAGATCGGCGAATATGAGATCCTTTGCGCCGCCTATTGCGGCACAGGGCATCCGCAGATGCGCGGCAAGATGGTCATTGAGTCGGAGGCCGACTTCGAGACTTGGCGCACGGCGCAGCAGACGTTCGAGCAGTCGCGCAAGAGCGACGCAGGCCGAGACAAGCGGGCCTCTGCTCAATGACGCTCACCGATGCGAGTTGCGCCGCTTTGACATTCATCGCCGCTGACCGAGCGCCGCTGCGACGGGGCTCGATCGTTCGCCGGAAGCGCGATAGCGGCGAAGGGAGGATCGTTCCATGACCGACGCCAGCGTACCCCAGAACGTCGCGCCGCCGCCGGCGGAGGTGGCCGACGTCGAACTCTATCACGCACACAGCTGGATCACGAAATATGTGTTCAGCCAGGACGCCAAGGTCATCGCCATTCAATACGCCGGCACGGCCATCACGGTCGGCATTTTGGCCCTGGTGCTGTCATGGGTGATTCGCCTGCAGCTCGCCTTTCCAGGGGCGATCCCTTTCATTGACGCCAGTGTCTATTACCAGTCCGTGACCATGCATGGCATGATCATGGTCGTCTACATGCTCACCGCCATCTTTCTCGGCGGCTTCGGCAATTATCTCATTCCGCTGATGGTCGGCGCGAGGGACATGGTGTTCCCTTACGTCAACATGCTCAGCTTCTGGGTCTATCTGATCGCGACCCTGGTTCTCGTCTCGAGCTATTTCTTCCCTGGCGGGCCGACCGGCGCCGGCTGGACCCTTTATCCGCCGCAATCAATCCTGACGGGCACGCCGGGCCACGAATACGGCATCATCCTGATGCTCGTTTCGTTGATCCTCTTCATCGTCGGTTTCACGATGGGTGGACTGAATTACGTGGTGACGGTGCTGCAGGCGCGCACCCGAGGCATGACGCTGATGCGCATGCCGCTGACGGTTTGGGGCATCTTCTCCGCCGCGGTCATGGCGCTTCTCGCCTTCCCCGGCCTCTTCGTCGCCTGCCTCATGCTGCTCCTCGACCGCACGCTCGGCACCAGCTTCTTCATGCCGTCGCTCGTCGAACTCGGCGAGCGCAAGGACTATGTCGGCGGCAGCCCGATCCTGTTCCAGCATCTGTTCTGGTTCTTCGGCCATCCCGAGGTCTATATCGTCGCGCTGCCGGCCTTCGGCATCGTTTCCGATCTGATCAGCGTGCATGCGCGCAAGAACATCTTCGGTTACAGAATGATGGTCTGGGCCATCATCGCCATCGGCGTGCTCAGCATGGTGGTCTGGGGCCACCATATGTATATCAGCGGCATGGACCCGTGGTTCGGGTTCTTCTTCGCGGTGACGACGCTCGCGATCGCGGTGCCGACGGCGCTGAAGGTGTATAATTGGGTGCTGACCCTTTGGCACGCCGACATCCATTTCACGACGCCGATGCTGTTCGCGCTGGGATTCCTCGTCACCTTCGTCAATGGCGGCATCACCGGCCTCTATCTCGGCAATGTCATCGTCGACGTGCCGCTGTCGGCGACGCTATTCGTCGTCGCCCATTTCCACATGGTGATGGGCATCGCGCCGGTGCTCGTCATCTTCGGCGCCATCTATCATTGGTATCCGAAGATCACCGGCCGCATGATGGACGAGCGGCTCGGCAAGATTCACTTCTGGATCACCTTCCTTGGCGCCTATGCGATCTTCTTTCCGATGCACTATCTCGGCGTGCTCGGGATGCCGCGGCGCTTCTATGAGATGGGCGAAACCGCCTTCGTTCCCGCGTCGGCCGCCACGCTCAACATTGTGATCACGGTCATCGCGTTGGCGGTCGGTTTCGCGCAATCGATCTTCTTCTACAATCTGTTCAAGAGCCTGAAGCATGGCGCGCCGGCCGGCGGCAATCCGTGGCGCGCCGCTTCGCTCGAATGGCAGACTCCCGAAACGCCGCCGGGTCACGGCAATTGGGGCAAGAATCTGCCGGTGGTTTATCGCTGGCCTTACGCCTATAGCGTGCCCGGCGCGCCGGAGGATTATCTGCCGCAGAACGCGCCGCCGGTGAGAGGAGAGCGTTCGCCATGAGCGTCATGGGGCTCTTCTTCGTCTTTATCGCCACTGTTGCGGTCATGTGGTTGGTGCGCCAGGGGGTGCTGGAGTCGCCCTGGCTCGAGGAAGGCGAGGTCGCGCATTATCGTCGCGCCGGCGGCGCCGAGCCGCCGACGGCCGGGAGAGTGGGGCTCGCGGTCTTTCTCGCCGTCGCCGGCTGTCTATTCTCTCTGCTCGCCGCCGCCTTTTTCATGCGCGGCGACGCGCCCGATTGGCAGATGCCGCCGATCCCCGGCGTGCTCTGGGTCAACACGTTTCTGCTCGCCGCCAGCAGCGTCGCCCTGCAGGTCGCGGTCTTCGCCGCCCGGCGCGCCAACGCCGAGCGGGTCAAGACGGCGCTGCTTGTCGGAGCCGTAACCGCTGCTCTTTTCCTGATCGGCCAGATCTGGGCGTGGCGCGAACTTCTCGAGCTGCGGTTCTTCGCCTCGAGCAACGCCGCCAACGCCTTCTTCTATCTGCTGACGGGCGTGCATGCGCTGCATCTCATTGGCGGTCTGGTGGCGCTTGCGCGAACCACCGACAAGGTGCGCGGCGCCGAGCGAGTCACCAAGGCGCTGACGACGAGCGTCGAGCTCTGCGCCATCTATTGGCATTTTCTGCTGTTCGTCTGGTTGCTGATGTTCGCCATGCTGATCGGTTGGGCCGATGGTTTCGGCGCCATCTGCCGGCGTCTGCTTTCGTAAAGGGAATGCGCTATGACGGCGGAGCCTGTCACGACTGAACATGTAACGACTGAGCCCACGCTGCGGAGCAGCCTGCACGGCATGGTCGCTGACTGGTCCTCGGATCAGCGCTCTTTCAAGAGCGCGTCCTGGGGCAAGGCGATGATGTGGATCTTCCTCGTCAGCGACACCTTCGTCTTCAGCTGCTTTCTGATTTCTTACATGACGGTGCGCATGTCCACGACGGTGGAATGGCCGCACCCGAGCGAAATCTTCGCTCTCGAGATCGGCGGCAAGAAGATCCCGCTCATCCTCATCGCCATCATGACCTTCGATCTCATCACGAGCTCGGGCACCATGGCGATGGCCGTCAACTTCGCCTATGCGCGCGAGCGCAGGAAGGCCGCGATTTTAATGCTGGTGACGGCGTTCTTTGGCGCCGCTTTCGTCGGCATGCAGGCCTTCGAATGGACCAAGCTCATTCACGAAGGCGTGCGGCCATGGGGCAATCCCTTCGGCGCGGCGCAGTTCGGCTCGAGCTTCTTCATGATCACTGGTTTTCACGGCTTCCACGTGTCGATCGGCGTGATTTTCCTGCTCATCGTGGCGCGCGCCGTCTGGCGCGGCGATTATGACGTCGGACGGCGCGGCTTTTTCACGAGCCGCAAGGGCAGATACGAGATCGTCGAGATCATGGGCCTATATTGGCACTTCGTGGATCTCGTATGGGTCTTCATCTTCGCATTCTTCTATCTGTGGTGACGTCTCCGACGGGGGAACTGATGACGGCGACGACGGAAAATACGACGCACAGCCATGCGCCGGTCGCGCAAGCGGCGCAGCCCGCGGCGCAGGCGCATGGCCAGCAGCATCCAATCAAGCTCTATCTTCTGGTGTGGGGGCTGCTCTTCTTTCTGAGCGCCTGCTCCTATCTCGTCGATTATTTCGACTTTCAGGGCTATTTGCGATGGTTCCTGATCGTCCTGTTCATGCTGCTGAAGGCGGGGCTCATCGTCGCCGTCTTCATGCACATGGCGTGGGAGCGGCTGGCGCTGGTCGTCGCCATTCTGGCGCCGCCGATGGCGGTGCTGGTTCTGATGGCGATGATGGCGTGGGAAGGCGACTACACCAACTATCTGCGCGTGATCTTTTTCGGCGCGTGACGCGGGCTCGCCCGCTCCGCCTGAATGAATCGCGCTGATCTCGGGCCGTCGGAGAATCGCGAATGCGAAGGGACGATCAGCGCGTCGCCAATAAGGCGATCCTCATCGTCCTCTCGGCGCTCTGCCTCGTCATGATCATTTTTCTCGGGGCCTGGACGCTGGTCGCGCATCTGCAATAGCGCCGCCTCGGCTATTCCTCGAGCGCTCCCTCCTCATTGACCGCATGCGCCAGGCCGGCCGTCGTCACCAGCCCCGCGACGCTGACGGCGACCATGAGGGCGACGACGCCCGTGAGTCCCCAGCCGGCCTGCAGTTGCGGCACCACGAATGTGCCGAAAGTCGCGCCGACCTTGGCGCTCGCCGCCGCGAAGCCGCTCGCCGAGGCGCGAATCGCCGTCGGGAACAGCGTCGGCGCGAGGGTGAAGGTCGTGGCGTTGGGTCCGGCGTTCATCGCGAAATTGAACAGCATGAAGCCGCCGATGACGAAGGCAAGATGGGCGTTCGCGCCATTGTCCGACATCGCGGCGAAGAGCAACAGCAGCATGCCGAGCCCCATGCCGCTAAATCCCGCGACCTGCATGGTGATCCGCCCAAAGCGCGGAACCGCCCAGAGGCTCGCCACAAAGCCGATGATCAGAAAAGCGTCGACGATGGCGCTGCCTTCCGCGTCGGCGAAGTCGGCCGCGAGCGAGCCCGCGTCGGCCGCGCCGAGATGCATGGCGCCGAGAATGACGGGCGTGAACAGACCGACGCCATAGGTCGCGACGTCCATCAGCATCCACGGCAAGGAGACGAGCATCGTGCGGGCGCGATAGGCTTCGCGGAACAGCGCCGAATAGCCGACGTCCTGCGCCTTGGGCGCGGAAGCCCGCTTCGACGCCGCCACGGCGACCGCTTCCGCGCGAAGGCTCACAGGCGTCTCGCCGAACTCGACCAATAATGTCCTGAGCAGCGCCGTCGCTTCGCTGATCCGCCCCTTCGCCACCAGCCAGCGCACGCTTTCTGGCGCCCATAGGCGCGCGGATAAGAAAAGCAACGCAATCATGCCGCTGGCGCCGAACAGCAGCCGCCAGTCTTCTGTTGACGGCCGTAGCTTCAATAAAGCGAGGCCGGCGAGAGCCGCCGCCGCCATGCCGACCGACTGCAGGGCGATCGTCGCGACCGTCATTCTGTTGCGCGTCGCGCGCGGCATGAGCTCCGACACATAGGCGCCGCTCGTCGGAAAATCGATGCCGACGCCAACGCCAAGCAGGAACTGCGACAGCAGGATGACGTGGGCGTTCGGCGCCGCCGCGCCGATAAAGCACGCGAGCGCGATGATCGCCATGTCGGCGATGAAGACGCGCTTGCGGCCGAATCTGTCCGCGCCGATGCCGCCGAGCGCCGACCCCGCGACCGCGCCGAGCACCAGCGCCGATCCAATCAGGCCGACAAAAAGCGGACTGATCGGAAAGTCCCGCTTGAGCAGCGGCAGCGCGACGCCGAGGGCGGACACCGAGAAGCCGTCCAAAAACGCGCCGCCGCTCGCTGCGAGCCAATAGGCGTAATGACGCCATGTCATCGGCGCTTCGTCGAGCGCGGAAAAGACCGAGGCGGCGTTCAATGGCGAGGCCGTCACCCGGCCTTGCTCCGTTCCTCTTCGTTCTTTGCTTGTTGATAAAGCTTGCGGATTTCGTCGATGTCGACGGAGGGCTTCGGCAGCTTCAGATTAAGATCGTCGAGCGTATCGGCGATGATGCTGGAAACCGCGAGATTGCGAAACCATTTGTGATTTGCCGGGATGACGTACCAGGGCGCATGTTCGGTCGAGCAGCGCGACAAGGCCGCCTCGAAGGCCTTGATATAATCGTCCCATTTTTGGCGCTCGGAATAGTCGCTGGCGCTGATCTTCCATTGATTCGCCGGATCGTCGAGCCGCGCCTTGAAGCGCTTGAGCTGTTCGTCCTTCGAGATATAGAGGAAGAATTTCAGAATCGTCGTCTTGTTTTCTACCGTGAGCAGCTTTTCCCATTCGTTGATGAAATCATAGCGCGGCTTCCACACCTCTTTTGGCGCGAGCTTATGCACGCGCACGACGAGCACGTCTTCGTAATGCGAGCGATTGAAGATCGAAACGTAGCCGCGTTGCGGCGCATGCGGATGGACGCGCCACAGAAAGTCGTGCTCCTTTTCTTCGGGGGTCGGCTGCTTGAATCCCGTCACCTGCACGCCCTGCGGGTCCATGGCGCTGATGACATGCCAGCAGGTGCCGTCCTTGCCGGCGCTGTCGATGCCCTGCAAGACGATCAGCAGAGAATGCGTGCGGTCGGCGTAGAGTTTGCGCTGCAGCTCGGTAATGCGCGTGAGATTGCGCTGCAATTCCTGCGCCGTTTGGGCGTCATTCGCAAAGTCGCCATGAAAACCCGGATCGATTGATCCAAGATTGACGTCCGAGCCGGGCTCGACGCGGAACTTCTTGACGAATTTCATTTGCTCCGCCTCCTTCGTCTCGTCGCTCTCGTTCAACTGGTGAGAGCGACGTGGCTCGCCGTCAGGTTCTTGTCGCGCCGTCCGGCCAGACGCCAGTAGATCATCTTCACAATCTCAGTCACGACGACCCAGAGCAGGCAGTAAAGCCACACGCCGACGATCGCCGCGCCGGGAACGGCGTCGACGCCGACTCCGTAAAGGCAGAGCAACACGGCGACGACCTGCGTCGCCGCGATCGCCCAGAAGAGTCTGGCGCTGGGATAAGGCGGCGCAAAAATCGCCTTTTTGGTGCGCACGCTGAACAGCAGCAGATGGCCGCCGACGGCGAGCTGCAGAAACAGCAGGGTCTGGAGCTGGCCGGGATCGATCGGGATCATCGTCTGCAGCGAAGCGTCGAGCGTCCAGCGCATGCCGATCAGCAAAAACCCGAAAGTCTCGGCGACCGCGATCAGTCCCATCAGCGAAGCGAAAATGAAGATGCGGTGCATGTCCCATCTCACCGGCTGCGGCGCGACGGGGACATTGTCGTAGGCGATCGTCATGATCGGGATGTCGTCGAGGAGCGCGAGCGCGACGATCATGATGGCGGTGAGCGGCTGAAAGTCGAAAAACACGATCGACGCGACGACGACGATCATGATGTCGAGCGTCATGGCGATCCGATAGTAAATGTAGCTTTCGATGCGCTGGAAAATCTGACGCGACACGCGGATCGCATTGACGATGGTCGAAAGCCCCGGCGCCGTGAGGATCAATGCGGCGGCGCTTCGCGCCGCATCGGTCGCGCCGCTGACGGCGATGCCGCAATCCGCTTGTTTCAGGGCCGGCGCGTCGTTTACGCCGTCGCCGGTCATCGCGACGATATGGCCGACCGACTGAAGCGCCTTGACGATCTCATATTTGTGTTCCGGGAACACTCTGCCGAATCCGTCGGCCCGCTCCACCGCGTCGACGACGCTGCGCGGCAGAGCGCCGGCCTTGACGTCGCCTTTGAAGACATCGCTCGCGACGAGAAGATGCGAACCCATGCCGAGCTGGGCGGCGATCTCATCGCCGATGGCGACGTCATCGCCGGTCACCATCTTGACTTGCAGCCCGAGCGCGCGCGCCTCCGCGATTGTCGCCTTGGCGTCGGCGCGCGGCGGGTCCATCAGCGAGATCAATCCGACCAGTTGCCACCGTGCGCCATCTTCCGACATGGCGACGCCCAGCGCGCGCTGCCCTTTGACGGCGAGCGCGGCCACCTCGTTCTGATAGCGCTGCAGAGTCTGCGAATCGGGCCGCACGAGCGCGGATATCGCCTGCGGCGCCCCCTTGGCGTAGTGGCGAACGCCGCCAGAGGCGTCGGCGACCGTCGAGATGGTGCGTTTGCTGACGGGATCGAACGGCGTGAACGCCTTCTGCTTGAAGGCGTCGAGCGCATCATGCGCCGGCAGCGCCGCCATCACGGCGAGGTCGATCGCGTCTTCGCTGCTTTTTTGGGTCGCCAGCGCAGCGAAGAGCAACACGTCGTCACTCTTGAAAGCGCCATAGGAAATGGCGCTTTGCACCGTGAGCTTGTTCATCGTCAGCGTGCCGGTTTTGTCGCTGCACAGCACGTCGACCCCGGCAAGCTCCTCGATCGCATTCAGGCGCGAAACAATGGCCTTCTGCAAAGAGAGCGCATAGGCGCCGATCGCCATCGTCACGGACATGACCGCCGGCAGCGCGACCGGAATCGATGCGATCAACAGCACCAGCACATATTGGGCGATGGAGCCAACGCGATCCCAGCTCCAGTCGTCCGGCGCGATGACTTCCCGATAGAGCTGCGCGCCGACGAGGATCAGCGCCAGAAAAAATGCGAGCACGAGAAGAAAATCGCCGACCTCCGTCACCGCGCGCTGCGAATGCGAAACGGCGCCGGCGGCGCCGACGAGCTTCGCGGTGCGCCCGAAGAAGGTGCGCTCGCCCGTCGCCGTGACCACGCCAGTCATGGCGCCTTGTTTAGCAATTGCGCCCGCATAGGCGTCGTCGCCGATTTTCTTGGAGACCGGCAGCGATTCGCCGGTGAGCGCCGCCTGATCGCAGCTCAAATAATCGCCTTCAATGAGCAGGAGATCCGCGGGGATGATCTGGCCCGCGGCGACGCTGACGATATCGCCCGGCGTCAGTTCGATGGCGGGGATCGTCGTCCAGGCGCCGTCGCGCATCACACGCGCGCGGGGCGCGAGGTTTTTCTTTAGCGCCGCGAGCGCGTTCGCCGCCTTGTTGTCCTGCCAGAAGCCGACCACGGCGTTATAGAGAAGAAGACCCGCGACGACGCCGAAATCCGGCCAATCCCGCCGCACGGCGGAGATGACGGCGGCGGCTTCAATAAGGAACGGCAGCGGTCCCCAGAAATAGTTGAGCAGACGGCGCCACTTGCTTTCCGTCTTGTCCTCTAGCGCGTTTGGGCCGTATTCCGCGAGCCGCCGCGCCGCTTCGGCGGCGGTGAGGCCGCTCTCTGTCGTCTTCAGCGTCTCAAGTCGCTGCGAGATTCTGACCTGCGCCGGATCTAGGGAAAGCGGTGGCGAAGATTGGCCCGCCGGCGATTTCGCGCTGACGTCCGGCATGCTTGCTCTCCCTATCAGATCATCAAAATATCCGAACCGAATCTTACGGCGTGATCCGAGTCGCGCCAAGAGACTCGCTCAAAAAGGCAAGCGCGAGTCGAAATTAACCGTGCACAGCTTATTCGGCGGCTGTGCAGGCGGCGCCGTCGTTGGACGCGCCTATGGCGTTATCCTTGACGATCTTGTCGGCGCGCGCCTTCGCATCTGCGAGATCCTTGTCATAGACGTCGGTCAGATATTCATTCGTCGTCGTCTTGACGATCGAGTGATTCGGCGATTGCAGCGGGCCGGACACATTAATCGAGGCGACCGTCGACAGGCCGGGACGCAAGGGCTGTTTCTCGAGTTCGTCCGCCCGCAGGGCGATCCGCACCGGAATGCGCTGAACGATTCGAATGAAGTTGCCGGTCGCGTTATCGGGGGGAAGAGCCGCAAAGACGGCGCCGGAGCCCGGAACGAGCCCCGCCACTTCTCCGTGGTAGATGTGTTCCGATCCGTAGAGATCGACCTTGATGAGCGCCGGCTGCCCGGGACGAACCCGGGCCATCCTGTTTTCCCAAAGATTCGCTTCGACCCAGAGATGGTCGAGCGGCACGATGTTGAGAATGGCGTCGCCGGGGCGCACCCGCTTGCCGACCTGAACGCTGCGCTTGGCGACATAGCCGGTCGCCGGCGCCCGAATGTTCTGGCGCACGAACTCGACGTAAGCGTCGTTATATCGCGCCTTGGCGGCCTCGATGTCGGGATGGTTCATCCGCGTCACGCCGACGACGCGCGCCTCGACCGACTGGTATTCCGCCTGCGCTTCCCGCAGATCGGCTTCCAGCGCGGCGAGTTGGTCCTCGGTATTCTGCAGCACCTGTCGCGACGCGGCGCCGCTCAGCGTGGCCTCGCGGTATCTTGCGAGATCGTGGCGCGTCCTGTCGCGAAGCGCGGCGCGGGAAATGACCTTCTGGCAGAGCTGGCGGCGCTGCGCGTAAAGCGCGCCCACGCCGCGAACCGCGCGGCCGAGTTCGGCCTCCGCCTGCGCGAGCGCCGCTCTTGCGCGTTGGCCGTCGAGGCGAACGAGCACGTCGCCTTTCTTGACGAGCTGCGTTTCTTCCGCGAGCACGGCGGCCACGACACCCGTCGCGTCCGCCTGAACCGGGATGATGTTGCCGGTGATGAAGGCGTTGTCCGTCGTCACCCAGTCGCGGTCGTAAAAATACCATCGCGAGAAAGCGATCAGCGCGCCGGCAAGAACTGCGGCAACGACGATCTTGAGCAGAAATTCTCTGCGGGAGCGGATGCTTTTGCGGGATAGCGCCATCGATGGGGTTCGCGTTCTTCTGATAGAGGCGTGGCGCGTTCAGCCGCCGCCAAGCGACTGGATTGTCTCGACGGCCGGCGTCAAAGGGTCGGTTTCGGGCGCCGGCTTCGGCGCGGCCGGCGGCGGACCATCGGCATAGCCGCCGCCCAGCGCCTGATACAAGTCGACGGCGGCGATCAGCCTGTCGCCTTCAAGCGCGCGCTGCGCGAAGCCGGACTCGAGAAGATCAACACGCTCGGCGACGGTTTCGCGGCGATCCTTAATGCCGTCGCGCAGCCGCGATTGCGCGAGGTCATATTGCACGCGCGCCACGCGCAGGTACCGACTTTGCGCCTCATATTCGGCGCGCGCGCGCTTGAGATTGGCGATGGCGTCGGCGACCTGCTGCGCCGCTTGCAGCAGCGTCTCATTATATGAGTCGACCGCCTGATCATAATCGGCGCGCTGGAACTCCAGATTTCCGCTGAGGCGGCCGCCCTGAAAAATGGGCAGGCGAACTCCGGGCGAGACCGCGTAGCCGATCGCCGATGGCGTGAAGAGATAGCCCGCGAGCTTGCTGATCTTCGTCGAGGTCACCGAGCCTTCGAAGCCGCCGGTGATCGCAAGATCGATCGAGGGAAGAAACATTGTTTTGGCGACGTGAACCCGGGCCGCCGCCGCCTCGGCGCGGCGCAGCGCGGCGGCGAGATCGGGACGGTGCGCGAGCAGTTCAAGCGGCAGGCTGCGTGGCAGCGGCGGCGACGCTGGCGCTGGCGCGCTTCGACCGGCGTAAAGGTCGCGTGCGGCGTCGGGTCCTTCGCCCATGAGCCGAGCGAGCGCGTCCTTCTGCAGCGTCACCAGCGCCTGCGCGGCCGCTTCGCGCCGGACGGCGTTTTCGAATTCGGCGCGGGCGATCTGCACCCCGTCCAAGGAGTCGAGTCCGGTGCGAAAGCGGGTTTCAGCAAGCGCAACCAAATCGCGGCGCAGACGCGTCAAAGCTCTGGCGACCTCGAGCTGGCGCGCCGCGGCGTAGCCGCGCAGATAGGCGCGCGCGACCGAGGCGGTCAGCAGCAGGCGCGCCTGCTGCAATTCGGCCTCCTGCGCCGCCGACTCGCCGATCGCCGAGTCGAGCAGAGCCCGGTTTTTCTGCCAGAAATCCAGCTCCCAGGTCAGCGCAAGCGGATTGATGAAGGCCATGGTCTTCTGCAATCCGCCCTGCGCCGGATTGTAGGAGGCCACGACGCCATGCAGAGGATTGCGCGACTGCCGCATGCCGAAGGTCGCCTGGACTTCCGGCAGGAGCCTGGCGCCGGCGACCTGCACGATGGCGTCCGCGCCGCGCAGAGTGTCTTCCGCTTTCTTGAGGCTTTGATTGTCGCGCAAGGCCTTGTCGATGACGCCGTCAAGCTCCGCGCTGCGGAAGGCGCGCCACCATTCCTCGCGGGGCCAAGCCGTTTCGCCAGCGGCGGCTTTCAAGCCGGATCTGGCCAGCGTGCGCTCCATGGCCGGCGCGCCCAGAAATTGGGCGCGCTCAACCGGCGTCGTAGGCGCGCAGCCGGCGAGAAAAAGCGCGATCGGGGTTCCGCAGCACAGCCATCGCCGCCGCGTCCAGAGCCGAATCACGCCGATGCCCCAAGCGGCTATAATTCCGCGGGGGCGCAGGCGGCAAGGCGCACGACGGGGTGCGGGCTCTCTAAGCAACAGACACTCCTACCCTGCGCCGACGATCTTATGAACGCGGCGGCGAGTTCGCAGGAGTCATCAGCCTTTCGGCGGTTATCGGGGGAACCCCATCCCCATCCGTTAAAACTTAGTTTACGACAGAGCTACCGGTCAATAAGTCCAGATGGCGACCTCGCGCGCTATCCCCAGAGCTCCGGCCCCGGCGGCAGGAGAGTCGATCCCTCGTAGCACAGCCCGGGGACGCGGTCGCGGGCCAGAAGCAGAGGCCCGTCGAGGTCGACGAAGGAGGCGATCTGCCCCACGAGGACGGCTGGCGCCATGGCGAGAGACGTCCCCACCATGCAGCCCGCCATGATGGAAAAGCCCATCTCCTGCGCCGCGCGCGCCAGCGCCAGCGCTTCGGTCAGGCCGCCGGTCTTGTCCAGCTTGATGTTGATCGCGTCGTAGCGGCCCTTGAGCGGCGCGAGCGAGGCGCGGTCGTGCACGCTTTCGTCGGCGCAGATCGGCACGGGGCGCGGCATGGTCGCGAGAATGTCGTCGCGGCCCGCCGGCAGTGGCTGCTCAATGAGCGAGACGCCGTAATCGGCGCAAGCGGCGAGCTGGCGGGGAAGGGTTTCAGCCGTCCAGGATTCGTTGGCGTCGACGATGAGGGTTGAGTTGGGGGCGCCGGCGCGCACCGCGGCGAGGCGCGTTTCGTCGCCCTCGCCGGCGAGCTTGATCTTCAAGAGCGGGCGGTCGGACGCCCTTTCCGCCGCGGCGCGCATCTGATCGGGCGCGCCGACCGAGATCGTGAAGGCCGTCACGAGCGGCGAGAGCGCCTCGAAACCTGCCGCGACATGGGCTGGAACGCCCGAAAGCTTGGCCTCGAGGTCCCAGAGGGCGCAATCGAGCGCATTGCGCGCCGCCCCCGCCGGCAGCAGGCGCTGCAAGTCGGCGCGATCGGCCCCGGCTTCGAGGGCGTCGCGCGCGCTTTCAATTGTGGCGACGACGCTTTCGGCGCTTTCGCCATAGCGTGCATAGGGCACGCATTCGCCGCGACCGACGCCGCCGCCTTGAGCCAAAGTCGCGGTCACGACGACGGCTTCGGTCTTGGCGCCGCGCGAGATCACGAAGCTGCCGGCGATCGGGTAACTCTCTATGGCGACAGATAGTTTTCGCTTCAAATCTCTCTCCGGCGCCCACGTCGCGCGGCTGGAATTGGCGCTTGCGATGTGCGCCGACGCGCTTGCTGACGTCAATTCACGAAGTTATGACGTTTTTGCAAGAGGCGGCTTTATAAGCGGCGGCGCGCCGGCCCGCGTCAGCGGCGCGCCACAATCGTCGGATAGGATGACGCCATCAATGAGCCGATTACTGACTCCAGCGCGGAGCGAAGCCCGATGACCGTCGCGGCGATGCAGCGTCCGCCCAACGTCGCGCGCCAGTCCTCGGCGGCGGGCGTGCGCCTTGCGCTTTCGGGCGACTGGACGCTCTTCGCCTCTCAGCGCCTGGAGGAGGAGGGGAGTCGAATTGTCGAGGAGGCGCGCCTCGATCGCAGGGTCGCGATCGATCTTTCGCAAATCTCGCAACTCGACACGGCTGGCGCCTGGCTGATCAATCGCGCGCGGCATGATCTCGCGGGCCGCGACGTCGCTGTCACGCTCGAACATGTGCGCCCTGAATTTGCGACCCTGCTCGAAGAAACACATTATCGCGACTTCGTTGCGCCCTCGCGGCCGCGGTTCAATGTCATCTTCGCTCTGCTTGCAGACTTCGGCGAATCGATCGTGGATGCGCTTCGCGAATTTCACCGCGGCGTCGCCTTTCTCGGCGAATTCGTCTCCTCGATGATCTATGTGGCCGCCAATCCGCGGCGGTTCAGGCTCACTTCGCTCGTCGCGCAAATTGAGCTGGTCGGCTTTCGCAGCGTCCCGATCATCGTGTTGATCAACATTCTGGTCGGCGGCATCGTCGCCCAACAGGGCATCTTTCAATTGCTCAAATTCGGCGCGTCCAGCTACTCGGTCAGCCTGATTGGCATTCTTGTCTTGCGCGAACTCGGCGTGCTGCTCACCTCGATCATGATTGCCGGCCGCTCAGGCTCGGCGATCACCGCCGAACTCGGCTCGATGAAAATGCGCGAGGAGATCGATGCGCTACTGGTGATGGGGCTTTCGCCGATCGAGGTGCTCATCGCGCCGCGCGTGCTCGGTCTCGTGATCTCTCTGCCGATTTTGACCTTCATCGCCGACATAGCGGCGCTCTTTGGCGGCATGGTCGTTTCCTGGTGGTACGGGGGGATCAGCCCGGTGGCGTTCGCGTCACTGCTCAAAGAGGCTATTGCGCTGCATACGTTTCTTGTCGGCATCATCAAAGCGCCCTTCATGGCGCTGGTCATTGGCCTCATCGCCTCGATGGACGGTCTCGCGACGCAGGGCTCCGCCGAATCGCTGGGCCGTCAGGTCACCTCCTCGGTGGTGAAATCGATCTTTATGGTCATTGTGATGGATGGGTTGTTCGCCGTGTTTTTTGCGGCGATCGACTATTGAGCGCGGCGATGACCAGTTCCTCGGCTCATGCCAACGACGTCGCTCAACAGCGCCTCAACCGCGATGTCATCATCAGCGTGCGCGACCTCGTCGTCGGCTTTGGCGACAAAACCATCATGAAAGGGCTCAGCCTCGACGTTTACCGCGGCGAGGTGCTCGGCTTCGTCGGAGGATCTGGGCAGGGAAAATCGGTGCTGACCCGCGCGATTCTCGGACTCACGCCGACGCGAGGCGGCGCCATTCGGGTTTTTGGGCAGGATCGCGACGCGCTCGCGCCGCTTGAGCGGCGTGCGCTGGAACAGCGTTGGGGCGTGCTGTTTCAGAACGGCGCGCTGTTTTCGGGCCTCACGGTAAAGCAGAACATTCAGATGCCGATGCGCGAAATGCGCGACATCTCTCAGCGACTGATGGACGAGCTGGCCATGCTGAAGCTCGAGCTTGTTGGCCTTAGTCCCGACGCCGCGGACAAATTTCCGTCAGAATTGTCGGGCGGCATGGTGAAGCGCGCGGCCCTGGCGCGCGCCTTGGCGCTTGATCCCGAGCTTGTGTTCCTGGACGAGCCGACATCGGGACTTGATCCGATCAGCGCCGCCGAATTTGACGCGCTGATCGGCACGCTGCAGCAGACCCTCGGGCTGACCGTGTTTATGGTGACGCACGATCTCGACAGCCTGTATTCTATCTGCGACAGGGTGGCCGCGCTCGCTGAAGGCCGGGTCATCGCCGCAGGGCCGCTGGAAACCTTGCTCGCGTCCGACCATCCGTGGCTGAAAGCCTATTTCCACGGCGTGCGCGGCGGCAGACTGACTGCGGCGCGCGTCGAGCAGAAGGACGAACAATGGAAACCCGCGCCAACTACGCCCTGATCGGCGCTTTCACGCTGGCGGTCGCCTTTGCCGCCTTTCTCTTCGTCTACTGGTTTTCCGGACCGAGCCAGCTTGGCCGACAGGAAACGTTCCAGATTGTCTTCACCGCGGTTTCAGGGCTGACCCGTGGCTCCTCGGTGCTGTTCAACGGCGTGAAAGTCGGCGAGGTCACGCATCTTGGCATTTCCGAACAAGATCCAAGCAAGGTCGACGTGCTCGTCAGGATCGACAGCAGAACGCCGGTCAAGACCGACACGCGCGCGCGTCTCGAGACGCGGGGCTTTACGGGCGTTTCCGACGTCCTGCTGGTCGGCGGCACGCCCGGCGCGCCGGCTCTGACGGCGCAAGTCGGCCAGAAGTATCCCCAAATTCAGGCCGAGCGCTCCGAAATCCAAAATTTGCTGGTCAACGTTCAGAGCCTATCGACGAAGGCCGCCGAACTCCTCACGAAACTCGACAAGCTGATTGACGATAACGGGCCGGCCATCACCGCGACGCTCAAAAACGCTGAAATCGTCAGCAAGACTCTCGCCGACAACTCCGCTTCGATCACAAGCTTCATCCGCGACGCATCCGATGTCGCGCAGTCGCTAAAGCCGGCTGCGGCGCGGCTCGACAAGGTCCTCGCGGCCGGCGAAAAGACGATCAAGGCGATTGACCCCAAGCAGATCAAGGCGATCGCCGGCAATATCGCCGGGGCTTCGGAACGCATCAATCGTTTCGCCGGGACGGGGCTGCGGGAATATGAACAGCTTGCGGTGGATGGGCGCAAGGCCGTCGACACGTTCGATCGCACGCTGCGTTCCGTTGAGAAAAACCCCTCACAATTCATCTTCGGGCCGTCTCAGTCCGTGCCGGAGTATCAGGGCCGCTAATTCAATCCAAGGCGTGGCTTTAAGCCGATGCGCGGATCGTTTAGAAGGACGACGCGCCCGACGGGGCGCGCGGGCGAAATGGGGCGACGAGTCGGCATGAAACTGAAGGCGTCCACTGCGACGCAACGAAAGGTCGCGCAGGCCACGGCGATCGCATCGCTTGCGTTTCTCGCGGCCGCCTGCGCCCAAGCGCCCCGCGAGACGTTCGATCTGACGACCGAGACGGGCGTTTTGCGAAGCGTCGCGTTGCGCAGCGGCCCGGCGGTCTTCGTGCCTGAACCCGCAGCGATCGCGCCGACCTCGTCAGATCGCATCGTGATCCGCGCCGGCGATGACAGCGTGGCCGTTCTTCCCGGCGTGCAGTGGTCGGATCCGATGCCGCTTCTTTTTCAGCGCCGCTTGATCGAAGCGCTACAGCAGTGCGGTCTTTCAGCCTCTTCCAACTTTGGCGGGCAAACACAACTGCAAACGGACGTGCGACGCTTCGAGATCGACATCGCCCGCAATCTCGCCGTCATTGAAGTTTCCGTCCAGCTCGTCGACTCGGGCAGCGGCCGGGCGAAGGCGGCGCGAATCTTCGTCGAAGAGGCTCCGGCCTCGGAGCACATCGGCTCGCCAGCCGCGCGGACCCTCAGCGACGCTGCGGCGCGTATCGCGCTGCGCATCGGCCAATGGACGCGCGCTCGGCTATAGCGACGCCGGCAGGGCGCAATCGCTCAATCCGGTATCGAACCTTCCCACAGCATAATGTTCAGGCACGCGAGAAACGCGCCGCTTTGCGACGCAGCTTTAGACGCGCTCGACCAGTCTTCCGCCTCGTCTCGCGTCAAGACGCCCGCGGACACGCAGTTCTCCGTCACGCGCGCGAGGTCGAAAATGATCTCCGCCGCGTCGAGGCTTCTGACGACGAGCGCATGCGCCCGGCAGTCGATGTTTTCGACGCCGCACTTTTGCAGCAGAACGCCGATCTCTCGGCCGATGTAGGGATTGGCGAAAGACTTCTCCCATAGTCCCGCCAGCTTCGCCCCGGTTTCGAGCTTCCCGTTGTAGACGAAATATGTTCCCCAATCGGGCTCGGCGACGACGATTCTGCCGCCCTTGCGCGTCACCCGGACCATTTCGCGCAGCGCCTCGATGGGGGCGCTGATGTGCTGCAAGGAGCGATCGATTCGAGCGCCGTCGAACTGGCGATCGCCGAAGGGCAGGCGGCGGGAGTCGCCGCCGACGAAAAGCGCGTTGGGAAGCCCCCGCGCCCGCTCTCGCGCCAGGCCGAGAAAGCCATGCGCCGAATCGAGCCCGAAGACGTCGGCGCGCGGGAAGCGCCGCGCGAGTCCGATGACGTCGAAGCCGACGCCGCAGGCCACGTCCAATATCTTGCTGTTGCCGGATATATGCAGCGCGTCCCAGGTCTCTCGCTTGTAGCGCTTGAAAAAAGGCGTTTCGTTCATGAAATCGAGACAGCCGGTCAGCTCGGACCGCAGCGCGCCGTCGGCGTTCCGGAAGCTTAAAGCGATGTCTGTCATATGCGCGCCTCTTTCGGCCTTTGTCGGTGAATCCATCGAATGTGGCCTACGGTCGCGCGCGCTGGGAGGGGCTAGCGCCGCAAACGGACGGGTGCTAACTGAACGGCGACAATTTGGGCAGCGCTGGCGGCGCAACCGCACGACGCGCGGAAGAACAATGGCTCGCGGCTTCCCGCTTCAAGCACAGTCGGGAGCGCCGCGAAAGTCGAGCATGCATGAGGAAGAGACAGGCGTCATGGCGAAGATGAGCTTTGAGGATGCTGCGACCCGCTATGGCGCGGAACCGGGGGGCGGCGCGCCGACAAAGGTCAAGATCACCTTCGTCGATTCCCAGGGTCAAGCCAGATCCGTCGAGGGCGAGGTCGGCTCGACTGTGATGGAAACAGCCCGACGCAACGATATTCCCGAGATCACCGCGGAATGCGGAGGCGCCTGCGCCTGCGCCACCTGTCACGTCTATGTCGATGAAAAATGGGCCGAAAAGACCGGCAAGGCGTCGCAGATGGAGGAGGATATGCTCGACTTCGCCTTTGACGTGAAGCCGAATTCGCGGCTGTGCTGCCAGATCACGGTAAGGCCGGAACTCGACGGGCTGGTCTTAACGACCCCCGCCCAGCAGGGCTGACGCGCAATTTTTCCAGACTACGCCCGAGCGGGTTTGAATCTCTCGATAAATGCGATAGACGAACCGGCAGGGCGAAATTTGAAGCCGGCCGCCGCGCAAGACGCGCGCATAGCGCGGGCCGGCGACGCACACGCGACGCGAACGGCGTCTTCGATCTTCCGCGTCTGAAGAATTAGTCGGGAATTGACGATGAACCAGCTTAAAGAAGCCGCGATCGAAACCGATGTGGTCATTGTCGGCGCCGGCCCGGCAGGTCTTTTTTCGGTGTTCGAACTTGGCCTGTTGGACATCAAGGCGCATGTCATCGACATTCTTCCGCGCGCCGGCGGCCAGTGCTCGGAACTCTATCCCGAAAAGCCGATCTATGACATTCCCGGCCTGCCGGTCTGCACCGGGCAGGAGCTGACGGACAATCTCCTGAAGCAGATCGAGCCGTTTCATCCGACCTTTCACTTCAACGAAATGGTCGAGACGCTCGTGTCGCTGGGAACGGCCGAAAAGCCGGAATTTCGCCTCAGCACAGATGCGGGAAAAATTTTCCACGCCAAGGTCGTCTTCATCGCGGCCGGCGGGGGATCGTTCCAACCCAAGAAGCCGCCGATCCCCAAGATCGAGTCCTATGAGGGGAAGTCGGTGTTTTACGCCGTGCGCCGCATGGAGGACTTCCGCGACAAGAACGTCGTCATCGTCGGCGGCGGCGATTCGGCGCTCGATTGGACGCTCAATCTGCAGCCGGTGGCGAAAAGCATCACGCTCGTTCATCGTCGCGACCAGTTCCGCGCCGCGCCGCATTCCGTCTCGGCGATGCAGGAGCTCGTCGCGGCGGGCAAGATCGACTTCAGGCTCGGCCAGATCACCGCGGTCGAAGGCGAGGATGGCGAACTGGCGAGTGCGGTCCTCAAGGGCAATGACGGCGTCGAAGAGAAGCTCGCCTGCGAGCGCCTGATGCCGTTCTTCGGCCTCACAATGAAGCTTGGCCCCGTCGCCGATTGGGGGCTTCAGCTCAATGAAAACCTCATTCCCGTCGACACCGAGAAATTCGAAACGAGCCATCCCGGCATTTTTGCCGTCGGCGACATCAACTCTTATCCCGGCAAATTGAAGCTCATCCTTTCGGGCTTCCACGAGGTCGCGCTCGCCGCGCAGAAGGCCCATCGTTACGTCTATCCCGACAAGAAGCTTCTGTTCCAATACACGACATCCTCGACCAATCTGCAAAAGAAGCTCGGGGTCTCCTGACGTCGGCCGACGCTGAGACGTCCGCCGCCTTCGTCGACGTGTTCATCATCGACGTCGCGAAGATCGCCGCCGACGAATGGCCGAAGCTCGCTGCGCTTCTCGATGAAGCCGAAACAGCGCGGGCGGCGCGTTTCGCTTTCGAGTCCGATCGCCGCGCCTATGTCGCCGCGCATGCGCTGTTGCGCGCATGCCTTTCCGAGCGCGCGAGATGGGTTGCGCCCGCCGCGTGGCGATTTGGCGCGACGCCGCACGGCAAGCCCTTCCTGCTGTCGCCGCGCACCGGCCTTGACGTGAGCCTGTCGCATACCCGCGGCATGGCCGCCGTGGCGATCGCGTCGGGACGCGACGTCGGCGTCGACGTCGAGTCGTTTCTCAAGCCGCGAGACGCGCTGAAGGTGGCGGAGCGCTTCTTTGCGCCCGAAGAGGCGGCGATCGTGCGCGCCCAGTCCGATCCGGAGTCGCAGAGCGAAGTTTTCTTTGCGATCTGGACTCTCAAGGAGGCTGTCTTGAAGGCGGATGGGCGGGGCCTGGCGGGCGGGCTCGACAGCTTTGTCGTTCGCCTGTCGCCGCTCGCCGTTAGCAGCGGTCCTGACGAGCGCTACGGCGTTGCGCAATGGCGGCGCGCAGGTTTCTTCATCGCTGCGGCGGCGCGCGGCGACGACGTCAATTTCCGAATCGAGGAAGCGCGCGCGAGCGCGCTGATCCGGGCGGGGCAAATCGTTTGAAGCCTGAGCCCGGCGCGCTAGTTCTGTCGCGGGCTCTTGTCGCGCAGGCATTGGAGGAGAGTCATGACCACCTTGCTCTTTATCGTCATTTGCTATGGCGCCGCTTTGCTTGCGTTGGCCGTTTATCTTCAGCCGGATCGTTTCGTGGTGCGGCGCGAGGCGGTCATCAATGCGCCGCCGCGCCAGGTTTTCGTGGCGATCAACAATCTGCGCAACTGGGAATCTTGGTCGCCCTGGGCGAAACTCGATCCAAGCGCTGAAACGCGTTACGAGGGACCCGCCGCCGGCCCCGGCGCCGCCTTCGAATGGGCCGGCGACAAGAATGTCGGCGCAGGGCGCATGACCATCGTCGACAGTCGACCGAGCGAGCGCGTGGATCTCAGACTCGATATGCGTAAGCCCTTTGCCGCGGCCAATGACGTGACCTTTTTTCTCGCTCCTGACGGCGAACTGACGAAAGGTCGCTGGCTCGCGCGCGCGCTGGGTTTGGGCGGCGATTCCGCGGCGCGCAAGACTCATGTCGTTTGGAGCATGTCCGGCAAAGCCAGCCTCGCGAGCAGGGCGATGAACATCTTCGTCAGCCGCGACAAGATGATCGGCGATCAGTTCGAGAAAGGCCTCGAAAATCTCGGCGCGCATCTCAGCACATAGCGACGGACCGCTGACCCCGCGCGGCTCTTGCGTCGCGCGCTGCGAAACGCCATCTGGATGGCGGCCGCAACGCGCTCGCCGACTTCGGCGGCGCGACTCGCTGATTGATGCAGGTGATTGACTCGCATGACCGAAATGTTCGAGGCCGCTTTGGCGGCGCTGCGCCAGATCGTGACGCCGCCGTTCCGCGCGGTGCTCGTCAAGAGTCTGGGCATGACGTTCCTGCTGCTGGCGCTCGCCTGGGTGGGTCTCGATAAGCTCGCCATGTCCTTCGTGATGGTCGAGCATCCGTGGCTGCGGACGGCTCTCACCTATGCGACGGGCGCCGGACTGTTCTTCCTGATGGCGTTTCTCATCGCGCCCGTCTCCGTGCTGGTTTCGGGATTATTCCTCGACGATCTCGCCGATCACGTCGAAGCCGACCTCTATCCGCCGGGACAACACGGTCGCGCCATTCCGGCGACCCAGGCGATTTTCATGGGCCTGCGCTTCGCTGGGATTTCGGCGATCGTCAATTTTTTCGCGCTGCTGCTGCTCTTCGTGCCGGGAATAAACGCAGCCGCCTTCCTCCTCGCCAACGCCTATCTTTTCGGGCGCGAATATTTTCTCTTCGCCGCGACGCGCTTTCGTTCGCTGCAAGAGTCGGAAGAGTTGCGCCGTCGCCATGCGCTATGGCTCTTCGTCGCCGGACTGTTCATCGCCGTCTTCGTCGCGACGCCTGGGCTGAACGTGCTGACGCCGCTCTTTGCCGTCGCCTTCATGACCCGCATCCATCGGATGCTGCCGCCAAGCCCGCGTGGAGAAATGTCGCAGTCCGCCCGCCGACGTTAGCTCAGAAAGCGACGTCCTCAACGCGAGGCGGATTCGCCCAGCCGCTGCGTCTGATACTGCCCGACTTTGCGGAAGCGATAGAGATAGGTCGGCACGATCGACTCGATCGATTGCGGATCGGCGATTCCCAGCCCCTGGAGGGTGCGCGCTTCCGCTTTCGCCGCGTCGCTGACGACATTGTCGTGCTTGAGCAACTCGACCTGATCTCGGGTCATGCGCAAAAGCTTCGGGAAAAGGCCCAGCGACAGCTTGGTCAGCATCTGCGTCACGCTGGCCATAAGCTTGCCTGCGCCGAAGGAGAGTTTCAGGACTCGGCGCTGGCGCTGCGTCACCTTCAGAACATAGTCGACAATCTCCGCGAAGCTTTTGACCTCCGGACCGCCGAGTTCATAAGCGACGCCGGAATTGGCGCGGCCGGCGAGCGCGATCGCCACCGCGTCGGCGACGTCGCCGACATAGACCGGTTGGAATTTCGTCTGCGCGCCGACGATCGGCACGACGGGAAAGTAGCGCGCCATGGTGGCGAAGCGGTTGAAGAAGTCATCTTCCGGCCCGAAAATCACTGAGGGGCGCAGGATGACCGCGGAAGGAACCGCCGCAAGCATGGCGGCTTCGCCTTCCGCCTTGCTTCGGCCATAGGCTGAAGCCGACTGCGGATCGGCGCCGATGGCGGAGATGTGGACGACATTGTCGATGCCGGCGGCTTTCGCCGCCTCGGCGATCACGCGCGCGCCGCCCGCCTGCACGGTCGAAAATTTCTGCGCGCCGGTTTCAGCAAGGATGCCGACAAGATTAACCACCGCCGAGGCGCCGCGCAGGGCCGCCGCAATCGACTCCGGACTGCGCACATTCGCCTGTACCGCCATCACCTGGCCGACGCGGCCGAGCGGCTGAAGAAAGAAGGCAAGGTCGGGCCGCCGGCAAGCGACGCGCACGCGCCAGCCGTCGCGCGCCAGCGCCCGAACGACGTAGCGGCCGACAAAGCCGGAACCGCCGAACACCGTCACCACCCGTCCTTCGCCAATGGTCTGGTTATTGTCGCCGATCATCGCGATTTGCTCCGCTTGCGCCGCGCCGGCTCCCGCCGGAAAAATGGTCGCTAAGGCTCTAGCGAAATTTGACGACGAAGGAAATGCGCGAGGCGGGCGCCGCCGCAACCTGGGCGGCCATGCGGTTTTGCGTGAAGCGCGCATTGACACGAGGCGTCCGCTGCCCCTATGAGACGCGCTCTAAGCCCAGGTGGCGGAATTGGTAGACGCGCTGGTTTCAGGTACCAGTGGTGAAAGCCGTGGAGGTTCGAGTCCTCTCCTGGGCACCAGGCAACTGGTGTTTCGCTTTTAGTAGCAATGACTTAGGCAAGCTTTGGTCGCTCTTTCGGTGATACGAAGGGCGATACATCAGTGCGTCGATATGCCTTCTCTGAAGGATGTTTCTCCGTCTCAGTTCGCTATCTCACCACGAGTCGCGATGGCGTCTTCTGGTACTATCGGCGCATCCCTATCGCAGCGAGAGCGAACCTCGGACTTACTGCCAACTTCGTTCGAGTGAGCCTCAGCACTCGGGATCGGTCCGAGGCGATACGCAGGGTTGCTGAGGTCAACGCGAAGTATGAGGACGAATGGAAGTCCGTTTCGCCCATAGCTCGCAAGGCAGAACACCTCACGCTGTGGACTCTGCTCAACCAGCAGCCGGTCGCTCAGGCAGCGGCAACAAGCGGTCCATCCTCGGAAGTTGCGGCCGTTGTCGCCAGTCCGGCTTCTCTTCTCCTGAGTGAAGCCCTTGGCCTCTACCTGTCTCAACATCCAAAGGGCGCGAACAAGCGCTTCAGGCAGAATGCCCGGCTCTCCATCGGCTATGTTATCGACGCGGTAGGCGACCTTCCCTTGGACCGTTACACGAGACAGAACGCCCTGGCAGTTCGAGACGCATTGCTCGCAAAGAGCAAGACGACCTCAGTCAAGCGGCGCTTCAACGTAATCAACGCCGTTTTCAACGCGGCCAACCATGAACACGCGCTGACGCTCAACAATCCTTTCTCGGGGATTCGTATTGCGAACCTCGGCAGCGACACCGAGAAGCGGGAGGAGTTCACCCCAGATGAACTCAAGACCCTTGCAACTGCTTGCCGACAGATCGCCGACGATAGGCGCTACATCATTGCCATCATTCTAGATAGCGGCGCTCGCCTTGGTGAGATTGTAGGCTTGCGAGTGTCTGACGTATTTCTCGACGCCCTGGTGCCTTACATTCACATCCGTCCCTTCAGTGGTAGGAGTTTGAAGACCACAAGCAGCGACAGGAAGGTTCCGCTTGTCGGTGAGGCTCTGTGGGCGGCGAAGCGAGCTATCGAGGGTAAGGACCTCAGTGGACCCTTGTTCCCGGACTACGGTCCTGCGAAGGCCGACAGCGCCAGCAACGCGCTTAATAAGTGGGTGAGGGAGTACCTCGGCATACCAAAGACAATGCACGGGCTGCGGCACACAATGAGGACAAGGATGAGGGTAGCTGCGATTCCCGAGGAGATTCAGAACCGAATCGGTGGATGGACCGAAGGAACCTCGGTCAGCCGTGGTTACGGCTCATACCCGCTGGAACTTCTAAGGAAGCATCTGGAGAAGGTTGTTGTGGATTAGCGTTAGCTCGCTTGCCTCACCTAAATGAGCCTATACGACATCAACGCTAATCAATCTTCGCTCTGTAGTTCATTGGCCTGTATGCTAATCTCCAGCTCTTGGTTGCGGAATCATGTGCGCAGGGCCGCAGAACGCGCCGTCACCCATCTCCACATGGCCCCAGAATGAGTCAGAGAAGCTCGCTGGTGAGTCCTTCGCGCGCCTCCGCTACATCCTGCCTCGGAGAACTAAAGCTCGCCTGTGGCTCTCTGTGCAGGGTGCTTCATAGGTCAGTCACAAGTATTATAAGGTCCCACCTCAACCACACAACCAAACAGATCGAGTCAAGGCGAGAGACCATGAGTCGTGACCTCGGTTGCTTCGGTCAGCTTGAGTTCGCTCTCAAGCCACCACCACAACAAAAGGATGAAGATGTATGAGGTGGAGAGCAAGGTACCTGAGGCCTCCCTCCTGGTCCACAAAGAGCTTCATGAAGGGATGTGCTGTGGTGATGTTAAGCAACCTTCCGTTTATGGCGTCTCCCGGCTGGATTTTCTTAAGGTGTAAAAGGTGCAAATCGCTATTATATAGCGTGAACACACCTTAATTGACTCTTATAAATCTTGATTGCTTGCCTCTTCCTCGCCCAGGCAAGAAACTCCATCCTAGCGCCCCGCATCTTGCAAGAAATTCTGTGTTTATGCTTAGGCCCCTCATGTCACTCTTGAGGTTAATACCTGTAGCTTTCCTGATGTCCTCAGACGAAACCTCAGTGTCCTCGCAGCTGCTCAGGAACTTCAGGAGGTCCTCAGCCACTGACTTTCGCCGAGAGGGCTTGGAATTTGTTTGTGTGTCCTCGTCATTGACGAAGCTGGACTTCGGCATAGACGCTCCAGGGAACATCCTATTCCAGTGGTCCACCATCAATCGGAACTGATCGGTCGAGAAGTAGAGCCTCATTGGCTTGGCTACTCCGTGTTCATCAAGCTCACGCGCGCAACCACGCATAGCGAGCTGTTTGAACCAGCGCAGCATGAGGCCGACCTTGGTGATGCTGTAGTCGCCTCTCAGCTCACGGATTGTTGCATCATCATTGGCATGGAAGGGAGTCTCCTTGATGCCGAGTGTCTCAGCTATCATGGTCCTGGCAGGCTTCACGAAGCTGCCGAAAACGAACACAGCACCGCAGTGTCGCCATTGATTCGAGCCTATGCCCGCGCCGAAGTGACAGTAGTGGAGGTGTCTTCCTTGCCAATCCAGGAGCTGGAGCTGGCCTCCCTCAATCACTTTCTTCCAGCTCACTAACAGGATGGACTCGCCGGGTTGTGTGTTCTCCATGATGCATCTCTGCATCCAGTTGAGCAGAGGCGTCCTGGTTGTGGTCTTCTCCCACAGCTCCTTGGGACTCCGTCCTGTCACATGGTCGGGGCCATCGAGGTGGACTGCATCCAGGTTGCTGTAATCTGCTTGTGGGACGGCTTCTTGATGTCGGGCATCAGACAGCTCAGCGTAGCCGTCGATGTCTGAGGTGGCATCCAGCAGAACCGTTCCTGGTCTCAACGGCCAGTTGGGTGCGTAGGCGACGAACCTTGCACCATATGAGTAACCGGCGTGGAGGGCCGCAAATGCGAACCCGTGTGTCTCTTGAGCGAGGATGATAAGGCGAGCTGCAAGGCGAATGTCTTCTCGGTCGAAGCCAGTCCCTGCGGTTAGTCGGGAACGTTCTCTCGGCTTCTCAGTCAGCCGTTTAAGCGCCTCAAGGTATCCGCTGCCGAGACTGAGTCTCAGCTCGTGATATTGGCGCGACCGGTCAAAGCCGAGTTGTGTGGTTGCAAGCTGGCGACACGCTTCTCCGAAGGCTTTCGTGAGTGCAGGCTCATCCTCACCTTCTTCGAGGCCGAGGCGGGTCCGACAAAGTTCGTGGATTTGTTCGAAGTCGGCCAGCGTGAAGTCAGCCACGTCGATGTCGTCCGGTCGCTCATCCACCAGAATGAGTGTCCGCCTACCGCCATCAGCAAGGTCGAGAAGCTCGTGAGGGTGCTGCTTGTAGCCGTTGTGGGTGCCTATGAGCGCCGGATAATTCCCAAGCTGAGACCGATGGAAGAAAGCGGCTGGCTCATAACCATCATCCCGAGCCTTCGTGGCTTCCACGTATGCTGACCCATCTGCGTCCAGCTTCTCTCGGTCGTGGTCCGTGGTTCTGATGGCGACCTTTCCCGGCAGGAGCAGTTCAAGAGAACGGTAGGCTTCGTCGCACTCCCGTTTGGTGTTCGCAAGGAACAGCACCGAGCCACCTGAGCGGACCAGAGCAGCAGAAAAGGCGAACGCTGCGGTCGTCTTGCCGCCGCCTGTAGGAGCCGGAACACTATGCCAGAGCGACTGATTGTTTTCGTGGTCCCAGAGTGCCCTTGAGCATGCCGAGTAGACAGAGCGCGCCACTTCCAGATCGAAAGGGGTCGGAATCTTTCCTCGGGCCGCTAACAGCTCCTTGAGGCAGCTCTCAAACGATGACCACGCCACTAAGCACAGAAGACTTGCGTGCTTGCTGAATCTTGGGTCAGCTTCAGGTCGCTCCGGGTGCAATTCAAGTGAAGAGCATGTGTCTCCAATGTCCTCTGTATGCATCCGCCTATAACCGTCCCTGATAACCTTGTGTCCGTGACGCCGAGCATCTCTAACGCGGGAGGAAGCGGCCTGACAACAAGCGGTTGTTTAGTATGGCTTAAACGAGGCAGAAAGAGCCATTCAGAGGCGGACCGATCCACTGAAGGAACCATGATCGGCCTCTTCAAATCCCTTCCACAGGCTTCGCCGCGGGCTGCTAGGGCGCAATCTCGAAAAGGTCTTCGGTATTCGGTTGTGGCGGCTCGAGGAAAGCGTCGGCGTCCAAGCCTCTATCCTTGAGAAACGGAGCGTCTTTGAGCTTGTCGCGAAGGCCTAACATTCGCTTCTCGGCGCGGCGCACGAAGGTATCGTAAGTCATCGGGATGATGGACACGCGATTGTCCCATTCTGTTCTATTGCCTCGCTCAGCCGCATGAATTTTCGAGCCGAGCACGTAACAAGTGGTCGTGGTCGCATCGGTTATAAGTCCGCGTTCTATGAGTTCCTTCACGTAGCGCCAAGCCTGTCCCTTCTGGTCGCCCCCGATTGTTACGCTGGGTTTCTTGATTTCGGCAATAACTAGGCGCGCGACGCCATCGACATCGTGGCCTAAATCATGCGCATCGCGGCTATAGAGGCCCACACTTCCATCCGGCAGCATCACGAAGTCAGGGCGCTGCCGACTTCCCTTGGTATCAACGCCAAAAATCTCGTGAATGACGGTCGTCATGCCCCGGTTGCTCGTGAACTCGAGGCTCTCGAATTCGGGACCGAACACCCATAGCGAACGCTCGAATAGCGGCTGTAAGTCCTCGACCTCATCGGCGCTTTCGTCGCGGAGTTTTTTGTCAAGATCGTCGATCAACTTAAGCCGTGTCTGGATTTCGTCCAGAGCATCCTTCGCCAGTCGGAGCGTCCAGTCGTCGAGCAAATGGTAAAGGGCATCGAGGTCGCCCGGTGGTAAATCGTATAGTTTGCTGACTAGACCGTATTTGGACGTAGTTAGTTCAAGATTCGCCAGGATGCCCGCAACTTTGCCGACTTCAGCAGTGGAAATGGATGGGCAAGCATCGATCACCTCGTCAACAAACTGATTCCAACGGGCACGTCCGACCGGAGATAGCCTTCGTGTTGTGCGCAGGTGCGTTTCTCGGATTGATGCTTTCGCCTCGCGCCGACGTTCATCGGAGAAGTTTGACAAATACTCCCTTATCTTCGCGTGGACCAACGGCTGGGTGGCTACCCACGCGGGATGATCGGTCGCGAACCCGCTCCAATCAGGACGCACGGCATCCAGCAGCAGGTCGGCAGAGACGATGAACTGGAAGCGTTTGGCCCCTGATGTGCGTCCATCCAGAATGCGCTCGTGATCAAAGCCGACCCAGCCGGGGGTGCCCACCAACCGAGACCTCACCCACCACGCGATTCCGTGCTGACGCGTCGTCCGGTCGACTTTCTGGCTATCGATCATCGTAATGTGGACCGTGCCGAAACTCGGCACTTCTACGACCGCCTTCTGGATGCTACCTGTGGGAACGTCGTCGAAGGTCACGAGCTTTCCATCGACTGACACTTCGAAGTTTGGGTCCGCAAGGAAGCGCGTTCCAATGACCTCACGCGCGGTTTCGGCGTCGAGTGACACACCTTCAGATGCAGTTGCCAAGATTTCCGTTCCGTGGCCAGCAATTCCCGTCCGCGAGCCGATTTCCGTGATGTCGAACGGCTGGGTCGTTCCGCGCCGCACCTCATAGGTAGTTTCAGTTCCGTCCCGCCATGTGCGGACGCGCTAAGGATCGGAAAACTTGAATGCCGCGTGACGGCCTTTTCCGTTGCGTCCATAGGCGTTCCGCGTCGGAACGTTTTTCAGGTCGTCCGGTGGCTCCGACTTCGTGCCTTCCTCGGCGATCCTGTTGTAATCGAGCGTTTTCCACCGCCGTTGGAACTGCTCCGGTGTCATACCCTTGCCGTTGTCGTCAATGGAGAAGGCGATGCCATCTGTTCGCTTTGGCCAAATGATGTTCACACGGGTGGCGTAAGCATCCCAAGCGTTGGCAACGAGTTCGATGATTGCGATTGCTGGATCGGAGATAATTGGCCCCGCGTAGCGGTCTAAAAACCGATCATCAAACAACACACCCTGCTCAGGATCATTAGAATTCATGGTGCCCTCCGAAGGCTTCTGGAATGCGGCGCAGCCGCTTGGAGGCTAATCCCGTGAAGCAGATTTCATGGAAGGGTTCGCTAGTCATTGGCGAACCGGTTAACGGCTTCACTTATGCTGATGCACCTTCAAACTTCCCTCACCAACTCTATGCGCTTTCCAAGACACGATAGACGCTCGCCCTGCCGATCTTTAGTTCCTTAGCAATCTCTGTCGCACCCTTACCCGCATCCTTCAGCTTCCTAATGGCTTCTGGGTCTATGGTCGCCGGTCGGCCCTTATAGACTCCCGCCGCCTTCGCCTTCGCAATGCCCTCCATCTGGCGCTCCTTCCTCAGGTTCGTCTCGAACTCCGCGAAAACCCCAAGCATCCCAAGGAACGCTTTCCCGCTCGCTGTGGACGTATCGATGTTCGCATTCAGGACTTGTAGCGCCGCGCCACGCTTCTCCAGCGTCGCCACGATGTCGCTTAGGTCCGCCACTGAGCGCGCCAGCCTGTCCAACTTGCAAACCACCAGCACGTCGCCCTTACGGATGAAGTCCAGAACTGTGGCCAACTCTGTGCGACCATCTGTGGACGCGCCGCTCTTCTTCTCAGCCCTCACCACATCACATCCGGCCTTCCGAAGCGCCTCGGTCTGAAGGGCGAGGTCCTGATCTTGCGTGCTGACTCTGGCGTAGCCGATCTTAGTCATGAGGGACGCTCCAGGGACCGATATGTCTCGTTTGGGTTTAGAGCCTCTACCTCTACTGTCTCGAAAGCCTTATGTCAACCCATATGAGACGGTAAAGCTGTCTCGCCGCCGTGTCTCGTTGGAGTATACCATAATAAGACGTAAGGGCTGTTCGACTCAGTCTGCTAATCTCGACGTTTTGGAACCGAAGGACTGAGAATGAACACGCCAGTCTCGCTGGTGTTCGTGGTTGCGGCTTTTCTGATGGGGGTTTGGTCAGGGCCGTTGATCTACGGCACTTTGGCCACTGATGCTGATCATCTCGCCACATGGTTTACAGGCGGACAGGTAGCCGTGGCCTTAGCGCAGGCAGCACTCTTTTTGTGGCAGTTCACTTACTTGAGGGGCAGCGTTGAAGCAGCAAACGCAGCGGCTAAGGCAGCCGATGTTTCAGCAAATACGGCGAGGGAAGCGTTCACTAAGCTGGAACGCCCCTATCTGTTCATCGATGGCGCTACCACTATCATGAGGGATTCATCCGTTAGTGGTCATGAACCCTGTGTCAGATTCAGAGTCGCAAATTATGGCAAAACACCAGCAATCATTAAACATGCAGCAGCGGCCTTCAGCTTCGATCAGCCTGATGCGCCCCTACTGCTAGATGAAGAACACTCGCTGTTGACCGATCCTGTCTTCGGACCTGGGGAGGTTCGCACGGCGCAGGAAGTAAAGCTTCCTCTGGGAATTGGATTTATTGACGGTGGAAACGACAACATGCTGTTGCCGGACATAAAAGACAATGACCTTTTTCTCGTAATTAGTATTCACTACAGGGGAGCCTTCACTGAAGGTCATGAAACGAATTGCTGTTGGCGATACGACAGACCGAGCGGGCATTTTACGCAGTTAGGCATGGGTGCATTGAACTACTGGAAGTAGCCGTCCCTTGCAGCACGGGTTCGCCGGCGAACGGGTCCCTCGATTTTATAGGTATCCTTCGACAAACGTAGGCCGCCCCACCATTCCACAAATCTGCCTGAAAGGGCCGAGCCGTGGTGAGACCTTGGCTCGCGGTGTCGCCTATCAATACGTCGAACAGTTGAAGCCTGAGTGGGTCCGGCTGCAATCCGCCGTCACCGGCCTTCTATCGATACTCTGGAGAGCCCTCGCAAGTCGGTTCAGTCCGCATCTGTTCAACCATGCGGCTGTTGGTCTGCAACTGTCGGCACTGAAGATACAGGGCAGTTCCCCGCTCGTAGCCCATGTTCGCACAGGTTTCGTGGTCCCGCAGGGGCCAATCGGTCTTCCTGTGTCTTTGCAGCCGACCAGCGCCACCGCCACAAGAACAACCACGACATAACGTGGATTTTGCGCGAAAAAATCGCACCTTTTTGAGAGACGCGGAACATGCAACAGCCCGCCAGGTTTCCTTGCGTTCGCTGTTGGTCAATTAGCCAAGTCTAAGATTTAGGACTTTGGGTGGGGCATCGGGTTTCGGAGCCGCGCGAAGTACTAACAGCTCGTCCGAACAGGTGCAAAAAGCGCAGTTAATTGTGCGGTTTATTTCAAGCGTGTATCGTGATGCCGCTATTTTGAAGCGGTCAGCTTTTTTGCAGTACGCAAGAGGGCTTGACACAACAATAATGTTGTCTAAATATGATACCGACGTTCAACGAGAAGGGAAATCTCCCCCCTGGGTTGCATAAAGCAACTTGGGAGGAGTTCACCGAAAGGTATGGCGTAACAACTCACCGCAAGCGCCTAATCGGGCTTATGCAGAAGCTGATAGTGCACTTAAAAGAAGTGCAATGTCAAAATCTGTATGTCGATGGTAGCTTCGTAACGAATAAAGAGGTGCCAAATGACTATGATGCATGCTGGGATGTGACCGGGGTAAAAATAGAACTAATAGACCCAGTACTCTTGGACTTCAAACCAGAAGGCAAGAAGAAGATGGCGATAAAATACGGTGGTGATCTTCGGCCGGATAAATTCTCGCCATCTGGAGCGAATGTTGTCTATCTGGTATTTTTCCAGACAGATCGTGATGGGGACCCAAAGGGCATCATCCATCTCTCTCTTCAGGAGATAGAGCTATGATCAAGAATGAACGGCAGCTTGCCACTGCCAAAAAGCAGCTTGCTGTACTGAGAAAAGCAGCAAATGCTTTGCAGAGCGCCGGTCCATCAGATCCAATGAATGCTGTTCGGATCAGCTCTCTGGAAGCAGATGCTGAGAAGCTCAATATGCAAATAGAGACATACAACAAAGCATCAGAAGGTATTTTTGATGTTGCCTGCCTTACGTCTGTCGAGCATGTCGGCGAGGAGTTAATAAATGCACGAATTGCAAGCGGGCTTACTCAGGAGCAGTTGGCGAAAAAGGCCAGCTTGGAAGCTCAGCAAATTCAAAGATGGGAAAGTACTCTGTATCAGACTACTAACCTAAAGACATTAAAAAGAATAAAAGATATTATCATGTCTTCAATTGGGCATGAAAAGAATGCGGTCCTCTGTGGGTGTGATTGACGGTGTGTCAATGCGTGGGGAGTTGTTTGTCTTTCCACGCTGAAGGCTAAGGACTCGCTTGGCTGTCAGCTTTAAAGGGCTGGCGGCCGAGGGGCTGTGGGCGGTCACGGGTCCCCCCGAAGCATAGGTATCCTTCCGGAAACGCTGGCCACCCCACCACTTCAAAAATCTGCCAAAGGGCCGAGCCGTGGTGTAACCACCGGTCAGCGAGTGTCTTCGATGGTTGCGCTGTGGCTGCGCGGCATCACGATGCGCAAACTTCGGTGATACAAAGGGTGATACATTCGCCCTAAGAGCTGCGTTCGCGCCTCTTGAAGCGGACCTCATGCGGGAGTAACCCTCAAGCCTCGTGAGCCTCCAAGGTTCGCCGACAGTCATGCTTTACCGTCCGCTGCCCCTATGAGACGCGCTCTAAGCCCAGGTGGCGGAATTGGTAGACGCGCTGGTTTCAGGTACCAGTGGTGAAAGCCGTGGAGGTTCGAGTCCTCTCCTGGGCACCAGCTAACCGCTATATGTAGCAGCGACGCAGTCTCTCGACATTCGGATTCGAAAGGGTTGAGCGTCCAGCGCGCGCTATAGGCGGCAGCTACTTCTTGGACGGCGCCTGCAGCTTGCCGGCGGGCCTCTCGGCTGCGAGCGCACGCTCCTCCTCCGTCGGTGGAAATCCGCCGGCCTCGGCGTCGGTTTCCAAAGGGGCGGCGGCAGGATCGGAGCCCACGACCGCATCACCCGACAGGCCCTTATCCAGCGGCGACGAAGCTGATCGGTCGTCGGCGTTTTCTTCTTCGTTTCGTTCATAGCGAGCCCTCTGAGGCGCCCGCGAGAATAAGTTTCACGAGTTCTCTCATTGCGTCCTCCATGTCCAAAAAGGACGTCGGCCGGAAGACATGTATAAGGCCGCGTCATCACGGCAAACGTGGCTACAAGGACTGGCCAGCGCCGCCACAGCGCCGACGTTGTGATGTCGGGCTGCGCCGCCGCAGCATGACCAGTCGGACAACCTGAGCCGCTGTCGCTGTTGGCGGCAGAATGCAAATTTTTTCAGCGTTCGCTGCCGCCTCGCAAGCAAAACGCGCCACGCGAATGGTTCCTCGTGAACGTTTCGCTTGCCTGCGTGTGTAACCGCGAACGCTCGCAAAAGCCTGCCGTCCCGAGCGACTAAGCGACTCGCGCCATACGGCTTGGCTGCAGGTGGCGCCTTCATTGCATCCGTTTGGCGCGAGGGCGTCGCTTGCGACGTCACCCGGTCCACAGAAGGGCCCCCAGCATCGCCGCTGTCCTGAACGTCTGCTTCGCAGGCGTTCAGGCAGCGGCTTTTTTCGTTTCTGGGGCGCGCGCAGGCGAGATGCAGATGAGGTTCGCGATGAAGAGAGCACAGTCCCAGCGATCGATGCGCCGACAGCCGCCATGGCGCGGCGCAAGATTGATAGTCGTGGCGGCCGCGCTCGTCGCGACCGGCGCGAGCGCCGCGCCCCGCAAGAACGCGCCGTCCGAGGCGACTGCGATACAACTTCAAGCGCCGCCGCCATCCCTCGCGCCGGTCGCGCCGCCTCCGCCGCCGCCGGCGCCCATGGGGGTCTTCGGCGCCGATATGCCGGCCGCCGGCAAACTCGTTTTCTCCATTACGCCCGTCTTCGCCAATCTGTCGGGCATCAAGATGGGAACGCGCACGGTCTCCAACGAATATATCGTCACGACGGTGCCGTTCTTTCTCAATCCCAAGCAGACTGTGCGCATTATTCCGCAAAACATTGCGGTCGCGACGCAAATTGCCGGACTGAGCTACGGCGTCACGAAAGATTTCGCAGTGGTTCTCACGGCCGGCATGATCGAGAAAAATCTCAACGCGCTAACCTTCAAGGGCGCGTCGGGCATTCTGCCGCTTGGCAGAAGTTTGCCGGGAACGACGAGCCTTGCCGACGTCACTTTGTCGGGCGTCTATCGCATCTATCAGGACGACGTCCACCGCATCCAGCTCTCTCTTGGCATCTCCTTGCCTGCCGGCAGCTACACGGCCACGTTCAAGGACTTTCTCCTGCCCGACGGTTCCCGCCGCAACGTCCGCGCGTTCTATGGGATGCAGCCCGGCACGGGCACATTCGATTTCCTACCGGGCATCGTCTATGCAGGCTATCTGGGGCCTTGGTCGTGGGGCCTCGGCTATCGCGGGCGCTTCCCTCTGGCCGCAAATTCACTGGGCTATTCCTCGGACTACCTGCTCGAATATCGCCTGCGCTTCCCGCTCGGCCCCACTCCTTCCGGGGGCTATCGCTGGGGCGATCTGCATGAATTCAACGCCTGGGGCGGCTACACCTGGACGCCTGGACTCACCACCACCTTCCGCGTGAGCGGTTCGACGCAGGGGCCGATTCGCGGCTTCGATCCGGAAATCCGCGGCCCCGCCGTGCCCGCCAATCCGGCCTTTTACGGCGGGCAGCGGCTCGAACTCTTCGGCGGCGCGACGATCAGCGGCAAATTTATCGGCTATGACAATGCGACGGTCGCGGTCGAGGCCGGTTTGCCCGTCTATCAGAATCTCAACGGTCCGCAGATCATGAAGAACTGGCAGGCGGGCATGTCGTTGCGGTTCAAGATATAACGTGCGTTGGTCGCGGCCCGGCGGGCGGATCGCGGAGACTTTCGGCGATGCGCCGCCGCTGGCGCGACCCACACATGCGCTCATTGGACGCCGTGAATTGAAGATCGTCATTGTCGACGAAAGTCCCATTCGCTCGCTGATCCTCGAGGAAGGACTGCGTGACGCCGGCTTCACGCAGGTCGAGCGCATCAGCGAAATGCACAATCTGCTGAAGCACATCTACGCCAGCGACCCTGACGTGATCCTGATTGATCTCGAGAATCCTTCGCGCGATACACTTGAACAAATGTTTCAGGTCAGTCGCGCCGTGCGTCGGCCGATCGCCATGTTTGTCGATCAGAGCGATACGGCGTCGATTCAAGCCTCGGTCGACGCTGGCGTCTCGGCCTATATCGTCGACGGATTGAAAAAGGAGCGCATCAAATCGATCCTCGATCTGTGCGTGTCGCGCTTCAACGCCTTCTCGAAGCTTCAGGATGATCTCGAGCAGGCCAAATCCGATCTCGAGGAGCGCAAGACGATCGAACGCGCCAAAGGCATATTGATGAAGGCGAAGAAGCTTTCCGAAGAAGACGCCTACAAATTGATGCGCGGCGCCGCCATGCGCGAAAACAAAAAGATTATCGAAATTGCACGCTCGGTCATCACTGCGGCGGAGATGTTTAAATGACCGGCGAAGCGCATGTGAAAATTGGCTTCATTCCGCTCGTCGACGCCGCCGCGCTGTTGATTGCCGCGCATAAGGGCTTCGCCAAGGCGGAAGGTCTCGACATCGAACTGATCCGCGAAGCGTCCTGGGCGAATATTAGAGACAAGCTCGCCATCGGCCGTTTCGATGCGGCGCATCTTCTGGCGCCAATGGCGGTCGCTTCCACGCTCGGACTGGGCCATGTGCGAGTCCCGCTTGTCGCGCCGATGAATCTCGCGATGAACGGCAATGCGATCGCGGTGTCCACAGCGCTTTATGCCGAACTCGCCGCGGAAGGCGAGGTCGCGCATCCGGCGCAAACCGCGCGCGCGCTCGCCAAGCTCGTCGCGCGGCGACGGGCCGAGGGACGTGAGCCTCTGACCTTCGGCATGACCTTTCCTTTTTCCATGCACAATTATCAGCTGCGCTACTGGATGGCGGAAGGCGGCGTCGATCCGGATGAAGACCTGCGGTTGATCGCTCTGCCGCCGCCCTACATGGTGGAAAATCTGGCGCGCGGCCAGCTCGACGGCTTTTGCGTCGGCGCGCCCTGGAGTTCTGTCGCGGTCGACGCTGGCGTTGGGGTCATTCTGCATTTCGGCTGCGAGATTTTCGCGTGCGCGCCCGAGAAAGTCCTCGCTCTGCGCGAAAGCTTCGCCGACGATGATCATAATCTCGTCGCCGCGCTGATCCGTGCGCTCGACAGGGGGGCCGCCTTCGTCGACGAGCCGCAAAACCTAGGCGAGGTTTCGCAAATTCTCTCGCGACCGGAATATGTCGGCGTCGACGCCGAGATCATCCGCCGCGTGCTCACGGGCAATTTGCGCGTTAAGGCGCGCGATGAACGAAGCGACGCCAATTACCTCATCATCGGAAGAGACGGCGCCATGCGGCCGGATCCACGGCAAGCCGAGTGGATCTATGCGCAAATGCTTCGCTGGGGGCAGACGCGCCATTCGCCAGAGTTGGCAGATCGCGCGAAGAGCGTCCTGCGCCCGGATCTTTTCGACGCCGCCATTGATTGCGCGCACATTCAGCGCGAAATCGGGGCCTTTGCGGGACCCTCTTTCGGCGGCCGCAGCTACGCGGACTATCTCGCCGGCTTCGATATCGGACAGCGTCTGTGAGCGCTGAACTGATGCTCAAAAGGGACAGCCGTTAGGCGCCTCGCGCCTAAGCATTCGGCGCCGCAAAATGCCGCCTGCTGCCGTTGGTCAGCGCCAAACGCCCGCATTCCTCAGGAAAAGCCACGCCGGCGCCTCTGGCCCGAAATGTGCAATCACCTCATCGGTCAACGACGACCGCCGGTCCGCCGGAACGAGCCCAAAGCTGGGCTCCGTCACAGAAGCGATTTCGCAATTTGCGTCGCGCTTCGGTCGTCTTGCCCGTTCTCATCACCCGTAAGGCAAAGCGACCTGTGACCGGACCGTTCGGCCGTTCAGCAGAGTCGACACATGACTGGATTGCAGGATTGTAAAAGTCGCGAGAAGCTTGTCGTCGTCGGGGCCGGCATGGCGGCCACGCGTTTCGTCGAGGAGCTAACGAACCGGGCGCCGGGTCGATACGACATTCTCGTGATCGGAGACGAACCGCGGCTTGCCTATAATCGCGTGCTGCTGTCTTCGGTGCTGGCCGGGGAATTGTCGGTCGACGACATCGAGCTCAAGCCCCGGCAATGGTGGCGCGCCGCCGGCGTCGAGGTCCTGAGCGGCCGCAAGGTCATGGAGATCGACGCCGCGGCGCGGCGCATCCTTCTCGATAATGGCGAGAGCGTCGACTATTCGAAAATCGCGCTCGCCACAGGTTCGCGCGCGGCAAGGCTGCCCATTGAAGGCGCTGATCTTCCGGGCGTTCACGTGTTTCGCGACGTCGAGGACGTCGACGCGCTGTCGCGGCTGGAAGGCAAAGGCGCGCGCGCGCTCGTCATCGGCGGCGGCCTTCTCGGACTGGAGGCGGCCTATGGCCTTGCGCGACGCGGCGTCGACGTGACGCTCGCCCATGTCATGGATCGGCTGATGGAGCGCCAACTCGATGCGGCCGGCGCCGACATCCTGCGCCGCCTCGTTGAAGAAAAAGGCGTGCGCGTGCTTCTCAACGCCAACGCGACGCGCATCAACGGTTCGGGCCGAGTCGAGAGTGTAGAGTTCGCCGACGGACAGATGATTCCGGTCGACGCCGTGATTTTCGCCGTCGGCATTCAGCCCAACGCAGACCTCGCGCGACAGGCCGCTCTTGACGTCGGGCGAGGCGTGAAGGTCGACGATGGTCTCGAGACAAGCGCGCCAAGCGTCTTCGCCATCGGCGAATGCGCCGAACATCGCGGCGTCTGTTACGGCCTCGTCGAGCCCGCCTATGAGCAGGGCCGCGTTCTCGCCATGCGACTCGCCGGACAAGACGCGTCCTATGGCGGCAGCGTCGTCTCCACCAATCTGAAAGTCTCCGGCGTGCGTGTTTTTTCGGCCGGCGATTATCTCGGCGAAAGCGATGCGCGCCGCATCGTCTGCAAGGACGCGCGCATGGGGATTTATCGCAAGCTTGTCGTGCGCGACGACAGGCTCGTTGGCGCGATCCTGGTAGGAGATACGAACGGAGCCGCAGATATTCTCGATCTCATCCGCTCCGGCGCGGACATTTCATCTATGCGCGACGAATTGATGTTCGGCGCGCCGATGCAAGAGGCGGCCTGACATGTCCGTCGATTTCACGCTCGACCAGAAGCGCTATCTCGAAGGCTTCGCAGCAGGCTTTTCCGCGCGCGGCGGACAAAAGACGCCGCCCGCGCAAGCGCAGCCGATGGGGCCGGACGCCGCGCATTTATCCGCGCAGGACCGCGTCACGACCACAGGCGGCAAGCTGACCGATCAGGAAAAATGGAAGCGCGAGGAGCATCCGTTCGACGCCTGGCCGCGCCTTGTCGCTCAAGCGAAAGAGAACGCGCCGCCAAAGCCCGCCGACAATTTCCGCTGGCGCTACTATGGGCTCTTCTATGTCGCGCCGGCGCAGGATTCCTATATGTGCCGGCTGCGCATTCCCAATGGCGCACTGACGCACTGGCAGTTCGCCGGGCTTGCCGATCTCGCGGAAAATTATGGCGGCGGCTATCTGCATGTGACGACGCGCGCCAATATCCAGATCCGCGAAATCGCGCCAAAAAACGCCACGAATATTTTGGAGGCGATTCAGGATCTGGGGCTCTGGAGCAAGGGCTCCGGCGCCGACAATATCCGCAACATCACCGGCACGCCGACCGCCGGCGTCGATCCGCAGGAACTCATCGACACGCGTTCTTATGCGCGCGCGATGCACCACCACATCCTCAACGACCGCTCGCTGTATGGTCTGCCGCGCAAATTCAACATCGCCTTTGACGGCGCGGGATTGATCGGCGCGCTGGAAGACACCAATGACATCGGCTTTCAGGCCATCGTCGTGAACGACGAGCATGGCGTCGCGCCGGGCGTTTATTTCCGCCTCGCGCTCGGCGGAATTACCGGTCACAAGGATTTCGCGCGCGATACGGGCGTGATCGTTTCGCCGGACGAGGCGGTGGAGGTCGCCGACAAGGTTCTGCGGGTCTTCATTGAACAAGGCGATCGCACCAACCGGGCGAAGGCGCGGCTCAAATATGTGCTCGACGCCTGGGGCTTCGACAAATTTCTCGCCGCCGTCGAAGACAAGCTCGGCCGCAAGCTGCTTCGCGTAGACGCGGCGGCGATCGCCGTCCGCCCGCGTCAGGATCGCGCCGCGCATATCGGCGTGCATCCGCAAAAGCAGCCGGGCTTCAATTGGATCGGCGTTGCGTTGCCGGTCGGTCGTATTACCCCCGAGCAGGCGCGCGGTCTCGCCGAGATCGCGCGCCAATTCGGCGATGGCGGACTGCGTCTCACCGTGTGGCAGAATGTGCTGATCACCGGCGTTAGCGACGCACAGATTGCCGAAGCTGTCGCGCGGGTTGAGGCTCTCGGTCTTTCGACGCAGGCCTCGCCGATTCGCGCCGGACTCGTCGCCTGCACGGGCAATTTCGGCTGCCGTTTCGCCGCCGCCGACACCAAGCGGCATGCGGAAGAAATCGCGGCCTATTGCGAGACGGCGGCGCCCATCGACACGCCGATCAACATTCATCTCACCGGCTGCCATCATTCATGCGCGCAGCATTACATCGGCGACATCGGACTGATCGGCGCGCGCGTGCCGGTGAATGACGAGGGCGACGCGGTCGAGGGCTATCACATTCTCGTCGGCGGCGGCTTCGCGGAAGACGCCGGCATTGCCGCCGAACTTTATCAAAATGTGAAAGCGGAAGAGGCGCCGGAAATGGTGGCGAAAATTCTTCGCGCCTATCGAAAGAACCGGGCGAACGCGGACGAAACCTTTGTCGGCTTCGCGCGCCGTCACGACATCGAGACGCTTCGCCGTCTCGCCAATGAGGAGAGCGTGGCGTGACCCATATGTCCTCTCCGCCTTTTCTCATTCCGCCGAACGCGCCTTTCACGCCCGAGCAGCGCGCCTGGCTCAGCGGCTTCTTTGCGGGCTTCGCCGCGCCCGATGACAGCTCGATCACGCCGCTCTCGCCAGAAGCCAACGCCGCCGTAATGGCTGGCGCCGATAGCGACGATGGCGAGGCGCCGTGGCATGACCAGACGCTGGCGCTCGAATCGCGCATGCAGCTCGCCCAAGGCCGTCCGCTGCGTCGCCGTCTGATGGCGGCCATGGCGCAACAGGACTGCGGCCAGTGTGGCTATAATTGCGAGACCTATGCGGACGCTCTCGCGGCGCGCCAGGAAGCGCGCCTCAATCTCTGCGCGCCCGGCGGCAAGGACACGGCGCGCATGGTGAAGGCGCTTGCGGCGGAGCTGGATCAGCCTTCGCCGGCGCCGACCGTTGTTGCGCAAGTTGAACCCACTATCGTTGCGGCGCCCGGCTGCTCGCGCGACAATCCGGCGCGCGCGACTTTCGCTTCTCGCCGTCGGCTGAACAAGGACGGCTCGGAAAAAGACACCTGGCATATCGAGTTCGATCTCGGCGCCAGCGAACTCAGCTACAAGGTCGGCGACAGTTTCGGCGTGTTTCCCAAAAATGATCTCGGCCTCGTCGACCAGATCATCGCCATGCTTGGCGCCTCGCATGTAACGCCCGTGCGTAACTCAACTCTGCGCGAAGCATTGCTAAGCGAGGTTTCGCTATCTCCGGCGCCTGATGCGCTTTTCGAGTTGATCTCCTTCATTACCGGCGGCGGACAGCGTGAAAAAGCGCGTTTGCTGGCGCAAGGCAAAGATCCTGACGGCGATGCGGCAACGCTCGACGTGCTCTCCGTGCTGCAGAAATTTCCAGGCGCCCGGCCACATCCGGAAGCCTTTGTCGAAGCGCTGGAGCCGCTGCAGCCGCGCCTTTACTCCATCTCCTCGTCCCCCAAGGCGACGCCGGGACGTCTGTCGCTGACGGTCGACGCGGTTCGATATGTCGTCGGCAAGCGCAGGCGTCTTGGCGTCGCCTCGACCTTTCTCGCCGAGCGCATCGCGCCGGGCGACAGCCTTCCGGTCTATGTGCAATCCGCGCATGGCTTCGCCCTGCCAGATGATCCCGCGACCCCGATCATCATGATCGGGCCTGGCACCGGCGTTGCGCCATTTCGCGCCTTTCTGCATGAGCGCGCGGCGACCCGCGCGCCCGGCAGGAACTGGCTCTTCTTTGGACACCAGCGTTCGGCCTGCGATTTTTTCTACGCCGAGGAATTCGAAACGATGAAGGCGACAAATCTGCTCACGCGTCTGTCGCTCGCCTGGTCGCGTGATGGCGCGGAAAAATTCTATGTGCAGGACCGCATGCGCCAGTCCGGCCGTGAATTATGGGCGTGGCTTGCGGAAGGCGCGCATTTTTACGTCTGCGGCGATGCGCAGCGCATGGCCAAGGACGTCGAACGCGCGCTTGTCGACGTCGTCGCCGAATTCGGCGCCCGCAACGCCGATGAAGCGGTCGCCTTCGTCGCGCAGCTCAAGAAGAGCGGGCGCTATCAACAGGACGTCTATTGAGGCCGCTCATGCTCGATGAAGTCCTGACGCCCATGCCGCTTGAAAATCCGCACAGCAGCATAGCGCCTGTTCAGGCGACGACGACGCGCTCGACCTGCCCCTATTGCGGGGTCGGCTGCGGCGTGCTCGCGTCCGCAAATGGCGCCGACGTGACTGGCGATCCGGCCCATCCTGCAAATTTCGGCCGGCTCTGTTCTAAGGGTTCAGCTCTCGGCGAAACGCTCGGGCTGGAGGGGCGCCTTCTCTATCCGATGCGCCGTCAGTCTGACGGCGCCTTCGCGTGCGTGAGTTGGAATACGGCGCTGGACCAGGCCGCGGACGGATTTCGCCGCATCGTCGAGGAGCACGGTCCCGACGCCGTCGCCGTCTATCTCTCCGGTCAACTGCTGACCGAGGACTATTATGTCGCCAATAAGCTGATGAAGGGCTTCATCGGCTCCGCCAACGTCGACACCAATTCGCGCCTGTGCATGGCCTCAACGGTCGCGGGCCACAAGCGCGCCTTCGGCGCCGACGTCGTGCCGGGCTGTTACGAGGATCTGGACGAAGCCGACCTCATCGTGCTCGTCGGCTCCAACGCCGCCTGGTGTCATCCCATTCTGTTCCAGCGCATCATGCGCAACAAGGAGGAGCGCGGCGCCAAGCTCGTCGTCATCGACACGCGCCGCACGCCGACGGCCGAAAGCGCCGACTTGTTTCTGCAGATCGCGCCGGGCGCGGATCAGGCGCTGTTTTGCGGACTGCTTGTCTATCTCGCGAAAGTCGGCGCCTTCGACGCCGACTACATTCGCCAATACACAACCGGTTTCGAAAGCGCTCTGACCGCGGCCCGGAACATTGCGCCGTCGATCGAAGCGACTGCAATGTCGACGCAGCTGCGTGAGGTCGATATTGCGGCCTTCTTCGAACTCTTCGCGCGAACGACGCGCACCGTGACCGCCTTCTCGCAGGGCGTCAATCAATCGGCGCAGGGAACGGACAAAGTCAACGCGATCATCAATTGCCATCTCGCGACGGGCCGCGTCGGCAAGTCCGGCGCGTCGCCCTTTTCGCTCACGGGTCAGCCCAACGCCATGGGTGGGCGCGAAGTCGGCGGGCTCGCCAACAGCCTCGCCGCCCATATGGGCTTCGACGCGGACAGCATCGACCGCGTTCGCCGCTTCTGGAATGCGCCGCGCATGGCGGCGCGTGACGGATTGAAGGCGGTGCAGATGTTCGACGCCATCGCGCGCGGCGACATCAAGGCGCTGTGGGTCGTCGGAACCAATCCGGCGGCGTCGCTTCCAAACGCCAATGCCGCGCGCGCCGCTCTCGGCAAGCTCGAACTCTTCATCGTCTCCGATAATGTGACGTCGAACGACACGATCAATAGCGGCGCGCATTTGCTCCTGCCGGCGCAGGCGTGGGGCGAAAAGAGTGGCGCGGTGACGAATTCGGAGCGCCGAATCTCGCGTCAGCGCGCCTTTATGCCTGCTCCGGGAGAAACGCGCGCCGACTGGGCGATCTTCGCGGATGTCGCGCGACGCATGGGCTTTGCAGGCTTCGACTACCTTTCCTCCGCCGACGTCTTTCGCGAACACGCCGCCCTCTCGGCGTTCGAGAATAATGGCGCGCGCGCTTTCAATATCGGCGGGCTGGCGCGGCTGAGCGACGCTGAATATGACGCGCTCGAGCCGACGCAGTGGCCAATCCGCGATGGCGACGGCAAGGGCCGCGCGCGCCTCTTCGCCGACGGCGCGTTCTTCTCGCAGGGCAGACGAGCCACATTCATCGCGCCGGCGAAGCCGACGTTGGCGACCACATTGACGAACGACTTCCCGCTCCGGCTCAACACCGGCCGCATCCGCGATCAGTGGCACACGATGACGCGCACGGGCGCGAGCCCCCGCCTTGCGCGGCATCTTCCTGAACCCTTCCTGGAGATCAATCCGTCGGACGCTGAGCGCTTTGCCGTAGAGGATGGCGGATTCGCTCGCGTCGTGACGCCCTATGGAAGCTGCGTCTTGCGCGCGGTGGCGACGGATCGTCAGCCCGCCGGGCATGTTTTCGCGCCGATCCACTGGACCGATGAAACCGCCGAGGATGCGCGCATTGGCGCGCTCGTCGCGCCCTTCGTCGACCCCTTCTCGGGTCAGCCGGAATCCAAGGCGACGCCCGCCGCCGTCACGCCGCTACGCTTTGCGCGCCAGGGCTTCCTCCTCTCGCGCGGCTCGATCACGCTGCCCGAGGGCGTATGGTGGGCGCGAATCGCCGTCGCCAATGGCTACGGCTACCGCGTCGCCGCCGACCTGTCAGATGACGACTGGACAGACATCATCCGCGCCGCTGCGGCGAGCGAAGATGTCGCACAATTGATCGATGAGACGAAGAGCCGCTTTTCGGGCGCCGCCTTCGTCGAGGACCGCGCAACGCTCATCTGGGCTTTGTCTCCCGTTGCACAATCCTGGGACCTGGCGCTCGAACTCTTCGCCCGCGATCGTCTCGATCAGTCAGAGCGACTGTCGCTGTTGTCCGGTCGCTCGGGCCGACAACTGACGGATGACGGTCCGCTCGTCTGTTCATGCTTTAGCGTCGGCCAAAAGCAAATCGAAGCCGCAATCCAGCAAGGCTGCCGCTCGGCGCCCGACGTCGGCAAGGCCACCCGCGCAGGCTCCAATTGCGGCTCCTGCCGACCGGAAATTCAACGTCTCATCAAAATTTCTCTCGCCGCCAAGTCTGCGATGGATTTGGCGCGAGAGGATCCAACACGCATGAAAGAAGGAGCATCTGATGAAACTGTCGGATTTTAAAAAGGCCGGTCATTGGCCGACGCTGCTTGCGGCCTTCCTCTACTTTGATATCAGCTTCATGGCCTGGGTCTCGCTCGGGCCGTTGATGATCTACATCGCCAAAGACATGCCGATTTCCGTCGAGGACAAACTCTCGCTTGTCGCGATTCCGGTTCTCGGCGGCGCATTCTTCCGCGTTCCGCTCGGCCTCCTCGCCGACGCGATCGGCCCGAAGATGACGGGAATCCTCGCGCAGGCGATCGTGATGTTCGCCGTATCTCTGGTGTGCGTCTTTGGCCTGAGCAGCTCGATCGCCATCGCGCTATTCGGCTTGTCCCTCGGCGTCGCCGGCGCCTCCTTCGCCGTCGCCTTGCCGCAGGCCGGCCGCTGGTATCCGCCGCAATACCAGGGTCTGGTGATGGGCATCGCCGGCGCCGGCAATATGGGGGTCGTGCTCGACACGCTTTTTGCGCCGTCGATCGCCGAGGCCTACGGATGGCAGGCCGTTTATGGCGTGCTGCTCGCGCTGATGGTTCTGGTGCTGCTCATTTATTCGCTGGCCGCTAAGGACGCGCCCGGCGGCAAAACGACGATCGCTCTTGGCGACTACGGCAGAATGCTCGCGGACTCCGACAGCCGCTGGTTCATGTTTTTCTACTTCATCACCTTCGGCGGCTTCGTTGGTCTCGCTTCGGCGCTTCCGCTCTATTTCACGACGCAGTATCACGCCACAGGAGTCGCCGCGGGCCTCATGGTGGCGCTGATCGTCGCCTTCGGTTCGGGTTTCAGGCCCGTCGGCGGCTATATCGCGGACCGCATCGGCGGGGTGAAGACGTTGTGCTTCCTCTTCGTTCTCGTTTCCGCCTGCTATTTCGCCGTCGCCTTTCTGCCGGCGGGACCGGCCCCGGCGAAAGGCGTTGCGGGATGGGGTCTGATGCAGCTGCCGCCCGTCGCCTTTGCAGCGGTGGCGCTGTTCTCTGTCGGCGTGCTATCGCTCGGCATGGGCAATGGCGCGGTGTTTCAATTGCTGCCGCAGCGGTTCCGCCGGGAGATCGGCGCGATGACGGGCCTCGTCGGCGCCGCGGGTGGGTTTGGCGGATTTTTCCTCGCCAAGACGCTCGCTTACTCCAAAGGAGCGACGGGCGGCTTCACCGCCGGGTTCGTCTTCTTCGGTTTCCTTGCGCTGCTCGGTCTCGTCGGTTTGATCTTCGTTAAGACGCGCTGGCGCACGACCTGGGGCGCCGTTTCCGGCGCGCGAATCTGAGCTGAGGAACAGCCGTGTCGGTCCGCGTCGTTCATGATCTTCGAATCGAAGCGGGCTTTGCGACGCAAAAAGGCCGACGGCCCGACAACCAGGACTATGTCGCATTTTGCCTGGGTTCAGGCGGCGCCGGTGCCTTGCAGGGCGTCGTCGCCGCCGTCGCCGATGGCGTCGGCGGCCACAAGGGCGGGCGCGCGGCGGCTGAAACCGCCGTCCGCGCCTTCATCGACGGCTACTATGCGCAGCCGGAGACTTTGGGCGTCAGTCGCGCCGCCGCCCGCTCGCTCGAAGCGGCGAACAGCTGGATCGCCGCTCAGTCGAGAGTCGATCCTTCATTGGAAGGCATGGCGACGACGTTCAGCGCGCTGATCTTGTCGCGCCGAACGGCCTTTATTCTCCATGTTGGCGATACGCGCGTCTACCGACTCGCTGGCGCCAGCCTCGAAAGACTGACGAAAGATCACACCTTAGGTCGCGGTGATTTCGCGCATGCGCTCCTTCGCGCGGTCGGCTTCGACGATGCGCTTCTATTCGACCAAGGAATGCATAGTCTCAATGTGCATGATCGATTTCTGCTGTGTTCGGACGGCGTTCATGGCGTGTTGCCAGACGCGAAGCTTCGTGCGCTGCTCGCCGAAAGGGGCGGGCCGCAGGAAACGTCGGAGAGGATTGTTCAGACGGCGCTCGACACGGGCAGCCATGACAATGTCACTGCGCTTGTCGTTGACGTCGTCGATGTGCCGCCCGCCGACGAGCGCGCCCTGTCGCGCGCCTTCGCAGCCTTACGGATTGGCGAGCTGCCGGCGATCGGAGATCTTGTCGATGATTTTCGAATTGACGACCTTCTCTCCGAAGGGCGCTACAGTCGGCTGATGCGGGCGACGGATACGCAGAACGGAAAAGCGGTCGTTTTGAAATTTCCGCATCCGCGCGTCGCCAATGACGCAGCCTACCGGCTCGCCTTCGTCAATGAAGCCTGGGTTGCTGCGCGGGTGAGAAGTCCGTTCATCGGCGAAGTTGTCGAACTGCACCCGGGCAGACAAAGCCGGCTGTATTCGGTGATGCCATATTACGATGGCGAGACGTTGGAGCGGCGGCTGCGGCGCGAACCGCGCATCGACCTTGCTGAGGGCGCCTCGATCGCCACGCGCCTGTCGCGCGCCATCGCGACCCTGCACCGCTGCGGCGTCATCCATCGCGACATCAAACCGGATAACATTATATTGCTCAAGGATGGCGGGCTGCGTCTCGTCGATCTCGGCGTCTGTCGTGCGCCGAATCTTGAGAATTTGCCGGAAGCGCATGCGCCAGGCACGCCGAGCTATATGGCCCCGGAGCTTTTCGACGGCGCCGCCGGCGACGAAGCGTCGGATCTTTATGCGCTCGGCGTGACGGTCTATCGCATGTTCAGCCGTTGCTATCCTTACGGCGAAATCGAGCCCTTCAGCCGACCTCGCTTCACCAGGCCGCCGCCGCTCGCCCACAAGAGACCCGACCTTCCGTCCTGGCTCGACGCCGCCATCGTCAAAGCGATCGCCGTCGAGCGCACCGATCGTTTCGGCGACGTGTTGGAGTTTGCCTTCGAGCTTGAAAACGGCTCGGCGCGCGCGCAGCCGTTGACGCTGCGCAAAAAATCCCTCTACGAACGCAACCCTGTCGTGTTCTGGCAGACGCTCTGTTTGCTGCTGGCGCTCTTGTTGGCGGTCGCGCTTTTCTATCGCTAGGGGCGGCGTAGGGAATCTCCTTGAGCCGGGCGCTCCCGGCGCTCAAGGCTTGTGCGTCGGCGCACAGCGCCAGCGCGCGTCTCTCCTTAACTTCTGATTAACGCAGAAGGGAGAACGTCATGGGACCGATCATCACGACAGGCATTTTCGGAGTCGTCGCCATCGCATTGGCCACCGAAGCGCTCAACATCGCCATGGCCCTTGGCGAATTCAGTCACGTCGCCACCTATAATGCGGGGCTCTTCTGACGCTTCGCGGTCGCGCGCAGTCGGCTCTGGCCGACGCGCAGAACACAATCTTCATCGATCGCGGCCGAGCGTCGGGAAGAAACCTTTACCAACATGCCTCGCGGCGACGTCGCCCAGAAGATCGCGCCACATACGATAGGGATCATTGAAAACGCCTTCTCCGAGATCCCTATCGGCGAGAGCCGCAGCCAAACACGCCATGGCCTGAGGCAGATCATGCGCATTCTCGAGATAGAGAAGCCGCGTTCCGACCGATTCTTCGCCCATCAACGACATGGCGGCTGCGATTTCAATATTGTCGCGGCGCCCAAAGGCCACGCCGCAAACGCAGACGAGACAGGTCTCCCAAACGGCCGGGTCAGTCTCGTCGATGAAGCCGTGCAAGCCTCTGACGATGGATGCGTAGACCGCCTCTCCCACTGCGGTGATAATCTTTTCAAGTTCGACCTGAACCTTTTCGAGAGCTTCCGGGAGCTCCGCAGGCGTCGCCATCTGACCTGCGGCCCAGTTGACTGAGAGCTGAAGCAGCTGACCGAGAACGATTTGCGCGGGAGACACAAGTTCGGCGGGCAGCTCGCGCGACAGACGCGAGACGGCCTCCTCCAGCGCCCTATTCAGGCGGACAGCCGCAAGCCGTGCGGACTCAAGGTCCTTCCCACGCACCAGGCGCGCCCAGGTTCCCTGGACGCCGATGACCGCATGCATCAGCGACTTGACCTGCGAAAGCCACGGCGTCGGCGGATAGGATTTTACGACTGCGCCATGCTCAATACGCCAGATTTCGCCGGTCCCGATCAATGTGATCGCAGAGACCGGCGTCGATGCGAACACCTCGTCGCGATTTGCGCCGTAAAGCGTTCGGAAGGTGGCGTTGATCTCGCTGAACGGATCGCTTTGCATAGATTTCAGTCTCCCAATATCCGACATCCATCAACAAGACAGCGCGCATCGCGTCGCGCGGCCGCAATCTCAACGTCCAACCATTTACCTGGTAACATAGCGCCAAGGGCAATCCAAAGATTACCAAGGAAACGCCCATTGGCGCGGCGATTGCGACGTCGTCATTTCCAGAACGGGCGGGTCTGTTCGAGATCTTTCCAGAGCGCCTTGGCGCCGATCCATCCCAATTCAGCGCGCGCCTGACTCGCCCCGATCATCCAGCCGATGGCGCGCTGTACCGATGGAGCTTCGGCGCCGGGAACATCCGTTCCCGTGAACATGGCTTTCATTGTCGCGGCGTCGTTGAGGTCGCCAAACACGGTCTGCAGCTTCTTAAGATGCTTCAAGAAAGGATCGATTCGTTTCGCCGGATATAAGGAGCAAAAGAACTCGACTGCATAGCGCAGCTTTTTGAGCTCTTTGCGCAGCTCGTGGCGCTGTTCAACGGTCAGCGTCGCAAGTCCCTGAGCATGCTTAGCGGTCTTCTTCCAGCGCTTGTTGAGAGACTGGCGCGCTAAGGCCGCAATTGGCGCCGCCAGCCGCTCGGTCTGGCCGAAATCTTGCGCGACAAGCCAGCCACGCGTCTCCACGAACCGCGCAAGATCAATGAGGAACGCCTGCACGCGCGCGCCGGCAAGAAGCTTGCGCAGCTGCTCGCGCCGTTCTCGCGCCTGCCGCAAGACCACATCGGCGAGGGCTGAAAGTCCGGGCTCGTCGGGATGAGTTTCGGCTTCCCGCCGCGCCATGTCGTTCGCCACCACATCGAGATCCCTCAGGCTCCCGACCTCCCGGCCAAGCCAACGCGCTTCGCCGTCGAGCCGTTTCATCACCGCGTTTCCCAACACGGAAGCATAGACCGAGAATGCGCTGCGCAACCGCCGCAGGCCGACCCTCAGCTGATGCGGTCCTTCGTCGTCGTCCAGCTGGCGAACGACGAGCACATTCGTGGCGATCTGATCGAGGCATTCGCGCAAGACGTCACGCGCCGCTTGCTCGGCGGTTTGCGCCGGATCGAGCAAAATATCTTGAGCATTGCGGGGCGCGAGCGGCTGATCGATCCGCCCCTCTTCGGCTAACAAATAGCCGCGGGCGGCCTTGGATAGTCGGGAGAACTGCAACCCGCCATCGGGAACCAGGATGAGCGCAATGTCGAACAGTCCGCTTGCGTTGCCTGCGAGGAGTTCGATTTCCAATTCGGAGAGTTCAGCGGAGCGTTCGCCGGCCCGAACTTCGCCAATGTCGAGCGCGAGCTCCGCGCGCGTCCCGTCCGAAAGCGTCAGCTCGCTCGTCCTGCGCGTGATCACCGTCTCGCAAACGGGCTGAAGCGGGGCGCCGTTGACGCGGTCAACGATCTCCTCCCGAATCGATGAGTCAGAAATTGCATCGAGACACAGGCGTCCGCCAGGCGCCGGGTTCTCTACCTCGCCGACCTGCGAAAGGCCGCCATGCAATGTCGCCCTGGTTTTTACGCCCTGAATCCACCGCCGCCCATCGCGCCTGAGCCTCAGCGCAATTCCCGCTTTGTTCAGTGCGTGCTCGGGCGTATCGAGATAAATGCTTCTGAGCGTTCTCGTTACAGGAGCGCCGTGAGCCAGCTTCGACGCCTTCACGCGCGCCCAAATCTCACTCGACATCTTCTTGTCCAGCAAGAGTTTTAGCTCGATCTCGCTCATGTGACGAATTTATATCATTTTTGTAGCGGCGCGTAGCGATCGACAGGCGCTACCGCGGCGGGTCGGTCCGGAGCGACTATGGCTGTGTTTGGTCGGACCCTTTTTTCTGCTTCTTTTTCTTCAGCACGATCGTCAGCTTATCGCCTCTTTTTGACACCTCTACAGATTTCAACAGGCTCTCTCCAAGAGAGATGCTGCCGCCGACAGCCTCAATCCACTGCTGCAAAATTTCCGCTTCGGTTTTTTCGCTATCTGTCATGTCGTCCTCTTGAACCCGTGACTTTGCATCGAATTGATGGTCTGAGCCAAGTGTGCATCGGCCACGATCGATTACAGACTCAAGTTATTCGCCTGACGAAGCAGAATGGCAACGTCATAAATGGCGAGAACCGCAGCTTGGTCCACTTGTTTTCGGGTGACCGCTATAAAAGCGCCTACCGTCAAATCTCGTATTGTCGCCTCGGGGCGATCGCCATGTACGTGGGCGAGCAGCTTCTCGCCACAAAATCCTTCGGAGGCGCGGCGAATAAACCGCGCCGCGATTGAACGGCGTTCAGCGCTAAACATTCTCGCAGGACCAGGTTCGTCGAACTCCGGTTCCCGTGTTACCAAACATTAATGATAACATCGGATTGAACAAAGTTCCTGGATTGCATGTACGCTTCATCTAGAAACACGCGTACGTTCCGGCAAGCGTCGCCTGACCACCACGTTTTGAATAGATTGAGCAGGAGCCGCCCTTCAAGGCCGAGAGGACCTCTTCAGCTTTAGGTCGGTGATCGCGCCTATGCGTGCTCTCCCTGCGCAGCAGAAAACCCCGCCGACTCGGCGCCGGCGGGGCGAAAATTTCCGGGTTTTGAAAGCCGCATCGCTATCGCCTTTCGGTTACGCTCTCATGACGGGCGAGTTCTACCTCTCGCCAATGGGTGTGTCGCGGCGGCGGGGTTGCTGCTGTGCGAGTCGCGCGCCGCCTCAGCGGCGCGTGCGAGTTCGTCCGCCGATGTTGGGCTAGTTTGGCGCCTGCCAATTCGCGATCCGATCGCGACCTGCGGCTTTGGCGGCGTGCAATGCCTGGTCGGCGCGCTCGATCGATTGCTCGACCGGAACGGATGGGTCGAGGAGCGCAAGCCCGAAGGAAGCCGTTACTGTGAGCGGCAAATAGCCTTCGACGAAGAATTCCCTGTCCGATAAGCCTTTTCGTAACTGCTCTGCGATTGCGCGACCCTGTTCCAGGTCCGCATCCGCGGCGCAGTAGAGGAACTTCTCGCCTCCAAAGCGAAAAAACTCATCATGGGGGCGCAAGTGGGACATCACGAATTCTGCGTATTGCACGAGAAATTCATCGCCGAGCGTGTGGCCGTATGTGTCGTTCACCTCCCTGAAGTGATCCAGATCCATCATCGCGAGACATGTGGGTCTCGGCGCGAGGGCCTGCCGCTCGCTCAACGCCGTCAACATCGCGATATGGTTCCCTGCGCCCGTCAACGGATCGCGATTACGAAGCGCATCCTCGAGTTCGTGCTTGATGGTCACTAATTGGGCGCGAACCTGCTTGAGGGCCGACAGGAATAATTCATAGTCGTCGAGAGGAATGGACCGGTGCTCCGACGCGGTTCGCAGCATGATTGCCGCGTGCCGGTGCATAAGCTCATGCGCGAGCAAAATCTGGGAAAAACTTTGGTGCGAACCCAGACGACTGGCGCCAGCGCCATGCAGCCATTGTCCGAGCGGCCACCTGTGGTTTGCATCTTCCTGGAAGTCCCGCTCGTCGGGAACCTGATCGCAAATGATCGTTCTGTTGAAGTTCTCGTACCAGAGTTCGTGCTGAAAAAGCGACTGCCGGAGCTCATTCAGAGTCGTCCGCTTTTGCTCGCGGCTCAATTTGGAAAAGGGCATGAGGCACCGAAGGTTTCAGCGTAGCTTGCGCCACGCGTTCCGCGGCAGAATATTCCAATTCAGTGTCACATTCTTGAGAAGGGACCTGGTTGCCGCTTTCGCAGCTTTGCAAGCGAGCGGGGAATCCGCGCGGGCCTTGGCCATCAGCGTCCAAATAAGCCGCGCATCGCAGCCAATAATCCCTTCGACCGCTCCTGAGCCGGCGGCGCCTGCGCGAGGCTTTCGGCTTCGAGCCGCGCGGCGTCGAGTTCGACGCCGGCGCGCGCGACGAGCGCGGCGAGAGTCGGCGCTTCATGCGGCGGCGTCCAGCCGCCGGCGCGCCGTACGTCAAGATAGGCGTTGAGCATGTCGGCGGCGTCCCTCGCGCCAGCTTCCGCAAAATGCGCGCGCGCCCGCTCGACCGCGGCGGCGTCGACGATGAGTCGCGCCGCCTTCGCCGCTTCGCGCCGGACGCCGTCGTCGATCGCCAGAGCGACGCGCGCCTCGCGCAACGCGGCGACGTCCGGTTCCTTCAAGAGCGCGCGCATGAGCCGCGCTTCTTGCGTGGCGTCAACGCCAGCCGGCGCCATGCCTTGGGCGCCGCACGCGTCGAGATAGCGGGCAAGCAGAGAAGGCGCGACGCGCGCTGGCGCGGTTTCGGCGGAAAGGCGCGCGGATTGCGCAAATTCGCCGCCCTCCGCAATTCCAGCCGTAAGCGCGGGATCGGCGCAGAAGGCGCCATAGCCGCCGAGCTGCTGCAGACGCGCGCGGGCCGGCCCCGTCTCGCCGATGACGAGCGCGGCGAAGCTCGCTTGCGCCAAGGGCTCGAGCGCATCCCACAGGCCCGGCGGCTCGAAACGCGCAGCGACTTCCGCGCGCGCCAGAGCGCCGTTCAGCGAAGCGACAAACTTGTCGCGCCGGCCCTTCAGACCGGCGGCGCGTTCGGCCACGGCGCGGGCGGCTGCGCCGGTCGCGGCGCGCGCGGCGTCGGCGGCGCGGCGCATGAGCTCGTCGAGAAGGCCGTCGTCATCCGTCGCGCGGCGCGGCGCGAGCCCGTCGCCTTCAACGCGAAAAAGCCGTGCGAAGGCGGGCCCGCCGGGATCAATCGGGGCGATGCCGAGATCGCCGGGCCCCGCAGCCGGGCAAACGATGCCGACGTCGTCGCCAAGGGCCGCGCCGTAAAATTCGATTTCCGCGGTTTCGCCCATGCCGGGGGCGGCTTTCTCGCGGCTGCGACGCAAGGCGATTCCGTCGACCTCCGCCTCTTCGGGATCGACAAGCAGCGCCAAAAGATTGCCGACGACGACCGGCTCCGCCGTTTCCGCCGCATCGGGATGTTCATGCGGATCGCCCGTCGCCTGCCGCAGGTCGTCGAAGGTGAGCGGATCGACGGCGGGTTCTCCCGCCGACCGCTGCTCAAGCGTCCAGCCTTTCAGCCGCCGGCGCTGATTCATCGCCAGCGCGACGCTGCACCGGCCGAGCAACGTGGCGCTCTCTTCGATTGAATCGGGAATTCGCAGGCGAAGGATAATGCGCGGCGCGCCGGGTTCGCGCAGCCAATGCTCCATGATGGCGAAGGGCGCCTCGCGCGCGTCGGCGGCCGCCGAGGATTCGAACGGCGCCGCCTCCAGGACGAGTCGGCTTTGATAGGCCGGGAAGATGCGGCGCGTCGGCGCGAGGCGGATGACGACGGCGTTGTCGGCGCGTTCGACGACGCGGCGCTGGCCGATCGCCCATACCAATCGCGCGCCGCCCGCCGCGGTCTGCTCGCGCGACAGCCGTTCGACGTCGCCCCGCGCCGGAAACGCCGCCAGCCGAAAGGCGACGGGGTCGGCGCCGCCGGCGTCCGGCAGCAAGGTCAGGAGCAGACGCCAGTCGCCGCCCTGCGGCAGCTCGCGCTCCGCAGAGAGGGCCAGGATGAGATCGGCGCCGTCGGCGGCGGTCAGTCGGACGAATCGGTGCTCAGGAGGCACATCAACGACAATGACGCGTGCGCGCCAGCGCGCGGCGCCGATGACGTCGACGAGTGTGGGCGCGCTCGTAAAGCGCTCGTCGCGCGCCGAGACGACCGTGAGTTCCGGCCGGACCGTCGCGCGTTCGGCGCCCTCGAACCAGCCGATGGCCAGCCGGCGCCGCCCATCCCAGTAATAGTCGAACTGCTCTCTCCACATTGACGGCCGCGCCCGAGCGTGAGGCATGGCGCCGTAGCCATGCGAAGCTGAAGTCTGGGGAAGCATATCCGCGCGCGCAGCAATCGCGCAATTCAGCGCCATCGGGCGCGCGGCCGCGCGACATTCTTATGCAGCGCCATGACGTTGTTCCGCCACAGAGTCAGCGTAACGGCTTGAGCGACAACCGCCGCCTTCGCAATAAGGCTCGGCGCGAAGCGGATTTGCGAAGTGCGCAGGGCGGATCTGAGGCGCCTTCATATCAAAATGAAATACAAATTATCAAATTAAGTGCCTGATAAAGCCTATGAATTGGATGAAGCTGGAGTCTTGCGTTTAAACGCAGCGTGACCGGTCACAGGACAAGTCCCTCTCACTCGGACTCGATACATCGGTAGCCGACGCCGGGTTCGGTCACGATGATTTTGGGCGTCGCGGCGTTCTCCTCTATCTTCGCCCGTAGCTGGCCAATGAAGACGCGTAAATATTGACTGTCGTTCTGATGCGCAGGCCCCCAAACGGTCTTGAGGATTTCCCGATGCGTCAACGGCCGGCCCGAATGTCGCGTGAGAAAAGCCAGAAGATCGAATTCCTTCGGCGTCAGTCTCACCGGCGCGCCATTTTTCGTCACCATGCGCTTATGTACATTCACGACAAGTCCGTCGACCGCAACGCGTTCCGACTCCAAAGTCTTTTCCTGGGAATGACGTAAGGCCGTGCGCATGCGCGCCAGCAGCTCTCCCATCGCGAATGGCTTCTCGACGTAATCATCCGCGCCGAGATCGAGCGCGGCGATCTTTTCCGATTCCCGGTCGCGCGCCGAGAGAACGATCACCGGCGTTCGCGTAAGGATTCGCAGCTTTCGCAGCACTTCCTTGCCGTCCATGTCCGGAAGGCCAAGATCGAGGATGATGAGATCGGGCGAATGTTCGCCTACAGCCGCGAGAGCCTCGCGGCCTGTCGCCGCTTCGCGCACCTCATAGCCGCTCGCCGTCAGCGAAGGCCGCAAGACGCGCTGTATTTGAGGTTCATCGTCGACGACGAGGACGCGCGCGCCGCTCATGCCGCCACGCCCCGCTTCGATTCGCCCGCGGCAGGAAAACGCATGATGAGTCTCGTGCCTCGACGGCGGGCGGCAGGGCTTTGTGCGACGATGGTTCCGCCCATGGCCCTGACCAGACCGCGGCAGATCGAGAGGCCCAGCCCAGTTCCGGCCTTGCGGCCGTCAACACGCCCGCTGCGATAAAATTTCTCGAAAATGCGCTCGAGGTCGGCGGCTTTCACGCCAGGCCCTTCGTCGGTCACGGTGATGAGGACGTCGCCTCCTTCGCGCCGGGCGTGAATGATCGCGCCGGCAGGTCCGCCATATTTATGCGCATTGTCGATCAGATTGAAGAGAACCTGTCCGAGCAGATTGGCGTCGCCGCGAATAGGCGGAAGGTCGGGCGCGATGCTGATCGAAGTATCCTTGCCTGGAAAACTTCTCTTGGCTCTTTCCAGGACGCTGCGGATCACCTCCGCCACATCGACGAGATCGCTGCGCGGCGCCACCGCGCCCGACTCGATGCGCGACATGTCCAGCATATTGGCGATGAAGCGCGACAGGCGCCCGGCCTCTTCTTCAATCGACAGCAGAAGGTCCTTGCGATCCTCCGGCGGAAGCTTCTCGCCAAGTTCGCGCAGGCTTGTCACCGCGCCGGTGATCGAGGTCAGCGGCGTGCGCAGATCATGCGACAGGGCGGAGAGCAGAATCGTCCGTAGTTTTTCATTTTCCTCGAGAGCCGCCGCTTTGACAGATTCGCCGACGAGCATCGAACGGTCGATCGCGATCGCGGTCTGTTCGATCAGTGAAGAAATCGTGCTTTCGGCGGCGGCGGAAAGCGGCTCCTCGGGCGTCTTGGGCTCGATCCCGCAAACGGCGACGACGCCGCGCGCCGTCGCGAGAGGCCGGAATTGAAAACGCACATTCGGCAGCGTATCCGTCCGCCATCCGGCGGGCTCGGCTTTTTCGAGCGCCCAACGGGCGGCGGCAAGTTCGCCGGCGTCCATGCGATCGACCGGCGGCCAGGCCGCCGACACTTTCAAACCGCCCTCTTGGGGGATCAGCATGATGACGCTGGACGCTTCGCCGGCTTTCTGAATCTGCAGAGTGGAGGCCCAGAGAATGTCGTCGAGCGTCGCTATCGTGGAGAGTTTGCGAGAGAATTCGAACAGCGACTGCACGGCTTGAGACCGCTGCCGCATGTTTTGCGCGTAAGTGCGCATTTTGCTCGCGAGCATTCCCGTTATGACGGCGACCACCAACGCGACGACGAGCGTTAGAAATTCCTGCGGTTGCGAAATGGTGAGTTCATAGCGCGGACTGAAAAAGAAAAAGTCGCAGGCGAAAAAGGACAGAACCGCAGCAATGATCGCGGACCACATCCCTAACCACACGGCGCAAAGCACCACGGGAAGCAGGAAGATGACCGACGGATTGACGAGGCCGAGCCAGCGCTCGAGGCCATAACCGACGAGGACCGTCATCATGACGGAGACCGCAGCGCCGCCGAAGCCGAGCCATGTCTGTGACAAGCTCGGCAATTTCCGAGCCTGTCGGCTTTCCGGCGGGCCGTCCTCCTGCACGACGACGTGAACCGCGATATCGGTCGACCGCCGAAGAATTTCGTCGGTCAGCGAGCGCCGCAGCAGTCGAGAAAACGGCCGCGCTCGCGAGCGGCCCAAGACGATCTGCGTGATATTCTCGCGTCGCGCGAAACGCAGCGCTTCGCCTGCGAGATCGTCGCCTGGCGTGCGGGCGATTTCCGCCCCGAGCCGTTCCGCGAGCCTGAGCGCCTGGTCGACGCTTCGCACGACCTCAGCAGATTCTTCTTCCTGGCCGGCGCGCTCGACGTAAAGCGCAATCCAGGTGGCGTTGAGGGCGGTGGCGAGGCGCGCGCCGGCGCGAACCACCGCCTCGGAGTTTGCATCGCGGCCGACGCAGACGAGCAAGCGTTCCGCCGTCGCCCAGGGGCCTTCGATCGCTCCTTGTCGAAGGAAGTCGACCATCTGATCGTCGACGCGTTCCGCGGTTCGACGCAGGGCAAGTTCGCGCAGCGCCGTGAGGTTGCGCGGCGTGAAGAAATTCTGCGTCGCGCGTCTTGCGGTCTCGGGAACATAGACCTTGCCGTCCTTCAGTCGCTGCAGCAGTTCTTCCGGCGTGATGTCGACAAGGATGACGTCGGCGGCGTTCTGCAGGACGCGATCCGGCACGGTCTCGCGTACCGCGACGCCGGTGACGCGCGATACGACGTCGGCGAGGCTTTCAAGATGCTGGACATTGAGCGTCGTCCAGACGTCGATGCCGGCGTCGAGCAGCTCCTCGACATCCTGCCAGCGTTTGGGGTGGCGGCTGTCCGGAGCGTTGGTATGCGCGAGTTCGTCGACGAGGATGAGCTGAGGTTTTCGCGCCAGCGCCGCGTCTATGCCGAATTCCTCGATGATCCGACCGCGGTATTCGCATTTGCGGCGTGGAAGCGTCTCAAGACCGTTGAGGAGCGCTTGCGTCTCAGAGCGTCCGTGAGTTTCCGCGACGCCTACGACAACATCGACGCCCTCGGCCTTGACCGTCTGCGCGCGCGCCAGCATCGCGTAGGTCTTGCCGACGCCGGGCGCGGCGCCGAGGAACACGCGAAGTTTCCCTTTGCTCTCCTTGTCGCTCAGGGCAAGGAGAGCATCGGGGTCGGGTCGGCGGTCGAAGTCTCCGTCATCGCGGGCCAAAGACGTCTACCTTCTCGGGCGTCACCTCTATTGTAAGCGATCAAGAGCCAAATTCAGCAAGAGCACATTTACGCGCGGCTCGCCGATCGCGCCAAGAATGCGCCCTTCGACATTCGCTTCGACTACGGCGCGCACCTGCGACTCGCTGAGACTGCGGGCCTTGGCGACGGCTGCCGCCTGAGCCAGCGCGAACTGCGGCGAAATATGCGGATCAAGGCCGGAGGCGGACGTCGTCGCGGCGTCAGCGGCGACGACATCGACGCGGCCGGCGGCGAATTCCGCCTCGATCGTCGCATTGACGCGGTCGACAAGCTTCTTCGACGTCGGCCCGAGATTGGAGCCCATCGAGTTCGCTGCGTTGTAGGGCGCGTCGACCGTCTTGGAAGGATCAGCTGGGTCGGAGCCTGTCGTTGCCGAAGGCCGGCCGTGAAAATAGCGATCGGAGGCAAAGTTCTGTCCGATCAGCGCCGAACCGATCACTGTTCCGTCGCGTTCGATCACGCTTCCATTCGCCTGCGTCGGCAGGGCGAGTTGTGCGACCCCGGTGATCGCGAGCGGATAGACGATTCCGGTCAGCGCGGTGAAGAGAACGATCATGACGATCGCCGGGCGAATTTGGGAGAGCATCTGAGAGCTCCTTACGCGAGATGAATGGCCGAGACGGCGAGGTCGATGAGCTTGATGCCGATGAACGGCGCGACGAGCCCGCCGAGCCCATAGATCAGCAGATTTCGTCGCAGTAAGGCGGCGGCGCCCACGGGCCGGTACGGGACGCCCTTCAACGCGAGCGGGATGAGCGCGATAATGATGAGCGCGTTGAAGATCACCGCCGAGAGGATAGCCGACTGCGGCGAGGCGAGCTTCATAATGTTGATCGCCTCCAGTTCGGGATAGGCGACGACAAACAGCGCGGGGATGATCGCGAAATATTTGGCGACGTCATTGGCGATCGAGAAGGTGGTCAGCGAACCGCGCGTCATCAGCAGCTGTTTGCCGATCGCGACGATCTCGATGAGCTTTGTCGGATCGCTGTCGAGGTCGACCATATTGCCGGCTTCGCGCGCCGCCTGCGTGCCCGTCTGCATGGCGACGCCAACGTCCGCCTGAGCCAGCGCCGGCGCGTCATTGGTGCCGTCGCCGCACATGGCGATCAGGCGGCCGCCCTGCTGCTCCTTACGAATATAGGCGAGTTTGTCTTCGGGCTTGGCTTGCGCGATGAAGTCGTCGACTCCCGCTTCTCCGGCGATCGCCGCGGCGGTGATCGGATTGTCGCCGGTGACCATCACGGTTTTGACGCCCATCGCGCGCAAGGCGGCAAAGCGCGATTTTATGTCGGGCTTGATGATGTCTTTGAGATGTATGACGCCCAGCAGCATGCCGTTTTCCGACACGGCGAGAGGCGTGCCTCCCGAACGCGAGATGCGCTCGACAGCGGCTTCGAAATCAACGGGAACGGACTTAGCTTGCGCCGCGACCGCGTCGACGGCGCCCTTGCGCAGCGTCCGGCCGGGAAGATCAACGCCGGAAATGCGCGTGTGCGCCGAAAAGGGGACGATCTGCGCGTCCGGATCGAGGTCGGGCGCCGAAGAGCCAAGCGCGCTTTTCGCCAGAGCGACGATTGAGCGCCCCTCCGGCGTTTCATCCGCGAGCGAAGCAAGCAGCGCCGCTTCGACGAAAGCATGTTCCGAAACGCCTTCGACCGAAACGAACTCGTCCGCCATGCGATTGCCGAAGGTGATGGTGCCGGTCTTGTCGAGGAGCAGCGTGTCCACGTCGCCCGCCGCCTCCACAGCGCGACCCGAGGTGGCGATGACATTGAAGCGGATCAGCCGGTCCATGCCGGCGATGCCGATCGCCGACAAGAGTCCGCCGATCGTCGTCGGGATCAGACAGACGAGCAGCGCGATCAGCACGGTGACCGAAATCGCCGCGCCGGAGTAGATCGCGAGCGGCCAAAGCGTCACGCAGACGATGAGAAAAATGATGGTCAGTCCGGACAGGAGAATCGACAGCGCAAGTTCGTTCGGCGTTTTCTGCCGCTGCGCGCCCTCGACGAGCGCGATCATCCGATCGATAAAGGTCGAACCGGGCGCCGCGGTGATCTTGACCTTGATCCAGTCGGAGAGAACCGTCGTGCCGCCGGTCACGGCGGAACGGTCGCCGCCCGCCTCGCGGATGACCGGCGCGGACTCGCCGGTGATCGCCGACTCGTTGACCGAGGCGACGCCTTCGATCACTTCGCCGTCGCCGGGGATGAGTTCGCCCGCCTCGACCAGCACCAGGTCGCCGAGTTTGAGATCGAGCGCCGACACGCCTTCATAGACGTCCTTCATGCCGCTCTTGTTCTGCGGATCAATCAACCGTTTGGCGTGTGAATCGCTACGCGTCCTGCGCAAGGCGTCCGCCTGCGCCTTTCCGCGTCCCTCCGCCACCGCTTCGGCGAAATTGGCGAAGAGCACGGTGAACCACAGCCAGGCGGCGATCTGCCCCGAGAAAAAGGCGGCGCCGTTCTGCGCAAGGAGATCGCGCACAAAGAACGCCGCGACCACCGCCGACACGATTTCCGTGACGAAGATCACCGGATTGCGGGCGAGGACTCTCGGATCGAGCTTCCTGAAGGCGTCGAGCGCGGCGCGCTTCGTGATCGCGGCGTCGAATAGACCGGGAGCGGCGACCTTATGCGACATCTGACATGCTCCTTAGAAGGTTTTTCCGGCAAGCAGCGCGAAATGCTCGACGATGGGGCCGAGCGCGAGCGCCGGGAAATATTGCAGCAGATAGAGGATGACGATGACGCCGAGCAGCAGGCCAATGAAGAGAGGCCCATGCGTCGGGAAGGTTCCCACCGAGGCGGCGCCCTTCTTTTTCGCCGCGAACGCGCCGGCGATCGCCAACACGGGAATGACGAAGGCGAAGCGTCCGAACAGCATCGCGACGCCGAGCGTCGTGTTGTACCAAGGCGTATTGCCCGTCAGGCCTGCGAAAGCCGATCCGTTGTTATCCGTCGCTGAAGCGAATGCGTAAAGGATTTCGGAAAGCCCGTGCGGGCCGGCGTTGTTCAGACTGGCGAGGCCGGTCTGAAGCATGACTGAAACGCCGGTGAAGACAAGCACGCTGAGCGGATAGATCAGCACCGCCAGCATCGCGAGCTTCATCTCGCGCGTCTCAATCTTCTTGCCGAGGTATTCCGGCGTGCGGCCGACCATAAGCCCGGCGATGAAAACGGCGATGATCGCCAGCACCAGAAAGCCGTAGAGCCCGGCGCCGACGCCGCCCGGCGCGATGCTGCCCATCAGCATGTTGAACAAGGGCACGAGACCGCCGAGCGGCATGAAGGAGTCATGCATCGAGTTGACCGCGCCGCAGCTCGTGCCCGTGGTCGACGTTGCAAATAGCGCGCTCATCGCAGGGCCGAAGCGGACCTCCTTGCCTTCCATATTGCCGGGCGAAGGATCGACGCCGATCTCCGTCAGCAACGGATTGCCGCCTGCCTCGGCCCAGTAAGCGACGGATACGCCCGCGACAAGCACGATCATCATGGTGATGGCGATCGCGCGACCTTGTCGATAGTCAAAGACCGCACGCCCAAAGGCGAAGGCCGTCGCGAAGGGGATGACGAGCAGAGCCCAGATTTCCAGCATGTTGGAAAGGGCGTTCGGGCTCTCGAAAGGATGCGCGGAATTGGCGTTGAAGAAGCCCCCGCCATTGGTGCCGAGTTCCTTGATCGCCTCTTGGCTCGCGACCGGGCCTATGGCTAGCGTCTGCTTCGCGCCCTCGAGCGTCGTCGCTTCGATCGAGCCTTGAAGGGTTTGCGGCACGCCGAGAGCGACCAGGGCGAGCGCGACGACGATCGACATCGGCAGGAGCACGTAAAGCGTCGATCGGGTGAGGTCGACCCAGAAATTGCCGATGGTCGGCGATTCGGCGCGTGAGAAACCGCGCACCAGCGCAAACGCCATCGCAAGGCCCGTCGCAGCGGACACAAAATTGTGCACGGTGAGGCCGAGCATTTGCGTCAGGTGGCTCATCGTCGACTCGCCGCCGTAGTTTTGCCAGTTCGTGTTGGTGACGAAGCTCATCGACGTGTTGAAGGCGAGATCAGAGGGAACGCCGCTAAAGCCCTGAGGATTGAGCGGCAGATAGGCCTGGAGTCGTTGCAGGGCGTAGAGGGACGCAAATCCGACGACGCTGAAGGCGAGCATCGCCATCGTGTATGCAAGCCAGTTTTGCTCCCGCGCAGGATCAACGCCGGCGAGTCTGTAGAAGACGCGCTCAATGGGCGAGAGCGCGGGAGAGAGCAGGCTGCGCTCGCCTGCTAAGACGGCGGCTATGTAATTGCCGAGCGGTATAGCCGCGACAATAACGGCAAGCAGGACGATGGCGATTTGCGCCAGCCCAATGGAAGTCATGGCGAACGCCCGGCATGCGCCGAGCCTCCCTTTAGAATTTTTCCGGATGGAGCAGCGTATAGGCGAGATAGGCGCCGAGAAGAACGGCGACGATCAGTCCGATGACAGGTTCAAACATGCGGTTCTCCCTAAAGGCGCCCGCAGGCCCGCGCGTAGGCGCCAACGACCGCAAACAGGAAAAGACCGAGGCCAACGTACAGAATATCGAGCATGTGTTCCTCTCCGCGCTCACCGGCGCCGTGAATCAATGCGCGCACGCCGCGCGCGCAACTCGTGAAACAGATTGTTCGCGATCACAAAGATAAAGGCCGCGACGCCGAGGCCAATGAGAGATAGAGGCATGAGCGCATCTCACTTTAATGTCGCGTTCTCGCTTCGGTCTTCACCAAACGAGAATGACGAACCGCAATTTGCGCGAGAATGATGTAAAGGCGCTATTAGGATTTCGGCTGGTGGAGGCCACTCACATGGCGCTCGCTCGCGGGTCGTCTAGGGTGGTGAGAAAATGGATAGATTAGGTGGCGATCAAAGATATTCGCATCGTAAATTTAGTTTGAAGCGGTCCTGTTGCGACATCTCGTTGCAATGCGCGAAGTTCCCTCTCGCCTGTATGCTCTCAGAAAAGCATCAATTCCGGCGTCGACCATCGCGTTAACGGAGGCTTCGGCTCTCGGTTCGAGACCGAGCGCCGTGTGAAGCGGGAGGTCCCCGCGGACAAGACTCAAAAAATGGCTAGCGGCTTCAGTCGCGTCTGAGAACGTCAGCAGGCCGCGGTCTTTGGCCTCTTCGAGCAACGCCGCGACGCGCATGAGCTCGTTTTTTGGCCCGCTTTCAAAAAAGAGCCTGCAGAGTTGCGGAAAGCGCATGCGCTCACTGGAAATCGCCTGAAAGAACGCCATCGACTCCGGCGTCATATACACCTCGACAAATTGACGCGCGAAGCTTCGAAGCGCCTCGACAAGGCCGATATCGAGATCTGGCATCTGCAGCCTGCTCGTTTTCAGGCGGCATTCCGCTTCGATCAAATAGGCGAACAAAGCTTCTTTGCTCGGAAAATAAGCGTAAAGCGTGGCCTTCGACACGCAAGCGGACCGCGCTATCGCGTCCATGCTCGTCTCGGCGAACCCCTGTTCAAGGAATAATTTTCGCGCGGCCTCGATCACGGAACATTCCTTCCGTCCCGCAACATGCGCCTCTGTCGATCCTGCCGCCGTCGCATGATCCGTCGACGGGCTCTTCATGGCGGGTTCCTCGATTTCAGTCTTCATACCGGCGACGCCGCCGACTCTTGCTTCAAGGCTCTGCCCCCGCGCCATCCGCTCATTTCGCACACCTCCACCGAGGTTGAACCGCCGAACGCCGGTGGTGTGACGTTATCTATCGGCCCACTTTTGAAAAGTTTCAAACTGAACGACCCAGTTCAATTTTAGCGTTGACACGCGCCGAAGGGCAAGCATAAAACTGAACCGTTCAGTTTAACCTGGGTCCCACATGAGACGGAGGGCGCCTCAAATATTCCGGTCGTTGCTCAAAACGCTTGGGGGGGATCGCCCCGCTGTTCTGGCGGAGAGTCCGAAGGCGCGAAACATCGCCCAGAGCGATCGGCGCCAAAGGACATTGATGCGCGCAAAGGGCAGGGCGGCAGCGCTGGCGCCTCTGCTTGCCGCGTTGCTTTCCGGCTGCGCGGTGGGCCCCGACTTTGCCGCGCCCGACGCGCCCTTGGGCGCGGGCTATGCGGTGGGCAAGCCTGTTAGCGTCACCCAATCGGCGGCCATCGCGGGCGGCGGCGCACAAAGGCTCGTTCCTGGCCATGACATTCCGGGGGAATGGTGGCGATTATTCCGCTCGAAGCAGATTTCGGCGCTCGTGGCCGAGGCGGTGAACAATCATCCAAACATCGCGGCCGCCGAAGCGGCGCTTCGCCAGGCGCGGGAGACCACGGAAGCCGATGTGGGTTCCTTCTTTCCGTCGGCCACTCTGACCCAGAGCGTCGCGCGCACGCAAATGACGACGGCGCAATTCGGCGGCCTCGGGCAAAGCTCCTCGTCGTCGAGCGGATCGCAAAGCTCCTCGTCGAGCGGACCGACGGCGCTCATCTATACGCTCCACAATACGAATGCCGCCGTGTCCTTCACGCCCGACGTCTTCGGTAAGACGATACGTACGGTCGAGAGCGATGTCGCCGCGGCCGAATATCAGCGATACCAGCTCGAGGCGACCTATCTCGCGCTCACCGCCAATGTCGTGACGGCGGCGATCACCGATTCCTTATACGCGTCTCAGATCAAGGTCACGCGCGATCTCATCGCCGCCTATCAGAAGCAGCTCGACATATTGCAGAAGCGCTTCGAACTCGGCGCCGTGAGCGCGGCCGACGTCGTCTCGGAAAAGGCGCTTGTCGCTCAGGCGCAAGCGACGCTGCCGCCGCTCGAAAAGGCGCGGGCGCAGACTCGCAATCAGCTCATGGCCTATCTCGGCCGCTTTCCTAATGACGACAAGGGAGAGGCGATCGACATCGAGCATCTGCATCTGCCGCGCGATCTGCCGATAAGCCTGCCCTCCAATCTGGTGCGCCAGCGTCCTGACGTTCTTTCGGCGGAGGCGCAGTTGCATCAGGCAAGCGCCAATGTGGGCGTCGCCACGGCAAATATGCTGCCGCAGCTCACGCTGACGGGCAATGGCGGCAGTCAGGCTTCGAATTTCTCGCAATTATTCTTGCCGCAGACCTCGGTCTACAATCTTGCGACGCAGCTCTCCGGCCAGGCGTTCGACGCCGGCAGATTGTTCCATCAGCGCGAGGCGAAGCTCGCCGCGCTCGAACAGGCGGAAGCGCAATATCGCGCGACCGTGATCAGCGCCTTCCAGAATGTCGCCAACGCCTTGCAGGCGATCAAGCATGACGCGGAGACGCTGCGTGCGCAGGTTGCGGCTGAAAAGGCCGCCGCCGAAAGCCTGGATATCTCGCAAGCCCAATATTCGGCCGGCTCGACCACCTATCCGACGGTGCTCAACGCCGCGCAAACCCTGCTCAACGCCCGTCTCAATCGTGTCCAGGCGCAGGCCGCGCGCTTCTCCGACACGGCGGCGCTGATGCAGGCGCTCGGCGGCGGTTGGTGGAATCGCATCGACGAGACGCCGGCGTCGCTTCCCAAACCCACCGACCTCATTTCAACCCTGCCGATCGCGGCGGCCATACGCGCCGAGGCTGAGGAACGCTCCCGTGCCCGTTAACACGCTTTTGCAAGACCGTCTCGGATCGATGTTCAAGCCCATGATGATCATGCTGGCGAGCGTCGCCCTCGTGTTCGCAGCCCTATACGGCTTCGTCAGTTTCCGCTCGATGATGATCGGGCGGTTCCTCGCCTCCATGGCCAATCCGCCGCAGACCGTGTCGGTGACGACGGCCGCCTATCGGGAATGGCGCCCGAAGTTTTCAGCGATCGGCACGTTCCGCGCCGTCAATGGCGCGGACCTCGCGCTCGAAACCTCCGGCATCGTTGAGAAGATCCACTTCCAGTCGGGCCAGGACGTCGAGGCGGGGAAGATTCTCGTCGAGCTGCGCAAGGATACGGACAACGCCCGGCTCGAAGCGTTGAAAGCCACGGCGGAGCTCAACGCCATCAACCTGCGCCGCGACCAGTCGCAGCTCAAAATCAAGGCCGTGAGCCAGGCGACAGTGGATTCGGACATCGCCAATCTGAGAAGCGCCAACGCCCAAGTCGTTCAGCAGGAGGCGGTGATCGCGCAAAAGACTCTGCTCGCGCCCTTTGGCGGAAGGCTCGGCATCCGTCAGATTGATCTTGGCCAATATATCGGCGCCGGAACGGTGATCGTGACCTTGCAGGCGCTCGATCCGATTTTTCTCGACTTTGTTCTGCCCCAGCAGGACTTGAATGGCGTCTCGGTTGGACAAACCATCGCCGCGACGGTCGACGCCTTTCCCGGCCAGAGCTTTGCGGGCAAGATCGACGCCATCAGCTCCAAGGTGGATCTCGCGAGCCGCAACGTGCAGATCCGCGCGAGCCTCGCCAATGGCGAACGCAAGCTGCGTCCCGGCATGTTCGCTTCGGTGGAAATCGCGACCGGCAAGCCCCAGCGCCTCATCACGCTGCCGCAAACGGCGATCGTCTATGCGCCTTTCGGCAATTCGGTGTTCCTTGCGCAAAAAAGCGAGGAGAGCGCCGATAAGAAGGCGCCGCAAGGCTCCGGGCTCATCGCGCACCAAGCCTTCGTTCGGCTCGGCGAGGCGCGCGGCGACGAAGTGTCGGTGCTCGAAGGGGTGCCCGAAGGCGCCACGGTGGTTACGGCCGGTCAGGTCAAGCTTCGCAACGGCGCGCCGCTCGCCGTTTCGCAAGAGCCGTCGCCGCCTGTCGACGCCTATCCCAAGCCCGTGGATCAGTGAACGGAGATTTCGCAAAATGCGTTTCACTGACATTTTCGTGCGCCGCCCGGTGCTCGCCACCGTGGTGAGCCTGCTGATCCTGGTGCTTGGCCTGAGATCGCTGGCGACTCTGTCCGTGCTGCAATATCCGCGCACGCAAAACGCCGTTGTCACGGTGACGACGTCCTATTTTGGCGCCGATCCGGCGACCGTCGCCGGTTTCGTCACGACGCCGCTCGAAAACGCCATCGCGCAGGCGAATGGCATCGACTATCTCACCTCGACGAGTCAGATCGGGGTGAGCACGATCACCGCCAATCTGCGGCTGAACTATGATTCCGGCAAGGCGCTCACCGAGATCAGCACCAAGATCGATTCGGTGCTCAACCAATTGCCGCAGGCCGTGCAGCGTCCCGTCATCACCGTCAAGATCGGCCAAACGACGGACGCTATGTATATTGGCTTCAACAGCGACATCCTCACGCCGAGCCAGGTGACGGACTATCTCATCCGCGTCGTGCAGCCGCGTCTGCAATCGGTGCCGGGCGTGCAGACGGCGGAGCTTATCGGCGGCAAGACCTTTGCGCTTAGAGCCTGGCTCGATCCGGTGAAGCTCGCCGCCTATGGGCTCACCGCCAGCGAAGTGGCGGCGTCCCTCCAGAGCAACGACTATATCGCCGGCCTCGGCTCGACCAAGGGCCAATGGGTTCAGGTCAATCTCTCGGCGGCGACGTCGCTCCATTCACTCGAGGAGTTTCGCAACCTCGTCGTCAAACAGGTGAACGGCGCCAATGTGAAGCTGCGCGACGTCGCCAATGTCACGCTCGGCGCGGACGACTATGAATCCTCGGTGTCGTTCGACGGCAAGCAGGCGGTGTATATCGGCATTCTCGTGGCGCCGAACGCGAATCTGCTCGATGTCGTCAAAGGCGTAAAAGACGCCTATCCCGACATTCTCAAAGCGCTGCCGCAAGGCTTGAATAGCGAGATCGTCTACGACACGACGAATTTCGTGAACAGCTCCATCGACGAGGTGATTCACACGCTCATCGAAGCGGTCCTCATCGTCACCGCCGTCGTCTTCGTGTTTTTGGGATCATGGCGCTCGGTGCTGATCCCGATCATGGCGATCCCTCTTTCGCTCATCGGCTCGCTGACGTTTCTCCTCGCTTTCGGCTTCTCGATCAATCTGCTGACGCTTCTGGCGCTCGTGCTGGCGATCGGCCTCGTGGTCGACGACGCCATCATTGTCGTCGAAAACGTCAACCGGCATCTCGGCGAAGGCCTGACGCCTGTCGACGCCGCGCTGCAGGCGGCGCGCGAACTCGCCGGGCCGATCATCGCGATGACGATCGTGCTGATCGCCGTCTATGTGCCGATCGGCTTTCAGGGCGGCCTCACCGGCGCGCTCTTCGTCGAATTCGCGTTCACTCTGGCGGCGGCGGTCACTGTGTCGGGCATCGTCGCGCTCACTTTGTCGCCGGTGAGCTGCGCTCTCGCGCTCAAGCCTCCGAAGCGAGGCGAGGAGACGCTTGAGTCCCGCATCGTCGGCTACATCGATGCGCGGATGGACGCCGTCCGGGACCGCTATCACCGCCTGCTGGACTCCTCCCTCAATTACGTCCCGGTGACGCTCGTCTTCGGCGGGCTGGTGCTTTCGAGCATCTATTGGCTCTACGCCAGCGCCAAGAGCGAACTCGCGCCAAACGAGGATCAGGGCATCATTCTGGCGCAGGCGACTCCGGCGCCCAACGCCACTCTCCAACAAAAGCTGTACTACGCCGATCAGGCATATAAAATCATCGCCAAGCATCCAGAGACCGACAGCGTGTTCCAGATCAATTCGCCGGCGGCGAATCTGTCCGGCGTCGTGCTCAAGCCCGCGGATGAGCGCAAGGTCGGGGCGGAGCAGTTGCAGCAGATGCTCCAGCAGGAGCTGAGCGCCGTTGCGGGCGTGCGCTTCGTCGCCTTCCAGCCGCCGCCGCTCCCCGGCTCGATGGGCTTGCCGATTCAATTCGTCTTCCAGAGCACCGACCCTTTCGAGAAGATGGACGGCATCTCCCGCGAATTCCTGTCGAAAGCTCTGGCGACGGGAAAGTTCATGTTCCTCGACACCGATCTCAAGATCGATCAGCCGCAGTTGTCGCTTGTCATCGACCGCGAAAAGACCGCGCAACTCGGCCTGAGAATGATCGACGTCGGCGGCGCGCTCACCACCGCGCTGAGCGGCGGCTATACGCAATATTTCGGGCTCGCCGGCCGTTCGTACAAGGTCATTCCGCAGGTCGCCCAACGGTTTCGACTGAATCCGGATCAGATCTTGAATTATTACATCAAGACGGCGGACGGCACCTTGGCGCCGCTTTCGACCGTCGCCAAGCTCGAAACCGCCATCGTTCCCGAATCGCTCAATCATTTCCAGCAGATCAATTCGGTGACGATTTCTGGCGTGGCCGCGCCTGGCGTCATCGCCGGCGAGGCGCTCGACACGCTGAAAGAGATCGCGCGCCAAGCGTTGCCCGCGACCTATACGATCGACTACGCCGGACCCTCGCGTCAGTTCATTCAGGAGTCGAGCGGCTTCGCGGTGACGTTTGGCTTCGCCCTCATCATCATCTTTCTGGCGCTGGCCGCGCAATTCGAGAGCTTCCGCGATCCGCTGATCATTCTCGTATCCGTCCCAATGTCGATCGCCGGCGCGCTGGTGTTCATCATGCTCGGCTTTGGCGGCGCGAGCATCAATATTTACACCCAGGTTGGCCTCGTGACGTTGATGGGCCTGATCAGCAAACATGGCATTCTGATCGTGGAGTTCGCCAATGAATTGCAGCACGGCGGCAAGTCGAAACGGGAAGCGATCCTGGAGGCCACGTCCATTCGCCTGCGTCCGATCCTTATGACAACCGCGGCGATGGTGCTCGGCGTCTTCCCGCTCATCATGGCGGCGGGCGCGGGCGCGGCGTCGCGCTTCAACATGGGTCTGGTGATCGCCTCGGGCCTTTCCATCGGCACCTTGTTCACGCTGTTTGTTCTGCCCGCGGTCTATCTCGTCCTCGCGGCGGACCATTCGGGGTCACGCAAGAAGGCCGCGCTGGATCTTGTGTCGCCAGCGCATTCATAAATGCGGTCGGAGATCGTTGCTAAAGCCGATCCATGAACGCGTTATTCGCGCGGCTTCGGAAACAACTTTATGGGTCCGAGCCCTAGGAATGCTCTGATTTTTAACTAAACGCGCTGCGTCTTTAACTAACTGTAGGGCATATTCGCCAGATTAGATTGTCGGAAGTCGGCGATCACGCCAGCATCTACGCTACGAGCTTCGCCGATCCCTTAGCAACTGGTCCGAAGGCAGCCCATGTATTACCATTCCGTCGGGATCGCTCCGAAGATGGGGCGTACCGGGGGCCGCCATGGAAAATATTGTTTCGAACACGATAGAAAATTCGGACACTACACGCGCAATTGAAGTTCTGGCGGATGTGGCCGGCAGCTTCACTTATGCTTCCTTCCAAAACGCGATTCCAGTGATCCGCTCGATCGCGGTCAATAATTCGACGGCGGAGAATTTCGGGGGCTGCGAACTCCGGCTCGTCTCTAACCCGCCATTTCTGCGAAGCAAGAGATGGGCCGTCGATCGAGTCGCAGCCGGCGATCGCCTGTCGCTCGCGGACCGAAAAGTAGAACTCGATCCGGCCTATCTTGCAGGCCTGAACGAATCCGAGCGCGGCGAGATTGTCTTCACGTTATCAGCGGGCGATCGGACACTGGCCGAGATCAGAAGTAAGGTTCGTCTGCTCGCGCGCGACGAGTGGGGCGGCGTTGGCGACATGGCCCAACTTCTTCCCGCATTCGTTATGCCAAACGATCCGGCGGTCGCGAAAATATTGCGCGCCGCCGCCGAACGGCTCGCGGCTCATGGCCATTCGTCGGCGCTTGACGGTTATCAAAGCGAAAATCCACAGCGCGTATTTCTGCTCACCGCGGCGATCTACTCGGCCGTCGCCGGGCTTTCGCTGCATTACGCCGAACCGCCGGCAAGCTTCGAAGAGCGAGGGCAAAAAATACGACGGCCTTCCACAATTTTGACCGAAGGCCTCGCGACATGTCTCGATACGACGCTGCTCTTCGGCGCGGCTCTGGAGGCGGCCGGACTCTACCCAATCCTCCTGCTATTTCGCGGTCACGCGGCCGTCGGCGTCTGGCTGGCGAAGCGAACCTTGTCGAATATCATCGAACCCGACGTCATGGAAATTCGCAAGGCGTTGGCCTCCAGCGAGATGATTATATTCGAGACGACGGGCGTCACCAATCGTCCCCCTATGACGCTGGAACAAGCCCAGGCCTTGGTCGAAAGCCGGCTTGACGAAGTTCGGCGCGCGGAATTCGTCGCCGCGATCGACGTGCGCCGGTCGCGCAGCGGCGGCGTCACGCCGCTCGCCTCCCATGAGCCGTCGCACGCGGTCGTCGACGTCATCCCGGCGGAGCCGGTCGAATTGCCGCTGCCGCCTGCGCCGACGATGGATGAACCGCCAGCTGACATTGCCATAGAAAAGCCGACGACGGCGGCCGGACGGATCGAACGTTGGCAGAAGAAGCTGCTGGACTTGACGCTGCGCAATCGGCTTCTCAACTTTCCGGACACGAAGAAGACCGTTCCCTTCCTCTGCACGGATATCTCCTATCTCGAGGACCGTCTCGCTGCGGGCGCGTCGATACGCCTTATCTCGCTGCCCGAACAAAACCCCCTGGGAGAGCGTGACGCGGACCTCTATCGCGATATCCACGGACATGACCTCCAGCGCCGCTTCGCTACGGAGGCCTTGCAACGCGATGAATTAGCCTCCGCGCTCGATGCGAAACACCTCGAAGCGCGGTTGATCGATCTCGATCGGCAGGTCCGTAATGATTTCGCCGAGGGCGGCGCCAATACGCTCTTTCTCGCGGTCGGCTTCCTGCGCTGGAAAAAGAAGGCTGAGGATGAAAGAAGCTATCGGGCGCCGTTGTTGCTCATCCCTGTCAAGCTCGACAGAAAAAGCGCCTCTTCCCGTTTCAATCTGCGCTTTCACGAGGACGAGCCGCGGTTCAATGCGACCCTCCTTCAATTTCTCGAGCGCGAATTCGACTTGCGCTTGCCGCAATTCGCTGGCGAGCTGCCACGGGATGAATTTGGCGTCGATGTTCCACGCTTGCTGAGTCTTATGCGCCAGGCGGTTCGCGACGCGCCTGGCATGGAAGTGGTGGACGAGACCGCGCTCTCGACCTTTTCCTTCGCGAAATTCCTGATGTGGAAGGACCTGATCGAACGTACGGAGGCGCTTCGCCAGAATCGCGTCGTCAAGCATCTCATCGACACGCCCGACCAGGCTTTCCAGGCGGATGGCGAAGTCTTCAAGGATGAGCGCGAACTCGATCGCCATTACGCGCCGGCAGACATCGTTTCGCTGCTGCCCGCCGATTCATCTCAGATCGCCGCCAGTCTGGCGGCCGCCGAGGGACGCGACTTCGTCATCGTCGGCCCGCCCGGAACCGGCAAGAGCCAGACCATCACGAATATGATCGCGAGTTGTCTCGCGGCCGGCAAGACGGTTCTGTTCGTCGCCGAAAAGACTGCGGCGCTCGACGTCGTTTATCGGAGGTTGCGGGAGCATGGATTAGGCGACCGCTGTCTCGAACTGCATTCGTCGAAGACCGATCGCAGGAGCTTTCTCGGGCAGCTCAAGAAATCCTGGGAGAGCAGCAGTCAGTTCGATCAGTCGGGCTGGGTCGCGATCAACGAAAAACTGCGACTCCGCCGCGATCAATTGAACGCCTATGTGGAGGCGTTGCATCGACAGCACGTCAATGGGCTGACGCCGTACGCCGCGCTCGGCGTCGCCTTGCAGGGCCGGGAGCGCCATGCCCCGCCGCTTTCCTGGCCGTCGACGGACACCCATGACCTCGCTACGCGCCTGAATCTGGAGGAGATGGCCGAAGAGTTCGGCCGCGTCTTCAAATCGGTGGTCAATCGGCCCGCGCTTGATCTCGTCCATGTAGGCGAATGGTCTTCGCAGTGGCAAGAACGTCTTATCGGCGCGGCGGGAGATCTGAAGGCGAAGACGAGCGTCCTGCGCGGCAGGCTCGCCACATTCGCCGCTCGGATCAACTTGCCTGCCGCCGACGATGCTTCCTTTGTGGACCTGCAGCGGCTTGCTTCTTTCGCGGACGCGCTTCGCGACGGCGCAGGCGTCGATCACCGTGTCCTGTTCGATCGCGAGTTTCGGCAGTTGAGCGCGGCGCTGACCGAACTTGAACAGGCAATACGCGGCTATCGCGCCGCCGAGGCCGGTTTGACCGCCGCCTTTGATCGAGAGGTCCTCCTCTCCATCCCGGTCCATGAACTCGATAACGCCTGGCGGCAGGCTTCGGCCTCGCTCTGGCCGATGAGCTGGTTTGGACGCCGCCGCGTCAGAAAACTCCTGCGAAGCTACGCGAAGTCCGGCGCGCCAGATCCCGAAACAGCGTTGCGAGCCCTGCGGCATATGCAGACATATGCGGCCTCTGTTCAACGCAACAGGCTCGCGGCCAAGCCGGTCGGCTTCGCAGGTCTCGACACCGACCTCGCGGCCGTCGACCGACTGCTGAAAAGCGCAGATCGCCTCCTGCAAGGACTGCTTGGCCTGGGCAAGACGGCGGAAGAACTGGAGGCGGTGGGGCAAGCCATAGCGCCGACGCTCCGCACGCCGATGGGAGATCCTGTCCGTCAGGCCGCGCAAGATTATTCCGACGCCTTCGTCGTATTCATGGAGTCCGCAAGACAATTCGCAACCATATCGGGGCGCGATCCGCTGAATGAGGAAACGGCAACCTTGCTGTCTAGGCTCTCCGCGCAACTGCATGAACTCATCGAAGCGCGGCATCTCCTGAGGGACTGGTCGACCTGGTGTGGCGTCCGGGAGCGCGCCAAAGCGCAGGGGCTTTGCGAACTGGTCGGCGGTCTGCAGTCAGGCGCCGTTCAGCCCGAAGAATCCGGCGCCGCCTTCAGGCTCGCCTATGCTCGCTGGTGGGTGCCGTCGACCTTGGACGCGGATCCGGTATTGCGGGAATTTCGACGGTTCCAGCATGAACACGCGATCGAAGAGTTCAGGCGGATAGACGACATCGTGCGGGCGGAGGCCGCCCATCGGGTCGTCAAGGGATTAGCCCATGACTTGCCGCCCGTGCAAAGCGTGCCGCGCGGTTCGGAGCTTGGCTTGCTGCGACATCAAATGGAATTGCAACGTCCCAGTCGCACAATTCGGGAGATGATCGCGGCAATGCCGTCGAGTTTCTCCAAGCTCGCGCCCTGCATGTTGATGTCGCCGCTTTCGATCGCTCAATATCTACCGCCCGATCACGCGCTCTTCGATGTCGTGATCTTCGATGAAGCGTCGCAGATCACCACTTGGGACGCGATCGGCGCGATCGCCAGGGCCAGACAGACGATCATCGTCGGCGATCCCAAACAGCTTCCTCCCACGAATTTTTTCGGTCGCAATGAAGATGACGAGGAGGTTGCGGAGCACGAAAGGGATCTGGAGAGCATTCTGGACGAAGCAAAGGCGGCCGGCATTCCGGTGCGAGCTTTGCGCTGGCATTATCGCAGCCGCAATGAGTCGCTCATCGCATTTTCCAATCACCACTATTATCAGAATGGGCTGATCACCTTCCCATCTTCCAATGTCGATGACCGCGCCGTTCAACTCCGGCATGTGCCCGACGGCGTTTATGACCGGGGCAAGAGCCGCACCAACCGGATTGAAGCTTTCGCTGTCGCGGCTGAGGCGAAGAGACGCATGCTGCATTGGCTTGATTTGCCGAGAGAGAATCGGCCGACGCTCGGCGTCATCACCTTCAATGCGCAGCAACAATCGCTGATCCAGGATTTGCTGGACGACGCGCGGCGCGACAATCCCGATCTCGAATGGTTTTTCGCAGACGAGCGCGTGGAGCCCACGATCGTCAAGAATCTCGAGAATGTGCAGGGTGATGAACGCGATGTGATCCTGTTCTCGATAACCTTCACGCAGGACGCGGCCGGCAAGCGCAGCATGGATTTCGGCGCGCTCAATCGCGATGGCGGAGAGCGTAGGCTTAATGTCGCCCTCACTCGCGCGCGTCAGGAGCTTCTCGTCTTTTCGGGGTTCACGGCCGATCAGATCGACGCCAGCAGGACTAAGGCGATTGGAGTGAATCATCTGAAGACGTTCTTGGATTTCGCGGCCCGCGGCCCTATCGCGCTCCCCGCGCAGGACCAAGGGTCGAAGGGGCCGCCCGAATCGCCTTTCGAGGAAGCGGTCGCGGCCGAGCTCGACCGGCTTGGCTGGCATATAACGCCGCAGGTCGGCGTTTCCGGGTTCAGAGTGGATATCGGGATCAAGCATCCTGAACGTGCAGGCGCCTATCTTGCGGGCGTCGAGTGCGATGGCGCGACCTATCACCGTTCCGCAACGGCGCGTGACCGCGACAAGGTTAGGGAGCAGGTGCTGCGCGGCCTTGGATGGAACATCCTCCGCGTCTGGTCGACCGATTGGTGGTTCGATCCCAAGGGAGCGGCCGAACGCTTGCACAATGCGCTCTCGGCGTTACTCGAAGACTGGCGCCATACATCGACAGACCGGTCAACGTCTGTCGAAACGACGCATTGGGACTTGGGGCATGAAATCGAACCAAGCGATCAATCGGTAGACGAAGCGGAGCCATCCGAAGACGCAGAAGAATCGCCGCGCCCGCCAGGGGAGGAAGGGGAGGAGCGCGTCGGCGGTCCTGACGAAACGATTTCGCTGGCGCCGGCGGCTGATGCGCCACTTGGCGTTTTGCGCGAAGCGCAATCAGGCGCGCCGTCCTCTGCAGCCGCCGCGCTGTCAGAGGAGACGTCAAACAGAGCGCATTATAAAATCGCTGATTTGTCGATCGTCCGCGCCGTGCCGGATCGCTTCCATGACTTGGAATATCGAAGCACGTTACGTGCGATGGTGGAGGCCGTCGTCGATTGCGAAGCGCCATTGCGCGAGGACATACTGGCGCAACGTATCGCGCGTGCGCATGGGTGGCTGCGAACCGGGAACAAAATCCGGGAGCGCGTCATGCTGCATTTGAAAGATGCAGATAGAACGTCGGAATCGAGCGGCGATTTCATTTGGAAAAAAGGAACCGTCGCGGAGTTGATTGACTATCGTCCGCCCCGCGACGCCGACGCCCGTCGGGCCGTCTCAGAAATTTCGCTCGCCGAGCTCGCCTCTGCCGTGGCCGCGAACCAAGATATTTTAGAAGAGCCGGATCCGGCGCTCGCACTTGCACGGTTGCTTGGCGTGGAACGGCTCGCGGCGACGGCGCGCGCGCGCCTCGATGAGGCGCTTGATCGGGCGAGAAACTATTTGTCGAAACCGCGCGGCGTTGAAGGCGGCTAGATTCCAGAGAGATCGCCTCCCGCGTCGGCGGCATCGTGCTTCTTCCGCCACCCGACAAAATGTCGACGTCAGCGGGCGGAATCAAGCGAGCTAAAGGCCGCAAATCGTTCGCCCTCAGTGATGCGCGCTCACGCAGGCCTCCATGGCGATGGCGCAGAGCGATTATTGCTTTCGAGGGAAGTGCGCGGATCATCTCGCGTGAGAGCTGCGCGCGAGCCGCTTGCTGAATCCCACGCCATCGTCGGCGCGGGCGCCTGAAATACCCATTTTGCAAGCGCCGTGACATGGCGCAATCTTTGTTTGACGAAACGGGTTGAATGCTTCGATCAATTGCCTGACGACGGCGCGCGGCTCACGCCTTGGCCAATCGTTGCAGCGCACAGAGTTACATTTCTACGGTCCGCATCCACCGAGGTAGACGCCGGTGAGGCGATTCAAGCGAGCCCTGTGCAAAACGCAGTATATCACATTTTCGACTCCTTTGACGACGAACACTATGAGTTCATTTCCTAATTTTTGAGGAAGAATGCCTCTCACGCCCCATCTGCGCCGGCTCGAAGCCGAAGCGGTTTTCATTTTGCGAGAAGCGGTGGCCGAGTTCCGGCGTCCGACGATGCTCTATTCTATCGGCAAGGATTCGAGCGTGATGTTGCATCTCGCGCTCAAAGCCTTTTTTCCAGCCAAGCCGCCTTTCCCGCTGTTGCATGTCGACACCACGTGGAAGTTTCGCGAAATGATTGCGTTCCGCGACCAAACCGCGGCGCGCGTCGAAATGGATTTGATCGTTCATACAAATGAAGACGGGCGAAAGCGCGGCGTTTCGCCCTTCACATGCTCCTCATCCGCATACACGCAAGCAATGAAAACCGAGGCGCTTAGACAGGCGCTGAACGAAGGCGGATTCGACGCGGCCTTCGGCGGCGCGCGTCGCGACGAGGAGAAAAGTCGGGCGAAGGAGCGCATCTTCTCGCATCGAACTGCCTCCCACGGTTGGGATCCTAAGACTCAGCGTCCCGAACTTTGGCGGATATTCAACACCCGTCTCGGCGCCGGCGAGACCATGCGAATCTTTCCGCTGTCGAATTGGACCGAGACCGACGTCTGGGATTACATCGCCGCGGAAAACATCTCGGTCGTGCCTCTTTATCTCGCAAAGGAACGGCCGATCGTTCGCCGCAACGGCGCTTACATCATGGTCGACGATGAAAGGTTTCCGCTGGGGCCGGATGAAGTCGTCGAATCGCGGCGCGTGCGCTTTCGAACGCTTGGCTGCTATCCATTGACCGGAGCCATCGAATCGGAGGCGGACACGCTGGAGGCGATCATCGCGGAAATGCGACAGGCCTCGACCTCTGAACGTCAGGGCAGGCTGATCGATTTCGATGAGTCTGCGTCGATGGAGCGAAAGAAGCGCGAGGGCTATTTCTGATGACCGCTCCCTTTATCGCAGAAGCGGAAATCCTCGCAAAAGCCCAGCCAAGCCGGCCGCGGCCTACTTTGCGGGTCTTGACCTGCGGATCGGTCGACGACGGCAAGTCAACGCTCGTTGGGCGTCTTCTCTATGAACGTCGGCTGATCTTCGACGATCAACTTACCGCTCTGCGCAGCGACTCGCTGCGCCATGGCGCTTTGGGCGAGGAGATCGATTTCGCCTTGCTGGTCGACGGACTTGAGGCCGAACGCGAGCAAGGCATCACGATCGATGTCGCTTACCGCTATTTCTCCACGCCCGCGCGTTCGTTCATCATGGCCGACGCGCCCGGCCATGAGCAGTATACGCGCAACATGGCGACGGCAGCGTCTAACGCCGAGCTGGCCATACTGCTCGTCGACGCCCGCAAGGGTCTGCTGACGCAGTCGCGGCGACATGCGACGATCGCCTCTCTGCTTGGCGTTCGGCACATCGTGCTCGCCGTCAACAAAATGGATCTTGTTGATTACGACCAAGCCGTGTTTGAAAGAATTGTCGGCGAATTTGAAAGCGTCGCCGCATCGCTCGCCTTTCGCTCCGTCGAAGCAATCCCCATTTCTGCCCGCCACGGGGACAATGTCGTCGCGGACTCGGCGAATATGCCGTGGCGTGACGGCCCCAGTCTCCTGGCCTATCTCGAAAACGTCGACGTTGAGACGGATGGCGCCGATGCGCCGCTGCGGCTGCCGGTGCAATGGGTCAATCGCCGAAGCGACGCCTTCCGTGGTTTCGCCGGCGCCATCGCTTCCGGCCGCCTCCAGGTCGGCGATGAGATCGTAGCGGCCGCCTCCGGACGGAAGACCAAAATCGCGCGTATCGTCGCCATGGGCGGTGACCTGTTCAGCGCCGCTGCGCCGGACTCGGTCATGGTGACCTTCGCCGACGAAATCGATGCGTCGCGCGGCGACGTTCTCTGCCATCCGACAACGCGCCCGAACGTCGCCGACCAATTTGCCGCGCATCTGATTTGGATGAGCGACGACGCCCTTCTGCCTGGCCGTTCCTATCTGATCAAGATCAACGGCCGGTCTCTTGCCGCGAGCGTGACGGAGATCAAGCACAAGCTCGACGTGGACACTGGCGCAAAGAGCGCCGCCAAGACGCTGAGCCTTAACGAGATCGGCTTTTGCAACGTCGCGACCGCCGCGCCCGTCGTCTTTGATCCTTACGATGAAAACCGCACGACGGGCGCTTTTATCGTGATCGACCGCTTCACCAATGCGACCGCCGCCGCAGGGATCATCGCCTTTCCTCTGCGCCGCGCCACGAATATCCATCTTCAGGAGCAATCCGTCTCCAAGGCGACGCGCGCGCGTCTCAAACATCAGTCGCCCGCGGTCCTATGGTTTACCGGGCTTTCCGGCGCGGGAAAATCGACGATCGCCAATCTCGTCGAATCCAAACTTGTCGAACGTCACGCCCATACGCTGATGCTCGACGGCGACAATGTGCGGCACGGCCTCAACAAGGACCTCGGCTTTACCGAAGCCGACCGCGTCGAAAACATCCGTCGGGTGGGAGAAGTCGCGAAACTGATGGTCGACGCGGGCTTGATCGTGCTTTGCGCCTTCATTTCCCCCTTCCGCGCTGAACGGAGGATGGTGCGCTCGCTCGTCGGAGAACAGGAGTTCATCGAGATTTTCATCGACACGCCGCTCGATGTCTGCAAGGAGCGTGATCCCAAGGGCTTGTATAAGCGCGCGCTCGCCGGCGAGATCAAGAATTTTACCGGCGTTGATCAGCCCTACGAAGCGCCGGAATCCCCGGAATTAAGGCTCAGTTCCGCCGAACACTCGGCCGAATCCATTGCTGACCAGATTATCGCTTATCTCGAGGCGAACGAATTGCTGAGCGTATAGCGGCGCAAGGCGTCGCTCAGGTCAGCGCCATGACGTTGTTCCGCCACAGAGTCCGCGTAAGCGGCTTGAGCGACAACCGCCGCCTTCGCAATAGGGCGCGCCCTGGCGGGTGAGGGCGCGAATTTCAGGGCGGAGTCGATCGCGAGAAGCGGGCTTTTGATGAAGATATTGATCACCGGGGGCGCGGGGTTCATCGGCTCGGCCGTTGCGCGCGCCGTGATCGGCAAGAGCGTCGACCAGATTCTCGTTCTCGACAAGCTCACCTACGCGGGAAATCTCGCCTCGCTGCGGCCGATCGCCGACAGTTCCCGTTTCGCCTTTGTTCAAGCCGATATCTGCGACGTGGTGGCGGTCGCCCGCGCCTTCGCCGATTTTCAGCCGGACGTCGTCATGAATCTTGCCGCCGAAAGCCATGTCGATCGCTCGATCGACGGGCCGGCCGCCTTCGTCGAAACCAATGTCGTCGGCACATTCGTCATGCTGCGGGCGGCGCTCGACTATTGGCGGCGGCTCGATCGCGCCCACGCGCGCGCCTTCCGCTTCATGCATATCTCCACCGATGAGGTGTTCGGCGCGCTCGGCGCGGAAGGCCTGTTCCGCGAAGACACGCCCTATGCGCCGACGTCGCCCTATTCGGCGTCGAAGGCGGGGTCGGATCATCTCGTGCGGGCCTGGCGCCACACATATGGTCTTCCGACGATCGTCACCAATTGCTCCAACAATTATGGCCCCTATCATTTTCCCGAGAAGCTCATTCCGCTCACCATCATCAACGCGATCGAGGAGAAGCCGCTGCCGGTCTATGGGCGCGGCGAGAATGTGCGCGACTGGCTTTATGTCGAGGACCACGCCTTCGCGCTGATGCGCGTTGCGCGCGAAGGGGAAGTCGGCGAATCCTATAACGTCGGCGGACGCAACGAATGGCGCAATATCGACGTGGTCGAAGCGATCTGCGACCTCATGGACGAATTCCGTCCGCGGCGCGCCGGACCGCATCGCGATCTCATCGCCTTCGTCGCCGATCGGCCGGGACATGATCGGCGCTACGCCATCGACGCCTCCAAGATCGAGCGCGAACTCGGATGGCGGCCGGCCGAGCGGTTCGAAACCGGTCTTCGCAAAACCGTGCGCTGGTATCTCGACAATTCGGATTGGTGGCAAGCAATCCGCTCGGGCGCCTATCGGGGCGAGCGCCTCGGCGTTCTTGCCGAGCAAGATGAAGACGCCGTCGCCTGACGCGCGACAGGGGGCTGTCTGTCGGACGCGCAGGTTTCGTCACGCTCGAGCCCGATACGGAAGTCATCTACAAGGTGACGAACGTCTATTCGCCGCAGTATGATTGCGGCGTCGCCTCGGACGACCCTGACATCGGGATCGCGTGGCCCGCCGCCGCCGGAAGCGCCGTGCTGTCGGACAGGATCGCAAATGGCTGCGGCTGCGTGATCTGGCGGAGGTTTTTGGGTAAAGTGGGCAGGATGAAGCGCATCGCCGTCACCGGGCTCACCGGCCAGGTCGTCAGCTCCCTCATCGAGCGCGCGCCGAGAGGCGTCGAATTGCTCGCGCTCGGCCGTCCGCGCTTCGACCTCTCCTCGCGCGACATGGTTCTGGCGTCGCTGCGCAGCGTGCGCTGCGACGCCATCGTCAACGCCGCCGCCTATACTCAGGTCGACAAGGCCGAGAGCGAACCCGACGTCGCGATGCGCGTCAATGGCGCGGGCGCGGGCTTCGTCGCCGAAACCGCCGCCGAACTGAAGGTGCCGCTGCTGCATCTTTCGACCGACTACGTCTTCGATGGAACGCTCGATCGCCCCTATCGCGAAGACGACGAACCCAGCCCGACCGGGGCCTATGGACGTTCGAAGCTCGAAGGCGAAAGGCAGATTGCCGCGCGCTGCGAGAATTGCGCCGTTTTGCGCACCGCCTGGGTTTACAGTCCGTTTGGAGCGAATTTCGTCAAGACGATGCTGCGTCTTGGCGAAACGCGCGATGAAATCGGCGTCGTCGCCGATCAGATCGGCAATCCGACGAACGCGCTGGACATCGCCGACGCGTTGCTCGCCATCGCCGAAAGGCTGGTCGACGATTCCGATCCGCGTCTGCGTGGCGTTTTCCACATGACCGGGCAGGGTGAAGCAAGCTGGGCGGACATGGCGGACGCGATTTTTTCGGCGGCGGAGAGGCAGGGCCGCAAGCCCGTGCGCGTCAAGCGCATCGCCACCGCAGACTATCCGACGCCGGCCCGCCGTCCGGCGAATTCACGGCTCGACAACGCCAAGCTCGAAGCCAGCTACGGCGTCGCGCTGCCCAACTGGCGCGACTCCGTCAACGCCTGCGTCGCGCGATTACTTCCCCACTGAACCGGCGATCATCAGTAGAGAACGCTCGATCGCGTGCGCGAGAGTCATCGGCGCAGACGTCACGAAACCCGAAGAATTTCGCGGCGATGGCGCGTCCGCGATTCGGGCCTGGGCGCATCGCCGCAAGGTCAACACGCGCTCTCGCGTGCAATTCTCGCAAAATCAGATGTGAATTCAAAGGCCGCAATGGCGGGGGCTTACGCCCCTGCGTGCGGCGTGCGACGACCGGCTGAGCGACTAGTTTCAAGATTTCTTGATTTTTGGCCCTTTCCCTGCCATATAGGGCCGAACTTCATCTCATAACGATCATTCTCGGATGATCGCCGATTGAGAGTGGGGCCCTCCGGGGACCCGCTCTTTTTGCTTTGATCGTTCGAGAGCTTCAAGGACAAGGCTTGACGCAAAACGCCGCCGCCAGCACGACCTTTGACGAACCGCGTCTCGTCAGTGAGACCGGCGTCGCCGCGCGCGTAGCGCATCTTGTAGAGCCGGTGCTGGGGCAGTTGGGCTACCGACTGGTGCGCGTGCGGCTCTTGCAGCAGAACGGACCGATTCTGCAAATCATGGCGGAGCGTCCGGACGGAACGATGACCGTTAATGATTGCGAGGCGGCGAGCCAGGCGCTGTCGCCGGAACTCGACGTCGCCGATCTCATCGCCAGCGAATATCGTCTGGAGATCTCTTCTCCGGGCGTCGATCGTCCGCTGGTGCGTCTGTCGGATTTTCACCGCGCCATCGGTCATGAGGTCAAGATCGAACTGACCCATCCCGTGGCGAGCGGCCGCAAGCGCTTTCGCGGCGTCATTCGCGGCGTCGAAGGCGAGGGGCAAGGCGCGACGCTCGCGCTGGAGCGCACCGACGCGCGCTCGGACGAAGAAAAAGCCGTGTCGCTGCCGCTCGCCGATCTCGACGAAGGCCGGCTGGTGCTGACCGAGGCGCTCATTCGCGAGTCGCTGCGGGCTGGAAAGCTCCAACAGACTGAAGAGAAGCAGGAGGAGGCGGACGCGGAGGAACGTCCGCGCCGTGGACCGGGACGCTTTCGCGGCCCCGCGCAACAGAAGCAGAAACCGCTGGCTCCGGCCGGCGTTCAAACCCAGTTCAAGAAGGCCGGCGGCAAACCAAAGCCCTCCGGCCGTTCGAGGGGAGACTAACAATGGCCGTCAGCGCCAACCGACTTGAGATTTTGCAGATCGCCGAAGCCGTCGCGCGCGAAAAGTCGATCGACCGTTCGATCGTCATCGCGTCGATGGAGGACGCGCTGCAGAAGGCGGCGCGCTCGCGCTACGGCCAGGAAACCGAAGTGCGCGCCGAGATCAATTCCAAGACGGGCGAAGTTCGCTTCTCGCGGCTGCTGCTTGTCGTCGACGAGGTGGAAAACGACTCGACGCAGATTTCGCTCGCCGAAGCGCGCAAGCGCAATCCGGCGGCGCAGTCCGGCGACTGGATCTCCGAAACGCTGCCGCCTTTCGACTTCGGCCGCATCGCCGCGCAGTCTGCAAAGCAGATCATCGTGCAGAAAGTGCGCGAGGCCGAGCGTGACCGCCAGTATGAGGAATACAAGGATCGCATCGGCGAAATCGTCAACGGCGTGGTCAAGCGCGTCGAATACGGCAATGTCGTCATCGACCTTGGCCGCGGCGAAGCCATTATCCGCCGCGACGAGATGATCCCGCGCGAAATGTTTCGCCCGGGCGATCGAGCCCGCGCCTATGTCTACGATGTGCGCCGCGAGCAGCGGGGCCCGCAGATCTTCCTCTCGCGCACCCATCCGCAATTCATGGCGAAGCTGTTCAAGCAGGAAGTGCCGGAGATCTATGACGGCGTCATCGAGGTGAAGTCGGTCGCCCGCGATCCGGGTTCGCGCGCCAAGATCGCTGTGGTGTCGCGCGATTCCTCGATCGATCCGGTCGGCGCCTGCGTCGGCATGCGCGGCTCCCGCGTTCAGGCGGTCGTCGGCGAGCTGCAGGGCGAGCGCATCGACATCATTCCCTGGTCAGCGGACGCCGCGACCTTCATCGTCAATGCGCTGCAGCCGGCGGAAGTGGTTAAGGTCGTTCTCGACGAGGACAGTTCACGCATCGAGGTCGTGGTGCCTGACGATCAGCTTTCGCTCGCGATCGGGCGGCGCGGCCAGAATGTGCGTCTCGCCTCGCAGCTGACCGGCTGGGACATCGACATTCTCACTGAGGCCGAAGAGTCGGAGCGCCGGCAGAGGGAATTCGTCGAACGCACGAAGTCGTTCATGAACGCCATCGACGTCGACGAGGTCGTCGGGCGGCTGCTGGCGTCCGAGGGCTTCCGCTCGGTCGAGGAGCTCGCCTATGTCGAACTTCCTGAACTCGCGACGATCGAGGGCTTCGACGAGGATACCGCCGCGGAAATTCAGAACCGCGCCAAGAACTATCTGGAGCGCATCGAGGCGGAGAACGAAGAGCGCCGAAAGGCGCTTGGCGTCGCCGACGACCTGCGCGAGATCGAGGGCCTGACGAGCGCGATGATGGTCAAGCTCGGCGAGAACGACGTGAAGACGATGGAGGATTTCGCCGGCTGCGTGCCGGACGACCTCGTCGGCTGGAGCGAGAAGAAGGATGGCGAGACGACCAAGCACGAGGGCTTTTTCGAAGGCATTGATCTGTCGCGTGAAGAGGCTGAAGCGATGATCATGTTCGCGCGGGTGCGCGTGGGCTGGATCGAGGAGCCTGTGGCGCCGGTCGAGGTCGAAGCTGAAGCTCCGGCCGAAGGCGAATAGCGGATTGATCGAGGGCATGACGCGCGAGCCGCATGTTTCGGAGAGGACCTGCATCGTGACGCGCCAGAGCGGCGCGCCCGAGGCGATGATCCGCTTTGTGCGCGGGCCGGACGGCGCGCTCGCGCCCGACATCAAGGCGCGGCTCCCTGGCCGCGGCGTCTGGGTGACGGCGCGCGCCGACGTCGTGGCGCAGGCGGCGCAAAAGCGTCTGTTCGCGCGCGCGCTGAAGACGCAGATCGACGCCGCGCCGCAACTGGCCGAGGACGTCGACCGGTTGCTCGAAGCCGATTGTCTGCAGATGCTGTCGCTGGCCAATAAGGCGGGCGCCGTTGCGGCCGGCTTCGGCAAGGTCGCCGACGCCCTGGCGCAAGGTTCTGTCCGCGCCCTTATCGAAGCGCGCGACGGCGGCGAAGACGGCAAGCGCAAGCTTGCCCAAGCCGCCCGGCGCGCGGGGTCGACGACCCCCGTCATCGGCTTATTTTCGTCGCTGCAATTGGATTTGGCGTTGGGCCGCACAAATGTGATACATGCTGCCCTCGCCGGGAGCGGTCCGACGACGGCTTTCATCGGGCGATGCCGTCGACTCGCAGCCTATCGGGGCGTATGCATCGACGGCGCGCCGGCGACGGGCGACGAAATCGAAGCGAAGCCGAACGGCTGCGCAGAGTAAAGTTAACGGGTCGTAGCGACCCAGGATTGGGAACTGGATGAGCGAAGGCGAGAACAGCGGCGACAAAACTCTGACCGTCGCGCCGTCGAAGACGTTGCATTTAAAGCAGCGACCGGTCGAGCATGGCATGGTCCGTCAGAGCTTCTCCCATGGCCGCTCAAAAGTGGTCGTGGTCGAGAAGGTGAAGCGTCGCGCGCCCGGACAGCCCGAGCCGGCGAAGCCGGCCGGCGCGACGGCCCCGATTGCGGAGTCGCCGCCGCCGCCGCCGAAGGCCGCGCCGAAATCCGCGACCCAACGTCCCGCGCCTGCGCCGCGCTCCGGCTCCGGCGTCGTGTTGCGCGCGTTGACCGATGAGGAGCGCGAAGCGCGCGCTCGCGCGCTGGTCGACGCGAAATCGCGCGAAGAGGACGATCGCCGCCGCGCGGAAATCGACGCCAAGGCGCGCAACGAACGCGAGGAGCGCGAACACGCTGAGCGCGCCGCCGCCGACGCGCGCAAGCGCGAGGAAGAAGAGCGTCTCGCGCGCGAAGCCGAATCGAAACGCAAGTCCGAGGAAGAGGCGCGTCGCCGGCTGCCGGCTGACGCCGCCGGCGTTGGGGCGCCCCGCAGTCCTCCCGTCGGGGCTGCCGCGCCTGGTCCGGCCGCGACGCGCGCCCCCATTCGCACCGAGGGCGAAGCCGCGGTGCGTCGTCCGCCGGTGCGCACCATCGGCGGCTTTACGCCGCCCCAGCCGCCACGCCCGACTCCCTCTCGCGGCGGCGCGATGAAGGATCGCGGCCGTCTGACGGTCTCCACCGCCACCGCCGGCACCGACGAAGAGCGCACCCGCTCCGTCGCCTCATTCAAGCGCCGGCAGCAGCGGCTGTTCCGCGGTCAGGTGGAGCAGAAGGAAAAGGTTCTGCGCGAGGTGATCCTTCCCGAGACGATCACCATTCAGGAACTCGCGAACCGCATGTCGGAGCGCGCCGTCGACGTCATCCGCCTGCTGATGAAGCAGGGCGAGATGCACAAAATCAACGACGTCATCGACGCCGATACGGCGCAGCTCGTCGCCGAAGAGATGGGCCACACGGTCAAGCGCGTCGCCGAATCCGACGTCGAGGAAGGCCTGTTCGACACGCCCGACGTCGACGCCGATCTGACGGCGCGTCCGCCGGTCGTCACCATCATGGGCCACGTCGACCACGGCAAGACGTCGTTGCTTGACGCCATTCGACAGGCCAATGTCGTCTCCGGCGAGGCCGGCGGCATTACCCAGCATATCGGCGCCTATCAGGTGACGGCCCCGAACGGTCACGCCATCACCTTCATCGACACGCCCGGCCACGCCGCCTTTACGGCGATGCGCGCCCGAGGCGCCAAGGTGACGGACATCGTGGTGCTGGTCGTTGCGGCCGACGACGGCGTCATGCCGCAGACGATCGAGGCGATCAATCACGCCCGCGCCGCTCATGTGCCGCTGATCGTCGCTATCAACAAGATCGACAAGCCGGACGCGAAGCCCGAGCGGGTGCGCACCGAACTGCTGCAGCATGAAGTGCAGGTCGAGACCATGGGCGGCGAGACGCTCGAAGTCGAAGTCTCGGCGAAGCAGAAGACCAATCTCGACAAGCTGCTCGAACTGATCGCGCTGCAGGCTGAGGTGCTCGACCTGAAGGCCAACGCCGATCGCGCCGCCGAAGGCACGGTCATCGAGGCGCGGCTCGACAGAGGCCGAGGGCCTGTCGCGACCATGCTGATTCAACGCGGCACGCTTCGTGTCGGCGACATTGTCGTGGCGGGGACCCAATGGGGCCGCGTGCGCGCGCTGCTCGATGATCAGGGCGCCGCGCGACCCGAAGCCGGTCCGAGCTTCCCCGTTGAGATTCTGGGCTTCAGCGGCACGCCGGAAGCGGGCGACCGCGTCGCTGTCGTCGAGTCGGAAGCCCGCGCCCGCGAGATCGCCGAATATCGCGAGCGTATGAAGCGCGACAAGATCGCCGCGCGCGGCGGTTCGGCGCGCGGTTCGCTTTCCGACATGATGAGCCAGCTCAAGACGGCGGGCCGCAAGGAATTCCCGCTCGTCATCAAGGGCGACGTGCAGGGCTCGGTCGAAGCCATCGCCGCGGCGCTCGAAAAGCTCGGCACCGAAGAAGTCGGGGCGCGCATCGTGCATGCCGGCGTCGGCGGCATCTCGGAATCCGATATTTCGCTCGCCGAAGCCTCCAACGCCGCGGTCATCGGCTTCAACGTGCGGGCTCACAAAGAGGCGCGCGACGCGGCCGAACGCGCCGGCATCGAGATCCGCTACTACAACATCATCTACAATCTCGTGGACGATGTGAAAGCGGCGATGTCGGGTCTGCTTGCGCCGACGCTGCGCGAGACCATGCTCGGCAACGCCACGATCCTCGAGGTCTTCGATATTTCGAAGGTCGGCAAGGTCGCCGGCTGCCGCGTGACGGATGGCAATGTCGAGCGCGGCGCCAATGTGCGGCTTATCCGCGACAATGTCGTCGTGCATGAGGGCAAGCTCTCGACGCTCAAGCGCTTCAAGGACGAGGTCAAGGAAGTCACGGCCGGACAGGAATGCGGCATGGCTTTCGAGAACTACCAGGACATGCGCGCCGGCGACGTCATCGAGTGCTATCGCGTCGAGGAAATCAAGCGAACGCTGTAGGCGGCGCTGCGCCGCCGCAAAAACATCATGGCCGGGCGCGTCCCGGCCATCCTCGTTGCGCTGAGCCGCGCTACCTTCATTCGTTACGCTTCATGCGCGGAATGTCCGCCACAGGCGCGGGCGTGAGACGACTGCAATCATCGGGTCCAAAATGTCCAGAGCTCATCACTCACAGGCGGGCGCGCCGTCGCAGCGCATGTTGCGTGTCGGCGAACTCGTGCGCCACGCCGCCGCCCGGCTGCTCACGCGGGGCGAAATCAGCGATCCGGTGCTCGAACAGCATGTCGTGACTGTTTCGCGGGTGAAGATGAGTCCCGATCTCAAGCTCGCGACGATTTACGTCGTTCCGCTTGGCGGCAAGGATGAGCCGGAGGTGCTCGCCGCGCTGGATCGCCACAAGCGATTTTTGCGCGGAGAGATTGTGCAAGAGGTGAATTTGAAGTTCGCGCCCGAAATCCGCTTTCGCATCGACGACACATTCGACAATGTGTCGCGCATCGACGCGCTGCTCAGTTCCGACCGTGTGAAGCGCGATCTCGCCGATGGCGACGACGCCAAAGAGGATGGCGTTGAGGAATGAGCAAAAAGAAATCGGACCGCGTCGTCGTCGACGGCTGGGTGGCGCTGGATAAGCCTGTCGGGCTCACGTCCACACAGGCGGTGTCGCGCCTCAAGCGCATCTACAACGCCCAAAAGGCAGGCCATGCGGGCACGCTCGATCCGCTCGCGTCCGGCATTCTTCCCGTCGCCTTCGGGGAAGCGACAAAGACCGTGCCTTTCGTTCAGGACGGCGAGAAGGCCTATCGCTTCACCGTGCTTTGGGGCGTCGAGACCAATACGGACGATTCTGATGGGCGCGCGACGCGGGAGAGCGCCGTGCGGCCGGAGCGCGCCGCAATCGAAGCTCTGCTGCCGCAGTTCGTCGGCGAAATCTTGCAGACGCCCCCGCAGTTCTCGGCGATCAAAATCGCCGGCGAGCGCGCCTATGACATCGCCCGCGAGGGCGAGCAGGTCGATTTGAAGCCGCGAGCGGTCAGGATCCGCTCGCTGACGCTGATCGACGCGTCTCGCGACGACGCGACATTCGTCATGGAATGCGGCAAGGGCGCTTATGTGCGCGCGGTGGCGCGGGATCTCGGCCGGATATTGGGCTGCTTCGGCCATGTCACGGCGCTGAGACGCACCCGCGTCGGACCTTTCCTCGAGGAAGACGCCTATACGCTCGACGAGATCGAAACTCAGAACATGGCCGCTGAGGCGCTGCTGTCGGTCGAGGCTGGACTGGCCGAACTGCCTTGCGTCGTCGTCGATCGCGACACGGCGGCGCGGTTGCGGCGCGGCGGCTCGGTGATTTTGCGCGGCCGCGACGCGCCGCATGAGGGCATTGTCTACGCCGCTTGCGGTGGCGTGCCGGTCGCCTTCGGCGAAATCGTCCAGGGCGCGCTGGCGCCGGCGCGGGTGTTTAATCTGCCGTTCTGACCAAGCGTGTCTCGCCGACTGCTGATGACCATCGCGAGGACAGGTGCGCCAGGCGCCTGACGCCGCATTTTCGGCGATGTTGATCTTGTTCCTCGAAGCTTGTCCTATGGGCTCCGAGATTCGCTGCACATGACCCGTCCGCCCAAACTCCTCGTCTTCGATTCCGGTCTCGGCGGCCTCACGGTCTTTGCTGAGATCGTCAAGCTGCGGCCATCGGCGGACTATCTCTATTGCGCGGATGACGCCGGCTTCCCCTACGGCTCCTGGAAAGAGCCGGAACTCGTCCAACGTGTGATGGATCTCATGGAGCGGCTGATCGCCGAGCACGCGCCGGACATCGTGGTCATCGCCTGCAACACCGCTTCGACGATCGTACTGCCCCATTTGCGCGTGCATTGGCCCGCCTTGCCTTTCGTCGGCACGGTGCCGGCGATCAAGCCGGCGGCCGAGCGCACCACGTCAAAGATGATCTCGGTGCTCGGCACGCAGGGCACGGTGGCGCGCGACTATACGCAAAACCTCATCGCGCAATTCGCCGCACATTGCTCGGTGACCCTGGTGGGCTCGAAACGCTTGGCCAGTCTCGCTGAGAGCTACATGCATGGGGAAAGCGTGAGAGACGTCGACATCGCCGCGGAGATTGCTCCCTGCTTCAAGGAAGAAGGCGGCAGGCGCACGGACGCCGTCGCGCTCGCCTGCACGCATTACCCGCTGCTGGTCGACGAGTTCAAACGGCTTGCGCCCTGGCCGGTCGAGTGGATTGACCCCGCGCCAGCGATCGCGCGGCGCGCGGATCAATTGCTTGTCGAGCGCTTCGGCGCAGATGCGCCGGGAGGCCAGCCGGTCTCCCGTAGCATCATCTTCACGAGCGGCGCTCGTCCCCCGGCGCCGCTCGCCGCAACGCTCGCGCGCTACGGCCTTGCGTTGACCGCTGTCGCCCCTACCGCCTAGTGCGGGGCGTGGTCGAGTTTCGCCAGCGCCTCTTTCGCGTGCTTGACGCCGCCCTTGGCGTCGCCTTTTTCGCCAAACTTGATCGCCTGCTTCAGATGGACGATGCCGGCGCGCACGAAGCGGTTCGACTTTTCCTTCTGGGCGGCCTGAGCGTGCTTCAAAGCTTCCTTGCCGTGTTCCACGACCCCGTCGGCCTTGCCTTCTAGACCGGCGTCCACCGCCTGGCGCGTATGGGTGATCGCTTCGGCGACATGATTTTCCTGTGCGAGCGCAATTGGCGAGAACAACGCCGCGACCGATAGTGAGATGAGGGCGATGAACGTTCTGCGGATCATAGTTTCCCCTCCCAATAACCTTGATTAAACGCGGCCTTGACCGTTACCGTCAGCTCCGCTTTTGTAGATTAATGCGCCCACGGTTCCGCGCAAGAGCCGCGACGCCTGCGCGTCTCGCTGACGCGCGTTAGGGTCTTGGGCGATCGGTCAAGGTTTCGAGAAAAGCGACGATGGCGTCGATGTCTTTTTCGGACAGCCGCGACTTTTCCCCCGGCTTGCGATCGTAGGGAACCTCTTCGACGTTGACGTTTTCATGCGCGGAGGCCGGCAGGTCGTCATATTTTGCCGGCTTGCCGCGCCGGTCTTTGGGATACCAGCGGCCGGGATCGGTGTCGCGCGTCGCATAAAAGGCGACGACGTCGCGCAGCTTGTCGAAGACGCCATTGTGCAGATAGGGGCCGGTGACGGCGATGTTGCGCAAGGTCGGCACTTTGAAAGCGCCGCAGACGCTCTCGACCTTGAAGTCCGCAGGGGCGACTTCAGCGAGTCCTGGTCGCGCGCACAGGCCAAGATCGGGAGCCGACTCAGGCTTCGACGCGCTCGGAATCGCTTTGTTTCTTGGGCCGCCGAGCGCGTCATAGGTGAAATCGGTGAAGAGCCAGTCCTGCGGATTGCGCGAATCTTCCTTGCCGGCGTGGCAGGCGAGGCAATTGCCCTTCTTCGTGTCCTTGAAGAGTTCGAAGCCTTTCTTCTCCAGCGCCGTCAACTGCGCTTGCCCGCGCAAATAATCGTCGAATTTGGAGGCGAAGGGATGAAAGCGCGCGCTCGCCTCGAAGGCGACGACCGCTTGCGCGAGCTTCACGAAGGCGGCGTCCGGATCGGCGAAGACTTTGTCGCCATAGACCTGGCGGACGAGGTCGGCGTAGGCGCCATCGCGCACCGTCTCGACGACGAAGCGTTTCGACGGGGCGTTCATTTCGAGCGGATCGAGCATCGGACCTTCGACCTGGGCGAGGAGATCGCTCGCGCGGCCGTCATAGAACTGTCCGCCAGCCGGGATTTTTTCGATCTTGCCGGTCTCTTCATCCTTATCGTCGATGAATTCGAAAGGCGGCGCGAAGGACGCATACATGATCGACGGCGTGTTGCGCTTGCCCAGAGACGTCGGCAGCGAGCCCCGCGCCACGGCAGGGACGCTCGAACCATTATTGCCTTGAAAGGCCGTCGCAGCGTCATGGCAGGAGGCGCAGGAGACGCCCGCCGGACGCGACAGGCTCGCGTCTTCGAACACGCGCTTGCCGAGGAGTTCGAGCGCCGTCAGGCCGCGTTCGTCCGCCGCGCCGGCGCGCGTTGGCGCGGGCTGAGCGTAGAGCGGGGAGCCGAGCACTGCGAAGACGGCGCAAAGCGCAGCTCGGCGCGCCTTGCGTAGACAGGAAAGGGTCACTTGAGCAGCCCGTTGGAGAAGACAAGCGCGTTTCTTCGCGCCCTGCGAAACTTTAGGAATCGCGCGGCGCAAAGGTCAATTTCGTTAATTTGGATATCTTCCAGCAAGGCCGCGCATTTACGCCGCATGCAGCGCACGCAGCAGCAAGCTGCGCCGTAAACGCACATCCAAGAGACTGAAATTAAGCAGGTTTAATGTCCTGAAAGCAACCCGGCGCAGTACAGCCACATTTTAACGATTGTCTGAGCGCGGATGGTGCGACCGCGCGCGACTCATCGCCGAGTCCTTGGCGCGCGGCCAATGAAAGGGTTCAGGCATGATGGATATCGGCGACGATAAGGAGCTGATGGCTGAATTTGCCGAGTTTAAAGAGTTACTGCGTCGCGACCTCGGCCACGCCCCCGAGCCAACCGCAGGGCCGGGTCAGGGCTTCGAGCGCCCGCCAACGAATGCAGCGATCAATCCGGGTCCTTCGCCTCAGGCGCCGCGCGCAGAGGAAGCTTGGAGCGCGGTCCATGCGACCGACGAAGAATTCTACGACGAGCCGGAGGACGAACGCGAAGGCGGCCGTCGGGCCTTGTTCTTCGCGGCGGCCGCGGTGGTTATCGCCGGACTGGCGGCCCTGACCTGGGTCTTGGGGCCGTGGAGCACGGTCGAGCCGAGCGAGGATCCGGCGCTGGCCACGGCGCCGCCTTTGGCCGCTCCGGAAGCCGCTGAACCCGTTCTCGGCAGCGCCGCGCCGCAACCGCAAGAGACTGCGCCGACGGACGAAGCGGCCGCCAAAGCGCCCGCGCTTGAGGAAAGCGCCAGGGCGCCGGCCGAGCCTGCGCCGCCAGCGGCCGCCGCCGCTGAATCCGCGTCTGGCGCGGACGTCCAATCGGAGACAACGCCGGCCGCGGGCGCCGCGATGACGCCGCCGAAGCCGGCGGTTGCGCCGCTTGGCGCGAGCATTCCTGTTCCCGCCGGCGCCGCGGCTGCGCCGCAACTCGCGCCACTGCCCATGACGGCGACGGCGCCGCTTCCCATGCCGGCGACGGCGCCGTCGGCCCCTGCGCCGACATCGCCGCCCGCGGCCGTTCCGCCGCGAGCCGCTGCGCTGACGCCGCCGCAAGCGACTGCGCCCGCCGCGCCAGTTTCGCAGCCGCCGAGCGCGGCCGAACAAACGATTGAAACGCCAAAACCCGCGCCGCGCGCCAAGTTGGTGAAGCAGAAGAAGCCGCCGAAGCCGGTCGCCAGCCGAGCCAAGCCCGCCGCCGAGGCGCCGCCGCCGGTGGCCGTCGCGATGCCCGAGCCTGCCCCGGCGGCTCCGCCGCCGCCTCCCCCGAGCGACGGTCCGTTCGGCTTCGTCAAGCGCACCGTGAACAGTGTCGGATCGGCGATCGGGCTCGGGCGCTGAGCGAACGCGTGGAGCCATCGAAACGCCGACGCGCCCCGCGCCGGCGTTTTTCTTTTGGCGAATGGAGCGGCGGTGGCCTTTGCCAAACGCCATAGCCTGTGACTTTATCCAGCGACTGGGCGGCGCGATCCGCCTCGAAGATCCTGGAGAGCTAAGGCATGGCCAAGCCCACTCAAGCTGACGCAGAAGCGGCCGTGCGGGTTCTCATCGAATGGGCGGGAGACGATCCTAGTCGCGAGGGTCTGATCGACACGCCGGAGCGCGTGGCGCGCTCCTACCGCGAGCTTTTCGCGGGCTATGAAGTCGATCCGCGCGACTATCTCAAGCGCACCTTCGACGAGGTCGGCGGCTACGACGAGCTCGTGGTATTGAAGGACATTCGCGTCGTCAGCTTCTGCGAACACCACATGTTGCCAGTGACCGGGCGCGCGCATGTCGGCTATCTGCCGAACAATCGTGTGGTCGGGATCTCAAAGCTCGCGCGGGTCGTGCATGGCTTCGCGCGCCGGCTGCAGATTCAGGAAAAGCTCACCGCCGAGATCGCCGAAGCGATCCAGGATATTCTGGAGCCGCAGGGCGTCGGCGTCGTCATCGAGGCGGAGCACAGCTGCATGACGCTGCGCGGCGTCAACACCACCGGCTCGCTGCTGACGACGAGCCGCCTGCTCGGCGTCATCCGCGACGACCCGCGCACCCGCGAGGAATTCCTCGGCATGGTGCACGGGAAGTAAATCGCGCGGACGCCTTACGACAGCGTCATCTTCAGCTCCGCGACGATGGCGTCGCCCATCTCTTTCGTTGAGACGGTTGACGTCGCGTCGCCCTTGATGTCGGCCGTGCGCAATCCCTTGGCCAGCACATTGGCGATCGCCGCGTCGATGGCGTCGGCCGCCTTTGGCAGATCGAAGCTGTAACGCAGGGCCATGCCGAGCGAGCCGATCATGGCGATCGGATTGGCGATGCCCTTGCCGGCGATGTCCGGCGCCGAGCCATGGCAGGGCTCGTACATCGCATGGCGCTTGCCCTTTTCGTCAGCTGCGCCGAGGGAAGCCGACGGCAACATGCCGAGCGAGCCGGTGAGCATCGCGGCTTCATCGGACAGCATGTCGCCGAACAGATTGTCGGTGACGATCACGTCGAACTGCTTGGGCCAGCGCACGAGCTGCATGCCGAGCGCGTCGGCGAGCATATGTTCGAGCGTCACGTCGGCATATTCGCGCTTATGCAGCGCGGTGATGACCTCGCGCCACAGATAGCCCGACTTCATCACATTCGACTTCTCGGAAGAGGTCACCTTGTTGCCGCGCTTGCGCGCCAGTTCGAAGGCGACCCGGCCGATGCGCTCAATCTCATAGGTCTCGTAGACCTGCGTATCGACGGCGCGTTTCTGGCCATTGCCGAGATCGGTAATCTCCTTCGGTTCGCCGAAATAGACGCCGCCCGTCAATTCGCGCACGATCATGATGTCGAGGCCGTCGACGATGTCGCGCTTCAACGAAGAAGCGTCGGCCAGCGCGGCATAGCAGATCGCCGGGCGCAGATTGGCGAAAAGACCCAAATCCTTGCGCAGGCGCAGCAGGCCGGATTCGGGACGCAGGTCATAAGGCACGCCGTCCCATTTCGGCCCGCCGACGGCGGCGAGCAGCACGGCGTCGGCCTCAAGCGCGCGCGTCATGTCTTCTTCGCTGATGGCTTGCTTATGCGCGTCATAGGCGGCGCCGCCGACGAGCCCCCGCTCGACCTCGAAGCGCGCGACGCCCGCTTCGTTCAGAAGGGCGAGGACCTTCTCGGCCTCGGCGGAAATTTCCGGACCGATGCCGTCGCCCGGCAGGAGCAGAAGCTTGTAAGCGGCCATGAATACCTCGTCGTCGGCTTTGAAACTCGCGCCGTCAATAGAGCGCGCGACAAGGCGACGCAACCGCGCGAAATCTCTTTTGGTCGTGCGACAATTCGCCCGGCACGCCGCCCTTGCCGCAGCGCGTTAAGCCGTGCAGCTTGAAAAATGTCAAACGCAAGGGGGCTTCGCGCGAGACGCGTCAATCAACGAGCGACGTCCGCGAGAAGCGATGCGCAGGCTGTGCGCAGTTGGGAGACGCAAAGATGAAGAGCTATAAAACGATCGTGCATATTATGGCGCTTAGCCTGTTCGGCGCCCTCGCCGGCGTCGCGCCCGCCAAGGCCTTCTGCCTCGTCAATTGCGAGCCCAAGCCCGACGACGCGAAGAAGGTCTTCGAAAATCTCATCAAAAAGAAGTTCGACAAGGACGTGGTGATCGAGGACTTCAAAGTCACGCGCTTCTGGCCGCTCGACGTCGAAGGGGCCGGTCACGCCGGCTATGAGTTCTACTACACCGCGAAAGTGCGCTTCCCGAAGGGCGCCAATCTCGAATGCAAGCCGGAAGGCGGCGCGGCGAAGCCCGGCTGTTCGGACAATACGAGCTATTATTCGACGACGATCCAGAACCAGATGATCAAGGACAAGCAATATATCGAGCCGGGCAAGGTCGTCGACTTCAATGACGAGACCCGATTCGACGAAGAAGGCTCGAAGTGGAAGGGCCAGGACGGCAATTTTTATTGAGCGACGTCCGAGACTCTAATTGATCGCGAGCCGCAAGGCTCGCGATTCTTCGTTTAGACGGCTGATCGCACGGTCTTTATCCCCTTCCTTGCGCGTGGCGCTTGGTGTAAAAGGCCGCCCAACGGATTGCGCGTCGAGCGCGGCTCAGGCGCGGCTGGAAGGGTGCACATGCAGCAGGTCATTATCGCGATCCACCTGATGGTGGTCACGGCGCTCGTCATTCTGGTGCTTTATCAAAAGTCGGAGGGCGGCGCGCTCGGCATGGGCGGCGGCAGCGGCGTTTTCACCGGCCGCGGCCAGGCCAATGCGCTCACCCGCGCCACGGGCATTCTCGCGACGATCTTCTTTATCACCAGCATCGCGCTGACCGTGCTGCCGGCCTGGGAGCGGCGCAGCGAGGGCGGCGACGACTGGACCAAGGCGCTCGACCCAGGATCGATCCAGCTCAAGGAGCTTCCCAAGACCGAAGGCAAGGGCGAGCAGGGCGCGCCTGAAAAGGCGCCCGAACCCGGCAAGGACAGCATTTTCGAGCAGCTCCAGCGCGCCCAGCAGAAGCGCCAGCAGAGCGCGCCGGTAGAGGCGCCGCCGGCTGCAGCGACGCCGCCGGCCGCAATCCCGCCAGCGACGACTCCGCCCGCCGCCGAGGCGCCGGCGCTGCGCCCGTCGCAGGAGCCCGCTCCGCAGGCTCCGGCCGCTGAAGCGCCGAAGCCTGTCGCGCCGCCTGTCGAAGCTCCCAAGCCTGAAGCGGTTGCTCCCGCAACGCCCCCGGCCGCCGAAGCGCCAAAGCCCGACGCTTCGAAGACTGACGGCTTGAAGTGGGAAGCGCCGAAGACCGAGGCCCCAGCGGCGACGGCTCCGCAGGCCCCGGCCGCAGAAGCCCCGAAGCCCGTCGCGCCGCCTGCTGAAGCCCCCAAGGCGGAAGCGGTTGCGCCCGCCGCCGAAGCGCCGAAGCCCGACGCCTCGAAGAGTGACGGCTTGAAGTGGGAAGCGCCGAAGACGGAGGCTCCAGCCGCGCCGGCCCCGGCCGCGGAAGCCCCGAAACCCGCCGCGCCGGAAACCAAGCCCGCGCCTTCGACGATCTGGAAAGCGCCGACCCAGTAACCGGCGTCAAATCCGCCATCCGATGTTCTTGGCTGGGGGCAACCGCCCCCGGCCCGATAGAATCCGCTATCAGAATCGCTGGAAAGGCGTTAGGCGTTAGGTCCCATGGCGCGGTACATCTTCATCACCGGCGGCGTGGTCTCCTCACTTGGCAAGGGTTTGGCGTCGGCGGTGCTTGGCGCGCTGTTGCAGGCGCGCGGCTATACGGTCCGGCTGCGCAAGCTCGATCCCTATCTCAACGTCGATCCGGGCACGATGTCGCCCTATCAGCACGGCGAGGTCTTCGTCACCGACGACGGCGCGGAGACCGATCTCGACCTTGGACATTATGAGCGCTTCACCGGCCGCCCGGCCTCGAAGCAGGATAATGTCACCACCGGCCGCATCTACCAGGACATCATCAGCAAGGAGCGGCGCGGCGATTATCTCGGCGCGACGATCCAGGTCATTCCGCATGTGACCAATGCCATCAAGGAGTTCGTCGTCGATGGCAATGAGAACGTGGATTTCGCGCTGATCGAGATCGGCGGCACGGTCGGCGACATCGAGGGCCTGCCGTTCTTCGAGGCGATCCGCCAGCTCAAGAACGATCTGCCGCCGCATCACTGCATCTATATCCATCTGACGCTCCTGCCTTACATTCCGAGCGCCGGCGAGTTGAAGACCAAGCCGACGCAGCATTCGGTCAAGGAGCTGCGCTCGATCGGCATTCAGCCCGACATTCTGCTCTGCCGCACCGACCGCGAGATCCCGCGCGAGGAACGCCGCAAGCTCGGACTCTTCTGCAATGTGCGCGAACAGGCGGTGATCGAGGCGCGCGACGCCGCCAACATCTATGACGTGCCGCGCGCCTATCACTCGGCGGGGTTGGACGCGCAGGTGCTCGCCGCCTTCGGCATCGAGCCCGCGCCAAAGCCCGACATGAGCCGCTGGAACGCGGTGACGCAGCGCATCAACAATCCCGAGGGCGAAGTCACCATCGCGGTCGTCGGCAAATATACCGAGATGAAGGACGCCTATAAGAGCCTCATCGAGGCGCTTGCCCATGGCGGGCTGGCGAACCGCGTGAAGGTTAATCTCGACTGGATCGAATCGGAGATTTTCGAAACCGCCGATCCGGCCGCGCATCTTGAACATGTGCACGGCATTCTCGTTCCCGGCGGCTTCGGCCAGCGGGGCGCCGAGGGCAAGATCCTCGCGGCGCGTTTCGCGCGCGAGCGCGGCGTGCCCTATTTCGGCATCTGTTTCGGCATGCAGATGGCGGTGATCGAGGCCGCGCGCGCGCTCGCCGGAATCGACAAGGCGAATTCGACAGAGTTCGGCCCCTGCGCCGAGCCGGTCGTCGGCCTGATGACCGAATGGCTCAAGGGCAATGAACTGGAGAAGCGCGGCGTCGGCGAGGGTCTTGGCGGCACCATGCGGCTTGGCGCTTTTCCCGCGCTGTTGAAGCCCGGTTCGCGCATCGCGGGAATTTACGGCGAGACGGAAATCTCCGAGCGCCACCGCCATCGCTATGAGGTGAATTTCGCCTATCGCGAGCGGCTGGAGGACTGCGGGCTTTTGTTCGCGGGCTCTTCGCCGGACGGCCTATTGCCCGAGACGGTCGAAATCCCGGGCCACCCCTGGTTCATCGGCGTGCAATATCACCCCGAATTAAAGTCGCGCCCCTTCGAGCCGCACCCGCTGTTTGCAAGCTTTATCGCCGCGGCGAAGGCGCAGAGCCGGTTGGTGTGACATAGCAGTTCCAATTCGCCGGAATGCGTGCAGCCCCGTCATGGCCGGGACAAGGCCGGGCATGACGCGGAAAGAGTGCGCAGCCGTCATGGCCGGGCTCGTCCCGGCCATCCACGCCGGGACGATGCGCAAATGCTGCGGGGCTCGCGCTGCGGCGCCGCGTGGATGCCCGCGACAAGCGCGGGCATGACGCGGAGAGGAGGCGGATCCTCTCCTCGCCGATCAGTTCGCCAGATCCTCGTACAAGTCGCGCCACTCGGGATTCATCTCGAGAATGAGCCGGGCCTTCCACGCTCGGGGCCAATGCTTCATAGTCTTCTCGCGCTGGATCGCCGTGCGGATGTCGTCATGCGGTTCGTACCAGACGAGGCGCTTGAGGCCATAGAGTTGTGTGAACCCACGAATGCGGCGCTCGCGGTGCTCGAAGGCGCGGCGCGCGAGGTGGTTGGTGACGCCGAGATAGAGCGTCCCGTTTGGCCGATTGGTCATGATGTAAACCCAACCGCCACGCATAGGCGCATGGTGCGGACGAGAGAGCGTCGCGGCAAGAGTTTCAGCGCGTCATGGCCGGGCTTGTCCCGGCCATCCACG
>NZ_JADNQY010000015.1:0-118127 GCF_015709545.1 Methylocystis sp. H4A | reverse complement strand
GTTACTTGTCCTCTATGCGGTTCGCCGCTCTCAGAAATCGAGGGACCTCGTGCCGGCTGCGATACCGTCCGAAACACGAGCCCATTTGGGGACCATTGGGACGCCGCCAAAATCGGAGAGGAGCTTGTCAATCGTCACTTGCGGGGCGAGCCGACGCCGCTAGCATCCCCTATTGCGATGATGCGGCTTTTGCTGATCTTAAATCGCCCGCAGACGACGCAGCCCCCCGAAGGCTACAATAAGAGCTGGTTGCTCAACGAGATCGTTCCAGGATTTGACGCCGAAGCATTACGCATAGCGCCGTCCATCAGCAAAGGCGCAAACGCTATGGTGCCGCTCTATTTACGCATCGCGCTACTCGCCGGTCTCGCAGTCGCCGCGAAAAACGCGGCGGATACGATTCAGCGCCTGCGCCCCTTCTGTCGCCCCGTCTATCGAAAGCGATTCGACGAGCTCGCCTACGCCGCGCTCGGGATGCCGCTGGAGTTCTCAATTTAAGCGTCAAAGCTCGAAAATGCGCGCCGAAATTCTCAAATATGATGTCAACGCGCCGCGCGAACAGGGATTTTCTAATCAAAGGATGTATCCTGACATCCTTGAACTTCTTGCGCGACGTTTCCAAAGCTGCACTCAACGCGGCCCAAGACTCGCTTCCTGCCCGCTTTAGTTCCTCGAAGCGCGCCTTGGCCTCGGTCTTATCGGCCTGCAATTGCGCAATCGCCTTGTCGGCGCTTAGGTGGGGGAGGTCGCGCGAAGATGTCGAGAATGGCCTGCCGGATGGCTGGCATGCTCGGTTGTGGCGGCGGTCCCCCGATTCTTTTTTTTCCGCCCCGCGGCTTTGAGGCGGCGGGATTGGAGGAAGGCGTAGGCGATCATCGTCATCAATGCGTGTCGATGCAAACCGGTCCAGGACCGACCTTCGAAGTGATCGAGGCCGAGTTCCTCCTTGAGCTGCTGATGCGCCTGCTCACAGATCCATCTGGCTTTGATCGAGGCGGCGAGCTTCTTCAGGCTCGTATCTGCTGGCAAGTTCGACACATAGTATTTTTGCTCGCCCGTCGACCGGCGTTCGCCGACGAGCCAGACCTCGTCGCCCGGCATGCACTGCATACGATTGTCGCGCATGCGGTGCTTGTGGCCATCCGCTACGCGAATACGTCGAGCCGCGAAGAGACATGTTAGCCGGCCTTTGGTTCCCCGCCGCCAACTGACCTTTTGCCATTTCTCGCCGGCCAACGCCGCTTCAGCGGAAACTGGCGGTTGATCGGGGATGTGGTATTTGCGGGGCTTCCCTCCTTTCGCGACAGGGAACGCCAGAACGACATCTGCCGGGTAGACGTTCTGGCGTCGCGACAGTCCCACTGCCCATAGTAGACCACGCGCGCTCAGAGCCTGACGGAAGGGCCCGCTGGAGCCGTAACCTGAATCTGCAAGGACGCAGCCGAAACGCACGCCCGAGGCGATGACGCGGTCGATCTCCTCGATCGCGATCTCCGGCTTGCTCAGCGCGCCCCGCCTGTCCTCTGGGACGCGCGCCCGCGTCATGCGCTCGGGATCATTTGTCCAGCTTTCGGGCAGGAAGAGCCGCAGGCTCACCATCACAGGAACCTCGCACGACGCCAGGGTGAGCGAGACCAGCGACTGACAATTGGCGGTCTTTCCCAGCGACGATGCATATTGCGGCGCGACGCCGACCGAATACGCGCCCTTTTTCGGCAGGGCCGTATCGTCGACGATCAGCCACGCGTTGGCGCCGCCGACCATCCTGTCGGCTTCGACGAGCAGCGCCTTCTCCAGCGGCGCGGCGTCCCACACGCCGCTGGCGATGAAGTGATGAAGCTGATCGTATCCAACGTCGCTGTCGCGCGCCGCCATGGGCTGCATGCTCTTGCGATCACCCGCGCCTATCAGCCCCGCGACATACACTGGGCACATCCGCGCCCGCGCCTTGTGTCGCAAAGCGCCAAGGAAAGGCGCCAGCCACCGCTCGAGATCTGACTTCCAAGTTTCGTCCATGGTCGGCCCTCCCGAAAGCCGACCTCCTATGAATCACGCAATGCGCGTCGCGGGAATCCCACAAAAGCCTGACCTCTCAAAAATCTGCCAAAGTAGTGCTAAGCCCTCGATCGCCGGCACAGGCTCCAAAACGATTGTTCCGTCGGTATGAATACGCAGTGCCACGCCGTACCTGCGGGTGCAAGATGCGCATCGTGGACACGCAGGGCGCGCTCGAGGTCCTTTGCGAGGAAGCCGCTTGTGAGAGGCAAAAAAAACGCTTCACTGTACGACGCGACTGGGAATCCGCTTTGATTTTACGTCCTGCGGCAATATCGCCGCTTGAGCATGCCCGAGCGTTCGCGTAACGAATACGCCGTCACGAAGATCGCCTTCGAGCCGCTGGTTCGCTTGGCGGCCTTTTGGCCAGCTCGACGGGATTGAAAATCCGCGCTGTAGGTCGGAGACAAAGCGGCGTACATGCCCCAAACGGGAGATGCTGTTCCGAACTCCGCCGACTAGTAATCCCAGGGCTAGGCCGTTCGGATGTGCTTTCAATAAAGATTGAAGTCATGAGTTCAAAAATAGTCAAACACCTGCATCTCCACGGAATTGATTTTTTGGTGCCTCAATCAGACATCGAGGGATGGCTTTCTGAGCCAGACATCACTTCCTACCGGCCGATCGCGGAGCTTCTCCTCAAGCTTCTTGAAGGGAAGCGTCTGCTTCAGCCCGTGCTTCTAGCAGGCTGTTGAAAAAGGCTCTCGCTTCGCTTTGAGGACGGCGTCGTCGCCGTTGTGATACTCGAATTCGATCTCGATGAAGCCGTCATCGAGAAGTTCGGCGGCTCCTTCTCCCGAGATTTCATCGCCCTCATCAAATCCGGTCCACGCGAAACCGATGGAGGACCGGCTGTATTCGATGTCGAGCGTCGCGTGCATGGCGCCGAAGGCGATTTCGCCGCGCCCTTCGGCGCCGATGACGATCGCGGCGGGGCCACAGAGATCGAGATAGTCTCGATCCCAAAGATCGGCCTCGACGATCCGCCAGCGACCGACCAGTTGGCAACCGGCAGGGGCGCTCATGTCGGCGCCGCCATCAGCTTCGGCAACCGCGCTAGATTGTAAGCGGCCGCCGCGAAGGTGAAAGCCCATCCGACACGGTCTCTGCCTCTGAACCTGGTCTTCTCCTGTCCGGCGATAGTTTTGATCCAGCCGAAGCCTTCTTCGATCCTTTTGCGTATGCGCTGGCTGATCGCGTAGCCCGCATGTCGCGTCGTGCGCCCATCGATCGCCGAGGTGCGCCCGCTGGTGTTTTGCGCCACATGCGGCGTCACCTTCATCGCGCGCAGCTCATTGACGAAGTCTTCGGCGTCATAGGCCTTGTCGGCGCCCAGCGTGATCGCTCTGGGTTGATCCGCCCGTGGCTCAATCATATGAAGCGCCGCGATGCGTTCGGCGTGTCCATCCGCCGGGGTCAGGCAAGCGTCGACGAAGAGACCGTGCCGGTTCTCCATCAGCGCGTGCCCGATGAAGCAGAGCTTCGCCTCCTTGCCAACACCTTTGCGATAGAGCCGCGCTTCGGGATCGGTCGTCGAAGCATGCGTCTCGTTCGAGCGTTTCTCGCCGTGGAAGTCCGTTTCTTTGTTGCGTCCGCCGCCCTCGGCCGGCGGCTTATCCGCTCCATCCTTCGGCTTGAAGCTCTTCATCGACGCCCAGGCCTCGATCAACGTGCCGTCAACCGAGAAGTGCTCGGCGCTCAAAAGACGCTTCACGCGCGGCTGCGCCAGGACCGCGTTCAGGAACTTCGCGGCGATCTCGCCTTCGAGCAGACGATCGCGGTTCTTCGAGAACACGGAATGGTCCCAGACCGCATCGTCGATCCCAAGTCCCACGAACCAGCGGAACAGAAGGTCGAACTCCAGCCGCTCCATCAACTGGCGCTCCGAGCGGATCGAATAAAAGGCTTGCAGCAGCATTGCTCGCAGCAGCTTCTCCGCCGGGATCGACGGGCGGCCAATTGGCGCATAGAGCGCCGCGAACTCGCTCGCCAGCGCCGCCAAAGCCTCGTTCACAAGCAGCCGGATCGCCCGCAGCGGATGATCTTTCCCAACCCGCGCTTCAAGATCGACATAGCTGAATAGCGAGCCTGTCCGCCGATCTTCGCCCCGCATGATTCATCCTCGTTCAATCGAGGAAAATGAATCACATCGCGATTGACGCGACCAGAGACTTTTTCAACAGCCTGCTAGAAAACATAGTTTTTAACTATGAAATTATTCCCGGCGTCCAATCTCCTCGCGATTCATCCGAGGTCAATATTTCGTTGCTCAAAGCTGCCTTGTTGAAAAGCTACCGCCGACGTTACGGTGACGATATAAACGACTTCGATGAAATTATTTTGGAACTGAATTTCGGCAAATAGTGCTCCGTTATTGAAGAACGCTTCAGTCGAGTACGCTGGACCGCCATTGAGAAGATCGGCCTGTGAAGTTGCGTGGAATAAGAACCCCGCTTTGGGGATGATTTGCATCCAATCGGGCCCCCGGAGCTAAGGGTCCACACTGGCCTCCTGATGCAAGGGAGGCCGAGATTGGAATGCTTGTTGTGGAAACGATTGCGAAGATACGCCGCGCCTATTTTGTCCAGAAGAAGCCAATCAAAGAGATTTGCCGGGACCTGCATGTGTCGCGGAAGGTCGTGCGCAAGGTCATCCGTTCGGATGCGACGGAGTTCCGTTACGAACGCGAGACGCAGCCGCTTCCGAAGATCGGTCCCTGGCGCGAGCGGCTGGATTCTCTTTTGCTGTCAAACGAAGGAAAGGTTCCGCGAGAACAGCTGACGCTTATGAGGCTTTATGAAGAGCTGCGCGGCTTTGGTTATCAAGGCAGTTACGCGGCGGTTCGCCGTTATGCGATCGGCTGGCGCAAGGAGCGCGGCGCCGCGTTGGCGCAGGCCTATGTGCCGCTGAGCTTTGCGCCGGGCGAAGCCTATCAGTTTGACTGGAGCCACGAAGTCGTCGTGCTGAACGGCGCGACGGTGACGGTGAAGGTCGCGGTCCCTTTTGAATGAAAAACTGGGGTTCCGATTCAATGGCGTTTGACACACCTCGGCCGCCGCTCTCGTGCACGAACTCATGGAAGCGCGCGACGAGCGCCGCCTGCGGGCGCTCAAAGGCATCTCAACACCGTCAAATTGCTGATCGTCGATGAGCTGGGCTACGTGCCGTTCACGGCAATTGGTTCCGAACTGCTCTTCGAGGTCTTCAGCCAGCGCTATGAACGTGGCGCCACGCTGGTGACCAGCAATCTGCCATTCGAAGAATGGACGTCGGTGTTCGGTTCGGAACGGCTCACCGGCGCGCTGCTCGATCGGCTCACCCACCCTGTCCACATTCTGGAGATGAACGGCGACAGCTATCGTCTCGCGACAGCCAGGAAGGCGCAACGGCGCAATGCCGACGAGCCCAGCGTAAACCCAAGAACCAAGGGAGAAGCCGACGCAGACATTTAACCGCCGCCGCGCGCATTGCGTTTCGCTAAGCTCCGCGCGCCTCAATGCGCGCGACGATCCAACTCACAAGGGCTTCACGGCCCTTTTCTCTCAACCAGATCGATACACTTTTACGCCGCATCTGGCACAATTTGTCGCCGCCGTTGACAGAATGGCTCGCAGTCTCACATTGAAACCGAAATCGACACCGATGGCGGCACGGATCGAATATCCACTGTGCTAACCTGCGCGGGGTCACGGATACGTCAATCCTGAAGCTGCTGCTTCGCCCCATACCGATCCGCCAAACGTTAGCCCGACAGCGTGAACGCATCCGATCGAATGTTTTTCATGCTAACTCCGCGCATGAAGAAATCACGCTTCAACCGTTTCACCAGATTTTCGCCGCCACATAGAAAAATTGCGCTGTCCTTAACGTCCTGCTCGGCGTGCATCGCTGTCGCCGCAACGTCTCCTCCAGCCGGAGCATTTGGATCAAGTAGGCATGGTCGGTAGTCGACATGCGCCCGCGTCCGGCTCAGCGCTTTCAGCTCTTCATCAAGATAGAGACCATCCCGGCTGCGTGCGCCGTGGTAAAGACGGATTGGACCGAGATGGCCCCGCTTCAGAGCGTCTCGCAGCACGCCGTAGAGTGGCGCGAGACCCGTCCCGGCGCCGATCAGCAGCAGCCGCTGATCCTCGTGGACACCTTCGTAAAAGCATGTCCCGGACGGACCCGCGACATGCAAGCGGTCGCCCGGCTTGAATTCTCCAAGCCGTCGACTCATTCGGCCATTTTCATGCAGTCGGATATGCATCTCGAGAAATGGATCGTCCTCGGGATGGCTCGCGAGCGAGTAATGACGTCTTAAATCGCCATCCGCGACAAGTTCGAGGAACTGACCTGGCCGATACGCAAAATCATCCGCATCGACACGCAGTCGGATCACATCCGGCGCGAGCGGCTCAATCGCTCGAATGACGGCGTCCCGACGCGCGCCGACGTTGTCTGGTCGCGTAATCGTCAGCGGCGACGTCGGCAAACAGACACAGGGCAGAAAAAAGCCGAGCGCCTTCTGACCCTGTGTCAATCCAACTTGAGACTCTGGCGGAGGAACGCCTTCCACCGCGCGATGCAGACACGTCTGACAATTGCCGGACCGGCACGACGAAGGCGCGGCGATGCCGGCGCGCTCCAGCGCTTCAAGCACCGTTTCACCTAGCCTGAGTTCGACCGAACGATCCTCGAACTTCAGCATCGGATCAACGGTTCAAGACGTCATCACGAACGGAATTTGCAATCGCTGCGACTTCTTTAACCTCTTTTTCTGGCACGCCAAGGTCACGGAGCGTGTAGTTCAGATTTTCGATTACCGCGTCGACATGCGAATCATTGAGGCCCTTCGCGACGAGACGCTTATGCGCATTGCGCATGTCGACTCCCGTGTAATTATTTGGACCCCCAAACGCCATGGTCAGGAATGATTTCTGTTTGGCGATTTGCTGATCGATGTCGACGCCATCAAAAAACTGCGCGATGCGACCGTCCGCGAGAACCTTGCGATAAAAAAGCTCAACTGCGGCATTAACGGCGTTCTCGCCCCCGAGGCGCTCGTAGAGATTTGACATGCCTTGCGTTCTCCCTATTGCCGACCTTAGCGAGCCAACTTTTTCGGCTCGGACGTCTCTTAGATGCCGCGGCGTGGAGAATCTTACCTCGACCGGCAAGATTTTTTCGCTCGGAGAAATGCCTCCCGCGAGAAATTCAAATCATATAAGAAAAGCGGGACGAAATTCGTCTGTTGTCGCTGACTCGATCGATAAACCCCGGGACGATCGCGCCCGCTCACCCGCGAGCCGCCGCCTTTTCGGCGCGCACAAGCGCCAGCAATCCGAGATACACCTCTTCGCATTCAGGACATTGATGCATGTGGTGACGAACCTCGGGGAGGGTGGCGGCGGCGTCCAAGCCGGAGGCTTCCAACTCGGCGTAGCGCGGCAGACTATCGAAATAATCCGTACACGACATCTCTTCCCCGCTTTTGGCGGCGAAGATCGTATCGAGCAGGCGGGCAAATTCCTTTTGTTTCATTCCTAGCTTCCGGACTCAATCGTATTTGAGACGCTCTGAGACGGGAAAATCTTACCATCATCACTGAGATAAGTTTTGCGCTGGGATGAGTCGAACGTAGCTATGATATCCTGATGCGTAACGCCTTCGGAAAGTAGCGCGGCCTTGAGGCGTTTTCGTGCATCATGAATAAGCTTATATATGCTATTGCGATTGCCGCCGAGCCACTCGGCGACAAGATCAAGCGGCATGCCCTGAAAAGCGTGAACGACAAGCGCTTTTCGCTGAAGTGGCGTCAAAGAGTTCTCGATGAGGCGGACCAACAAAGTCCATGCTTGTCGCCGTTCCAGACTACGCTCGGGTTCTGGAGCATCAGTCGGCCAGACCGGCATATCTTCGCCAAGACGCACACGATTCACGACCGCCTTCCGCCAGCGCCGTCGTCGAAGCTCCCCAAGAGTGACGCGAACAGCGATCGAATAGGCCCATGTCGTAAATTTGCTCTCGCCACGAAATTGTTCGAGTTTCGACTGAATGAGGATCATGGCCTCCTGGGCGCAGTCCTCCGCCGTTTGATGCAAATCGTGGCCGAGCGATGAACCTCCGGGCGTTTCATTTCGCGAAAGAAATTTGATGATCGCACCGAGCACGAGCTCCCGCAGCTCAGCCAGCGCAATGGCCTGATTCTGGTCGCCTGCCCGTAGGGCCAATAACCACTCGGAGTTTGATCGTTGTCTCATTTCGCGATACGCGTGACAAAGGGGAAAACGGCTTGCGCGCAAAGGTTAGCATCAACATCGAAGCGAAGCTATCCATCGGGCCTCCGATGTTTGGAGGGCCCTCTCCGGTCGGAAGAGATCTGGATCGGTGCGAGACAAACGCGCACAACGGTTGACGTGGTCCAGCACACCGAGCGGATGAGCCCCGTCTGAACTCACGATCAAATCGGCAGGCCTCCCCCGGACCGACCCCGAGGCGCGCGTCAAAAAGCGGTCGGCTGCCGAGCATTCCCTCGTCGCGGCTAAACCCACAGCCGCTATAATCAGAGGGATAGCCACCATAAAATCCGAAGCCGCGTCCATTTCCGCTGTGGAGCTGCTCTTGACCAGTTCCCTGTATCTGATCGGCTGAAACTCCTTCCAGTGGCGCATCGCTTGGCTTTTCCAGCTTTCCAGATTCATGGCTACTCCGCTTTCGGAAATCGCCCACCGAAGAGGACGCACGTGCGTCGATTGTGAGTCAATTGTGCTCCTCTTGATCCCGCCGGGCGCTGGATGCAATCTCCTATCGGGACTGCGATACGCGCAAGGCTGTTATCATCGCGATCATGGGTCATCGCCCATTCTCGCATTCCACGAAGCGGCGGCTTGTAGCGGTTGCGGTTGTCGTGGCGGGCCAGGCTATTGTGCGCGTGACGGGCGCTGCGTTGGCTGGAGCGATGTTGGACGCAAATGCGGAAGTCCGACGACACCCGATGCGCGGCCGAAGGCCCGAATATAGGAGCCGAAGATGCCGCCAAGTTCGGTGTGAAGGCGATCAAAGCCAAATAGCCGAAGGAAAAAGACCGAAGCGAATGTCCTTCCAATCTGCTTTGCCGCGCTTGTCGCCTTGCGGTCGGCAGGCATGAATTCCTCGAAAATTACAAGGTGCGCATGAAGCGGATCATTATCGCCGTCGTAGCTTCGACCTTTTCAGTTGCTGCGTTCGCTGACATTGTGGGTCGCGCTTCCGTGGTCGACGCCGACACGATAGAAATACATGGCCAGCGGATCAGGCTTCACGGAATAGACGCGCCCGAGAAGGGACAGCCCTGCTTTGACGCCTCGGGCAAGTCCTATCGTTGTGGGCAAATCGCTGCGATGGCTCTCGATGAGTTCATTGGCGTGTCGCCTGTCCAATGCCGTGAGCGCGACGTCGACCGATATGGCCGAATGGTCGCGGATTGCAGTGTGAGAGGCGAAGACATCGAGCTTTGGCTTGTGAGAAACGGTCACGCCATGGCATATCGGAGATATTCGAGCGCCTATATAGCGGCGGAACAAGAGGCGAAGAACGCGAAGCGAGGGATTTGGGCAGGGCATACGCAAGCGCCATGGGAGTGGCGCAAAGATCGTCGAAGCGGGTCGTAGGCTAGCGCCGTGATCGAGCGAGCGCAATGAAGCGTGTATCGGAGGTAGTTTGGCTGCGACAATCAATATCCCCGTCTATAGCGATGCTCTTGTCGTTTTGGGGACAGCTGGCGTCGTCGTGCCGCTGGTGCGCTATCTCGGGTTGAATCCGGTGCTTGGTTACTTGGGAGCTGGCGCGTTGCTCGGCCCCCTCGGGCTGGGTTCATTCATCGACAAGCTGCCGTTTCTCTACTGGTTCACCGTCGTCGATGCAAAAAATGTTAGCGGCATCGCCGAACTCGGCGTCGTTTTTCTTTTGTTTCTTATTGGATTGGAGCTTTCCTACGATCGGTTGCTTTCGATGCGGCGGCTCGTTTTCGGGCTGGGCGGATTGCAGGTCGTCCTCACAGCGTCCTTGCTTTCCGTCATCATCGCAGGAACCGGACAAGCGGCGTCGGTCGCCGTCATCCTGGGAGCCTGCCTCGCGCTTTCCTCGACCGCCATCGTTCTTGAGATTCTTGCGGCCCATGGCGAACTGACGACAGGCGCGGGCAGAGCGAGCTTTTCAATCCTGCTGGCGCAGGACCTCGCCGTGATTCCGATACTGATATTCGTTTCGATCCTCGGCTCGAACATTGAAGGTTCGCTTGCGTCGAACATTGGCATAACGCTGGCTCATGCGGCAGCGGCGATCGCGCTCATTGTTGTGGTCGGAAGAATGGTGCTGCGACCCCTTTTCCGTCTTGTTGGATCAATTCACTCTCTTGAATTGCTAACGGCGGCGGTTCTGTTCGTCATCATTGGTACGGGCGTGCTCGCCGCTATCGAGGGCCTGTCCATGGCGCTTGGAGCGTTCGTCGCGGGCCTCCTTCTGGCCGAAACTGAATATCGTAAGGCGGTGGAAGCTATCGTCGAGCCGTTCAAGGGCCTGTTGCTGGGTATCTTCTTTTTCACGGTGGGGATGACCATTGACGTGAGGGAGATCGCACGCGATCCGCTCACCATCTTGTCGCTCGTATCCGGCCTCATCGCCTTCAAGGCGGCCATCATCATTGCGCTGTCGAAGGCATTCGGCCAATCGTGGCGCGTCGCCATCGAAACGGGTTTCCTGCTTGGCCCCGGCGGGGAGTTTGCCTTCGTCGCCATAGGACTGGCGAAAAGTCTGGGGCTTATCGATCCTGTACTGTCCTCATTCGTTCTTGCTGTCACGTCGCTTACGATGGTTCTCATTCCGGCATTGTCCGTTGCTGCACGACACATTAATTTTCGAATGGAACCGCCAAAGAAGATTGATGCGGCGCTGAAAGCGGCTCCCCGCGAACAGCATAAGCACGCAATCGTCGTCGGTCATGGGCGCGTCGGCAAGGTCGTCACGTCATTCCTGACGGAACATAAGGTTCCCTACATCGCCACCGATAGAGATGCAGACTTGGTGACAGAAGGCCGAAAGAACGGGTATGAAGTCTATTTCGGGGATGCGACACATGCTGCGTTTATGATAGCCTGCGGCATAATGGAAGCCGCCGCCGTCATTGTGACCATCGGTTCGGAATCGAGAGTGGACGCGATCGTTCTTGGCGTCCGGAAACTCAGACCTGATGTCCTGATCGTCGCGCGCGCGAGGGATACGGAACACGCCCGGCACCTCTATGCGATCGGCGTAACCGATGCCGTGCCCGAAACAGTCGAAGCGAGCCTTCAAATATCGGAGGCCGCGCTCGTGGGTTTAGGCATTCCAACGGGATTCGTTATCGCCTCGGTCCACGAAAAGCGCGATTTGTTTCGGGCCGAATTGCGCGACGCGGCACAAGGAGTTGTTCGGGAACAGAGCCAAGGGTAGGTCCGTCAACGTAGACATAGGCGGCAGCGCCCACCCGTTGATAGCGATGCCGCGAGAGAGCAAGCGTTGACAAGCGTATCCTGAGCCCTAGCTTTTTAGTCATGCTATTGCTTCTAAGGGAAAAGCTTTCGGAGACACTGCGAGCGGTCATGCCATTGTTCGCCGTCGTTTGTCTGCTTCAGTTTGCCCTCGTCGGCTCCTCGACAACGGCCTTCGTCGATTTCCTCGTGGGCGCGGTCTTCATCGTCGCAGGTATGCTTCTGCTCTTCACTGGCGTCGACTACGGCATCCTGCCGATGGGCAGATATATTGGTGCCGCGCTGCCGGAGAAGGGATCAATCATCCTGGTCGTAGCGGTCGCCTTCGCCTTCGGCTTTGCGACGACGGTCGCTGAACCCGACGTGCTCGTGCTCGCCAATCAGGTTAACCGCGTCATGGACGAGATTTCCCGCCAGACGATTCTATACGCCATTGCTCTCGGGGTGGCGGTTTTTACCGCGATCGCCATGGCGCGCATCGTCTTCGGATTCTCGCTGCGGGGCCTGCTGACGGTCACTTATGGGGCGATGCTCGTTATGTCCTTTTTCGCGACCGATCAGTTCATCCCGCTCGCCTATGACGCGGGCAGCGTGACGACGGGCGTCTTGACGGCGCCGGTCATCATCTCCATCGCCATAGGCTTGAGTTCCGTTCTGGCCGGCCGTTCGGCCATCTCCGACGGCTTCGGACTTTTGGGATTTGCTTCCGTCGGCCCCATCTTCGTCCTGATGGCCGTCGGGATATTGCTGCGGTGAGCGTCGATAGGCTGCTCGACGAATTCGGCGTCGCTGCGGCGAGCGTCGCCGAAGCCGTGTTGCCCTTGGCCGGACTCTTCCTTGTTTTCCAGGCGCTGTTGCTGAAACTGCCCGGCAAGAATGTCGTCGATATCATGATCGGAACGCTCATCGCGGCGGCGGGGCTTTTCCTTTTCCTCGTCGGCGTCGAGATCGGCTTCATGCCCATCGGCCGCGCCATCGGCGAGGCGCTCGGGGCCTTGCCGCATAAATGGCTGCTCGCGCCCATCGGCCTTTTTCTCGGCTTCGTCACCACCTGGAGCGAGCCGGCCGTGCGCATTTTCGCCGAACAGGTGGAAGAAGCCTCGACCGGCTCGATTTCTGCGCCGACCGTTCTCTATACGGTCAGCATCGGCGTCGCTCTATCGGTCGCCATCGGGCTCCTGCGGATCGCTTACGGCGTTCCGCTGCTCTATTTCCTTGCGCCCGGCTATGCGCTCGTCATCGTCATCATGTGGCTCTGCGAAAGGGATTTCGTGGCGATCGCGGTCGATGCTGGCGGGGTCGCGACGGGGCCGATGGCGAATACTTTTCTTCTTGCACTCGCGCTCGGGGCGGCCGCATCGGCCAATGGCCGCGATATGATTGTCGAGGGCTTCGGGCTCGTATCGCTGATCGCGCTCGCGCCCATGGTTTCGGTCATGACATTGGGGCTTCTCGTCCGCTGGACCGAGCGGCGACAGGAGTGACGACGATGTTGTTGAACGCTTCTTTGATAGTGACCATCGTGCGGAAGGGTTGGGGCAACACGGTTCTAGAGGCTTCCGTCAAGGCAGGAGCGCGCGGCGGCACGGTCGTTTACGGACGTGGCATCGGCGTCAACGAGCACGAAAAGATTTTCGGTATCCCGATCGAGCCGGAAAAGGAGATCGTGCTCACCGTCGTCTATACCGACAAAGCCGACGCAATTTTGCAGGAGATTGTCCGCGCCGCCGAACTGACGGAGCCGAACAGAGGCCTCGCTTTCGTGGTGGAGATCGCGAAAGTCGTCGGCGTTCCTCATCTACACAACGAGGAGCGGCGTTAGGAACGGCGGTCTTAGTGAAAGCGCTCCCTTGTCCAAAACGGTGTTGTGCGCGCTCTTGAGTCGAAAGTTTAACTTTTCTCCCCATTCCATGTAAGCTAGGATATTTGCTGGATAATTGTTTCAAGCCAGACGTTGCGTCATATCCCGACAAGGGAGCGTATCATGAGCCCACGTCCAATTTCACGTCCGCCGAATCACGAGGCCGTCGAGCATTTTGAGGACGCGGCGAGAAAGCTCCGGGAACTCTTCAGGTCATCCGTTGCGGAAGCGTTGCCGGGTTTTGCTCGCCGATTGTTCGAACGAGAATGGCAAGAGTCCGCCGATCTAACGAGCATTGAGTCTGTTCCGCCGTTGGCGCTCGCGTATCTAATTAGTTGCGAGCGGTGTGTGCAGGACTTGCTCAGTCGGGATTACGACGGCGTTGCGAGCGCACACTTTGAGAAACGTGTCAGCGAAGCAGCGAATGAAATCAGGACGAAAGTGATCGTCTCATGTAGCTATGAGGGCGACGCCATTAGAATTCCGACGAAACGCACTGCGTAGCGGTGCGGCGAATCGCATCGCGCCACATCGCACGGCAACGCAACTCGACGCAACAAAGGCCCTGTCAGCAATGGTGGGGCCGTTTTCTTTAGAACAGCGATGAGTGCGCCGAGGCGGCGCATCACAAGCCGCAAATCAAAACTCCGCCCAGCTTTCGCCGGACGGAGTCTCGCGCCCAATACTGCCTCGGTTTGTTGAGACAGACTGAGGCCCGCCCGTCGGCCAGGTGAGGCGGCGGTTCGACGGACTCGATCTCAAATTGGAGCCGTGTTCGATTAAGGCAAGCTTCACCCGCCTCGCCGCTCTTAGCCGTAGATCACAAAAAGCCCGCGGGCGCTGCTGAGAGCACCGCGGGCGATATGGCTGAAATGGCAGTCGCTGTCGGACAGTTGAAGAACGACGCTTTCGTCAATTGGCAACGTCGCGGTAACGGGCAAGCGTGGCAGACCACACAGCGACGCTGCATCGCAAGAACGAAAGTCGCGCCCCAAATCGTTAACGCCGCGGGCGTAATTGTCGTTTTGTGTTAACATCCCAATGTTCTTTTTGCGGCGGAGGGTGATGCCGACGCGTATTGTTTTGATCGATAAGAAGAATCACGTTCGCGCGGATACAGCCGCCTTGGCCTTGGACTCGCGAGTGGGCAGATATTGCGGTCAAAGGCCGAAGCAACCGGGTCACATTCGCTATTCGCGCTGCGAAATTGCTTGATGAGCGCCACGGTAGAGCGTGCCGAGCATATGGTTTTACGCCGTTCGCGACGGCGGACACCGACGGATATTTCGTCTTTGATTGCGACACGCCGAGCGCGCCGCCTTTGATCTTTGAGGGGCATAGCGACCCCCGCGCGACCGCCGAGGTTATGACGGCATGTCTTTACGTGGGCTATGTCCGTCGCCACCATTGACTTATAAGCCGTGCGTCATTGCTTTCCATCAAGCTTCCGTTCCAATTTTAGCAATAATGCCTGAAGCTCGGCCGCAAAAAGCGTCAGATGCGATGGTCTCGTCTAGGCGCTCAGTTGATGCTCCATGTCCGGACTGCTCATCTCGATGGAATTCTCGAACGCTACTGCGGTCTGACACAGCCAGTTGAATGGTCATGGCCCAATGACAACGCGCTTCGACGAGCCGCCTGACCCCCAACTTCTTTCCGGGTCAACCTGAATTTATATATGATAATATCCCTTTCATATTTGGAGGCCGATATGCCACTGCCGCACCTCCGTCAAGCTCGGAACGAGACGCAAAAGGCGATCGAGGATCTGGAAAAAGCTGCTGAGGCGTTAGGGCGCTCCAAGGAGGGTGCGGGAAGCACTCCGGTGCGACAACGGCATCTGGACGTGGTTGCGGCTCGTCTCGCCATTGCTCGCACCGAGAAAGCTCGTATTGAGTAACTGATTGAGGAGTTGGAGAGGGACGCGTGAACCAGCTCGTTCCCATAAGCCCCCATATTCCCGCCTTGGTGCGTTCCGGCGGCGAACGCGCTCAGAGGCGCTTCTGGGAATTCTTCGTCAACAACATCTGCAACCCGCATACGCGCCGCGCCTATGGTCGCGCGATAGGCGAATTCCTGGTGTGAGCAGCACGGCCTCGGCTCGATCATCGACGTGCAGCCGCTGCATGTCGCGCGCGATCTATGGCGCCGACAAAGCCAAGAAATTTCTGACCAATCACGCCGTCGAGATCGTCTTTACGCCAAAAGAGCACGACGGCCGTCGAGCTCTCGGAACGCTTCGGAACGCAGACGGTGGAGGCGAAGAGCCGCTCGCGGCCTTGGGGCTTTTTCCAACCGATCCCGCTCCGAGACGATCTCAGATCATCGGCGTCCCCTCCTCTTGCCCCAGGAATTGAAGCTCACGCCTAAAGCCAAGGCCTTTGTGTTGATGGCCGGCGTTCCGCCGATCCTCTCCGACAAACTCGTCTATTAGAAGATCGCCGCTTTACGGACGACTGCTCCCGCCGCCGATCATTGAACCTGCCGGCGCCTGCCAATGAAGCGCTCGCCTCGCAGGTGCTTCAATTGAAACAGGACGTCGCCGAATTGCGCGCCATCATCATTCGCCGCCCATTGACTGAGGCGGAAATCGACAATCCCGCGTCGATCCCCGCCGAGCTATCGAACACGCCGCCTGGGACGCCGCGCCCATGCGTGGTAGGTTCCCTGATGTTATTTTCAATGGCGAGCGCGTCTTCAGCATTCTCCAGCTCGAAACGATGCGTGAACGCAGCATGGGAATGACAGCCGAAGAGATAGACGACACGATTGCGCGCCTCCGCAAAGGCAACGCCATGTTGCGTGCTGAAGCCGCTGGCCTTGAGTCAGAATACCGGAACGCGCGCGCCGTTTTAGAAGCCCACGGGGCATATGCGCAGAATGCCGAGACGAGCGAGGTATTAGATGCGGAGTTGGCCGCACAGAAGGCGCAAGATAATGCGAACGAAGCGCAGCGGGCGATCTTCGAATCCACACCGACGATGCTTGCGGGCGCCTTGCGGCTGCTCCGCCACCTCGCTGACTTCCTCGACGAAGACGACGTGGTCAATGACCTTTACGTCGGCGACGTGGTGGGCGACGCCACCCGCAACGCCGCCTCGGTTCTGGAGCGGGAGGCGCTGTCATGAGCACCGAACAGGTCCACATCAGAGATCTCGAGGAGAATCTCCGAGAAGCTATGGAGCTTTCGCACGCGCTGTGGATGGTCATGGTGGGGCTGACCGGCAACTATCCTTATGCGCTGGAAAAGGTAGATCTGCAGGCGATCGAACAGCTTGCGCAGGAAGTCCGAGATCGAACCAACGCAGCGAGTCGCCAGTGGCATGAGGAACCGTGACAATGACTGACCTTTCCAACGTCAAGGCGCTGCTGCACCGTCTGCCGCTTCGCCCGATTGCGTGAGGACGTCAGCAGCGGGCTGGCGCTCGAACCGTATGGAGCGCTGCGGCGAGTGGACGAAGTCTCTGATCGAGTTATCATGAATGATGCTCGAGCGTCGCGAGCTCACCACGGCCACGGTCTCCAGCCCCGCTGGCGCCAATGCCATCGTCGTCGATCCGGAGCCGCTTTTTGAGATCTCGCCTGGCTCTACATGCAGTTCATGGAACCGCTCGGCGCAACAGACAGTTCGGTCGAAGCCTGTTGGGATTATGACGCCGACGACTGGCGTGAGGACTTCGTCGACGCCGTGTGCGACCTTGCCCCCGGAGCCATCCGCTTCGGCGGTCTCTTCAGCCGTTATTACAAGTGGCGTGAAGGGATCGGCCCGCCGGTCAAGCGACCGCCGATGCGCAATTATGTCTGGGGCGGCTGGGAGACTCGCAAGGACCCATACGATGACCGAAGCAGAGAAGCTAATACGAGGAATAGAATCGCTGCGTGAGACTATCCGGCGCGAGTGGTTCAACATCAGGCTGGATACTCTGACGCATGATGACCGAGTTGCCATTCGAGAGCATATCGAACGCTGCCACGCCGATCTGAAAATCCTGCTGGATCGGCTATGGAATTTGGATGACGGAAATTCAAATTAGCCGCCCTATTGTCGGTTCAATTCGGCTCATAGCGCCTTATTTGACTAGAGGCGATTCCAGCCAGGCTTCCATCCAAGCGAGACATTAGAAAAACGTGGAAGGAGCCGGTTGGGTGTGCAGGCCGTATCATCGGCGAAGAGGTGCATTGATGCCAAACTTCATTTTTGAAATCATTCGCGCGGGTGACGATCCGCAAGTCATTGACGAACTGTCGTTGCCAGACTTCGCAGCGGCTTGGTGCAACGTGGAGATGTTAGCTTTCAAATTGCGAAAGACTGAAACTGAGGCATTTATTCGGGTGAAGGATTCGAAAGGGCGCATTGTTGCCTTCGCGGGTATTTGCACAGCGCTTATCTCTTATGAAAAATGCAATAGAAGGAACTGTCCGCTGAAGCCAGCATCAGACGGCGAGCCATAAGAACAAGGCGCGCGGCGATAGAAAAACATCAAGTCGCCAACTTGGCGACATGCTCGGAACGCTTCATCGTAAGCGCTGTTACCGTCCCACCTTCAAACGAATGATGAAAGCGGCGAGTCTGATCTCCTGATTTGGAGATAAGGCTTGTGTCTAGACTTGATCCTTCGCTTGATCCGAACGGCTCCGGATTACGGCGCATCGAGGTGATCACTGGAGCTGGTGGTCGGCGCCCTTATTTGGCGAGCGCGTCAGCTAGCAAGCGTGGCCCCTGCGGACATCCTATAAATCGCGGGCGCAAAGTGTACCGCTGAACCGGCGTTAGTCGCTCGCTGTTACGGCGGCGCAAAAGTGTACCGGTCCTGCTAGGCCGTCTCGATGTCATCGACTGGCATGGAGAGGCCGAAAGGATGTTCACAGTGGAACTCTATGCCGGAATACGACGCGCGGTGATGGTTGAGGGGCTGAGCCGGCGGGAGGCGGCTAAGCGCTTTGGCGTTCATCGCAACACGATCACCAAGATGCTCCAATATTCTGTTCCGCCGGGCTATCGGCGGCGCGAGCGACCGGTATCGAAGAAGCTTGGGCCGTATATGGGGTCATCGCAGAATCTTCCCAAAATCCTACGCTAAGCGGCGTCGAGTAGCTCGGACCGTGGGTTTCGGAGGGGGCGGAAGGCGTTTTGGAGTGGCTCGGTCGGCCAGACATAGTCCCCGTTGAAGGTGATGTGCTCCCATCCGAGCGGCGCGATATGGGCAAGCAGATCGTCACGGACCCGTTCGCCGTTGGCGCACAGTTCGGCAACGGCGTGGCTGAGGTAGACCGTATTCCAAAGGATGACGGCGGAGACGACGAGATTGAGGCCAGAAGCCCGGTAGCGCTGATTTTCGAAGGTGCGGTCGCGGATCTCGCCGAGGCGATGAAAGAACACCGCCCTGGCGAGCGCGTTGCGCGCCTCTCCCTTGTTGAGCCCGGCGTTTGTTCGCCGTCTTAGAGCGGGGTCGCTGATCCAATCGAGGGTGAAGAGCGTACGTTCAAGGCGTCCTATTTCTCGAAGGGTCTTTGCCAGCGTATTCTGTTTGGGGTAAGCGGCGAGCCGACGCATCAGAATCGACGGCGCAATCGTCCCAGCGTTAATTGATGCGGCGAGGCGCAGTGTCTCATCCCAGTTTTCGGCGATGACACGAAAATCGATAGCGCCGCCGATCATCGGATCGAGAGATGCGTAGGTCGCGCGAGGATCCGCGACATAGAGGCGGCGATCGGCAAGATCGCGAATGCGCGGCGCAAATCGAAAGCCCGTGAGATGACAGAGACCGAACACGTGATCGACGGCGCCCGCCGTGTCCGTATAGTGCTCTCGGATATCCAGCGAGCATTCGTGGTGAAGCAACCCGTCCAGAATATGCGCGGCCTCGCTGGCGTTGGCGGCGATCACCTTGGTGTGAAACGGCGCATAGCGATCGGAGATGTGCGTGTAGAATTTTACGCCTGGCTCCGAGCCATATTTGACGTTGTAGTCGGCGCGCGCCTCACCATGGCCGCCTGCCTTGAAAAATTGTCCGTCCGACGATGACGCGCCGCCATCGCCCCAGACCCTTGTGAAGGGCTGCGCGTGGATCGCTTCGGTCAGGCATGCCAGCGCCGCCTGATATGTTTCGTCGCGAACATGCCATTCTGCGATCCAGAGCAATTTTGAATGGCTGAAAATTTTGGCGCTTCGCGCCATTCGGGCGAGGCCGAGATTGGTCGCGTCGGCGAGCAACGCCGTCATCAGCCCGATATTTTCGTCTGGCGGCGCGCCGGTGCGAAGATGACCGAAGCGCTCGGCGAATCCCGCCCAGCCATTGACTTCGGCGAGAAGCTCGGTGATGCGCAGGCGCGGCAGCATGCCGTAGAGCCGCCGGGCGACATCGTCTACTTCGTCATTCTCCTCCCTGCGAATAGGGCTGATCGACAACCCCTCTGCAGTGATTGCCGCTTCGACAAGCTTGCCTGATGACGCGAGAGCGTCGATTTCATCGAGACGCGCTTCGAGCAAAGCGGTTCTCTCCGTTCGCCAGTCCACGAAGCGGTCCGCGACAGCAAGTCCCAATTCACCTTCCTGTCGCCTCGTGGCAAAAGCTTCTGGCGGCAAAAGAAAATCGCCAAACGCGCGGAACGCGCGGCTGCCTTCGACCCAGATATCTCCGGACCGCAGACTGTCGCGTAGCGTCATCATGACAGCGACCTCATAAGCCCGACGATTAAATGTAGGGCCTCGTCCAACGAGCTTGCGCCATGTCGCTTTCAGAAACGCCATCGGTGGACGATGCGGGAATTGCTTCGGCCGCGCCGCATAAATTCCGCGCAACAGATCGAGCGCATCAAGCAACGAGTCGTTTGGCTTCCATGAGTGGAATACAAATGCATTGAGCAGGACCGGGATTATCCGGCGCACCGTTGGATATCTTTCAACGATTTCGGTCAGATTATCTTCGCGCGTGTTGGTGACGACGATTTCAGTTTCCGCGACGAGCGCCTTCAGGCGCTCCCAGCCGAGCGAGCGTTCAACAGCCGCGTCTTGGTCTTCTCCCGATTCCTTCGCGGCCAACATGGCTTTGGCCATATGAAGCAGAGCGCGCGCCGACGCATCGAGCGCTCTCGCTCGATGAACAACATTTTCTCTGTAGGCGCGTTCGGCGCGACGATAGACGCCGCCAAGCATTTTGTCGAACATGACGAGCGCTGCGTCCGTGAGGATCGCTTCCATCTCACGGGCGAACACGACCAGAGTCGCCAGTCGGCGCGGTGTATCGAACCGCGAAAGATGCTGGGCGCTGAGAATAGCCGTTTCCTTGGCAATCGCTCTATAACGCGCGCGATGAATCCGTTGCTCGCGATCTGGCTCAACGCCCAGGCTTCGAACTAATTGCAAGCGCTCGACGAGTCCCGCCAGATTCTTCTGCGTCGGCGCTTCCGGCCAATCACGCAACCAGGCGAGCCGCGTGCGATCACTGTCGTCGCTGACCGCGATCAACGCCTCCAATTCCATAATAGTCCGCTGTTCCAATCCCTCAATAAGATTCTTATGCGCCTGCTTTCGAGCACGAGCACGCGCCGCCAGACCGATGCGCTCCAAAATTGTCGGCGCAGGCAACAAGATGCCGCGAGTTCGGAGCGCTTCGATCATGGCCGCAACGATGACGTCACCACGATCCGTGCCAATCGCTTCGGTCGTCGCAATTTTTGCCACAGACCGATAATCGGCGCGACTGAAAGGACGAACGCGCAGATACGACTGTATGTCGCCCAGATGCTCCCAGCGCGTTTCCTCTCGACGGGCATACTCGTGAAAAATCCCGGGCTCGATGCCGAGTTGACCGGCAATGAATGATAGAACGTCGTCGGGTGGAACTTCGTCAATGCCGAGCACTCGACCCGGAAAGCGCTGGTAGGCGAGATGCACCGCAAAACCGAGCCGATTGGCGTCGCGCCGCCGTCGACGGATCAGCGCCAGATCGTCGGGCGAAAGCGTGTAGTGCCGGATGATTGCCGCCGGATCGTTGAGCGGATTGAACAACGCCGCACGGGCCTGCGGCGAGAGGATTTCATGCTTCTTCATCGCCGGCTCTCCTGGTGCGCAATCCGTCGTTCGCGCAGCAGTCCGGCTTTTCACTATTTTTCAATGCCTTGGTATCTGCGCAACGCCATCGCCAAGATACCAGCGAACCTCCATCAGTGCCTTAGCGTAGGATTTTGGGAAGATTCTGCGATGACCCCGAACCGCAAAGAGACCCTTGACCAAGGGGCGCCGTCCAGACATGACCCCAAAATCACCGCTTCGACTCGCCCCATCCATTCCCGCCAGCGCGCGGCTTCCGCAGGTCCATAAGAACGGGACCGAAAGCGTCGTGAAATGCGCGCTCTTTTGGACGACCCATGACCGCGCCTCGACCTCTTTTCTTGACGCGTTTTCTTCACGCAAACCGGTTCCCGCTTCGCTCGAAAACGCTATAGCCCATAAAGCCGGAAGCTCGATCTTCCCGACAACTCGCGCACCACGCCAAGTTCCGTCAGCCGATCGAACAAACGCCGTGCGCTGCGGTTGGAGAGCTTGGCTATTTCGCGGCGCGCGCCAGCAGCATCTCGATCACCCGCGCCGCCTTTGCGGTAATTGGCGAAAAGCTGATTCAGCGCCTCCGCCACCATGTCGTCGACGTGACGACCTTGCTCCAGCGCTTTGAGTTGGTGGCGAACTCCTGTTTCGCAGTGAGAATCCTCGCCGCGGCAAGATCCACTCAAGCTACTGTCCGAAGGCAGCCCTGACCTCCCGCCCAAGATTTGCGAAGCGCCCCAGGTGGGGAACGCCGTCGAGCGGCCTCCAGGCGAACGAGATTCTTTGATCGCCGCCGGGATTTGGGGATGCTTGGGGCGCGCAGTGCGATTCGGAAACGGTTTAGGCGCGAGCCGCTGCAATCGCAGTCGCGGAAATACGGGAAGTTTCGCCGCTTCGTCTATTCAGCGTCAGATCGCGCGAGCGAAGGGGAACAAAACCCCCGCCGAAGGGTTAGCACCTTAGGCGGGGGTATCATGGTAGAACTCAGAACAAGCGAATGGCGACGCGCTCACGATTTCCGAGAGGAGTTCGTCGCTACCGCAGAAAAAATTGGGCAGCAACTTCAAGTCAAGCTCGCAAAAATTGTCGCCGAGCCCTTGCCCGCCGAGATTCACGATCTACTGCGAGAAATAGATATAACGCTCAGCTGATGACCGCCCTTCACCTCATGACGATATCTAATCCACCTTAACGCCTCTCGCCCGTTGCTGAGCAAGAGGCCGCTTGGGGTAATAGAAAATAGTCGCAGATAGATCCGTTCACGCGCCGAGGGGGCTCATCGTCAGCCGCGGGCCCATCGTCAATGGTGCGACGGACATAGCCCACGTAAAAACATGCCATCATGACTTCAGCGGTTGCACGTGGGTCGCTATGTCCCTCAAAGATCAAAGGCGGCGCGCTCGGCGTGTCGCAATCAAAGACAAAATAACCGTCGGAGTCTGCTGCCGCGAACGGCGTAAAACCATATGCGCGGCATGCTCTACCGTGGCGCTCGTCCAACAATTTCGCAGCGTGAATAGCGAATGTGACCCGGTTGCTTTGGCCTTTGGCGGCAATCTCTGCCCACTCTCGCGAGTCCAAGGCCAAGGCGGCCGTATCCGCTCGAACGTGATCTTTGTTATCGATCAGAACAATACGCATCCGCGCAGAAAGGGAAAAATGTTACCCCGGAATGGGGATCGTGCCCACGACGTTAACGTTTGGAACGCGACTTTCGTTCCTTCGATGCGGCGCACCGCTAACACGCACACAAGGGGAAGCCCATTTACGCGGCGGCATTATCCACAATCAGACAACGCGCGACGACTCGCCGAACCACTGCGCCTCGCGCTCCTCGGGAATCTTATGACATCGCCCTCATAGCTCCATGAGGCGATTACCTTTGAAAAACGGCCTCCCGCAAAAAGGCAGGAGGCCGCCGGCTCGGCGCTCGCCGCAATCGGGATTGCGTATCCGCGGCCGTCTTGAAGCGAGCTTTAAGAGTGTTGCGCTGCGATGGTCGGGTCGTCAATCCTTTCGCCGCGCGGGGCGGCCGAACATTGTCTTCGTCATTCCTGATCGCGGCCTTGGTCGGGAAACTTCAGCGCGGCGGTATAACCTCACGCCCGCGTCACCGGTAGCGCGAAGCTGAAAACCGTACCTCCGCCGGGGTTTTCCTCGGCCCACAACTTCCCGTGATGCTCCTCGATGATCGAGCGGGAAACCGACAGGCCTACTCCGAGCCCATGCGGCTTGGTGGTCGTGAAGGGTTCAAACAGTCTTTGTTTCACGATGTCTGGCAGACCGGGGCCTGTGTCGGTGACGTCGACGCGGATCATGTCGCCTTCGGCAAGCCTGGTGGAGACGGTTAATTGGCGATTTTCGCAGCCCTGCATCGCTTCAATGGCGTTGCGCTTCAAATTCACGACTACCTGCTGAATCTGGACTTTATTAATCGTCACCTGGTCTTCATTCGCGTCGAGATGCACTGCCGTCGTAACCCCCGCTTCTTTGGACATCGCGTCGGTGAATTCGCAGGCGGTTCGCACGACTTCGTTTAAATGGTGGGCCGTTCTGTCTGTTGTCCCGCGCGCCATAAACTGGCGCAAATTGTCCATAATCTCGGAGACCCGGAACACTTCTTTGGTGGTCTTGTCCAAAGCGTCTTCGGCTTTTTCCGCAGAAAAATGCTGATCTTTCAAAAGCCTGCGTACGATATTGAGATACGCGTTGATCGCGGTCAAGGGCTGTTTGAGCTCATGCGCCAGTCCCACGGCCATATGCTCGATCAGCTCGAGACGACCGGCGTGAAGTTCCTGCATTCGCGCTTCAAATTTTCGGCGTTCGCTCAAGTCGTGAATAATGCCCACAAAGATATGGCGTCCATCCTGTTCGACCTCAGTGACTCCCAGCTCCATGGGAAAGATCGAGCCGTCCCTACGTTGTCCCTCGACTTGTCGACCAATACCGATGATCTTGGCTTGTCCGGTTTCCCGATAATTTCGCAAATAAGTGTCATGCTCGCGTCGGTACGGCTCAGGCATAAGCATGCGCACGTTCCGCCCAATAACTTCATCTTGGCCATATCCGAATAACGCGGTCGCGGCCCGGTTGAAGGAAAGAATCGACCCCGTCTCGTCGATTGCGACGATGCCGTCCAAGGCCCCATCGACAATCGCCGCGAGATAGTCCCTGTACTGACCAGGTTTTGATGGCATGGCGAGTCTCATGCGCGGCGCTGGTAAGGAGATCAATCTGCGATATTCGGGAAACCAATCCTCTTGGCAAGGTGCGACGAACACAAACGTAAATTGCCCCGAATAGAGCATTCTAGCTTGACGCTAAGTCAGGAGGGCACGCGCTTTGCTTCGGTACGGCGGAAAGAGAGTCTATTTTCCGCGACGGCAGGCGACCCTGCGAGCTCCTTCACCCCTCTTTCTCCATTTCCTCAATCAATTACTTGATTTCGTCCCTTTCAGCGACCGCGCCAGCGAAGCATTTGGCAATAGTCTCAAGGTGCCGTTGTCGCATCGAGTTATCACCGACGCTTTTATCCCTCTCCATGGACGTTCGGATGGCTTCGCTCGCCTTTTCTAGCCCCACGATTGCCTTTGCCGTCTCTTCCAAGGCCTGATGGAGGTGGGGCAGTGATCGGGGGAACTGGGGCGAGGAGGGATGGCAGGGCTGCTAGTCGCCCTGTGACCCATCTCGGTCCTCCGCGCGCTCGCGCGTCTCCCCAGAAGAGCTGGCCCCGGTTGTTTGGACAGCTCCCCGCGCCGCCAGTAATGACTGAACCGCGTCCAAGACATCAGCGAAGCTGGCTGGTTTGCGCAGCAATGAAAAGGCGCCAGGAACTGCTCCGCTCACCGCGGCCGTGTCTTCCTTGGCGAAGCCTGTAAGCAACACGGCTGGCAGCCCGGGGCGGAGTGCCTGGGCGGCGCGTATGAGAGCGATGCCGTCCATGCCTGGCATGGAAAGGTCGGTGACGATGGCATCCACTTCATCCCCCGCAGCGAGCAGAGACAACGCATCGGTCGCGTTCGCGGCGGTGACCACGCAGATGCCTTCGGATTCCAAATTCTCGGCGAGCGTCTCCCGCACCAAATCCTCGTCGTCCACCACCAGCACCCGGGCGCTTTTCGTAGCGGGATGGGGTATCGATTCTGCGTTCTCCGCATTCTGCGATGGCGCCGGTGCGGTAGCCCCGTCAAAGTCAGCCGCGGGCAACCACAACGTCACTGTTGTGCCCTTGCTTGGAGTGCTTTCTACGCTCAACGTCCCGCCGGACTGCGAGGCGAAGCCTACCGCCATGGTGAGACCAAGTCCGGTTCCCGCGCCCTGTGGCTTGGTGGTAAAAAAGGGGTCGCATGCATGGGCGAGCGTGGCCGTATCCATGCCCTTGCCGTTATCGGCGACCGTAAACCTTACATAGCGCCCTGGGGCAACTCCGTGAACCTGCGCCTGACTTTGCGAGGACAAGACCTCGGATCCGGCCGAAAACAAGAGTTGGCCGCCCTCCGTCATCGCGTCGCGAGCGTTGGTGGCAAGATTGACCAGAACCGTTTCAAGTTGCGCTTTGTCGGCACGAAATAGCAAATTGCGTTCTACCTTGAAATTGACTTCGATGTCGGCTCCTAGGGTGAGCGTTAGGATCTCTCGAAGGCCGCCTAATAAGCTGTCGGCATCCAGCGTTTCAGTGCGCAAGTCGCTGCGGCGGCCGAACGCGAGCAGACGGCCGGTGATGGCCGCGCCTCGCTCGACCACGTTGAGCGCGAGACCTGCGAGGCGACGAACGCTCACTGCATCGTCCGCTCGGCGGTCAATCACGGAGAGCGCCCCCCCGACCGCCTGAAGGATGTTGTTGAAGTCATGGGCAATGCCGCCCGCAAGCTTGCCGAGCGCCTCCATTCGCTGCGCTTGCATAAGCAGGATTTGGGTCTTCTCGCGCTCACGCACTTCTTCCGCAAGGCGGAAGTAAGCGGCGCGCAGAGCATCTGTGCGTTCTGCGATTTTGGTCTCCAGCGAGGCGTTCGCCTCAGCCAAATGCGCAGCGGCCTGCTCCCGCTCCCTGAGATAGTCCCGCACCAAATATTGTCTTTGGCGATCACGTAGTGCGGCATGAACCGCGCTCCCCAATGCGGCCGCGCCAAGGGGCCGTTCGAGCAGCACGGCGTTGCCGATCCTGTCAGACCATTCAGGCACCCGTGACCCCTGCGCGAGGTCACCTCGTGGCGTTGCCAGCACGACGAAGGGAAAATTGGCCCAGGGCGGCTGCGTTCCAAGCCAGCGTAGCAGCACGCCGACGTCGTCATCGTCCAGGGATTCTTCGGTCACCAGGGCGGCTTCGGCGCCCACGACCGCCTCCCGCACCAGCTCCGCAACGTCGGCGCAGACATGGCAGGACACTTGGTCTCTGGCGAGTATCCGGACCGCGAGTTCAGCATCGCGGCCGCGAGACGCCAAAATGAGGACACGGCCATCCACTGCCGTTACACCGGAGTGTCAGTGTCGGAACCCGGCGGCGTGTCCATCAGGGTGTTGGCAGCTCCACGAAACACGGGCGCGCCGGCCAGGACATTCTCGAAATCGTGCAGGACGGGACCGATCGTCAGGCAGTCAGGCGGACCTAAGGTGAATTCGCGAATGGTGGACTCATGCTTTGCGGTGCGGGTCTTCACAATGGACAGGCACCGGCGCACTTGCCCTGCGGCCTCGAAATAGCGCGTAAGGAGCAGGGTGTCGCAAAGATAGCTGAGGTCGATCTGACTATGCACCGCACCGGTCAGGCCATGCTGGCCAAGGACGAGCAGCGTCACCACGCCAGAGCGGCTCAGGAAACCGAGCAGGTCGTGCAACTGCAGCATCAAATACTGCTCGTTGGGCATGGCGTGATAATACCCGTTAAGGCTGTCGATCAAGATCATCCGCGCGCCGTCGACGTCGACCGCGCGGCGAATATCGTGGGAGAACTTGCCGGGGGACAGCTCGCTCGCATCGAATTCGTGCAGTCGCAGCCGCCCGGACTCCAAATATGGCGATAGGTCCATGCCCAGCCTGGCGGAGCGCGCTCGCAACGCGCTGCGCTGTTCATCGAAAATGAACGCCGCAGCCGACTCGCCGCGCTCTAGCGCCGTGAGCACGCAGCGGGTGGCAGTGGAAGTCTTGCCCGTTCCAGTCGGCCCCATGATCAGCGTGCTGGCTCCAGTAACCAGACCGCCTCCCAGCAACGAATCCAGTTCGGCAACCCCGGTGCTGACGGTGATGGATTCGGTCTTGAGAATGTTCTGGAAGATGGTGACACGCGGATAGACGACGAGGCCACCCGTAAGGATCGCGTAATCGTGGGCGCCGCGGTGAAACGCGATGCCGCGCATTTTCACCACATTCAGGACAAGTCGCTCTGCCCCGTAGGTATTCAAGCTGCCCCGCTCTAGCGAGATCACGCCGTGCACGAGCGTTTGTATTTGCAGATCGTCCGGACGAGCCGTCTTGTCGTCAAGCAACAATACGACGCAGCCCAGGCTGGTGAAGAGCCGGCGCAGTGCGAAGAACTGCCAACGGTAGCGCAGCGGCGTCTGGGCGAGCATGCGCACCTCGGAGAGGTTATCGATGACGATCCGATCGGGCTTCTCCTGTTTGATCCTTTCCAAGATCCGCCCGGTGGTCCTCCCAAGTTCGAATTCGGCGGGGTGGAGCAGAGTCTGCTCTTCTTCCTCGCCACGGAAGGTGCTCAACTCGACCACTGAGATGGCGTCGAGCGACCAACCGTGGGAGGCAGCCGAGGCGCGCAACTCGTCTTCAGTCTCCGAAAGCGTGACAAACATGCAGCGCTCACCCCGGCGCTGCCCCTCGAGCAAGAATTGCAACCCGAGGGTAGTTTTACCGCTTCCGGGGAGACCCTCGACAAGGTAGAGCCGACGGCGGGTCAAGCCGCCGACGAGAATATCATCGAGGCCCGGGATGCCAGTTGACGCTCGGTCACCGCTGTCCCGATCCCTTCGGGGCGTGTCGGGGCTATCGGTCAAATGCGACACTCCATAATAGAACGGGCGCAAGCGTAGCGCCCCTGGAAAATCAACCGCCAGGATGCGTTCAAGGTTCCCGCGGCCGGATCATAATCGCATTCCTATCAACGCCCATCCCCCGCGTATGCTCCAACGGAGCAAAATGTCCTTGGATTCCCCTCTGTCAATTTCGGTTCCAATGTGAGACCGGCACTTTGTGATTATCCAAGGAGTATTCATCGCTCAGTGTCATTGCGGTTTCGGCTTCATTTGAGACCGGAGTTCAATTTTTTCGGTTTCAATTGAGATTCCTCGACTGGGCGATCGACCAACCTCCATCGCAGCAGACGTCTGACTGATGATCAACAAATTCAACGCGGCAGCACATCTGATGGTCAATGAGGTCTCGCGAGCTATTCGGTTTCATCTGACACTCGAGTCTCAATTCAAACCGAATAAAAAAGCGGAATGGCTCGCAGTCTCACGTTGAAACCGAAATCGACAGCCGGTCCCGATCGACACCGCGCGGTCGCGGCTGCTCTTCCGCGAGGTCGCCCAGGCGTTCCTGACATACGCCGTGCGGGCGAGTCGGGATCGCGCGGTTAAGGGGTTTCCCGCGCGATCCCGGAGGACTTTGCCGAAGTGAGGAGAACGCGGTGCTGACGTTGAGTGGCGATTCCATGTGTCGTCGAACGCCTCGATTTGCGCCTGCGACTGCTCGCCGGACGGTGCCTTAAACAGCACGTTATACGAGGCGTTCGAATTAAACGGCGGATCGAGATAGATCAGGTCAACGCTCTCGTCGGGGATGCTGTCGCGCAGCACCGAGAGGTTGTCGCCGTAATAAAGTCTGTTGGTCATTTGTCAGTCGCGCCCATCGGTCTAAGCTGCGCCTATGCTACAGATAAAATCCCGCGCGTCAGCGTTTATTGCGAAGCTCGATACGGCGGCCAGTCGGGCATCAGATGCACGGCGCGCGAGCCGCATCGCGAACAAACGAATCGGCGCGACTGCGCCAATGTGATGAACCGCGTCTCGGGAGGCTCGCGCATCGCGTCGAAGGCGATTCTGCCATGATGCGCGCAACCGAGCCCGACACACCAAACCCATGCGCCAGCGATGCCCTCAGCGCAAAGATCGGCGATTGTAGCGCGGCCAAGGCGTCGCTTAGGCGCATCTCGACGACCGAATGACGTCGCTATCGAACTAACGTCTTAGCCCGCTCGACGCGGCTTAGCCGCCATCCCGTTTCTGAGCGCGCAGCCGGCGTTGCAACTCGGTCAGCAAGGCTGACATTTTGTCAGGCAACGGTTCTTCGTCGATTTTGGCGCGCTCGGCGCGCAGCCGCTTGCCGATCTTTTCGAAGGCTGCGGCGGATTGCCGCTCGGCTTCTCGGGCGACCGCGCTGCGCCAGTCGTCCGGCGTTTCATCGTCCGGCATGACGGATATCCCCTCTCGGAAGGGGAGAACGGCGTCGGCTCCGATCGGTTCCATGTAAAATCCAATCATTGGAGCGCTTAATGCCACGACGCAGCCTGTTACCCCGTCGAGCATTGGTTCGATCAGCGCCGCATCGTCGTCACCGACGCCGGCGCGATTCTCACGGCTATCGTCGACGCTCTTGAGGCCCGTTCGTGCTATCTTCGGGCAAAGCAGGAATGGACATGCGGCTCGCCGTTATTTTGATTTTGGCCTATCTCACCGCGGCGATTTTTTACGTCTGGCGCGATCTCGCCGAGCGCAACGTTGCGCGTGTGAAGCCATATGTCGTGAGCTATCGAAAAACCGGCGATTGGGTCACTTTGTTACTGTTCGGAATTGGTTGGGTCATCGGCGCGAGCGCTAACGTTTATTATCGAAGACGGATCGCAGGCCGCGAGATCGCGCCGTTCACGGTCTTTTTCGCAGCGGCGGGATTATTTTGGATTATTTCGATGTGAGGCGCGCCGCTCGTCCGCGCCCGACTTTGCTCCAATGCCGACGAAATGCTCAACTTCGCGACCGATACGGCGGCCAGTCCGGCATCAGATGCACGGCGCGCGAGCCGCAAGCCGAACAGACGAATCGGCGCGATTTCGCCAGAGCGATGAACGGCGTCTCAGGCGGCGCGCGCATAGTCTCGAACGCGATCCTGCCATGATTGACGCCCTGTTTTCGCCGTGAAAGGGCGAGTAGTCGCGAGAGTTCTGTCGTCGATCATTCCCAATGCTCCCCGGCGTCGCTCTCCGCATCGAACCCCTCCTCTCCTGCGAAAAGAACGGCGTCGAGATCGGCCCCAGTTTGCGGTCGCTCCAAAAGCCCTTCGTCTTCGAGCCGTTCGATGTCGGGAAGCTCGCGCAACGTCGCGAGCCCGAAGACCTCCAGGAATTTCTTGGTCGTCACATAGGCGAAAGGCGCGCCGGGTTGCGGCGCGCGCAAGGCGCCGTCGATCAGCCCATGGCGCTTGAGCGCGCCGATGACGTCGCGGCTGATCTCTTTGCCGGCGAGTCGCGAGAGTTCGGCGCGGGTGGTGGGTTGCAGATAGGCGATCGCGGTCACCGCCAAAATCTCGGTCGGCGTCAATTCGGGCGCGCCCGCATGGCGCAGATCGCCGCCGGCCGCGGCGCGGATCGCCGGCGCGAAGCGCGGCTTGGTGCGCAGTTGATAGCCGCCAGCGACATAAACGAGGTCGTATGGCCTCGCGCGTAGATCGTCGCGGATGTCGGCGATCAGGTCGTCAAGATTGCAACTCGAGCCAACCAGCCTGGCGAGCGCCTCGCGCGACACTGGGGTCCGCGCGGCGAAAATCACCGCTTCGACGCGCCCCATCCACTCGCGCCAACGCACGGCTTCCGGCAACTCCATGAGCACGGGATCGAACGAGTCGTGCAGCTCGCTTGTTTTTGGGCGGCCCATGTTTGCGCCTCACCTTGCTTCTTACCGCGTTTGCTTCATCAAACCGCTTCCACCTTCCGAAAAGCGCTTCTTTAAAGCGCGTTTCCCGCGTCGAACCGGCGTCCACTTCGGTTCGAAAAGGCTTCAGAGCCCATAGAGCCGGAAGCTGGTTCGCCCGGAGAGTTCTCGCACGGCGCCAAGTTCCGTGAGCCGATCGAACAGGCGCCGCGCGCCGCGCTCGGAGAGCTTAGCCGTTTTCGCCGCGCGCGCCGGCGCAATGCAATCATCGGCGAGCAGCATCTCGATGACCCGCGCCGCGCTCTTGGCCCGCAATTTCGGCGCGGCGTCGAGAAGTTTTCTCGTTTGGCGCGACAAGGCGCCAGCGACATCGATTCCCTCCCTCGCCGCAAGCGCGTAGGCGCTCGCCAGCACGGTCGACCAGTCGCGATCCGTGGGACGCGGTCGGCGGCCGTTTGCGGCGCGTCGCAATGCGGGGTGAGCGATCACTGTGGCGAGCAGCGGAACCGGCGCCTTCCAGCCGAGTTTTTGCGCCAGGGCGAGGTCGGCGAGCCAGAGCGCGAAGATCTCCGCGTCGATCGCGGGGACAGCCGCGAGATCAGGCGCGGCGGCTGCGCTCACGCCCGCCGCTGCGGCGAGCGGATTGTCGGCGCTGGCGACAGCTTCGCGCAACGCGGCGGCAAGCCCTTGGAAGTCCAGCGCGCTCGGCGCCCCCATATATTCGGCGGCGGCGGACAACGTCGCCGCATCAAATTTTACGGGCCGCGACGCAAAAAGCCGAAACAGCCGATGCAGGCGTCCGGCCGGGCTGGTGTCGACGCCGACGCCGGCAAGATGCTCGGCATCGCGGAGCGCCGCTTCGTCCTCGCGCAGCCGCGCGAGCCGCGCGCAGGTTGCGGCGGCTTTGAGCGCCAGACGCTGGCGCAGCGCGCCGGAAAAAACCGGTTCGACGCCGAAGATTTTGCCGGCGCTCGAAAAATCGACGGAGTCGCTGCTGGCGCTCGATATGTCGGCGTCAGTCCCTAAGCCGGCGCGCGAAAAATCGACGGAGTCTCTGCCGGCGCTCGAAACATCGCCGGAACGCAAAATCTGATCGAGATGGGCGACGCCGGCGCCGGCGAAAAACATCGCGTTCGTGTCGCCGCCAGCGCCGCCGTTGAGCCTCGCCCAACGCGGAAGCGGCTGGATTTCCGGAAGATTTGGGGGGAGCGACGGGTCTAGAGGACGCCTTCGCACGACGCGATGCGGCCGCCCCATCGCCACGGGTTCAAGGCTCGACGGGTCGGGCGAATCACGTTCCAGCATGCGCGGGATCGTAGCCCCGGAACCAATCCGGCGGCAAGGATGGCGGCGCTTGATGCTTAAATTTCGCGCCTAATCCGCCGCACTTGTCGTCTCGCTCTCATGTCCGATAATGTGCGCTTATCGGACGTGATTCGGAACCTGCGGACTTCCGGGCGAAAATGGCCGAAATCGACCTCAGAGAGCCTTCCGAGGCGTCGGAATTTTTGCGCTCGAAACGACGCAGGACCCAAGCCGGACCGAAAAGAGGACGAGATGGCGGACATCGACGACGACTTCGAAGGCGACCTCGCGCCCCTCACGGCGCGGCCCCCCTCCCCGCATCTCACTGCGCTCTCCGAAAAGGCCCGCGATTACGCCCGCAACGCCCGCGCGGACAACACCCAGCGCGCCTATGAGTCGGATTGGCGGCAGTTCGCCGCCTGGCTGCGCCGCTCTGGGCTCGATCCCCTGCCCCCGGACCCGCCAACCGTCGGCCTCTATCTCGCCGCCTGCATGCAAGACGGAGTCTCTGCCGGCGCACGTAACATCGGCGGAGTCCATGCCGGCGCACGAAATATCGGCGGAGTCCATGCCGGCGCACGAAATATCGGCGCCGGAGGCCGGCCGGCGCTCAGCGTCGCGTCGCTGGAGCGGCGGCTTTCAGGGATTTGCTGGCGTTACCGCCAGCTCGGGGCGCCGCTCGATACGAGCGATCGGCATATTTCCACCGTGCTCGCCGGCATTCGCCGCGCCCATGGCCGCCCCCCGCTCCAAAAGCAAGCGATCTTCGCCGATGAGCTCATCGCTATGCTGGCGACGCTCGAGATGGATCTGCGTGGCATCCGCGACCGCGCCATTTTGGCGATCGGCTTCGCCGGCGGTCTGCGCCGCTCCGAGATCGTCGGCCTCGATTGCGGCCCCGATCAGAGCGAGGACGGGACCGGCTGGATCGAGATTTTTCCTCCTGGCGCCGATGTTCCGAGCGCCAGAAAGGACTTCGCGGATATATCCAGCGCCAGCAGAGACTCCGCCGATGTTTCGAGCGCCGGCACGACTGGCGCGGATCTATCCAGCGCCAGCAACAACGACGGCGGCGCGGTGCTGCAGATTTCCGGTAAGACCGGCTGGCGCGAAGTCGAAATCGGCCGCGGCTCGCGTCCCGAGACCTGTCCCGTCGCGCTGCTCGAGACCTGGTTGCGGCTCGGCCGAATAAGCCAGGGCCCCCTCTTCCGCCCGATCGCGCGCAAGAATGGCGGCGTTTCCGCCAGCCGTCTGACGGACAAGCATGTCGCCAGACTGGTGCAGAAAACCGCCCTCGCCGCCGGCATTCGCGGCGATCTGACCGAAGGCGAACGACGGCTTGCTTTCGGCGGCCATTCGCTGCGGGCCGGGCTTGCCTCGTCGGCGCAGATCGAAGAGGCGCATGTGCAAAAACATCTCGGTCACGCCTCCGCCGAGATGACGCGTCGCTACCAACGAAAACGCGACCGGTTCAAGGTCAATCTCACCAAGGCGGCGGGGTTGTAACGACGCCGTTCACGAGCCGTTTTCTTCTGCTGATGGAGAATCCGCGAATGGCGGCAGCGTCCCGTAGGTGGCGGCGGCCGTCAGCGCCCGCGCAGCAATGTCCCCTGCCCGGCTCAGGAGATCGGTCGGCGAAGCTTTCCCAGAATCCGCCAACGGACCAAGTTCGATGATCTTGACCAGCGCGTCGGAAAGGATGGCGAGTTGGGTCGTCGTATCGGTCATGGCGTCCGCGCTCCCTCGATGGTCAACGATAATTGCCAAATCCACGGCAGCGAAACCCCTCGTCGGAAGTCCAATCATCCCGCCATCTTTCGTCCACGCGCGGCCTTTGCCGCCTTGCCGCGCAGCAGCGCCATCAGCACGGGGCCGAGCGAAAACTCCCCTTCCCGCGCCTTTTTGGTCAGCACCCGCAAATAGCCGCCGGCGGATTTGATTTCCTCGCCCCGCTGCAGGATTGCGGCAATGACGATCGAGCTGTCATGCTCGCCCAAAACGTCGAACGCCTGTTTCCAGGCGTCGGGCGAGACGCCGAGCGCGGAGCGCACGATCGCCGCAGCGTCGATGAGATCGCGCCAGCAGGCAATCTCGCCGTTTTTGCCGAAATCGACGATGTCGGGACAGGCTTGCAGCACCATGCCGAGCGGATAGGTTCGTGTCGAACTCCCCTGTCGCTCGCCCGTTCCGGTACGGGACGCCTCGGTCGTTGACGCCCCTGCCCTCTCGGCTTCGGGATCTTCTGGCATTGACCCGGGCGGTTCGGCCCTGCCTTTTGGAAGGCAAGGTTCAAGATCAGGAATGTTTGTGATTTGATTCTGTATATGGCGCTCAGTCTGGGACTCATTGGCGCTTCTTTTTTGCTGTTTTACGTGAGTTTCCAATAGATTCTGGATTTCGGCCGCGAAGCCCGCCAGTTCGCCCGCCAAGGCCTCCAGCCCGGTTCTCCCCAGGCTGCGCGAATAGCGCGCCGAGAGGGCCTGGCAGCGCCCGTAAAGGCCTTCCCAGTCGCTGACGTCCTGCCCGTCAATCGATATCGGCGCGAAACAAACGCCCTCCTCCATCCCAGTCTCGATCATTTTGACGATGTCGCGCCGCGCCAGCGTGATCCTTTCCCGCAGGAGAGCGATGGCGCGGTTCTCGACGCGCACCTCTTCGGCGAGGTTTTCGATCTCGGCCGCGCGCGCAATCAGCGGCGCCAGATCGAAGCCGAAGGCTTCCGCGATCTCGCCCCCCTGCCCCCGCCGCGCGAAACGTTTGCCGTTCGGCGAGTCCCGCCGGATGATCAGCCCCGCCTCGACAAGCGAAGCGAGATGCCGGCGCAGCGTCGCCGGCGCCATGCCATGCGCGCGGATCGAGAGCTCCCGGTTCGACGGAAACACCACGATGCCGGGCGAATCACTCTCCCCGCCTTCCCTGCCTTCTGCCTCTGGCAACGTCAGCGCAGTTTCCTGGTGGAAGCTCAGCAAGGCGTGCAGGACGGACAGCGCCCGGTCGGTGACGCCGAGCGGGCCTTTGGCTTCAGTAGCTGCGCGAAACAGTCGCCATTTATGGACGACCGTCTCGGACGCGTCGGGTTTTGCCGCGAAATCTCGCGTCGCCGCCTGCGCCGCCACCATGGCAAGCGTCAACGGCCGCCGCCCAAAGGGCGTCGTTGAATATGTTCTCATGAGCTTTTGCCTCGTTCAGGCAAAAGAAATCCGCTCGCCGAAACGGCGCCAACTCTTGACAGCGATTCGCGGAAGTGTGATTCTCTAGGTGCGAACTATGAGAAGGGCTTCCGTGCGATGTTTCGGGGGCCTTTTTCTTTTGTCGTAACCTCAATCTTTGTTGACGAAACGCCTAACTCGTTACTCGACGAGCGTGCGCGTGCGCGCTTTGCTCGCAACAAAACTAATCGTCGCGCTGAGCCACCTGAAACGCCTTAAGCAAGGCCGGCAGTTGGGCCACGACGTATGCGCCGAACTCGGCGTCCACCGACTTGTCGACGTTGATGCGCAGCCATCCCGAATCTTCGTCGACCCGCGCGATCTTTCGTCCCTCATGGTCGATCCACGAGGTAATTTTCGCCGGCGCGTTCTTGGTGGCAAGCGCCGAGAAGACGGCAGCGAACCTCGAATCTGAGTCGAGCTGCGCAAATTCCGCTTCGCTACAAATGCGCGCCCACAACTTGCTCGCCCGCGGCGCCTTGAGATGCTCTGCAAGGTCCATCCAACGGCGCCGGCCCGCTTTGGGAGCCGCCCCGATTGCTTTCACGAGTTCGTCCGGCAATGCCTTGCGACAGGAAATCAGCCGCGACAATTCCGTCTTGTCGACGGCTAGAGCGGCCATGATTGTTTCGCGGCCAAATCCGCGATCTTCAAGCGACACCGCGAAGGAGGCGCGTTCGATAAAGGAGAGATCGCGACGAGCACTGTTCTCTTGCCCTTGTGCGATGACGAGTTCGTCATCGCTCAGACTGCGAACGACCGCCCTTACGCGCTGCCCCAATTCTCGCAGAGCGCGCAAGCGCCGATGGCCGTAGGCGATCTGGTAGCGCCCTGAGACCTCCGGGTGAGGTCGAACCAGTATCGGAACCTGCTGCCCGTGAGTGCGAATGGACGAGAGCAACGACGCGCAGTCCGCTTCGCTTTCATCGAGACGATCCGTGACGAATGAGGCGTCGACAAGCGATGCATCGATTTCGACGACGTTCGCGCCGGAAAGTAGCCGTTGTTCGAGGGCCTTCGCCGCGTCGATATCCGCAGAAATCCGCTCCAAAGAGCGACCCATAGCGCCGACCGCCCCCCTGGTTCCGAGTGTCGGCGGCGGGCGGCGGGCGGGCCCATTCTCGGAGTTGACCGCGGTCAACTCCTCGTCGTCCAAGCCCAGCAAGAGGTTTTTGCGCGCCATCCCTACCTCCCCCAAGCCGTTCGGATTAGCCCCTCGATTTCTCCGTTCACCGCGCCCAGCGCTTCAATCGCACGGTCATATGTGGCGCGCGTGAACTGCTCTCGCGATACTTCGTAGAGCGTTTGTTTCGTGATGCCTGCATCGGAAATTGCAGTGCTCTTCACCATCGACGACGTCAGCACCCGCTCGCCAAAAATCGAGCGCATGAACGCGACCATTTGGGTCTGCGGTCCGTCGGTGGGCTCAAATCGAGTCACCAGGTAACGCATCCAGTCATACTCCATGTTGCCGCCGGCCTTGGCCACAACAGACAGAAGGTCCGAGGTCATGATCAAAAACTGACACATCGACATGAGGTCGAGCATCTGCGGATGTACGGTGATCAGGACGGCTGTCGCCGCGCAAAGCGCGGATAGGGTGAGAAATCCAAGTTGCGGAGGGCAATCCAGAACGACCACATCATAGTCGTCCGCCACAGTTCCAAGCGCTTGCGCGACGCGCGCGAAGAAGAGGGCGTCCCCCTGTTTCTTTTCCGCTAGGGCCTTCGGGCTCTCATGCTCGAACTCCATGAGTTCGATGTTGCCGGGGATAATGTCGAGCCCCGGGAAATAGGTCCGCCGGATAATTTCCTTAAGCTCACGGCGCGCGCCATCATAGCGGATCGCGCCGTACAATGTTTCGTTCTCGCCAATATCAAACTCAGGCTGATAGCCATGCAGGGCAGACAAGCTCGCTTGCGGGTCGAGGTCGATCGCCAGAACGCGATAGCCCTGCAGCGCGAGGTATTGCGCCAGATGCGCCGCCGTCGTGGTCTTGCCTGAACCACCCTTGAAATTGGCGACCGATATTACCTGAAGGTGCTCGTTCTTTCCTCGGCGCGGCAAATACCGCCGTCCCGCCTTGCCCCCTTCGTCAAGAAAGACGCGTAGCGCCTGAATATCTTCGAACGAATAGGAACGCCGGCCGGTCGGGCTGGTCTCGGGCTGCGGCCCCTTGCCATCCAACGAGAGTTGTCGAAGATAGCCATCGTTGATGCCGATCAGCTTGGCCGCTTCCCCGGAAGAGAATCGACGCAGGGTCTTGCGCGCTTCCGGCGGAAACAGCTTCTTCCGGTGCGCGAGCAGTTTTGCCGATAATTGTTGCGCATCGCCCGCGATCACCTCGTGAATCTCGGAAAGCGGGGGCGGCTGGATGGCGGGTTGAGATGCCACGGATCAGGCTCGTAGTTACGGTTTAAGATCAAACCTACGGGTGATTTGCGTGGCAAGTAGGCCCGATTCTCCGACTGTCTGCAAGAAAAATTGGGTTAACGAATGATTAACGCGCGCTGCCGGCCATCGGAGATAGCGCAGGGTGTCATGTTGACCGCGGTCAACATGAGTCGACGGCGACTCATTTGAACCGCCACACCGGAATTCCCATCTTGCGCGCCTTGTCCGCAAGGTTCTCGACGATCCCAGAGCCGGGGAAGACGATCACGCCGATCGGTAATGTTTCGAGCATCAGATCATTGCGCTTGAAGGGCGCGGCATTCTTGTGATGGCTCCAGTCCGGTTTGAAGGCGACTTGCGGAACCTTGCGATGATCCGCCCAGCAGGACGCGATCCGTTCGGCGCCTTTTGCGCCGCCGCCATGGAGAAGAACCATGTCGGGATGCTTCGCATGGACCTTGTCGAGCGCCTCCCAAATGCGCCGATGATCGTTGCAATCGACGCCACCAGCGAAGGCGATCCGAGGGCCAGGCGGCAAGAGCACTTGCGTCTCGGCTAGCTTCTTGGCGTTCAGGAAATCTCGGCTGTCGATCAGCGCCGCGGTCAGCGCACGGTGATTGACCTTCGAGCCCGACCGCGGTCGCCAGGCGGAACCGGTCTCCGTCGCATAGAGTTCGGCGAGATGGTCGCGAAAGAATTCGAAGGCGTTGCGACGTTCGGTCAGCGTCAGTCCTTGCGCGATCAACCGTTCCAGTTCAACCGAACGGATTTCCGAGCCGTCCTGCTCGACCTGCGCGCGCCGTTGCGCGGTTTCATTGTCGTCGAGATCGCGGTCGATACGATCCGCCTTGCGATGAAAGACGTTGACGAAGGACCAGAGAAGGTCCGGCAGATCAGCCTCGAGCCGGGTATCGAGAAAGAGCCCCGAAAGAGCTTCGACGGCGGCTTCGAGCGCGAGCGACGCGACGTCAGAAGAGGGCAGGGGACGCGGATCCGGTTCGTCGTCGAGCGGGCGATAGCCGTGCAAGGCGAGTTCATCGAGAAGGTGCGAGGAGGGCGACTGGGCGTCGTGAACCGGCGCGTGTGTGTCGCAGGGTAGGGACGTGAATTCATCGTTCATCGCTTGGCGCTTTCGCTTGAGGCCGCGCCGATCGCGGCCTGACAGCGATCCCGCGCCACGGGCGGCTCGCGTCGCACCCGCGGGCCGCAGCAAAGCGGAGGACGTTCCCCGCCGACTTCTTTGATCCGCGCGGAATGCCCGAAGCGCCAGCGTAGGGCAGGGGAAAGAAGTCGGCGGGGAGCGTTGCGGCAAGCGTGACGCTTGTGGCGACATCGCTGCTCTCTCAGGCCGGCGCGCGGCCCTCTCAGCGAAAACGACGAAGAAGAGATGAAGCAACGTCCTCCCACACCGAACCGCACGGCGAAGCGGGGCCTATCGGAACGCTCGCGCCCGGATGGCGGCTGAGCCAAGCCTCTCGTTAAGAACCCTAGGCTTTGTAACCTTAAGCGAACCAATCGCCGACGATAGAAGAGTGCGACCGCGAACTATCTACGCCGACAGCGTGCCGATCTCATCAGAATACCGACTGCCGCTTCTTTCGGGCTCAGGGGGCTTAAAAAATCGCGTAGGAAATCGGGCCTAATCGGGTATTATCGGGTATGGAATCGGATATGAGAGCGTGCAAATGAGGGAGCCGAAGCTTGCATTCGGCCCTGACCTCGTAAAGCTCATCGCGGAAATCGATGAGTTCAAAGGCCGATGGGAGGCGCTCAAAACGCTCTCGCCGGACCGCCTCAGCGCGCTCCGCAAGGTCGCGACGATCGAAAGCGTCGGCTCTTCGACGCGCATTGAGGGGGCGGACTTATCGGACGCCGAAGTCGAGGATCTGCTCTCGCGCGCCATTTCCATCACGGCGTTCAGCACACGAGACGAGCAGGAAGTCGCCGGATATGCCGAGGCGATGGATCTGGTGTTCGAGGCGCACGCCGATATGCGCCTCACCGAGAACCATATCCGCCAACTGCATCAGGCCTTGCTGCGTCACAGCGACAAGGATGCGCGCCATCGCGGCTCCTATAAGAACCTGTCGAACAATGTCGTCGCGTTCGATGCCAATGGACAGCAAATCGGCGTTGTGTTCGAGACGACCGCGCCGTTCGACACCCCACGAGAAATGGAGGCGCTCGTCGCCTGGACGCGCAAAGCGCTGGATGAAGAAGCGCTGCATCCGCTTATTGTAATCGCCGTCTTCGTCGTGACGTTCCTCGCGATCCATCCCTTTCAGGACGGAAACGGGCGGCTCTCGCGCGTACTCACCACGCTGCTCTTACTGCGAGCGGGCTACGCCTATGTTCCCTATGCCTCGCTCGAGCGCGTGATCGAGGAAAACAAGGACCTGTACTATAAGGCGCTCCGTCGCACGCAAACGACGCTCACGAGCGAAACGCCGGATTGGGAGCCGTGGGTCGGATTCTTTCTGCGCTGCCTCAAGCGGCAGAAGGACAGCCTTGCGGCAAGGCTGGACCAGGAACGGATTTCCCAGGGCGCCGACGCCAATCTGCCGGCGCTATCGCTCGATGTCCTCAGAGCGCTCCGGACCCACGAGCGCCTGACCATCGCGCAGCTTGCATCCCTCACCGGCGCAAATCGGAATACGCTAAAAGTGCGTTTGCGCGAACTGGTCGCGGACGGACGCGTAAGACGGCGCGGCAAAGCGCGCGCCACCTGGTATTCGTTGTGAACCCCCGGTAATCGATCAACGACAGTGCCGACTTCTCACGCATCGTTTTCTCGCGGGTTCACTGTCACCCGAGCTTCGATCCGACATGGCGCCGAAAAACACCCTCAACGCCCAGAACTTGGAAGCGCTCGGCGCGAAGCGACTGGCCGAACTGCTGATCGACATCAGCAGCGGCGACGCCGCCGCAAAACGACGCTTGCGCCTTGCCATTGCGGGGGCGCAAAGCCCCGCCGACGCAGCGCGCGAAATCCGCAAGCGCCTCACCGCCATTTCTCGCTCTCGAAGCTTCGTCGACTGGCAGAACCGCCGTGCACTCGTCGAGGACCTTGAGACGCAGCGACGCGCGATTGTCGAACATGTCGGAAAGTCCGATCCGAAAGAAGCGCTTGATCTGATATGGAATTTTCTCGCGCTGGCGTCCTCGGTGTTCGCGCGTTGCGATGACAGCAGCGGAACGGTGATCGGAATCTTCCACGACGGCGTCAGCGATCTCAGGCGGCTGGCCGAAGCCGCCGAAGGCGATGCGAAAGAATTGGCCGATCGAGCATTTGAGGCCTTGATCGGCAATAACTATGGAGAATTCGACGGTCTGATCGCTACTCTGCGTCCTGCGCTCGGTGATCCAGGTCTCCAACATTTGAAGCAGCGCTTCGTCGCCCTGTCCAAGGAGCCGGTGAAAAAACTGGCCGAGCATGAGCGCCGAAAAATCGGTTGGGCGATGAGCAGTCCGATCTACGAAAACGAAATCGCCGATCGTCACCGCCCTCGCGTCATCGAGATGGCGTTGAGAGACATTGCCGACACGCAGGGCGACGTCGACGCCTTCATCGCGCAATATGATCCAGAAACGCGAAAGGTCCCACGCATCCCCGCCGAAATTGCCGGGCGGCTCCTTGCAGCCGGCCGCGCGGCGGAAGCGCTGACGGCGATCGAAGCGGCGGAACAGAGGTGCGCCGGCTGGCCAGAATTCGAGTGGGAAGACGCGCGCATCGCCGCGCCAGACGCACTCGAACGCCGCGATGACGCGCAGGCGGCGCGCTGGTCATGCTTCGAACGATTTCTGTCGGCGCGACACTTGCGCGATCATCTGAAACGACTGCCCGACTTTGACGACGTCGAGGCGGAAAGCCGCGCACTCGATTTCGCAGAGAATTTCGAGCCCTTCAGTGCGGCGCTCTCGTTCCTCGCCGCCTGGCCAGCGCCGGATCGCGTAGGGAAACTCGTACTCACGCGCGCCGATAAATTGGATGGCGATCGTTATGAGGTCCTGACGCCTGTCGCGGACGCGCTGGCAGGCAAGCATCCCTTGGCTGCGACGCTGGCGCTCCGCGCCATGATTGAATTCTCGCTCGATAGCGGTAGGTCCAGCCGATACAAGCATGCTGCGCGTCACTTTCAGGAATGCGCCAGTCTCGCTTTGGCGATCGCGGATTTCGGGCAATTTGAACCGCACAAGCCGTTCGTGGCGCGCATGCGTGGCAAGCACGGGAAAAAAACTCGTTCTAGAAATCTTGTGCCCTGAAAGTTCCCGCGCAGCATCGAACCTCAAAACAGAGGTCTGGAATCAGGAGGCAAACCGGTCATTGCGTGACCCGACTGCTTATGGGAACGATGCGCCATTGGCCGACATTGGCTTCCGGCCAGTTTCCGGTCGACTAGTGCGGGCGGGCAGAAGTGACTGTTGCTCTTATTGCCTTAGGCTGATCCCCGATGCCTGCCCATCCTCCTCAAGTTTCGCCGGTGATCGACAACACATCCCTCCAGCCGGACTTGAACACTTCTGCCCGAGTCCGGCATGGCCCGATTCAGACTCTCAGACGATGGCCACAGACTGTCACCGGAACCTGCTGTTGCGCTCGAACGCAAATCTTCTCTTTATTTTGCTTCAGCGGCCGGAGAAAGTGATCCATCGGCGGGGCGTTCACTCGGGTCCCGCGGTAGCGGGCGAAGTGGCTCTCAGAGTTGACACGAAAATCGAGCCCAAAAAAATTTCGCGGCCGGACTTCCGGTCGCGCTTGAACCTCTCTTGAGCATGACATGAGCCAATCGTCGCCGGATCAACAGCGCCAGGAGACCGCCCCAATGCGGGCGGCACCTCTCACGTGTTGTCGGAAGAGCGGCGAGCCCTACACACGTCACGAGGGTGTGGAGGCCGAAATCGCCCACGCCCTTGGCATGTCGCATACCGTCTGGTGTGATCAAGTCTGGCGTATCGAGACCCTAGTTCATCTCATCCGCCTTCGCCGGCGTGACAACGATCCGCATGTTCTAGGTATGCTTACATATCAATTCTTCGAACGGGTGAAGCCCATTGTTGACCGTTGGTCACGGGGCTACGGCACGGCCGATAGGGAAGAGATCCAGATCGCGGTCGCGAATGAACTCGGCGATCTGCTCAACGAATCCCCACCGTCACGTACGGCCGAATATCTTGAGGTCGACGCGGCAACCGTCGTCAAACAGGCGACGCTCCGCGCAATCGGGCCAGATCGTCCCAAGGCACGGGAATTTCAATCGGCGGATCGCGATGAAGACGGGCAGTACACGCAGTCCGTCGACCGTCTCGCGTCAGAGGCCCTCAACCCTGTAGAGCAATTGCTCGCAAAGGCAGAGGAAGAGGCTGGAGGCGCACTGAGGTATCTTAACGCGGTGACGGATCCACGGCACCGGGAAGCCTTCATCCTCCGGCACATTTACAACTGGCCGCTCAAGGATGGCCCACATGGCGCGCCGACCCTCTGCGCGAGGTTCAATAAGAGCGACCGACAAATTCGAACTTGGATAAATACAGCAATCGAGCAGATGCGCGCAGCGCATGGAGCAGAGTCATGAGCCGTTTGGATCAGCCAACGGCGGACGACGTCATCCGCGACCTCCTAGTCGACGGCGTCGAGCCGACCCACGAGAATCTCTTGGTGGCGATTGCCGCCTATCCCCAGCATCGCGACGCGTTGGTGGAGTTCTTCGCTTCCCTCGCAGTTCAAACGGCTTTGAAGGAAGACATGACGCCTTTTGGCTGCAGCGTGGAACAATTTGCGAACATCGGCGTAAGCCGGGTCCTTTCCCATCGCCACGATGCAGCGGGCCAAGCGGGACCGGACGACGTTAGCAATGGCAGCGAGCGGGAGGACGACTCACCGCCGGCGCGTCTGTCGCAATTAGTCCGCGCGAGAGGTCTAACGGAGGACCAGGTCGCCGCCCGTGTCGGCCTGGACTCGGGATTGATGATGAAACTTGACCGTCGACGCATCGTCGGCCGGCGTCCTCTGGAGATGTTCCGTCGCATAGCCGACGAGCTTCACATCCCGCCGGCGCATGTCATCGCCTCGACCACCGGCCCGCCGATAGCCTCCTCCAGAGGTAATCTGCGGAAGGCGAAAGGGCCGGTAAAAATTGAAACCGAGACGTTTGAAGCGGCGATCCGCGCCTCAACGCTCACGGACGACCTCAAGGCTTTTTGGTTGCAGCGACTAGCTGACGTGGATGAGCCAACGGCATGAGCGCTTGGTCCGAACTGCGCGCCCAGGCTGCGGCTTGGCACGAAGAGCTGAACCCTCAGACTGGTCTGTTGCGGGCCATCGACCTTCTCACCGCGGCGGAGCAGGCCAGCGGCGTCAAGGTCATGGTGCTGCCCGAGGGCGACGCGCTGCTGGACAACACCGAGGCCTCCTATGATCCCGATGGCCCGAGGATTCTCGTCTCGGCAGGGCTTAGCGCTGAGGACCGCGCCTTCCACGTTGCCCACGAATTTGGGCATCACCGTTTGCACCACCCGAAGGACGACTGCCACGATGGCGACGTCGATCCGTACGCGGTGGCCGAGCCACAGAGCTCGGCGGTCGGCGAGAGCGACGCCTACAGCCCGAAGCAGCGCCGGGAAGCCCAGGCGAATGTTTATGGCCGGGAGTTGTTGCTGCCTCGTCGACGCGTCAGGGCGGCCTGCCTGGCGCAAAAGCTCACCGCGGATTCTGTCGCTGCCGAGCTGGGTCTTCCGTTGAACCTAGTCCAGCAGCAGATGGCCGATGCCCTCTTGCTGCCGGAAGATCGACAACCTGCCGCCGGCGGAGAAAGCCCGTCGCTGGATGACAGCCAACGCCACGCGGCGGAAGCGGGTCCAGGTCCTGTGCAGGTGCGAGCCGGGCCCGGTACCGGCAAAACGCGCACCCTCGTGGCCCGGACGGCGTGGCTTATCCGTGAGAAGCACGCCGATCCGGCTTGCATCCTCGCTTTGACCTATTCCAACGCCTCTGCCGATGATCTTTCCCGCCGGCTGCGACTCGAACTTGGGGCCGAAGCGACCGCAGTTTGGTGCAGCACGTTTCATGCCTTCGGCCAGGAATTGCTCCGGCTCTACGGAGATCGACTAGGCCTGCCCAGCGCGCCAAAGCTCTTGGACCGGGCGGACTCGCTGTTCCTCCTGGAATCCGAACTCCATCAACTCCAGCTCGACCATTACTTCGACCTCCAGGAACCGTTGCGCGGTCTCAAATCGGTGTTGAACGCCATTTCGCGCGCCAAGGACGAATTGTGCGATCCGCCGACCTACCAATCGCGCGCGGACGCCATGCCGTCGGGCGAGACTAAGGATAAGGCCCTCGAAGCCGCCCACATCTATGCCGTCTATCAGAAAGCGTTGGAAACCCGCAGCTGGGTGGACTTCGGCGATCTCATCGCGCGAAGCGTGGAGCTTCTGAAGAACCACGCCGACGTCGCCGCAGAAGTCCGCCAGACCTACCGGCACATTCTGGTCGACGAATACCAGGACATGAACACAGCCAGCGCCGTCCTACTCAAGCAGATCGCCGACCCAACTGCCGGCCCTTGGGTTGTGGGAGACGTCCGGCAATCGATTTATCGGTTCCGCGGCGCGTCTCCGCTCAACATGAGCCGCTTCGCCGACGCTTTCCCCGGCGCTCGGTTCCAAGATCTGGAGGTGAATTATCGCTCGGGCGGACGGATCGTCCGGCTGTTCGAGGACTATGGGGGTGCTATGGCGGCGGCCCCCTTCGCGTCGAAGGATAGGCTCTCACCGAACCGCGGCAAGGACACCGGCGAGGTCGCGTATCGCGTCGCCAGCGATCGGGAAGCCGAAGCCGAAGGCCTGGCCCAGGAAATCCTGGCCCGCCGTGCCCAGTCAGGCGCGTTCAGCCAATACGCCGTCTTGGCGCGGACCCATGGCGTGCTCAGCACGCTTGCGGCGCATTTCGAACGCGCTGGCGTGCCGGCGCTCTATTTCGGTGACTTCTTCGAGCGTCCCGAAGTGCGCGATCTGCTGTCGCTGGTCTCCGTCGTTGGTGAGCGTGACGGTGTGGGCCTGCTACGTGTGGCTCAGTTTCCGCGCTACGCCACACCTGTGCCGGACATTCTGGAGATGTTCCGGTTCAGGCAGGCGGCGGACATCACCATGCTGGCCGCGTTGAAACGCACAAGCGAGGCGTCCTTGTCGGTGGAAGGGCGCGCTGGCCTGCAAAGGCTCGCGGCCGACCTCGCGGGCGTCGACTTCAAAACCTCGCCGCACGCCTTGATGTCTGCCTTCCTTTTCGGCCCGGCGGGCGCAGTCTACGGCGCGCCTTTCGCGGGCGACGACGTGGCAGCCCAGCAACGCCAGCTTGCCGTCTACCAGCTTCTCACGCTGGCCTTCGGCCACCGACCGCCGGGGAATCGCGACCCGAAGCGCGATTTTCTCGAGCACATCCGCCGCCTTGAGGTCCTGGACGAGGAGAAGGAGCTTCGCTGCCTTCCTGCCGCGGCCGCAGCTATAGACGCTGTCCAGCTGATGACGGTGCACGCCGCCAAGGGCCTGGAGTTTCCACACGTCTACGTTCCATCGGTGAGTCCGTCCTATTTCCCGCCCAACGCTCGGCCAGATCTCTGTCCCTTGCCGCCCGGCGTCGCCGCGGACGATGCGCTGATGACCACCGACGCCGAAGAAGAGAGCCTGATGTTTGTGGCCCTGTCCCGCGCTCGGGATCGGCTGACTGTGTCGCGGGCCAACCGCTACGGCGGAGCCTCTCGGCCCAATCCATCGAAGCTGCTCAAACCGCTCTCGACGACTTTAGCGCCGGGAGGCGAGCCCGCTCCGCACTGGACGACTACTGGTCCAACCGATCCCAGACCCGCGCCACAAATAGCGCCTGACGGGCTAGGGCCGGAACTGACTGTCAGCGCCCTCGAGGACTACTTGGCCTGCCCGCGCCGCTACTACTATGGCGAGGCCCTGGGATTGTCTCGACGGCTCGCGGACACGCCCTATCTGCGGTTTCATAGTGTCATCCGCGCGGGGCTTGATTGGCTGCGGGGACAGCCGGCTCGCTCAGCTGCCGACGTCGCTGGCCACTTGGACACCAGCTGGTCGACGCGCGGCCCCGCCGACCACCCTGCGGCGACACACTACAGAGGCGCCGCGCAGAGAATGCTGGTCATCGCCGGCGCGGCCATGAGCGGCCAGGTTTTGGCAGCTCAACGGAGCCTCACGATCGAGGGTGTCACGATCACCGCCCGCGCCGACCACATCCAGACGGCGGGCGGCGGTGTGGTCATCCAGCGGTTGAAGGCCGGGCGACTTGCCAAGAGCGGCGAAACGCCGAAAGCTCGCTATGCGCTCCTGCAAGCCATGGTGAAGCGCGACGAAGGGGTCGCCGCCCGCTTCCTGCACATCTCGCTCCTCGACGGCAGCCAGCGGGACGCCACTGTCGCCGCCGGCAAACTGAACGAGGCGGTGGACGAAGCGGCGGAGGCGTTGAGCGCCATCGCCGCGGGTCGGTTCGACCCACAGCGCAACAGCCGGTACTGCCCGACCTGCCCCTTCTTCTTCATCTGTCCGACCGACGGGCTGCGCCTCTAGCCGGAAATCGGCGCGACTGATTTCCGGTCTCGCTCCCAGCGCTCTTGAACTTCTTGCGGCGGTGAAAACCGCTTCACCCCCGGCAAGAGGTTTCCTCCCAATGACGCAACTGAAATTGTTCCTGCAGATCGAGGGCCGTCGGTCCATCGAGCTGATCGAGGTCTCCGAGGACGCGGGGCCCGACGCGGTCCTCGCGGCTGCGGCCACCTTCGGCTTGGCCATCGAAAAGGCCATGGTATTCGCCGGCGAGGACGAGCACCCGCTGCACGCCGAGAGGCCGCTCCACCGCCAGGGCGTGAAGGACAAGCACCGGGTCCACGTGCACCGCTGCAAGAAGATCAACGTCGCCCTGCACTACGCCGACACGCGGGAAGTGCACCACGAATTCGCGCCCACGGCAACGGTGAACCACGTCAAGCGCTGGTACGTGAACGAGCTGAAAATGTCGCCGGTCGACGCCAGCGAGCACGTCCTGCAGATCACGGGGACCACCGACCGGCCGGACCCGGACGTGCAGATCGGCGCCCTGGTGTCTGGCGGCTGCGAGCTGGCGTTCAGCCTTGTGCCGGTCAAGCGGGTCGAGGGCTAGCATGAATACGCTGCTCCCCCACCCGGACGAGCAGGCCTTCCTGGACGAGGTGGCGGAGGGCGGCTTTCAGCTCGCCGTCCACCTCGGCCGCTGGCGCATCGTCCGCATCGCCTGGCCAATCGTCGAAGTCGAGGTTTCCGCGGTGCCCCGGGCAGGTGCCCCCGAGGCCTTCTGCTTCCGGTTCGACTGCACCGGCTATCCGCAAAGCGCGCCGACCGCGCGCCCATGGGTCCCCGCGACTAACGCGCCGCTGTCCTTTGGCCAGTGGCCAACCGGCGCTCGGCGGGTCGCGGCGGTGTTCCGCCCGGATTGGCAAAATGGGACCTGTCTGTACGCGCCGTGCGATTGCATGAGCATCGCCGGCCATGCGAACTGGCGTCAGGAGCACCCTGCATACATCTGGCGCCCCGAAAAGGGCCTGCAGCTTTACCTCGAATTCCTACACGAACTGCTGAACAGCTCCGACTACACGGGAGTGCGCGGTGGCTGACGAACTCTTCATCCCGCGCGGCCAGTGGCTGGCCCTCATGGCCGAGCTGCGCCGGCGCGGCGGCGGCAAGACCGAAAGCGGCGCCTTTTTGCTCGGCAAGCGCCAGAGCGACCGGCGCTTTTTCGAGAGGTGCGTTTTCTACGATGACCTCGATGCGAACGCCTACAGCACCGGGGTGTGCGTTCTTTACGCGGATGCCTTCGAGAAGCTTTGGGGGCTCTGCCGGTCCTCCGGCCTGCAAGTGCTGGCCGACGTCCACACCCACGGGGGCGACGCGGGGCAGAGCGAGGCGGATCGGTGCAATCCGATGATCGCGAGGCCCGGTCACCTCGCCCTAATTGTCGAACGCTTCGCCAGCAACCCGGTGTGGCGTCACCGCATGGGCCTCTATCGCTATGAGGGCTCACACGCCTGGACCGATTTCAGCGGATGGCGCAGCCGCCGCGTCCTCAAAACGGGAACCTTCGCCTGATGAACCAGATGATCACCGACACGCGACCCGACACCTTGCATCGGGGGGTCAAGATGGCCTTGGATAACGGCGAGGCTGACAGCGTCGAAGCCGCCTACGCCATGTTCGCCAGCTACCGCATGGCCATCGGCCTGGGCGCCGGAGCTGGGCACTCCGCAGCCGTCCAAGCCGCTTTGCTGACCATGGTCAACTGCGGGCGACGAGCCTTGTTAGGTGGGATCGAAGTCCTTGGCGACGTCCAAGTCCCCTTGCTGGTCGATCTTCCCGGTCTCGGCGAAACCTTAAGAGACGCAGTTGTAGCGCTCGGCGGCACGCTGCGGGCCGAGCCCTCGCCACAGACTCCGCTCGCCTGGCTGGGCGACGGGGCGCCTGCCGCAGCGCTGCAGGTCACATTCGGCGACTGGCGCGGAGGCGTGTTCGTCGCCAGCGAGGGCGAGCGCCTGCCTGAAGGTGCGAGTGACATTCCCGCGGCGGTCTTGGCTGGGGCCCTGGCCGTCGCTGAAGTGTTTCAGCGCCTGCGCGGCAATCCGATGGCGGGTGACCGAGACGTGGGTCTGTCCCTGTGGGATCCGAGCGCACCCTGGCGCAGCGGCTCGGGGCCCGCAGCCTGGGTGGCGCCGAGCAAGCTTTGGGTTCTCGGCCTTGGCCACTTGGGCCAGGCATTCCTGTGGACCTTGGGCCTCCTCCAGTTCGAACGCCCGGCAGAAGTAGAACTAACCCTTCAAGATTTCGATCGGCTCGCGGTCGCGAACGACAGCACCTCAGTCCTCACCTGCGCGGAGATGGTCGGCCGCCTAAAGACGCGTGAGATGGCAACCTGGGCGGAGGCGCGGGGATTCCGGACGCGGCTCGTCGAACGTCGCTTTGCCGGCGACATCGCCTTGGCGGAGGACGACCCGCGCATCTTATTCTGCGGAGTTGACAACGCCGAGGCGCGGGCGACGCTGGAGAACCCGCACTTCGATTTGGTTATTGATGCCGGGCTGGGCGCCGGTCCGCGGGAGTATCTGGCCATGCGGCTTCATGCATTCCCGGGTAAGGTCACAGCTCGGACACGGTGGGGCGAAGCCTCCAGCACCCGGACGGCAGACGCGAAGGCGGTGGCGACGGCGGCCGCTTATCAAGATCTCGCGGACCGTGGACTAGATGATTGCGGTCTGCTGGAGATCGCGTCCAGGACCGTCGGCGTGCCCTTTGTTGGAGTGATCGCCGCCACCCTGGCGCTGATGGAGATCGTGCGACGCCTAAACCACGGCCCCAGCCTGGATGTACTCGACCTTACGCTACGAGACGTTGGCGTGCGGCAGGGTGTCGAAGGCAGAGTGTTGAAGCGGTTCAACCCAGGTTACACAAACCTACGCTGATGGCGGGGGAAGCGCCGGAAAGCGGACGTCCCCAGGTTCGGCTAACGGTCAAACCAAGTCCTTGCCGACACGCATCAGGAGCGTCCACTTTCTTCGAACTCAGACATTGGCCGTGATTTTCAACAACCGGAGTCGAAGGCATTTCAGATCAATATGCCGTATATCGTCGTTGAAATCCTTTCCTTGCGAGACAATTGTTTCAGCTTCGACGCCAGCGGCCTCAGCGCGTTCCGCAAGCTTGCGCGCGGCGCGTCGTCCGGCTCCATCATTGTCAGCGGCGATGATCAAGCGACGCAACCCGGCTGGAACCTCCCACGCCACAAGATGCGCTGCCGAGAGCGCCGCGACCATTGGGAGATGCGGCATGTCGCTCTTGAGCGACAGCACGGTTTCGATCCCTTCGCCGATGATGGCGAATTCGTCGATGGGGCCAAAGCGCACGCCGTTGCCACGAATGGCGCCGAGCGAACGCCGCGGCGACTCGACGTTCGCTTTGACGTTGCGCGCCGGATCAAAAAACGTCCGATGAATGCCTGTGATCTCGTCGTTATTGTCAGTGACGGCGGCGACCAGCGCCGGCAATCTGCGTGAGAGCCCGTCCCGACTTTCACGATAGATCAGCGCCGGGTGATAGCGCAGCGGCGCGTGACTCAAATCAGCGGTGATTTTTCGCGAACGCAAATACGCCTCGGCCTTTGTGCCGACAATCGGCTGCGACGCCGCCCAGATTTTGCGGGCGAGCGCCACCGTGTCGCATTTCCCTGAATTCCGCACGCGTCTCTCGGTCGTCGTCTCGCGCGGCGCCCGCAAGAAGCGCCGCGCCTCGTCGAGCGTGTCTCGAAAGGATGTAAGCCCTTCTCGTTCCCGGATGAGATCGAGAAGGTCGCCATGTTGATCCGTCGCGCCATCCCTCCACTTCCCACGCGCGCCCTTGCCGGAGAGCGGACCTTTGAGCCGCACATAGAGACTGCGGCCCACATTGTTGTTGACGTCGCCGACGATCCAGTAATTGCCGCATCGACAACCATTCGACAGATAATGTTTGCAAACAGCCTCGACATGTTCAGCGAGGCTGCAGGACAGAGTCCGGGCGGGGCTTTCCATGATCGCCTCCCGCATTACGAATTGACGCGGGTCGCGGGCGCGACGCGCAGCAGGGGATAGAGGGTGAGAAGCTTCTCGACGATTTTCGCAGCCTCATCACCGAGCGGCACGAAGAGACGCAGCTTCCAGGCGATGATCTCGGAAACGAGACCCTGCGCTTTCAGCCGGTCGACCGTCGTATCGAAGAAACCGGTGAGCTCGAGCCGATGCCGATTCATCACCAGCGACCGCTTAAGTACGAGCCCCTCTGCCAGAACGAGTCCCGCGCCGTCCTGCATGACCGCGGCGATGGCGGCTGCCGGCGCGAGGGCAGGGGCGCCGGCGCCGGTCGTCTCAAGGAGCGCAGCGGCGCTTGCCAGCGAGACGAGCCGGCCGATGACGCGTTCGCCCTGATCGGTCTGCAGGCGATAGACCCGCGCGGCCTCAATGGGGAGCCGGTTCCAGACCGGGAGCAACAAGCCGGTCACGATATGAAACGTGCCTTCGGTCAGGTCGGGGAGGGAGGCGACCTCGCTCTCCCACGCCCGCTGAAATTCTTGCCGGTTCGCATCGCGCCAATGCGAGCGCTCCATGGTTTCGAGCGTGATCACATCGGCATGTGCGGGCCGCAGCAGCCGAACGCGCGGCTGAACCGAGCCGTCGTCCTGCATCAACGCTGTCGCCGGCAATTTGACCGCCGCGCGCCCCGACTGGTCGTTGACCATCAGTCGCGATTTTTGCGAAGTCGTCGCATGGTCGAACGCCGCGTCAAGCGTTGTGATCCGCGTCTTGTCCTTGCGCAGGATGGTCAGCAGCTGTGTCTCCGCCCCGCTCCTGCCATGCACGGCGATGGTCTGGCGATTGGTGACGACGAGGCTCTCAGCCATCAGCGTCTCGACGCCGACATCGAAGACGCCGGCCTGAATCGCCGCCTCGACCTGCGCCGCCATTAACCCCTCGAACACGTCGAAGAGGAGATTTTGCAGAGCGATCGGCAGCGCGAGGATGCGATTGAGGAAAGTCGAGATCAGCGGCAGCTCCTCCTTGAGGCTCCCGTCCCGGTCGGTGAGATCGAGGCCTGTCGCCTCCATAAAGCGCGTCAATGAGCAACCTTCGACCTTGCCGCCAAAGACAAGCTGATACAGCCGGCGCAGCGCCGCGCGCCCATAGGGCGATTCGAGATTATCCTCCGGCCGGAACAGGCCCTGGCCGCCGGTCTGGCGCTGGCCCCGCGTGATGGCGCCGAGCGTGTCGAGCCGCCGGGCGATCGTCGAGAGAAAGCGCTTTTCTCCCTTCACGTCGGTCGCGACCGGGCGGAACAAGGGCGGCTGCGCCTGATTGCTGCGGTTGGTGCGCCCGAGGCCTTGGATCGCGTTATCCGCCTTCCAGCCGGGCTCGAGCAGATAGTGGACGCGCAGCCGTTGGTTCTTCGCGCTGCGCTCGGCGTGATAGGAGCGCCCAGTGCCGCCGGCGTCGGAGAAGACGAGGATGCGCTTCTCGTCGTCCATGAAAGCCTGCGTCTCGCCCAAATTGGCGGAAGCCGGCCGGTTCTCGACGCAAAGCCGGTCGGAGCCATCGGCGTTGGTCTTGCGCACGATCCGCCGCGTGCGGCCGGTGACCTCGGCCACTATCTCGGTCCCGAAGCGCTGCACGATCTGATCGAGCGCGCCCTGCACGGCCGGCAGCGCTGCGAGATGCTCGATCAGACGATCCCGACGCTCCATCGCCTCGCGCGATCGAACCGGATTGCCATTCTCATCGACAACGGGCCGCGAGTGAAGATCGCCATTCTCGTCGGAATAGACCTCGAAGAGCTGCGTCGGGAAGGAGTGTGCGAGATAGTCGAGAACATATTCGCGTGGGGTGATGTCGCAGGAGAGATCGCCCCATTCCGACGAGGGGATTTCCGCAAGGCGGCGCTCCATCAGGGCTTCGCTGGTCGAGACGATCTGGATGACGGCGGCGCGACCCGCCTCCAAATCACGCTCGATTGCAGCGATGAGGCTCGGAACCTTCATCGCCGTGATCAGATGGTTGAAGAAGCGCTGCTTGTTCGATTCGAAAGCCGAGCGCGCGGCGCTCTTGGCGTTGCGGTTATAGGCCCGGCCGCCTTCGCCGGTGATATTCGCCGCCTCCAGCGCCGCGGCGAGATTATTGTGAATGATTTCAAAAGCGCCGGCATAGGAATTATAGATGCGGATTTGTTCGGCCGAGAGCTGATGCTCCAGCATCTCGACCTCAACGCCGGCATAGGAGAGCGCGCGAGACGCATAGAGGCCGAGGGCCTTGAGATCGCGCGCCAGCACTTCCATCGCCGCAATGCCGCCCGCCTCCATCGCCGCGACAAAATCGAGCCGCGTCACGAAGGGCATGTCGGACGAACCCCACAACCCCAAGCGCGTCGCATAAGCGAGATTGGCGACGGTCGTCGCGCCGGTCGCCGAGACATAGAGGACGCGCGCGTTCGGCAGGGCGTTCTGCAATCTTAATCCGGCTCGGCCCTGCTGCGAGGCGGTCTTCTCGCCGCGCTCGCCCTTGTCGCCAGCCGCGTTGGCGAGCGCATGCGCCTCGTCGAAAACGATGACGCCCTCGAAATCGGCTCCGAGCCAGTCGATAATCTGCGACAGGCGCGAAGCCTTCACAGCGCCGTCGCGGCCCTGCCGCTTATCCGAGCGCAAGGTCGCATAGGTCGTGAAGAGAATGCCCTCCGACAGTTTGATCGGCGCGCCCTGCTTGAAGCGGGACTGAGGGACGATTTGCAGCTTCTCCTGCCCGAGCGCCGACCAGTCGCGGTGCGCGTCTTCGAGAAGCTTGTCGGATTTGGAGATCCAGAGCGCCTTGCGGCGGCCTTTCAGCCAATTGTCGAGAATGACGCCAGCAACCTGACGCCCCTTACCGGCGCCTGTGCCATCCCCAAGGTAATAGCCGCAGCGAAAGCGCACCGCATTTTCCGCGTCATCCGGCGCGGCGGAAACCGCTTCGAAGCTTTCATTGACGAGGAAGGAGCCAGCGAGAAGCCCGCGATGGGCTTCACCGGCGTAGATGACGCTCTCGAGCTGCGCGTCGGACAGGAGCCCGGACTCGACACTCTTGGGAAGGTGCGGTCGATAGCCTGGCTTTGGCGGCGCGACCGACGCCATGGCGGCGGATTGGACGAGCGTCGTCGGATGCCGCTTCGCTCCCTCGATTGCGATTGACTGCACCGCATAGGGCTCATAGAGCCCGGCGCTGAGCGCGCCGCCCTGGGGCGCTTTCCAGTCGCGAAGCGCGTAGGCGACTTCGACGATCTCTGAAGACACGCGCGGAGCAGGGGTCGGAATGGCACCCGCGTTGCGCTGTGCAGAATCGATAAATGCGGGATGTGGCGCAGCGGGGCGTGTTGCGACGATCAGCGCAAACGGCTTCGCGGTCGAACCGACGCCGCCCTGGATTGGAGCATCGCCATTGCCCGGCGCGAGCGCAAGAGACGCGCGCGGCGGGATATCGCGCTGCACCAGCGCGAGCAACTCTGAAACGTCGGCGACCGGACCAAGTCCAGCGACAAATTCATTCGGGTTCTCAGCCGGCGTTTTATCGAAGACCGTCAGCCGGCTTTCGACGCTCGTCCCGTGCCGCGCGAAAAATCCGCGCGCGAGCGACGCCGTGAATACGAGCCGTCCCTGTTCCTGCAGGCGCTCGAAACTTCCGCGCCAGCTGTTCGCGGTCGGGGAGAAACTTTCGCCCGTGATGGCGACAAGCCGTCCGCCGGGGCGAAGGCGAGAGAGAGACGCGCGAATATGTTCGAAGGTCGCGGCGGCATGTCGTCCCTCGATCAAGGGCGAGGCGGAGAAGGGCGGGTTCATCAGCACGACGGTTGGAACAAGATCGGCGGCGAGGCGATCGTGAAGCTGCGCGCCGTCGACGCGGCTGAGCCGCGCTTGGGGAAATAGACCTTTCAGAAGATCGGCGCGCGTCTCGCCCCATTCATTGAGGACGAGTTTCGCGCCGGCGAGCTCGGCATGGATCGCCAGCATCCCCGTACCCGCGGAGGGTTCAAGCACGACGTCGTCGGCTCTAATCCCTGCCGCAAGGCTCGCGACATAGGCGAATTCCAGCGGCGTCGAGAATTGCTGCAGCGCCTGGCTTTCTTCCGAGCGGCGCGTTTCGCTCGGAAGTAGCGCGCCGACTTTCTTGAGCATGGCGAGAAGGCGCGCCGGATCATTCGCCGCGCGCGCAGCCATTGCCGGCCCATAGCGACGCAGGAACAAAACTTGCGCCGCCTCGACCGCCTCATAGGCGTCCTTCCAGCTCCAGGCCCCTTGCGAGTCGCTTGCGCCAAAAGCGGCTTCCATCGCCACGCGCACGGCTGGGGCGTCGATGACGCGTCCCTTCGCAAGATGCGCGACGAGCGTTTGCGCCGCCATGATCAGCGCATGCGGCTTGTCCGTCGCAACGAAGGAAAGTTCGGATTGTTCGCGGGGCGTTTCAGCAACGGCGAGGATCGGGCTCATCGATTGTCTCCGGGATTGTGACGGCCCGGGACGCTCTCTCTTTGCTCCTCCCGGGCTCGCCCTCACGGCCAAGCCCTTTTCCTCTTCTCTCCCCCCGCCGTCGCGCCGACGATCAGCGCCGTGACGCCGCCGCCGCCAATCCGTCAGAACGACGACGCCGATTTTTGTGATGACTTACTGCGCCGCGCAACGGCGTTCTCGCGACAGCGGGCGCGCCAGGCGATTGCGTAAGGCCGATCCGTCGGCGTCAACAGATCCAGAATGTCCTCGGGGCAGTCGCTCGCGCAGGGCCCCATAGCTTCGGTCATATCTTTGTAGCCGAAGATGAATCCTTCCGGATCACGCGGATTGTAGTAGGTGAGGCAGACGAGCGCGAAGACCGCGCGCGCCCCGCCGCTGTGCTGCTCGATGGCGGCGTAATAGGTGTCGCCAAGAAGGATGGAGCGCAGGACCTTCGATCGGCCTTCCGCATTCTCGAAGGTAAACTGCGCGTCGAGATAGTCACGCGGTCCTGCATGACCGCCGAGTGATTGCATATAGAGCCAGCCCATGGCGGCGCCTTTCAAAATCGAGGGAGGATGCGCGCGCGTGTCGCCGCGCGCGACGGTGTCGGGAAACGGAGATTGATGGGGCGACGAGCGCGCGTCTTGAGCGGACGCGACGAAACGTCAGCGTCGAAGCGCCAGGCGCGGAGGAAGGCGGGACGGCGCGCGCCATCCCGCCCGGAACATCATTCCGCGGCCGTGGCGTGCGGCTCCCCTTCCTCGGCGTCGAGCAAAGCCGCGTCGTCGTCATCGCCCAGGAAATCCGGCAAGGCGTCGCTTTCTTGCTTTTGGAGGATTGCCGCGTCAGCATCATCCGTTGTCGAGCCGCGAAGCGGCTCGGGCAACCAGCCTGTTCCCTGGAGCAGACGCTGGGCCTCGACCGCCATGTCGGATTTTTTCAGATGATCGATCATCTGCGCGGTCGCTTCGCCCTTGGCCTCGCGCACCGCCGCCAGAATCCGCGCCTTGGTCACCTTGCCGAAATAGCTCTCAACAGTCGGCGTCCAATGCGCGCTCATATCGAGCCCGACATGTTCGGCCATTCGATCGGCATGATCCAGCGCCTTTGAGCGGCGTTCGTGCGAAAGCTGCAGCGCGTTGACGCTCTGGCCGACGCAGAACGCGAAAAGCCCGGCTGTCGATTCGCGATCCGCTTTCACCAGCCAGTCCCAAAGATCGTCCGATTTCTTCGGCAGTCGCAACTGCCAATGGCCCTGCGCTTCATCATTCGCCCGCGCCGTAGCGCTATCGGCGAGGCCGGAAGCATAGCCGCCGAGCGGTGCGGATTTGGCGTCGACCTCGATGCAGCCGTCGAAGCGGCCGGAAGAGTAAAAACTCTTCAACGCCAGCGCGTGGGTCGCGGCAAGAAATGCCGCCTCCGGATCATTGGCGAGCGCAACGCGCAGCGCGAGCGTTCGGTGGGCGGTGAGATCGCTCATCAATCGGTCCGATAGTTTTGACGAGACTTCCGTCTCGTCCTGGTCGGCCGCGTCTCCATCGGGACTGCCGACCGCACCGTCGCCAGCGCGTTTTGGAGCGGCCACCGATCCCGTGGGCTCGCCGGCGGCCGGCGCGCCTGGGGGCTCCTCATCCTCGGGCCGGACAAAGCCGCGCTCGACCTTCTGAGCGCCATCATGGTCGATGCAGACAAATATTCCGGCGCGCGAGATTTCGGTCGGATCGTAGATTGCCGGTCGCTCGTCAACCGCCGCCATCTCCTTTTCGAGTTCCGCGAGCCGACGGTCGACCTCTTCTGGAAGATCTTCCGCGCCCTCATGTTCGTCCGACAACGCGTCATATTCGGCGAGCGCAACGTCGTAACGCGCCTGCTGTTCCTCCGAGACCGGCGCGTAGCTCGCCGGCAGCCGCCGCAGCCCATTCGTATGGCCATAGGGAAAATCGATCGCGATCTCCGACCATTTCCAGCCTTCGGCGCGAAGCGCGTCGGCCGCTTCCGCGAGTTTTTCCCGCGCAAGACGATCAAGCAGCGCCATATCCTGCAGCCAGCCACCATGATCCTGCTGAAAGAGATCACGAAGGATGACCCCGCCCGCCGCTTCATACCCCGCAACGCCGACGAAGACGGCGCGCTTGTCGCCTGCCTTCACAGCGCCCTCGGTCAGCATGCGCCGGATCGTATAAGGCTCCTTATTGTAGGACCGTTTGAGAGTCTCCCACACTTCTTATGTCGAGCAGGAGATTATGCCGAGCAGAGCCCAAAACGGCCGTCCCACATCGGAGAAACACGTGGACTCGCTCGGCATAATTGCTCTCTCTTCAGTTCATCATGTTCCGTTCCGCGCCTCGGCGAGCATGGTCATGAGCTTGTCCGATGGCGGCTTGAAGCGGCCAGGCTTGACTGGTGGAGGCGCGTGCGCGGCTAGAACCGCCAGCTTTTCTGCCGGATCGACGCGCAGGTAGGTCTCCGTGCTGCGGATGCTCGCATGACCAAGCCAAAGGGCCACCTTGCGGATGTCGCCCGTCGCAGCGAGCGTGTGCATCGCGCAGCTGTGACGAAGGACATGCGGCGTTACTCGCTTCTGCAGGAGCGACGGCTGTTTCTGCGCGGCGACAGCGACGTGCTGAGCAAGACGATGCGCGAAGCCATCCCGGCTCATCGGCTCGCCATTTCGGTTGAGGAACAACTCGGGTGTCTCGGCTTGCGGGCGAATCGCCAACCAGGCGCGAAGCATAGCTTGGGTTTCACGCCACAAGGGCAGCACGCGCTCGCGGCGCCCTTTTCCTTTGATCCGAACCGTCGTGAGCGAGCGATCTGGGAAGTCTTCCAGGCGAAGCGATAAGAGCTCGGCAGCGCGCAAGCCCGCAGCGTAGGTCAGATGCAACATCGCACGATCGCGTGCGCCGCTCACTGTACGCGGGTCTGGAGCAGATAATAACGCCTCGATCTCCTCACGCGTGAGGTAATCAATCAGCGCCGTGTCCGTCCGCTTCTTCGGCAACGCCCGGATACGCAAAGCCTGATCCAAACAGGCCGGCACTTTGTACTCGACGTAACGGAAGAAGGTCCGGATTGCGATAAGCCGCGCGTTGCGCGTGCGAGCACAGTTGCCGCGATCGGTCTCAATCTCGTCGAGGAAACTGAGCACCAGATCCGGACCGAGATCCTCGATCCTAAGGTCACTGGGCCGGCTGTCGAGTTGCTTGGTTGCGAACCGGACTAACAGCGCGAAACAATGGGCGTAAGTCGCCACCGTGTGTGGGCTGGCGTTGCGATCTCGGGGCAAATGCTCGCACAAGAAGGCGGTGAGGTGCGGAGCGAGAGCCGTCATGCCTCCCTCCCTTGGAAAAGCTGCTCGCCGGCTTCGGCTATGCTGCGCAGCAGAACTGGCGTTGCTTCGAGATACCAATAGGTGTGCTCCAGTTCGGAGTGGCCGAGATAAGTGCTGAGAGCGAGCATATGGGCGGTGACCTCGCAACGATCGTGCGCGCATGCTTCCAGTGATCGCACGGCGAACATATGCCGCAGGTCATGCACGCGAGGGCCCGACGCGCTGCCCAGGTCGCGGATTCGTAAATGATGAGCGAGCCGACGGAAAACTTGATACACGGTCGACTTTCGCGGAGCCTGGCCGGTCGTCACGACGAACAGGTCGCTTCCGCCCGCATTCAGGTCCTCTCGGAGAGCCAGATAGCGATTCAGCGCCTGTCGGGTGGTCGAGTGGATCGGCAGGAGCCGGCTCTTGTCGAACTTTCCCTTGCGAACGATGAGACCGTCATCGGTGAAATCGCCGCGTTTGAGCGCCAGCGCTTCCGAAATGCGCATGCCAGTCGCGGCGAGGAGTCCGAACAGGTGATGGTAGGTATGCGGGCTGATCGACCCTTTTGGCCCAAGCTTGAGTGCAGCCGTCATGAGGTCTCGCAGCTGATGATGGCCCAGCAGGTGCGGCGCCGGGCGCGGGCAACGCCCACGTCCAAACGCACCAGCAGGCGGGATCTCGTGGTGTGGGTCCTCCGCATGAATGAAAATGCAAAAGCGCCTGATGGCGGCGTAAAATGTCCTTGCTCGTGTTGGCGAGGAGGCCGAGCGGCACCAGGCAAATATCCGCTCGGTGCGCATGTACTGATCGTCGTTCGCTTCGGCATATGTCACGAAACACCGCAAGATCTGGTCCTCATTGTTGAATTTTAGCCCGAGGCTACGATGCAGGGCGACGTAGCGCGTCACGTCATCGCTCAGCATCATGCGTCTCCGGGCCATGGCTGGGCGACGCGCGCCAGCATCACGACATCCACCTTGGCGTAGATGGCCGTCGTTGCAGGCGACTGATGCCGAAGGAGAGCTCCGATCGACTCCAGACTGGAGCCGGTCCTGACCATTGCGGTGGCCAGCGAATGGCGAAACACATGCGCTCCGGATGGACCTCCTTTGACGCCCGCGCGGTCGCGCGCCTTTGCAACGATGCGGGCGATCTCTGCTGAGGAAGCCAAAGGCCTGAACGGCGCGTGCGAACGCAGGAACACGCGGTCTTCCGGAACGACTGGGCGAGCCTGCTCGATGTAGGCCAACAGCGCGTCGCCTGCGTCCTGCGGGAGTGGCAGTTGCGCCGCCCTTCGACTCTTGCCATCTACGCGCAACAGCGCATTGGCCCAATCTATGTCGGAGAGCTTGAGTTGGCACACATCCCCAGCGCGAAGGCCGAGGCGAGCGAGCAGAAGGATGATTGCTCGATCCCGGATACCCGTCGACGTGGCGTCGTGACAGGACGTGACGATACGCTCGACAGCTTCCGGGCTGATGAAGCGCGGCAACACGGCGTCGCGCCGGCGTGACGCGTAGGGCACTGCATGGACGAGTTCGGGACGGCACGCGCCGTTGGCCGCAAGAAACCTGAGATACGCCCGCAGCACTGTCGCAGTCAGCTGGACCGAACCGCGGGACCGAGTCACGGGCTGGTCCAACACGATATTGCGGATCGTAACGGCGTCATATTTGCTCGGGTCCTCGCCGAGCGACTGCAGCCAACGCGCCGTTTCGGCCAGATAGCGCACAACCGTCTGTTTGGTGACGCCGCATCGATGAACAAGCCAGGTCCGGAATGCGCGAAGGCGCGGATCTTCTTCAGCGACACCGCGCGTCGGCGCCAGTCCACGGTCGCGCAGGAACTGAAGAAATGCAGCTCCGCTTCGCCGCCGTCGAAGCACGCCCGAGGCGGTCAGCCTGCCGCGTTTGCGACAAAGAAAGCACTGGCAGTCGTGCTGAGCGAACCGTTCGACGTCGGCGTCACTCACGACCTGCGCGCCAACCCGCGACAAGCGGAGCCAATGAACAAAATGCTCCGCGCCGGAAATCAACATGCCTCGGCATCCTCGGCTGTAGCTCAGGGCGACGAGGTGATCGCCATACGCTGGCAGTAGAGCGACCACTGGGCCAAGATCGGGAACGGGAATCGCGCCTTGATCTTCAAGAAACGCGACGAACCGGCGGACACTGGTGACGTAGCCTGGCTGTTGAATGGCTCGCGGGCTGAAGCTCACGCATTGGCACCGATGGCGTGTGAAGCGCTGTACGACTTCGGCATCCACACGGCTTAAGGGCACGTGGCGTAGCCGCACCCAATGGAGGAAATGCCGTGCGGCGCCGGCGCGGTTCCTAAAACTGGGAGAACCAAGTTGCGCGTCGAGATACCGAGCAAGGATTGCATCGGCTCGAAGGCGGTGACCGTGAGCAGGCGGCTCATCCAAAGTAGGCAGTTCACTGGTGATCATGCTGATCCTTTCGGCTTTTAGAGGCTGAACGGATCGAAATTATGCCGAGTAAATCCTTGAGGTCATCCAGGCCGCGCAATGCCCCGCCCACTCTTGCTCGGCATAATCTCCTGCTCGACATAAGAAGTTTTATGCCGATATCGGCATAACACCTGCTCCTGCCGCGCATGGTCGTCGGTGACGCAAAAGGCCATGAGCTGCTCAAGACTCAATTCTTCGGCGACGTAGAGATCAAGCAGCTTCTCGCTCGCCGCCGCGAGTTTCAGTCTTTGCCGCACCACCGGCGCGCCGACGAAAAACCGCGCGGCGATCTCGTCAATCGTGACGCCCTGATCCTGGAGATTCTTGAACGCCCGAAACTGGTCGAGCGGATGCAACGCCTCGCGCATCGTGTTCTCGGCGAGCGAATCTTCTTCTTCGATGCCGTCGGTTTTCATGATGCAGGGTACGGCTGCGTTCTTCGCGAGGCGCTTCTGCTTGACGAGCAGTTTAAGCGCCACGAGACGTCGCCCGCCCGCGCTGACCGCGAATTGACCCGTTTCCGCGCCCTGGTCGTCCACGACAGGCCGCACGCTCAAGGACTGCAACAGTCCCCGCCGCGAAATATCCTCGGCCAGATCCTCGACGCTCACCCCCGCCGTGATCCGCCGCACATTCGCGTCGGACGCCACAAGCTTGTCGAGCGCGATATCCCGCGCCGCCGTCAAAACAATCTTCGCCATATCCCTGAACTCCGCGACGGATGGGCGAGAACCTCTCTCTCACCCTCTTCTCCGTCGAAAAGCCCAAAGGGCCCTCTCACTCTCGGGCTGCCGAGTCCTCGCCGCCGCACCCGGGCATGTTCAGCACATCGGCGCCGGCGCGCGCGTAAGCCTCGGCACCCTCGGCAAGTGGCGCATAGGACAGCGCGCGCCAGGGCGGCGGATCTGGCGGCTTACCGACCGCGATCATCGGACCGCGAAGCGCGAGGTCCGCGACTTTGCCGACATCGACCGTGCGGCTATCGATCACGGGCAAGCCCGCCGCGATCAGCGCGGCTTTGACTGGCTCGCAGTCATAACCACCGCTCAGCCATCCGGTCTCGTAATGCAATGAAAACCCGCCCCTCCCGATAAAGAGATGCCCGCCTTGGGTGGCGAGGGCCTTGGCGATCGTCTCACCGTAATTGTCGGTCATGAGCGAAATCTCCGCGACGAGCGCGCGGGAGCCTTTCTCTCGCTTTCTGTCCCGTCGTGAAGCGCGCTCACCGCTCTCGCTCTTCGCAAAAGCAGCGTGAAAGGCCCGGCGCGCGACCGGGGGCGGCATCCTGTCCTGCCTTCCGCGCTTGTCGAGCCACAGCCTTGCTTCGGATGCCGCGCCGCAAAGCGCAAGCAGGCAAAGTCTAATAAACTGGCAAAAATTCCCGAATTGCCCTTGGCAGCCGCGCGAGAATCTATGACAGTGCTGGGGCGGTGTCGTGATTTTTCCGGGGCAAAATGATCGGCGGCGAGCCAAAGTGGTCGCGTAAGGCGGGTAAAGCGGGGGGAACGGCTCAGGCGGATCGACGACGCCGGCTCATGGTCGTCACGATCGCTGATCGGCTCGAGTCGCCCTATCTCGCAAACCTCTCGAACCGCCTAATCGCCGAACAGGCGAAGAGCGGCTTGTCGAAGCCGGAATTCGCCGAATTCGTCGGCATGTCAGGGTCGCAATTTCGCTATGTGCGTCGCCGGCTCGGGAACCCGTCCATCACAATGTTGGCGGAAATTTCGAAAAAGCTTCGCGTCCCGCTCTACGAGTTGCTCGAAGCCAAGCCGGTTCGCGATCGTAAGAATCCCTCCGGGGCGAAAATGGTCGAGACGATGGGCGCCGTCGTAAACGAGCGCTTCCGCAATAGCGGCCTGACCAAACAGGAATTTGCAAAATTTCTGAACGTATCCCTGCCGCAGCTCTATCTCATCACCGATGGCGTATCGAACCCGTCCCTGCTCGTGCTCGTGGAACTCGCGGAACGATTGGACATCAGCTTGTGGGAATTGCTCGGCGTCGAGTCGCCACGCAAAGCGGCGAGAGGCGCCAAACGCGCGGCGACCCCGAAAACTTCGCGAGCTGCGCGGCTTCCATCTCAACGAGAAGCGTGAGGAAAGAGCGCAGAGGGACCATTTCCTCGTTTTTCGTTACCTGAGGAAGGCAACAATATGACGCTTAGCCGAAGTTCGGAACGTCCGGTATTGGGCATTTCGCCGGCTTGGCTTGTCCAGCGAGGATCGGGCTGAATGCAGAATGGCAGGTTTGGCTTGAACCACTTGGAGTCGTGAGCCGTGCGACCTCAGCATGTGCCGATTCATGCAAGATACAGCTACAGTTTCAAACCAGCGTTCGACCGCGTGATTGCTCGTTGCGAAATCCAATTAAGGAGCATCGGCGATCTCCCTTGCGTTTCCCAGGAGTCCCCGAGGGTGGCAACTGATGCCGTCCTCATCAGCCTTGACCCGACATAGCTCCGAAGCTATATACATTAAATATCAGACTTTACGACGCCCGTGAGGCGGAGTTTCTGGCTGTGGAGCATCGGAGTCAGACCGAACTACTCGCCATTGCGAAGCTGTTCGCCGAATTCGGTCTGCAGCTCGGTCGCCCATCGTCGACACGCTCAAAGGCTCGAAACAGGCCAAGAGAAAGGAGATGCATTCTCTGCTGCAGACGATGAATGTCGTGCAGCCTTCGCGTGCGATCCTGAGAGGAGCACGATCGAGGTCGCGACAAGTCGGCCAGTAGCCAGAGGCGCTTCTACAAGCAGCTTATCGCCAAGGCGGGCAGCTGGTTTTCCGACCATCTGGAAAACCTTAAATCCGTAAAGAAGGGGACGATCCTGTGGGAAGGAGCATCGATCAGGTCATAGCTTCCCTGCCCCGCGACCAGCAGGAGCAGATCGAAGCGCGCTATGACGAACTCCGGCAGGAGGTCGAAGGACTCCGCGGGCTGCGCCAGATCGCGGGCAAGGCCCAGGAAGATGTCGCGACCGCCCTGAACATCAAACAACCCTCCGTCTCCAAGATCGAAAACCAGGCGGATATGTATCTCTCGACGCTACGCAGCTATGTCGAAGCGATCGGTGGCAAACTCGAACTGACGGTGAAGCTGCCGGCCCGGCCGCCCGTACGGATCGAACATCTCGGCGTCCTAACTCAGCCGGCAGCGAAGCCAGCAGCAAGGCGAGCTGGTTCTCGGCGGAGGCTTGCTTGACGCCCGAGACAATCACTCGACTTCTGGCCTCAATGAACGCCGGCCGCCTTTTGGTGGTCTGCGGCGCCGGGCTGTCGATGGCGCCGCCCAGCAGCCTGCCGTCTGCCCGAACTGTCGCCGAGCGCTGCTTCGACAAATATCGTCTTGAATCAGACCCGAACTGCGAGCTTGCTCTACGGGAGAATCTTGAGGCTCTCGCCGAGCACTTCGCGGGCCTCAATGCCCTGCAATCGGTCTTCATCGAACATCTGGTGCCCTGGCCCGCCTTCGTGCGGCCTTCGAACACCGGGCATGCCGCAATAGCCGATTTTCTCATCATTCGCGCCGCCGTTGCCGGCATATCGAGCAACTACGACACGCTTATTGAGCGGCGGGCATGGGACTACGGCGCGGACTTCCGCGGTTCACTCGACGGCGACGAGGCTACCGCCGATGCAGTCCGTCAGGCGCCCCTGCTGAAATTCCACGGCTGCTCCCATCGCGACCGGCCGTCCACAGTCTGGGCACCTTCGCAGATCGACGATCCGATAATATCGGCTCGCATCGCTCGAAGCAAAGTATGGATGGCCGCCAACCTTCGGCAAAAGGACCTGCTCGTCGTCGGCTTCTGGTCGGACTGGGAATACCTCAACGCTGTGATCGGCGAAGCGCTGATTGACGTGCAGCCGCTGTCTGTAACGGTGGTCGATCTTTCGCCGCCGAATGCGCTCGAGCAGAAGGCTCCGCAGCTCTGGGAGATAGCGCACGCTCAGAACGTGACGTTCGAGCATGTCCAAGAGTCTGGGGCCGTGGCGCTCGACGAGCTTCGTCGCGCGTTCTCATCGAACTACCTTCGTCAGGTCCTGGACGCCGGGCGGGCTGCCTTCGAGCACGCCACCGGAGTTCAATGCGACCCGGCTTGGCTAGACGTCGGAAACTTCGACAGCGAGGCCCTTTATGGTCTGAGGCGGGATGCCGAGGGTGTCTCGGCGGCGGAGCCGGCCAAGCTGCTACGCCCGGCGAATCCGGAGGCCTTGGGCTTCTTCCACTTGCTGCTCCGTCAGGCGGGAGCAGTTCAACGCGCCGACGGTTACGAGCTCAACAGCCGGACCATTCGCGTCATAAACGGGGCGCAATCCGTCCTCGGGACGCTACGCGGAAAGTTCGTCGAGCCGCCTGCTGCGATGCAGTCCGACATTGTTGTCGCGGTCGGCGCAACCGACCTGGGAGTCCCCGACAACGTCGTCCGGAGCGGGCGCGCAGGCGATGTCATTCGTCCAGACCCGACGGGCAAGTGGTTCGATCTCCCTGCGGCAAGAGCGGTGTTGGGCATCTGATGGACATCTTGACGCAAGCAGAAATCCTCCTTCGGGACGCCCATTACGAAACCTGGACGTGGACTGGCTCGGCCGGCCCGGTGACCTGTTTGGAAAGCGCGGCGCTGATGGGATTCGTCCACGTCTTCGACACCGCAGATGCGCTCCTCACCACCTGGAAGGAGAACCAGCAGATCGCGCTCGCTCGGCACGCCGCTTCGTTGCGCGGTGCCGGAGCGAAGGCGTGGAACGTCTACTCGGTTTTTCTGACTCCGGATCAGGATGCGCGTCGAGGGCGCGAGATCGAGCGCATCGAAGAGGATTTTTCTTTGACCCGAAAGATCGCCCGGGCCTCGATTACCACAGCCGATGACGTTGAGAAGGCGCTTCTACCTCTGCTGTCCATGCGCTCCAAGCCGCTGCTCGGCGCGTCCAACTTCGAAACGAGATTGCGTACCAGGCTGAAGGACATTCCTGCCGATGCCGTTACCGCGTTCCTCAACGAAACCACGCCGGCGGAGGTCGCTCGCATTTTGGGAGCGACATCATGAGGCTCGATTTCATCGAAGTATGCGGCTTTCGTGGCTTCAGGGATCTCGTCCGGATCAACTTCGGACGGGGCTTCACCGTCATCACCGGCCGGAACGGCGTGGGCAAGAGCACCCTGTGCGATGCGGTCGAGTTCGCGATCACGGGCTCCATCGACAAATACGCCGTCGAGAAGGCGGCGAAGGAAAGCCTCAGCGATTACCTCTGGTGGCGCGGTGAAGGTGTTCCCAATGCCCATTACGTCACGGCCTCTTTCGTTGACGACGACGGGAAGCCATTCACCATCACGCGGACGCGGGAATCCGGCTCCGATCGCTCATCAGAGGAGATCCACGCCGCGCTCTGCCGCGGACCCGCGCCAGACGACGCGCTCAGGCAACTCACTCGGACCTCGATAATCCGCGACGAATGGATCGCTGCGCTCAGCCTGGACCTCACCGAAACGGAGCGATTCGATCTCGTGCGCTCGGCGCTCGGCGCATTGGAAGGCTCCGAAGCGGGTAGCAGAGCCAAGGAGGTCGTGGCGTCCGCCGAAGCCGCTCACTCTAAAGACGAGGCCGCCTATGAGGCCGCCCGTTTGCGCCTCGCGGACAGGCTAACGCAGCAGTCTGAGACACAAGCCTCCTTTAGCCGATCCGGGGATGTTTCTGCCGCGCTCCAGGTGATCGCCGCCGCGGCGCCGGATGCGCAGCCCGAGCTGACGGCGCGGCTGGTAGCAGGTCGAAACGCGCTCGTGAACGGACGGGCCCGATTGGGTCGAATGGGCGACGCGCTTCAACTCGGTCGCGAGGTCGCGTTTGCGCAGGCGGCCTTCAACGCCCCGGAGGCCGTTGCGAACCGGGAGGCCGCATCAGCGGCGAACGAAGCGGCGCAGCGCGAGCATCAGTCTGCGCAGCAAGCCGTCTCGGAAGCCGAACAGCGCCTCGTGCGCGAAGAAGAGATGGACGCGATCGCGGCGTCGCTGAGCCTTCTCGTCGAGCACGGTGAGCGCCTCGGGCTGCACGACGATCATTGCCCGCTATGCGCGGCCCACCGAACGTCGGACGAGTTTGCCGCCGGTCTGGCCGCTGCACGGCGACGGATTACATCACTGGCGTCGGGCGTTCAGGCCGCTCGCGATGCTCTCGCCACCGCGAAAGACAATGCGCGGCAACCCAGCCTCGCGTTCCAGGCAGCAGCTGCCTCCGTTCAAATTCATGCGGACGAGCTGCGCCGCCTGCGCGTCCAGGAAGCGGCGCATGTGGATTTCTACACTCAGTGGGGGCTCGATCACCGCTTGATCCATGATCCTGACGGGCTGGAGCAGGCGATTTCTCTCGAACGAGACCGGTTGATCGACCTTGAGCGTGCGCTCCTCGTGCTGGAGGCCTCACAAGCGGTGGCGCGGATGTCGTCGATCGAAAACAACATCTCGGCGCTGCGAGTTGAAATCGAGAAGCTGGCGCAGGCGGTCAGCCAGTCACAAAATGCCGTCACCGCAGCCCGCGAAATCGAACGCTCTGTCAAGCGCGTGAGCGCTGAGATCATCGACGAGCGGCTCGCTCAGATCAGTCCTCTGCTCAACGAACTCTATCAACGCCTGCGACCGCACGCCGACTGGCGAACGATCGACTACAGCATCCGCGGCGACGTCCGGCGTTTCCTCAGCCTCAAGGTGGGAGACGGCCTGAACCCGCAATTCGTCTTCAGCAGCGGCCAGCGCCGCGCAGCAGGTCTGGCCTTCCTTCTCTCGGTCCATCTTGCGCGGGCGTGGACACCACTCAGGTCCCTTCTGCTCGACGACCCCGTTCAGCACATCGATGATTTCAGGGCTCTTCACCTAGTCGAAGTGCTCGCCGCTCTCCGCTTGGACGGGCGCCAGATAATCTGCGCGGTCGAAGACCCCGCGCTGGCCGATCTGCTATGCCGGCGCTTGGTGAGCACCTCGACGGAGGGAGGCCGGCGTCTCGACATCGAACTTGGACTGCTCGGCACCACAAGCGTAGTCATCGACCAGGATATTCATCCGATGCCGGTCGGCGTTCTACGTGGTGTCGCCACCGCATGATGACCGAGACCGCGCAAATCGAACTTCCGGCGCCGCGCAAACGTCGAGCGCACGGCCCCTGGAGCGATCTGGCGCTCCACACGATCGGCTGGCGCGCGTTTCAGGATCTCTGCTCGCAGGTATGCGAGGTCATACTCGGCCGACCCGTGGAGATCTTCCGTGAAGCCCAGGACGGCGGCCAGGACGCGGTCTTCCTCATCCCCTCTGTAACAGACGCACCGCCCATCGGCACGGTCCAGTGCAAGCATACGTCCGATGCCATGAGGGCATTGAAGCTCAGCGATCTCACCACCGAGCTTGAGAATGTCGAGGAGCTGGTCAAAGCCGGTCAGGCTGACACCTACGCCTTCATGACGAACATGAGCGTAGATGCGCCTGTCGCGGCGGCGATGCGTGACAGGCTTCGGGCGCTCGGCGTGCGTAAGCCGCACATTCTCGGTCGCCAGTATATCGTCCGGGTCATCAGAACCAGCGCGCGCCTACGGGCTCTCGTTCCGCAGGTCTACGGCCTGGGGGACCTCACCTCAATCGTGGATGAGCGGCTAAGCGAGCAGAGTCGGGCGCTGCTTGACAGCTGGATTCCAAAGCTTCGCACGTATGTGCCGACAAAAGCCCATCGCGACGCCGTCAACGCCATTTCCAACCATGGCGTAGTGCTGCTGTTGGGCAATCCCTCAAGCGGCAAATCAGCGATCGGCGCGATCGTCTCGACAATCGCTTCTGAAAATCCGGATAACACCGTTCTCGCTTTGACCAGTCCCCGCGACTTCGAGGCCGGGTGGAATCCCAACGATCCGGGTCGCTTCTTCTGGATCGACGACGCCTTCGGCTCGAATGTGCTACGCGACGACTATGTACAGGACTGGGCGTCGGCATTCTCCAAGCTCCGGGCAGCGATCAAGCACGGCAACCGCTTTCTCCTAACCTCCCGCAAGCATATCTATGAAGCGGCGCGGCGTCGCCTCGGACAGCGCAACCTTGCCCAATTCGCTGATGGCAGCGCCGTAGTCGATGTCGGCGAACTGACGTTCGAAGAGAAGGCGCAGATTCTCTATAACCATGTGAATTTCGGCGAGCAGAGCCAGAGCTGGCGATCAAGTGTCAAGCCACACCTGGCCGCCGTCGCCGCCGTTCGTGACTTTCTTCCTGGGATTGCCGAACGCCTTGGTGACTCGAACTTCACCAAGGGGCTCTCGCCCCGCGAAAGTTCGCTCGTGCGTTTCATGGAAGAGCCAACAGAGCATCTGATCGATACGGTCAACGCCTTGGATGATCAGCTGCAAGCCGCGCTCATCCTGGTTTACGTCCATCAAGCCGGCTTCAATCCCAGGGACCATGATGTGTTGGCTGCCCAGGCGGTCGCGGAGCTGACCGGGTACACCCTGACTAAGATCCAGGATTGTTTCGCTGAGCTGAAGGGCTCGTTCCTGAAACTCTCCGGATCAAAATGGACCTTCGCCCATCCGACGATTTCCGACGCCCTGACAGAGATCCTCCGCCAGAAGCCGCATATGATGGCGGCGCTCATTCGGGGCGCGACGATCGACACCATTCTCAGCAGCTTTACGTGCGAGGGTTCGCCTCTCATTCGAGACGCGCTTGTCATCCCAACGATGCTCGACGATGCTCTGGTCGCCCGGCTCGGCCACACCCCCGATGAATGGCACCGCAATTGGATGCTATTCCACTTCCTGTCTTATCGAGCGAGCGGGCCCGTGTTCGCCAGAGCGGTCCAGCAATTTCCAAATTTACTTCGACGGTCCTGCTGGCAAACCGACCTCGCCGGCAACGATCCCCAGATCGCGGCCTACGCCCGAGCCCACCACCTCGGCATCTTACCGGACGATCTGCGCTCGGAGGCGGCCGACACCCTGGAATCCGCCGTGCTCACGAACCTAGATGCTTCCTTCTTCGACGAACCAGAGATGCTAGCGCTTGTACCGCCGCTGAGACTGGTCGGCATGGGGCTGGCACTGCGAACAACTGTGCTGCCTTCGCTCGAAGAGCGGATCGACGAGATCGTCGCCGACGCTGATTTGGACGAGGAGCCTGATAGCCACTTCAAGAAGCTTCTTGGCGTACTCGATCGCATTGAGGCGATCGGTGTCGACGCGGACGCCACAGCCCTGATCGACAACGCGCGCAATCAGGTGAAGCGGTCAGTCAAGGGACTGGAAGAGCGCAAGCGCGAGCAGGAGGAAGGCTCGGAAGATGAAGCGGATTGGACGCACATCGTGACGCAAAAGAAGGAAGAAGCTCCGGCTTCCACTCCGGTCGCCACGAAGCGCTCGGTGTTCGACGATGTCGACAAATAGTCGTGGAGATATCAAGCGATTGCACTCCAACCAGTCGGACTCGCCCTTGACCAACAGCGCGGACGCAAAGCGTCCCCTACGAGGTGCCGCCGCCGCTCAAGCAGGTTTCGACTATCAGCTCGACGTCTCAATCCTCGCTGCCTTGCAACTCCTCCTTATTTCCAAGGCGGCTACGCGCCTCGTGCTCGAACCAGCGAACGATGAGGATTTGGAAGCGGATCTGGAGCCCCACGTGCCAGGACGCCTACAACCCAGTGCGACCGTCGCAGGCGGGTACAAGCTTGTCGTCCAAGTCAAAATGGACAACGGTGAGCCTTGGTCGGTCGAGGATTTCGAAGCCCTGCTCAAGCACGGCTCCGACAAAAAGGGTGGGCGCCGAAAAGCACTACATCATCTCGACGAGCCGAACACCCGCTATCTGCTCGTCACCAATGCCGATGTAAAGGGCGCAGCGCGTGGACTGCGGGTCGAAGGCTTCGAAGAGCTCTCCGACAAGGCAAGCTTTCCTCCGAGCCTGTACGCCACATTGAAAGCGTCGCCCGAAGGCCGCGTCGCGATCTGGGGCAAGCTCACCGAGAAACAGCTCGCATCCGATATCCGAGCGCTAATGTCGGACCTGCTGCATGTTCCCAAAGTCGAGCAGCAAAATCTCATCCAAAAGCTGCGTCTCGAAGCCGGGCGGCGGACCCGAGGCAGCACGCCCGGTCTATGGACGAGCGATGACCTTCTCGCAACGGTGCGGGCGCACGGCGGGTTACTGGCCAGCTCCGCCAGCCTCGAGCATTTCGTGCCCCCTGCGAACTTCGACGAGATGCTCAAGATCCTGAACGACAAGAACGCAGTTGTCATTCGGGGGCCCTCGGGCACGGGCAAGACGCAGGCGGCGCTCAAGCTGTGCGATATAGCGCGACGGCGCGATGGTGCGTTGGAGGTTGTCACTGTTGGGGCGGACGATGCGCCGACTAGCGTACGCAAGGTCGTCAACAATGGACCGACACTCTTCTATGTCGATGATCCATGGGGCCAGTTTAGCTTACGCGGGGGCAGCGAGGCATGGACCGAGCAGCTGCCACGCCTCCTCTCCAAAGCTACGCCGGATCATCAGTTCGTCATCACGTCCCGCAGCGACATGATGCAGAGCGCCAAGGTCGGCGATAGTCTCAACGCGTGGTCCATCGAGCTGGATGCAGGCCATTACCGGGACGGTCAACTCCGCGACATTCATGACAGGCGCATGGACCAGCTACCGGCCGCTTTGCAGACCAAGGCGTACGCGTTTCGCAATAAGGTGCTCGACAGGCTTGGCACGCCGCTCGAGATCGAGCTGTACTTCGCGCATATGCAAACCGGCCCCGATGTCGGCGAAGAAGAAAATGCCTTCTTTCGCCGGCTGCTTGAGCTGGCGCAGCGCGATGCGGTGGAAGGTGTTGTCCTCAGAGCCCTATCGTCGATCGACACTTGCGGCACCTCAGCCATCGTTTGGGCGCTGCTGGCGGCACGCGGTCAGTTCGACCGCAGCCGACTCCACCCTCTTCAGCGCGCGCTACGCGGGCTTGATCGCGCGCTCGGCGACGGCCTAGACCGTCTGATCGACCGCATGGTCGCGGCCCGCCATTTGCGTCAGCCGGCCCGCACCATCGCCTTTGCTCATCCCAGCGTCCGACAAGGTTTTGAAGCCTTCGCTAGAGACAACTGGGGCCAGAGCGAGTTTGCGATCGAGACTCTGATCGCCGCGCTCGTTCAGCTGCCGTCAGCGCATCGCAGTTGGGGCATGGAAACCGCAGCCCGGATTTTTGAAGTGACGCGCTCGTTCGCTCGCCGAGAGGACGTTGATCAAGCCTTCGACATTGACTCCGGCAGCCAGAAAGCGATCGATGCCTGGCTGGACGAAAGCCTCATGGATTCGGCTTCCAAGTTCGCGCCTTTGCTGGAGCTGGCGTCGGAGGTGGGCAGCGATGCGTCCATACCGAGCCGCGTCGCGCGGTGGCTGTTGAAAGGAACGCAGCGGGGGGCTTCCTTCTTCGTCCGTAACTGGCAACCGCCGGTCTTCGACAATGCCTGGTACGACAGCGTGTCCGCGAGCCCGCTCGCAGCCAAAGTCGCCGAACGATTTATTCGTGAGGAGCTTGGCTTCGACCGAGGGAATTACGGATCGGGATTCGCCAAGCGGCTCGATCGCTTCGCACCCAACCTGACCGCTGCCTATCTCGACGCCGCGCGCCAGATGGTCGGCAACGGCTTCGAGCTTAATGCCGATGCCGTGGCAGCCGGCGCCGTGCGCGACCTAAATGGATTTGAGAGCGTCGTGCAGGCTGCGCTGGATGACCTCGCGAGCATCCACCGTCAGCACGTTCAGAGCGGCCGGGAGGAGTGGCGCGCGATTGAGGATGGCGAACGGGATCATGCCGTCGAAGAGGCCGCGCAGTCGAGCCATGAAGGCGACGGTTACACTTCCGGTGTCTTCATCGACGCCTATATCCGCCAGCTTCGCGCAGAGGGTCGCTGGTTGGTCCTCGCCAACCATCCGCGGGTCGCGGAGTTAGTCCGCGCCTGGTCGCAGGCGCTCGTGACGTCCCCCGGGCCGGTGGATGAAGACGAGCTTCTGGCTATTCTCGCGGCGGGCAAGGAGATGGATGACGAGCCAAATGTCTGGGCGGCGGTGCGAGAGCACTGGCGTGCAGCGCTGGAGCCTGCGCTTACCGCGCGCATCGGCCCTGTCCCCTCTGCGGTGCATCTGCGTGACGAGCTTGCGCTCACAGCGTTGAAAGTCGCACCAAATGCGCTGGTCGCCGCATTCCAGGAGAATGGCGAGCAGCCCGACCGGCAAGTCACGCTGCTCACTGCCATGCAGGGAGCTCGCCGGCGGCTTGGGAAAAACAGTCACGCCAAGCTGAGGCGCATCACTGGTGCACTTCCAAAGGAATTCGAGGAAATTTTCAAAGCCCTTCCCACCACGAAGCGGAAAGCTCGCCGGGTCAACGGTCCGGCGCTCGCGCTCCTGACGGGCTGTGCATCGCAACTCGATGCGGAGGTACTTGATCTCGTGGTGCCGGTCATCATCGAAAGCAGAGGCGACGCCTCGCCAGCGATTGCTCAATGGCTGACGATTGCCAGCCGCAAGGAGCATGCCGTCAGTGCGACCGAGGCGGCGATTGCAATTGGCGATACCACCCTCGTTCAAGCGGCGCTGCGGCATCAGCGCGCCGATGCGCGCCGTACGGCGCTACTTCATCTGGTGCCGACATTCCCGGATCCTTTGCCGCCGGCAATCCTCGAAATGGCATCCGATCCCGGTAGCCGCGTTCGCCGCGCTCTGGTCGCTCTGCTCGCAGAACGGCCGCATCCGGATCACCTCAAAACGCTGTTGGCTCTGATCCATGACACTTGGTCGAGCGCTGAACCGTACCACGACGAGCCCGAAAGCTTTGATATCGCCCAAGAAGCCGTCGTTGCCCTTGCCGCCAACGGTACCTTATCCGATGCGATCGGCGATACGCTTGTCGATCTTGCCGATACGACGGTAGACCGAACGCTCAGCCAATACGCCCTGATCGTCGCAGCAAATTGCTGCAGCGCCGGAATCCAGCAGAAGATCTCGAACCTCGTCAACATCCCGGAAGCGCGCTGGATCCGGCTCGACGCCCTTGATGCCTTGGCCGATGCAGGTTCCGTGGACCCGAGCATTGTCGCGCGTCTGACACCCGCGTTTCTACTGAGGTCGCCGGCAATCCTTGCGGCGCCAGCCGCTCATCTCGTCGGCGCCCATGCTCCCGCGGAAGATGCGCTTAAACTGTTTGAGCGAGTCGCCAGCTCGAACAAGCGACGCGCTCTGCTGCTCGTCGGGGCTAACGCCATGGCCAGGCGCGACAGCACGACTGCCGAGCGAATTCTCGATCTACTGGAACCCGGTCATCCGGGGCGTCAATTGTTCACTGCGGCCGGACCCCTTCCAGCGTCCATTCTGGGCGATCTTGGCAGCGTTCAAGTGCGAGAGGCTGTCCGAAAGCGGCTAGGGGATCGACTCGCCCACTCTTGATTCCAATTATTGTAAGGTCTGATTTTGAACGGTCCACTCGAAGCGTTTGACGACCGGTGTGGGGTTCGGAGCCGAACGCCCGCTAGCGGGCGACGAGCTAATTTCTGCTCTTGGCGCCAAGCAGCCGCTCATTCCTCAATGATGCGTTGCAAGGCTTTGCCCCGATCCGCTGCGACGGTCTTGTAAAGCTTGTCGAAGTCCTGACCCTCCGCAACGCAATGGAGGATTCGAACCGTAATTTCAGGATGCGCGGCGCGCAGTTCACGTGCGGCCTTGAGGCCGGGCGCATCGTTGTCGGCATAAATCGTGAGCCTCGTCACGTCGTTGGGCCAATTGACGACGCCGAAACGGTCGGCGCCAAGCGTCGCCCATACAGGCTCGCCGAATAGCAACTGCGCGGCCCATGCCTTCTCGAAACCCTCGGCGATCCCAAGCGAGGGAGTGGCCTGTGCGAGGCGGAGCATAGACGCGCCAAGCGGGCCGATTGTGCGCCGGGGAAATTCGACATCGGCTTTACGACGGCCGCCCGGATGCAAAAATGTGAGTTGAACGCCGACGATCTCGCGTGTCGGCTCCTGGGCGGCAGCGATCAGGCAGGGCAGGGCGCTTCGCGCCCGGCACCGATCGTAGCGATACGACGGCAGGAAGCGAATTGACGCCGGCGGCCTGGTCGGCAACCCGCGCTCGCGCAGGAAGCGTTCTCCGATCGTGCCCGGAACACTGAGCGCCGATCGCCAGAGACGACGCGCATACCCGCTGGTCGTTTTCGGCGTGCTCCGCTCACTGAGCGCGGGCCGATCGACGATTCCTCTGCGCGTATTGGGACAGAGCCCGTTAATGGCGGCAAATACATCGCGCGGATCGCAACCGGCGAAGCAATGCAGGATCACGCCCTTGTCGCCGTCATTGACGCTGAGCGAGGGACGCTTGTCGCCGCGCTGCTTGCCATGGGTCTTTACCGGGCAATGGCAGAGATAGCCGCGCCCCTCGCGTCGTCCTCCAAGGATTTGAGCGACGGCGTGAGCACTCCCAAGCATGGCTATTGCGGTCGGGCCGCGCGCGCCGCGTTCATCAGAATCGTGGACGGGTGCGGCAGATCGGACGCTGACCATAAGCCGCGCTTCGCTCTGGAGGCCTCACGCTCGGCGACGGCGTATTCAAATTTCGTCGGCTTACCAGCGGCGTCGGTCGCCGCGAAGGCAAAGCCCTGTGTGATTAGCACGGTGCCGAGGTCGAGTGTGTTGTTCCCAATATGGGCGGCGCAAACCGCGAAAATCATGGGCGGCTCGGCGGCCTGTGCAATCGCGGTACATCGGGGCTTCGCGTCGCGAACAAGCGCAGCGAGATAGGCGACCGACGCCTCCCCGCAATCGGTTAGTTTCTGCGCAGCATTTGTGAAAAACGTCCCGCGAATACAGCTCTGAACGCCATAGAGGCGGAAAGCCTGGCCGTTCGTGGACCAGCTGTCTCCCGTCTGAAAGGTGACGCCGGACTGCGGAAAGTCAAACACGGGGAGCGCAGGCGGTGTCTGCGTCTGTGCGCGGCCGACCGCGGGGAGCGCCATCGATGCGATGACGAGGGCGAGTCGTACTACGGTGCGCATGACTTTAATCAAGCCAGATTTGGGGGAAGTTGCACGGGCGCATTGCCCGGCATCGGCGGAATGACGCCGTTCGGCGTCGTGCCGTTGCCGGGGCACTCAGTGCCGCCATTGTTTCCGCCATTACCCGGTTTGCAGGTGGCGGCCGCCTGGTTGATCTTGCTCTGGATCGCGCCGCCCCAAGAGCAAATCGACTGGTTATTTCCGTCGAGGTTTGCGGAACCGTTCGCGAGGGTCGCATTTGTTGCCCGCACACCGCCATTGCCTGCAGTCGGACACGCGCCGCCGTGTGACTGCATCGACGCAATGTCGCTTTTGCAGATAAGCGGACCGAACTGAAAGCAAGCCATCAACATTCCTGATGTGACGCGAGTTCCGCCGATATTGCCGTTGTTGGCGAGCGTCTGATAACCGCCTTGCGTGTTCGAATTGCCGACCTGTTGCGCCCATATGCAAACCTGTTGCTGCATGGGGAGGTTCAGATATTGATCCGAGGAGATCCCGGTGCCGTTGAGATTACTCCGAGTAAGCTGCAGAACGCCGAAATTGTTGCCGTTCGACTCGCACGTGTTGCCTCCGGACTCCGCCATCGCCGCGCCGCCAAAGTTACAGGCGTTGTCCTTCAACACGTCGTTCGCGCTGTCGCACTTTTTGAGAGCGGAGGCGATATCGGAGGCTGAGTAATGGGAGTTCGAGCATCCCGATGCCAGAATGGCGTTGACCGGCGAGTTCCCCGCCGCGGCGAGCAAGGCGAACGTAATATAAGGCAAGCAGCGCATGTCGGTCCTCGCGAAACGGCCTATTCTAGATTGATGCGAATGGGCAGGGTGGTTTGCCGGCCGTCGGAAACATCGGTGAAGGTGAGCGCCCGCGTCGCGGGATCGAATGATGCGATCGTCATGTACCGTGATTGCGCATTCGTCTTGGTGCCCGTCGCGTCAGGTTGGAATGACACCACAAAATTGGGGACTTCTTGTATCAGTCGCGGCGTGCTCCCGCTTATTTCAGCGATCCGAGCCGGGCACGACAACGAATGTTCCAGACCTGTATTTACGCATTGATGATTGAGGACTGAAACCACATAAAAGCGCCTGTCGACCTTAAACTGAGTTTCGTATACGAGCCCCGTAAGCCCGATGTTCGCGTCCGGCGCAGCTGCTTGGAGATGCTTGCGGCCCGAAAGCAGCGCGGGCAGTTGATCGGACCAGATTCGTGTTTGCAAATTGCTCGTCGTTAGGCTGAAAGATTCCGCGACAAGGCGATGTGATTCGGGTTGCTGAGCGCCAGCGGTGAAGGGGATCAAAAACGCGATCACGCTTGCGGCAATCATGACGACCTCCTTCGCATAGCGAGCCAATGCGATGGATACGGCGTGACGGCGCGGCGGCGTCAAAGGCGCGAAGCGCCGACAGAAAATCCGAGCGTCCGCTTGTGGAGCCGGATTTTGTGATTGACGATCATAGCCGCCCGCTCGCGCCATCATCCGCATGGTCGATCGCGAGAGAATGGCGATGTGCTTCATGGCGTTGCTCCTTTTCATCAGCAGCTGACGGCGCGTTACCGCGTCTAATTCTCCGGGTGAAGCGGCACGGATTGAGCGCAGCGGTCGATCTCTTGATGCGACACAGTGTAGCGCAGGCGAATCGAGCGTGACGGAACATCATAAGCCGCGTAGGTGACAGTCGCGGTCGAGTCCTCCGCCGGCGCGCCTGGCGTCTTCTCGACAAAGCATGCGGCACCGTCGATGACGCTGTAGCTGTTGCTTTGAAACGTCACAAGACGCGATGGGCAAACCTTGATCCGGATACCTTGCGTCGGCGACGGATATTCATCCGTGCACAAGTAGGGCGTACTGAGCACGCTAAGGGCGACAAGTTTCGTCTGGAAATTGATCGAAAAATGCCACTCGCTGGCGCCGCGATTGCCAACAGCGATGCTCATATTGAGCAGCCCACCAGAATTGATGGGCGCCGACTTCTTGTTGCTCTCGTCGAGCCGGTCCTGCCAAAGCGAGGCGTATGATTCTGCTTCGCCCAGAGGAAAGAGAAGGTCCGAGTAAGCTACAGGACGCCACGCGCCGGGGTCGGACGTATAGGTCTGCGCGTGCGTGACCGATAAGCAACACGCGCCAAGGAACATTGCCGTTGTTGCAAAGTAGCGAACCGACGTCGAAGTCATTAGGGGTGCACCGATCGGGAGCGCTTGACAAGAGAAAACAAAGCTTTTGAAAGGCGATAGACAGCGCAAAGAAGCGCAAACGTCGGCAGGGCTATAAACAACGCAACGGCATTGCTGCGCAAGGGCGTCTGAACTTCCGGAAAGAAGACGGCGTTCGACAGATATTCGATCGGAAAGAGAACCCAGCCAATGACTTTTAAGGGCTGTGCATCGAGCCATGCCACAGCCGCAATTGCGGCGGCGATGGCGAGCGTGACGGCAATTCCGAACAAGCTGACGCCAGACATTTCCGCGTCGTAGTAGTGATTATTTTCGCCTTCATTTCTCATGAAACGCCCCGCCTGACTGGTTGTCGCGCGCGGTCGCGCAAGCGCCCGCCGCAACGACGCGCTCGAAAGCTTAATAGCGCACTTTTTTGGAGATTGCCATTTTATTAGATGCGCGTTACAGGAGGGGCGACTCCCGGGAGTTTCGCCATGCGGAAACTTTTGCTGCCTGCCCTGTGTTGCGTGTTCCCAGCGCTAAACGCCCACGCACAAGAGCACGGCGCGCGCATAAGCGCGCCGACCGCGGTGATCGCGAGGGCTGAAGGTGTTCATCAGGATGCGCCGACCAAAGTCGTGCCAGAGAGGTTCGGGCGGCTCGTCGCCGTTGACGCGGCGGCACAATCGGACATCCCCGTCGCTCAGCCTCCCGCCAAGATGCGTCAGCCGTCGATCGACGCGGCGCTGACCGGAATAGGCGCTCTCAGCGAGCGTTGTGAAAGCGCGATGGACGACGCAAGCCTGCGTGAGCTTGTCGCGCGCGAGGCGGCAAGCGTCGGCGTCGATGAAAAACTCGCCCTCACGATTCTTTGGCTCGAATCCAATGACGGAGCGGCGCTCAATTCATACAAGGGCGCGCGCGGCCCCCTGCAGCTGATGCCGGACACAGCGGCCCAATATGGCGTTCACGACATATGCAATCCGGCCGAGAATGTGCATGGGGCGATGCTCTTCCTGAGAGACCTCAGCGCACAATTTGGCGGAAACCTGATGCTGATCGCCGCCGCCTACAACGCCGGGCCTGAGCGGGTTTATCAGTCGCGCGGCGTTCCGGCGATTGCGGAGACGGTGCGCTACGTCGCGAACGCAACCAACAAATATTACGGCCTTGAAGGGGTTTCGACGCGGCAATTCGGGGGCGTGACCAAGCAATCCAGATTCCACGAGCAGACCGTTCAAGAAACTTCGGAGAAACCCAAGACTTACGTCAAAGGACAGCAATGGATCGGCGGCTCGGTGCTCTACGTCAGCAGCGATGATCAGGGAGAGCAGAAATGAAATTTGGGAATGGGCGCGATTGTCGATTGTTGAGTTTGATTATCTGCATTTTGATTTTTGCGGCAAGCGACGCGGCGCTGGCCTCATCCGCAACCTTTCAGCCACTCAACACCGCGCTGTCGAGCGTTCTCGATTTTATGACGGGGACCTTCGCTACCACAGCCGCAACGGTCGCCGTCGCGGCTGTCGGCTATCTCGCGCTCACATCGCGCATTCCGTGGGGATGGGCGTTTTCTGTCGTCATCGGCGTCGCGCTGATCTTCGGGGCAGCGCAGGTCGTCACGTCACTCACCGGCGGGATGGGGGGACGCTGATGGCCTTTAGAAGGCCCAAACTAGACCCTCTCGTTGGCGGCCTAACGCGGCCGCCTATGATGCTCGGCGTTCCCTATGTGCTGTTTGTTCTTGAATGCTGCGTTGTCGTGCTGATCTTCATCAACACGAAGAATCTGGCGATGTTCCTGCTGTTTCCGCCGATTCATGCTGTGGCCTATGTGCTCACGGTTCGGGACAATCGCTTTGTCGATGTGATCCTGACGCGCTTCGGCAAGTGCCCGATTACCCGCAATCACCGATTTTGGGGCGGCGACTCCTATCAGCCATAAGGTGGCGACGTGGCGAAACTCGCAAAGCACATTCTGCGGTCTCTAACGTTTGGCGCGATCGAGGCGAAAGAGGCCGCGATTGCGAAACATATTCCCTATCTGCGCCACATAGAGGAACAGATAGTCAAAACCAAAGACGGTCATTTCCTCATGGTCGTGCAAATCGGCGGCTTTTGCTTCCAGACGGCCGATCAAGCCGACATCGACATGCGGCTCTCTGCGCGCAACACGCTGCTGCGCGCGATGAACGATAGCCGCTTCGCCGTCTATTGCCACACGATACGCCGGGAGGTCGTCCCCGAAATCGGCGGCGCTTTCGACAACTGGTTCTGCCGGGAACTGGATCGCCGCTACATGGCGGGACAGGCAACAAAACGCATGTTTGTCAATGATCTCTATGTGACGATCATCCGGCGCGGCTTCGTCGGCAAGGTCGGTATGGCGGAGAGGGCCGCGACTCTCTTCCGCAAGGGCTTTGGCGTCGACACAAAGGAAATCGAGCGCGAGGCGATCCGCGAGCTGAAGGACACGACGGCGAACTATTGCCGGGAGATGGCGAGCTATGCGCCGCGCACCCTCGGCTGTGTGATGCGAAAAGGCGTCGTCTGCTCTGAAATCGCCGAGTTCCTGGCGATGCTTATCAATGGCGGCGCGCCGCTGAGCCTTGCGCTGCCGCGCATGCCGCTCGACGCCTATCTCCCGACAAAACGCGTCACCTTCGGCAAAAAGGCGATGGAGCTGCGTGGCGCGTCATCGGCCGATACGCGTTTCGGGGCCCTGCTCTCGGTACGTGAATATCCCGCATATACAGGGGCGGGGATGCTCGACGGACTGCTCCGCATTCCCCATGAGCTGATCGTGTCGCAATCCTTCGCGCTCGAGGATCGCGCGCCCGTCATGACGCATATTTCGAAGGTCGAGCGCCAGATCAAGGCTTCCGACGAAGCCGGAACGGAAGTCGAGGCCGCGATCACGATCGCCCGCAACGAGCTCGTCACAGGGGCGACGGTGCTTGGCTACCATCATCTGACGGTCTTGTCGCTCGGCCGCACGATCCGCGAGATGGAATCCTGCGTGCAGGCCGCGACGCAGGAGCTGCAGAATTTCGGGACGATCATCGTTCGCGAAGATATGAATGCTGAGCCGTGCTTTTGGGCGCAGTTACCGGGCAATTTCGGTTATATCGCGCGCCGCTCGCTGATTTCTTCGCGTAATTTCGTCGGCTTTGCGTCGCTTCACAATTTCGCGGTCGGTCAGAAGGACCGGAATCGTTGGGGCCCGGCGATCTCGGTCCTGGAGACGACGAGCCAGACGCCCTATTGGTTCAACTTCCATCGACGGCAGGTTGGCAATTTTACCGTCGTCGGCCCGACCGGCTCCGGCAAGACCGTCGGGCTCGGCTTTCTGCTCGCGCAAGCGATGCGTGTCACGCCGCGCCCGCGCGTCGCCTTCTTCGACAAGGATCGCGGCGCCGATCCGCTAATCCGGGCGATGGGCGGCTCCTATGACGTGCTGGCGCCGGGCGTGCCAACCGGCTTCAACCCGCTGCAACTGGCGGGGTCTGCCGAAGACCGCGCCTTTCTCCACGACTTGCTGAGCTTCATGGTCCGGCCACGCGATGGCTCGGACCTGTCAGCACTGCAAATCAAAATCATCGAACGCGCGGTCGACCAGATTTTCTCGATTCCCGCGCGCGAGCGCCGGTTTTCCGACGTTGCGCAATTGCTGCGCGGCGCGGAACGAATGGGGCAGGACGATCTCGCGTCGCGCTTCGACGTCTGGACCAAGGCGCGCGGCTGGCTGTTCAATAATGACGTCGATCGCTGGTCGGCCACAAACGGCGTCTTCGGCTTCGACATGACGAAAGTGCTCGAAGACGACGATATTCGCACCGCAGCGCTCGGCTACATTTTCCACCGCATTGAAGCGATGATGGATGGCGCGCCCATGATGCTGTTCATCGATGAGGGATGGAAAATCCTGACCGACGACAGGTTTGCGTCCTTTCTCAACGACAAGCTGAAAACCATCCGTAAGCTCAACGGCATTGTCGGATTCGGAACGCAGTCGGCGAAAGACATTATCCAGTCGCCCATGGGGCACACGCTGCTCGAACAAACGCCGACGAATATCTTCTTCCCGAATGCGAAGGCGGATCACGCGAGCTATGTCGAAGGCTTCAAGCTGTCGGAACGCGAATTCGAATGGGTTCTCAACACCCACCCCGACTCCCGTCAGTTTTTGATCAAGCATGACCAGGACTCGGTCATCGCGCGTCTCAATCTTTCGGACATGCCCGATTTTGTGAAAGTGCTCTCGGGCAATGTCGAAACGGTCGCCGAATGCGAGGAATTGCGCGCGCGGGTCGGGAATGATCCGCGCATCTGGGTGCCCATCTTCTGCGATTGGACCGAAGCCCGAAAGGAGGTCGCCGATGCGGCTTAGCCTTGGCGTCGCCGTGGCCGGCTTCTTGTGGGTCGCCACGGCGGGCGCGGTCGTGCCTGTGATCGATCCGCCACGCGAGGGGACGGAAAAGAGCATCGCGGACTGCATGAAGAAGGCGCGGGTCTATAAGGACCAGACGCTCGAGCCGTCTAAGGGGATCACAAAGAGTCACAATACGCCCGGTTCAGCGGCCGGCTCCGTGCCGCCTGCGGGCGGCGCTGATGTGTCGGGTTCGCGGGCAGACGCGTCCGGTGGTTCGCTCTCCAATATGGATCTGAGCAATCTAACGCCGGCGCAGCCGACAAGTGGGCCGGCCGCCTATACACCGCAGTCCCTGAATTTGAAGACGTCGGCGCAAACGGTTTCATCGCTGCAAAATATGGCGCCAGCGCTCGCCTCGAATACGTCGGAACAACGCTACGCGTCGCTGGCGATCGGCGCGCTGCCGCTCGCGCAAGGCGCATGGGACCAAAACAGCCAAGCGAGATCGAATAATGGCGCGCTTTGGAACCAGCTGATTATGGCCGGGCTTCTGACCACGCAACTCGTGAATCAGCGCAATGTCAATGTCACAGGCGGCAGCAGTTACGCCGCCAATATTTTTAGCTTCGACCCCGCACGGGCGACATTCGTCGACCCGCGTGTGTCGCCTCAATAGGGGAGTGCGATCATGAAGACTCTGCTTTTCATTTGCCTCGCATTAATAGCCGGCGCCGGCGCCGCCCATGCGCAAATGGCGGTGCATGACAATCCAACATTTCTGCAAGCGCAGCAAACAGCGTCGCATACGGCGCAGATCATGAACTCGAATGAGAAAATATTGAACACGGTGAATCAGACGCTCGCCGCCGTCACCGGAAACCGCTCAACCGGGTCGCTGTCCTCGATGGGCCTTGGCGGCGGCTTTCAAATGTCGAGCGTGCCGGAGCTGGGTTCGCTTCTTGGCGGCGGCGGCCTGTCGATGAACGGCCTCGGCTCCTATGGCGCGCTGGCGTCGGATATCGTCAACGGGCTCAATCTTGTCAAAACGCTCACCGGCGGCTCGTCCGCCGGGGCGCCGACCGACCAAGCCTATTCGGGCGCGGTCAACACATCCGCGGCGGTTACGGCGGCGGTGGCGGGCGGACAGGCGGCCTCCACCGCGCGCTCCTCGGCCTTCCAGGGCGCGCAAGGCCAAATCGGATCGTCCGCCGACATCAAGGCCTCGGTCGATCAAAACTCGCAGATACAGACGCAGACGGGGCTGACGATCAATGAGCTAATCGGCTCCGTGAATCTCACCAACGCGTCGCTCAATGCGCAGCAACAGCAGGATCTGGCGGCGCAGTCGAAACTCTCGAACATGATGTCGTTCGATGCGTCAAAGGCGACGCTGGTCGGGCAGTGAGAAAGGGCAGGCGAATGCGGCGATGGTGGATAAGATCGGCGCTTGTCGCCGCCCTGGCGGTCGGGACGGTTGCGCTTTCGTCCTGCGCGCACAGGGATTTGATTGCGCCCTGCACACGCGATAGCTGGATGACGTTCGGCGCCGCCTATGCCGACGATTGCGGGCCGATGCGCCCTGTCAATCGCTGAGGCCGCGCCACCATGGATATGGTGACGCAGCTCTTTCAGAGGGTCGACACGATCGCGGTCAGCGCCATTGAAGTGATCTACGATTCGATCGCGACCGAGCTGCTTCCCGCCTTCACCGTCGCTTTGACGGCTTACATCGCATATTGGGGCTATGAAATGGTCTACGGCCGCGCGCCGCTGACAGCGGGCGCGTTTCTGTGGCGAATTTTTCGGATCGGCCTGATTTACGCCGTTGGCTTCTACTGGAGCGACTTTTCGACGCTCGTCGTCGAGGTGTTTACGAAGACGGCGAACGGAATCGCGACGGCCATTTGCACGGGAACGGGAGGCACGTCGTGCGGCGCGCCGGAAACGACCGTCGCGGCGCAGCTCTCGAATTTGTTTTCAACCGCGATGCAAGCGGCAAAGGTGATCGCCGCTTCCGGCGGATGGGGAGCCGCAATCGGACTTTCGCTAATGGCGATTGTCCTGGTTCTGCTCACAGTGATTTTCGTGGCGCTCGCGATCACCTACGTTTTGGTCGGCAAGATTGCGCTCTTCATTCTGCTCGGGCTCGCGCCGCTCTTTATCGCAATGGCGCTATTCGAGTTCTCGTCGGCCCTCTTTTCCGGCTGGCTGCGGACCTGCGCCCAATACGCAATCGTTCCCGCGATTGTCTATGGCGTTCTCGGCTTTCTGCTCACGCTGATGACGGCGACGGTCAACAATCTCAGCGGGATCACAGACGTGAGTTCAGGTCTGACGGTCATCGCGCCGTTTCTGATTTTGTGCCTTGTGGGATCGTTCATCTTGCCGCTCTCCCTGTCGATCGCCGCGTCGATCGCCGGCGGCCATGCGTTGCACAACGCCTTGCCCGGGACCGCTATGCGCGGCGTGAGAGATTATGCGTATTGGCGTATCGCGCGAGGCTGGCGAAATGGCGGCGGCGCGCGGTCGGAGCCGCCCGCGCTCCCGCCCCCACATGCAACCATAACCCAAGGGGCGGCGACGATTTCGCCGGGGGCGGGCAGTCGCGACTTTTCCGCCGATCCACGCGCCGAGCAAGTGGCGGGCGCGCTGATCGAAGCCCGCGTCGCGCAAGCGCGCGCCCGAAATCGTGAAGGCTGAGGCAGATGCAAATCGAGGCGGGAAAGGGGGTCGACCAGCCCCTCGTGAACGAGTCCTACTTTCACGACGGCGCGCGCTGGGAGCGGGATATTTACCGGCGTCTCGAGATTTCAAGAAATGTCTGGCGCGTCGTCGCGGTCGCGGCGCTTATCTGCCTTGCGATCGGGCTGCTGACCCTGCTGTCGCTGGTCCCGCTCAAATCGACCGAAGTCGTGACCTTGCTCGTCGACAAGGCGACAGGCTTCGTCGAGGTCGCCAAACCTTTGGAAGAAGGCGGGCCGATTTCGCAGCGCGAAGCGGTCACGCAAGCCAATATCGTTCGCTACATTCGCGCCCGCGAAACCTATGATCCGCCCGCCCTACGGGACAATTTCGAGCTGGCGTCGCTGCTCTCAGCCGGACAAGCCAGCAAGGATCTGCAGGAAGCCTTCTCGCCGAACAATCTTCATAACCCGGTCAAGCTCTACGGGATCAACGGCCGCATCCGCGTCATCGTTCATAGCGTGAATTTTCTGTCGCAAGGGTGGATGGAGAACCCCAAATCGCCAGCGACAGCGGCCGTGCGCTTTACCTCCGTTCGCACAAGCGATCGCGAGCGGATGGAAGAGCACTGGGCCGCGAATGTGCGCTTTCGCTACACGGCGGAGCCGATGAAGAACGAATGGCGGTGGGACAATCCGCTCGGCTTTCAGGTTATCGAATATCGGAAGGACCAGGAGACTGTCGCGCCAATCGTCGGCGCGGCCCCGGTCGAAGCGCCGACCGTTGCGCCACCGACGGGAGCGCCCGCGCCATGAGAGCGATTTCCCTTCTTCTGGTGTTGACTATGTTCGCCGCCGCTCCCGCGCTGGCCGAACAGGCGCCGCGCGCAGTCATCCAGGACTCCCGTATCCGAACCGTGCCGTTTCAGCGTGACAATGTTGTCGTGGTGCATGGCGCGCTCGGCGTCTCGACGATGGTCGCGTTTGGTGACGATGAACGCATCGAAACCGTCGCGATCGGCGATTCCGTCGGATGGCAGGCTGTGCCGGACCAGTCGAAGCGCTTTCTCTTCATCAAGCCGCTCGAAACCCATGCCGTCACCAATATGAACGTCGTGACGCGAAAGCGCATCTACAATTTTCTCCTGCGGGCCGTCGATAATCGGGCGTCGGTGGTGTTCAAGGTCCGCTTTACCTATCCCGATGTCGAAGAGGATCAGCGTCTCTTGGCGCTCGCGAAAGCGAAGGCCGCGATGCCCAATTATCGCGCGCTCATGTCGCGGCCCGGCACGAATTTCGATTACAGCTACAAAGGCCAGGTGACGGCAAAGCCCGATTTCGTCTTTGACGACGGGATCAAGACCTACTTCCGTTTCGGCGGTGAAGTCCCGGCGATCTTCCTCGTGAAACCCGATCGCAGCGAAACGCTCGCCAATTATCGGCGCGAAGGCGAGATCATTGTGGTCGATAAGGTCGCCGGGCAATTCACCATGCGTAACGGCGACGAGACGGCCTGCGTGTTCAATCTGCGCGCCGAGTCCATGCCGGCGCCGGTCACGCAGGAAGCCGACGTGCAGCCGCAATATCAAACCGAACACGCGCCGCAACCGTTCTGGACGCAGATTTTGGCGCCGGCGCAGGCCGCGTCACCGGCGCAATAGACGAAGGGGAAACCGTCATGGCTGCGGATTTCGATGAGGAGGGACGCCTCGCGGGCGAGACTATCACGCGCCAGTCGTCCAATCCGGGGATGGCGCTCGGCGCGCTCTTCTTCGCCCTCGCCGTGCTTGTCCTCGGCCTGTTCTGGTATGCGACCGCGCGCAAGCAGAATCGGCCGCAAAACGTCGCCGAAGAAACATTCGCGACGGCGAGGTTGCAGCCGGGGCTCGGCTTCAACGCGACGCCGGCGCCCGCGCCGCCTCAAAACAAATTCGTGATCCCGCCGCCGGTCGTTGTGAATGATCCACCGCCCGCGCCGAAGGCGGAACCTTTCGACGATAGCGAAGCGAAGCGCCTCGCCGAACTGGAACGGCTGCGCAAGGAGACGGAAGCGAAAATACAGGCGCGTCTGCGCTCGCCGATGCTGATCGTCAGCGACAAGGAAGGCCTCACGAATGGCGATCCGTCAAAACTGACGGCCGAAGACAAGGAGGAAGATCCGCATCGGCGATTTCTCGCGAATTCCGAGCATCAGGTGACGAAGGCTTACGCGGAAGAGGTCAGCCGGCCTGATGCCCTTGTCCCGCAAGGCTACATGATCCGGGCGACGCTGGAGACCGCGATCCAGTCTGATCTGACGGGCATGGTGCGGGCAATTACAACGGAAGATGTCTATTCCTTTGATGGCCGCCGCGTTCTGATCCCGAAAGGAACGATGCTCACCGGCGAATATAAATCGGGTCTCGCCTATGGGCAGACCCGGGTTTTCGTCGTGTGGACGCGCCTGCTTCGCGCCGATGGCGTGTCGCTGATGCTGCAATCGCCGGGAACGGATGCGCTTGGTCGTTCGGGACTAACCGGCGAGGTCGACACCCATTTCCTGCAACGCTTCGGCAGCGCGACCCTGCTGACGCTGGCCGGCGGGGCCGCGCAATTCGCGTCAGCGCTCGGCCAAAACTACAATCAGTATCAGGGCCAGCAATTCGTTCTCGATCCGGCGTCGGGAACGCTGATCCCGCTCAATGCGGTGTCGCAGGGGCAAATCCTGCTGAATGCGCGCCAGATCGGCGCGCAAACCGTGGCGCAGAGCGTTACGCGCATGGCGCAGGAAGCCCTGCGAAACGACATCAAGGTTCCGCCGACAATCCATATCGACCAGGGAACGCCCGTGATCGTGTTTGTGAAACGCGATCTCGATTTCTCCGATCTCTACCCCGATCCTGTGAAAGAGGCGTTGTATGAACTTCGTCACCCTAAGTAAGCCGCAGGCGCTCGACGATGCGACGCGCCCGCTCTGGGAGACGCTGCCGGTCTACTTCCGCGAGGCTGCGCGTCCGATTCAGCGCTGGTTAGAAGATATTGACGTCATCGAAATCTGCGCCAACAGGCCGGGCGAAGTCTGGGTGGAAGCGCTCGGCAAGCCGCATATGGAGCGCTTCGACGTTCCCGAGCTGACCGAGGAAGCGATCACGCGGCTGGCAACGCATGTCGCCGCCTCGACGCAGCAATCGGTCAATTCCTCGACGCCGCTGCTCTCGGCCGCGATGCCGCATGGCGAGCGCTTTCAGGGGGTGCTCGCGCCGGCGACGCCGCATGGCGGCTCCTTCTCGATCCGCAAGCAAGTCATCGCCAATATGACGCTCGCCGACTATCAGGCGCTCGGCGCGTTTGACGGCGTCAAAGTCCGTGGCCCCAGGACGTTTGAGGCCGACGAATACCCGGAAATCGAACGGGAGCTCGCGACTCTCCTCAAGGATCACTCGCTGGATGGCGTTCGCCGCGCGATCGAATTCGCCGTCGTCAATCATGTGACGATGATTATTTCCGGGGGAACGTCCTCGGGTAAAACGACGTTCCTCAATGCGCTGCTCAAACATGTGCCGGAGACGGAGCGCGTCGTATCGATCGAAGACACGCGCGAACTGAAACCGCCGCAGCCGAACTGGCTGCCGCTCGTCGCCTCGAAAGGCGGGCAGGGCCTTGCCGATGTGACAGTCCAGGAGCTGCTCGAAGCGAGCCTTCGTCTTCGGCCCGATCGGCTGTTTCTCGGCGAGATTCGTGGCGCGGAAGCCGCGACCTTCTTGCAGGCGGTGAATACGGGTCATCCCGGCTCTCTGACGACGCTGCATGCCGACAGCGCCTATGGCGCGTTTCAGCGGCTGGCGCTGATGACGCTGCAATCCAATCTGAAACTGACCAAGGCGGAAATCATCGAATACGTGCGTTCGGTGGTGCCGATGGTGATTCAGCTCCGCCGGCGCCCGACGCGCGGCGTCGCGGAAATCTATTTTCGCGGCTACGGCGCGCAATAGCGAAAAGGGCGAGTCATGCGAGCTCTCGCCTATGGGATCATCGGGCTGATCGCCCTTGCCTGCGCCTTCTTCGCGTGGGAGGCGTCCTTCACGGCGCTAGTCGGCCTGCAAACCAAGTCCTGGGAGCTGTGGCGACGTTTTTCGCATGGCTTTGAGCTGATCTTGCCCGCGCAAGTGGCTTATCAGCAATGGGCGTCTCCCGTAGTTCATCAGCTCGCGATCAAGGCCGTCCTCGGTGGTCTGATCGCGCTGGCTCTCGTGACGCTCGGATTGGCGCAGGCGTTGGGGTCGCTGGGCGGGGCGCGTAAGCCGTCCGGCGGCGCCCGGCTGGCGACCGAACGCGATTTGCGCAAGGCGGGGCTGCTGAACGGCCGGCCCGGCTATTCCGTCTTCCTCGGCCGCTTCAACGGCAAGGACATACGCTATAGCGGCGCCAGTCACATTTACCTCAACGGCCCGACGCGCTCGGGAAAGGGCGTCGGTTTCGTCCTCCCCAACGCGATCGAATGGCGCGGCTCCTTGATCGGCCTCGATATCAAACGAGAAATGTGGGACCAGATCGGCGCGGCCCGCGCCGCGCTGGGGCAGGACGTCTTCATGTTCTCGCCGGGCTCTGCGCAGTCGCATTGCTGGAATCCGCTCGATCTCGTGTCGCCATGGCCGGAACGGGCGACCGATGTCGCGAATATCGCGCACAGCCTGATTCCGCTGCCGCAGTCGGGCGATCCCTATTGGGCGGAAACCGCGCGTGGTCTGTTTGCGGGTCTACTGGCCTATGTCCTTGACGCGCGCGAGCCGCCGATAGGAGGGCGCACGATCAAGGCGACGCTAAAAATGTTCAGCCGCGGCCGACCGCTTGTCGCGGAGATGGCGAATATTCTGGCGGATGAGCCCGGGCTTAACGCGTTCGTGCAGGACAAGTTCCGCCAGCATATCAGCCGCGAAGAAAAGCAGCGCCAATCCTTCGAGTCGCACATCGTCACGGCCCTGGAGCCGTGGAACAACAGCCTGGTCGACGCGGCGACAAGCCGGTCCGATTTCAACATTGCGGAGCTGCGGCGACGGCCGTTCACGATTCTGATCGGAACGCCCGTCGGAAACTTCGCGGCTGTCGAGGCCGTCGTGCGGCTGCTCGTGCAACAGGTTCACGACGTTCTGCTGCGCAATCTGCCGGGTCTCGATGAGCCGCATAAGCTCCTGCTGATGCTCGATGAATTTTTTCAGTTTGGCCGCATGCCTGAAATTGTCGATCGCGCGCCGCTCGTCGCCGGTTACGGCTTTCAGATCGCGGTGATCGCCCAAGGCTTGACTCAGCTCGACGTGCGTTATGGCAAGCCAACGCGCGACATGCTCATCGGCAATATGGACGTGAAACTGCTCATCGGCGTCGGCGATGAGACGACGGCGCGCTATTGCGCCGACGAATTGGGAAAGCACTATGTCCGCCGCGAAGGATGGGGAACGTCGGTCGGGGCCGGATTCGGCGGATCGCAGGGCAGGGCGACGCGCACAACGCAAGGAAGGTGGGAGCTGGAGCCGCTGATGACGAGCGAGGCGATGCGCCGCCTCGACGCGACCAAGGCGGTGCTGCTGGTGCGCGGCGAATATGGCGCAGTCGTCGACAAGGCGCATTTCTTCAAGGAAGCGAGTTTCAAACGACTGGTCGAGGCCGCGCGGGGGTTCGCGCATCGGATCGCCATTCCTGACGTGACGGACGCGGGCGGCGGCGAAATCGAAACGGTCGTCCCCGGCGCGCCGGGCGGCTTCAAGCATCTTGTGGCGAAAGATCGTGTCATGCGTGAAGCGCGGGCGCTCTATCTCGACGCGTCGGCCTTCGAGGCGGCGTTTGTGCGCGCGATGACCGAAGCCGGGAATGGCGCCACGGCGGACCTGCTGAACGTGCTGCGGATCGAGCCGACACGATTTGGCGAGCTGCGCGCTACCCGAAAGCGGATATTCGCAGAGGCGCGTTCAACAGAGGCGGCGACAGCCGCTTTGAGGCGCGAAGTCTATTCGGCGCGGCGGCTGTTGAATGATGAACGCGCCGAATTGGCGCCGTCGATCGGGGCGGCAGCCACGCCAAAAGCGGCAGCCCCGGTCGCCGCCGCGACCATCGCCAGTTCTGGCCCGTTACTTGATCTGGCCATGGGTAATGGCGCGGCGTCCAGTGACAGCGGCTTGCCAGAGAGACCGGCGCGGCGCATTGACGACGACATGCTGGCCCGGTTGAATGACTTAAAGGGTAAATCGGATATCACGGCTGAAATTGTGAAGTCGGCCGCGACGTGCGCCGACAAAGATGGCGCGGAAAACTTGGACGAACTGGTTGACAGCTTATACACCGACGCCGCGTTGTTCATTGATACGCCGACGCCCAGCGATCTGACAGGGCTCACCGCAGTTATAGAAGCGGAGACGGCCGAGCCATGAAGGTTGAATCCCGCCGGGCGCTTCTGTCAGAAGCGCCCGTTTGACCCTCCTTCAAAACGTTAATAATGCTTCAAAGCTCTTCCGCCACATATGATTCTGTCTTAAGGTTGCGATCAGGAATTGCTCATGGCCAGCGCCGATCAAGTCAAAGCGCTCATCGCGTCCCTAACCGAGGGAGATGAAGCGCATTTTTACGCGATCGCCATGCAGATTGCGGCCCATGAAGCGCGCATGGGCCACGGCAAAGTCGCCGACGAAATCCGACTGATGATTGATCGCGCCAAGTCACGCCCCCAGCTGCCGTCGAAGGCGCCGATCCCCTTAGCCCGCCCGCGCGGCGAGGTCGCCGAGCTTCTCAGCGTTTCTTATCCGAGCGTCAGACTGAGCCATATGATCCTGAGTGATCAAACGCGACAAAAGCTGGAACGCGTTATTCGAGAGCAGCGGGCGATTCAAGTCATACGAAGCAAGGGCCTTTCGCCTCGACGCAAACTCCTGCTAATAGGGAATCCTGGCACGGGGAAAACGCTGACCGCCTCGGCGCTTGCCGGAGAGCTCGGCTTGCCGTTGTTCGTCGTGCGGCTGGATGGCCTCATTACGAAATTCATGGGTGAAACAGCCGCCAAACTTCGGCTGATTTTTGAGGCGCTCAATCAGACGCGCGGGGTCTATCTGTTTGATGAATTTGACAGCATTGGCTCGTCGCGCGGCATGACGAACGATGTTGGCGAAATACGGCGCGTGCTCAATAGCTTCCTACAAATGGTCGAGCAGGATAACTCGGACAGTTTGGTAATTGCCGCCACCAATCATGTCGGCATGTTAGATCGAGCGCTGTTCCGCCGTTTCGATGACGTGATCGAATACAGCTTGCCGGATGGCGAGAAAATTATCGAAACACTCCGTTCCAAACTAAGCGGGTTTCCCGCGAAAAGAATTCAGTGGGCAAAGGCCGCAGCGCTTGCCGACGGCCTCAACTTTGCGGACATTACCCGTGCCTGCGAAGACGCGATAAAGGATGCGCTGGTTGGCGAGCGTAATTCTGTCACTCAGGCCGACCTCGCGCACGCGATTGAAGAGCGAAAGTTCGCCGTAAACCACAAGCAGAATTCCGGCGAATAACAAATTTTCATAGGGCAGCATGGCTCAGCACCCACATTTAATCGTTCCTCAAAATTCAGAACCTACAAGATTTACCAGTCCGAATTCTGCGCCGCACGAGCGCATGAATCTCCCGGCTCGAAATCGACCGCAGCACGCTGCCGACCTGCTCACAAAAATCCAAGCCGCCCAGCCGGTCGCTGATCAACGTGTCGGTGAGCAAAGAGCGTTTGGACTCGATGCGGGATTTGGCATTTATCTAGAATTCGAAAGCGAGCCTAACTTTCCGCTTAAATTCGAAAGCCTCGACCTGGCACCGAGCGGCATTGAACTTTGCGCGGTCAAAACAACTCCCCAAGATCGGACGCAGGCGACCGTTTTCGTTCCCGAAGGTAAGCTCGATTTGTTTCTTCGTCGGATTACCGATTACCGGGACAACGATACAACGCCGCGTACCGCGACAGGCGTGTCGCGCCCAAAAAACCAAGACCTCGTTGAAAGCATCAGCGATATCAGGATTGCAGCGCTTGAAGCTCTTTGGACCGAAGAAACACTCCCGTTCCCCGAGCCGGATACCGAGCTTACATGGGAGCTCTGGTTGCGCCGTTCGGGAGGGGTGGACCACCTTGCTCGTCTGAGGGAGTTTGCATCTCGATTTGAATTGTCTGTCAAGGACCAGGCCATCAGTTTCGTTGATCGGACGATCGTGCTTGTCCGCGGGACAGCCGCCAATCTCGCACGCTCGATTGATATTCTTGGCATGATTGCCGAGATCAGGCTGCCTAAGGTAACTGCGGCATTCTTTGCCGATATGACCGTGACCGAGCAGCAGGAATGGGTCGACGACTTGCTGTCGCGCACAACAGTTGGTGGCTCCACGCCCCCCTATGTGTGTCTCCTCGATACCGGTGTTAACGCCGGGCACCTGCTGCTCACCGCAGTTGCTGACTTGCGCGACCTCCATACATACAGGCCCGCTTGGGGTCTCGATGATCGTGTTGGCCATGGCACGCCCATGGCGGGGCTCGCGGCCTATGGCGATCTTACCGATGCGCTCGCGTCAAGCAATGGAATCGAAGTCGGGCATCGGTTGGAATCCGTGAAGATTTTTCACAGGGATGATCCGCACGACCCTGAATTATATGGCGCTGTTACGCAGGAAAGCGCCTACCGCGTTGAGGTCACGGCTGATCGCAACCGCGTCTATTGCATGGCCGTTACAGCCCAAGACGGACGAGATCGAGGCCGTCCTTCTTCCTGGTCGGCAGCGATCGACGCGCTCAGTGCCGGCACGGATGGTGGACCACGCCGATTGTTCGTTATCTCCGCAGGAAACACCGATGCGGCTCAGCGTCACCTTTACGCCGACTCAAACCTCACGGAGGGCATTCACGATCCGGCGCAGACATGGAATGCACTAACGGTGGGCGGCTATACCGAAAAATATGCCATCGACGCTGCGCGATGGCCGAGTTGGACGCCGCTCGCTCAACCCGGCGATCTTGCTCCATGCAGCTGCACGTCGACGACATGGGGCAAGTGGCCAATTAAGCCGGACATCGTGATGGAAGCGGGCAACATGGGGACGAACCCCTCTGTCCGGGAACCTGATTATCTCGACGATCTACAGCTTCTTAGCACTTCACACGGCGGCATTGGGCGCGCTGCGCTCGCAACATTCGGAGATACAAGTGCTTCAACCGCGTTGGCGGCAAGACTTGCCGCAATGGTATGGGCAAAATATCCCGACCTGAGACCCGAAACTGTGCGCGCGCTATTGGTCCATTCGGCGCAATGGACGCCTGCGATGAAGGCACGGTTCACCGACTCGCGCGGCGATATCGACTTTCGTTCGCTCGTTCGTTGTTTCGGGTACGGAACACCAAACGTCCGCCGCCTCTTATCGAGCCTCGATAACTCGCTGACATTAATTGCCGAAGACGAAATTCAGCCCTTTTACAGAGACGACGGAAGAATAAAAACGCGCGAGATGATTTTGCACGCTTTGCCATGGCCGCGAGAGGCACTTCAGGCGCTGCAAAATACGGAAGTCGTCATGCGTGTCAGTTTGTCGTATTTTATTGAGCCGAGTCCCGGCGCACGCGGTTGGACGCAGCGATATGGCTATCAATCGCACGGACTTCGCTTCGCCGTGCGCAAGCCGCTAGAAACTGATGCAATGTTCCAGCAGCGCATCAATGCCTTTGTCCGAGACGAGGATTATCAGGGCAGCTCCATCCCGGACCCAGGTTGGGATTTTGGACGCCGCCATTCGTTAGCTTCTTTGGGTTCGATTCATTCTGATACATGGCGTGGAAGAGCAGTCGATTTAGCGAGCCGAGGACATATCGCAGTTTATCCGACGATGGGCTGGTGGAACAAAAGGTCCCATCTTGGCGCTTGGCAAAAGACAGCGCGATACTCGCTGCTCGTGTCAATCGAAACGCCTGAAGTTCAGACGGACTTGTACACGCCTGTAGCGAACCAGATCGGCATCCCAATTGTGATAGAAACCTAGTACACACCATCATGCTGAGTTTACGCTTAGACTTTTGACTTTCACAAATGACCCGCTGAACTTGAAAGCTGCGCTGCACCTCAAGGGTAGCGTTGAAGATCGAGCGTACTATCGACCTTCACCCTCGGATTCCGACCTCCGGGGCTGCGCCAGCTCGCGATTGATGCGCGCCGCGTTCTCCTGGTCGACGCGCCGCTGCTCTTCCTCCTGTTTCAGAACGCGCGACTGCTGCTCGCGAAGGTTCTGCATCTGCTCGCTCTGTCGAGGATCGGCCGGCATTTCGCGGCGCGTGTTGTCCTCCATGGATCGATCGGCTTCGCGCGCGCTTGCGGCCTCGGCCTGCGCGCGATAGGGCGTCTGCTCGTTCGATTGCGCGTCATGGGCTTCTTTCGCTTCCCTGGCGCGGTAAGCCTGTTCCGTTTCGCGCGCCGCTTCGCGATCTACCCGCCCCCGAATCTCCTGTAGGCGAATATCGCGCTCGGCCGCCGTCGAGGTCGGACCTTCGGCGCGGGCAGGCTCGTCTCGTTTGTCTTGCCGCTCCATCGGCGCGGCCTCGTGCCTTTCATCGGGCTGCGCCTGGCCTTCGGCAATCCGCGCGCGGTTTATTTCGATCTCGGCGCGCAGTTCGTGAATACGACCCTGCATCTCGGGATTTGTGATTTTATAGCCATGCTCAGCCGCGAGCCGCGCCACCGTCTCCTTATAAGCGTCGCTGCCGGTGACGTTGAGCGCTTCCCATTTTTCGGATGCGACTTTCAGCGCGGCGTTGACGGAATCCGCGTTGTTCCAGTCGCGAATATCAAGCTGCTTCCCATTGTCGACAAAGGCAAGGGTTTGCAGTGCGCCGGTCGCATCGTGTCGGTGGTAATGGATCTCGTCGCCCTTACGCTCGAACGTGATAATCGGCCCGAGGTCACGCGCGGGCTCCGGCTTCACGTAGCGGTCGCCCTGCACATCCGCCTTTTGCTGTTCGAGATTGGTTTGCGCGGCGATGGCTTCGTCGGCCTTGTCGAGCAGCCGGCGCGACTGTTCGGCGAATTGCGCGCGCGCCTCATCGTCGGGAAGCGCCTTGTCGATTTTCGTAATCGTATCGGCCATGCTGTCGCGCGCGGCGATCATCGTTTCGGCTGTTCGCATGGGTCCTGTCTCCTCTGCGTCGGTCGAGGGCGCGCGACCTCGTAGAGCGCTCTCGGCGCGTTTCTGAAAATGCGCGACGGCGGCGCTCGGCGCACCGTCCAATGGTCGGCTTTGAGCGCTGATAGCGCGCGGCACGACAAAAACCTTGCCGGGCTGCGTTCGCGAGGATTTCAGCTCGCTTGCGCGAGCGGCCGGCACGTCCACATAAATCATCCGTGTGGCGACGCCTGGCTTCGCATAAGCCGCAGCCGTCGCCATATCAGCGGCGAACAGCGCGCCGCGTCGATCGCCGCCGCTATCGAGACGATAAAGCCGCACGGCGCCGGGCGCTGGTGGCGGTGGCGCGCCGCGAGTCGACAGGGCGGCGACGTTCCGCCATTGGCGGGCGGCGTCCTGGGCGCGACGCCGACCTTCCTCGCGCGTCGGTCTGTGAATTTCCCGGTTTTGCACGCACTCGACGCGCCGGCGAACGCTCGCCGGCGCAATACCGCGCGCCATCATCTTCACGTCTTTAAGCTTGTAGGCCGGCGCGTGCGCCTGATCGAACCGCCGGACATTCTCCATGGCGATCCCGCGGGCACGGGCTTCGGCCGCGAGCGTATCGCGCCATCGCGAAAAATCCTGAATTTTTGGGTCGAGCCGCTTGCCGTCGTCCCGGACAAGTCGAACCGCCGCATGCACATGAATATGCTCTCGGTTCGTATGCATCACGAAAACATACTCATGTCCGGCAAACGCGTGCGCCAGCGTCGCCCGCGCGGCGTCCATAAACGCCTCTTTGTCCGTGCCGGGTTTCGCGCTCAAAATGACATGCGCAAAGTCGCGTGGCGCGCTCGATCGCATATGCGGCCGCCAGGATTTGGCGATTTCGAGGCTGATATTAGCCTCACGCGATGCGGCGCGCGGCGGGCGGTTCGGCCGCTCGCGCGTCAGGCGCTCGGCTTCATCTTTGAGCGCACGGCCGTCCGGCCCATAAGCGTCAATCTCACCGCCGCGGGTAAGTCGGGCGAGCGCCGACGTGGCGCCCTCGACCCCATGCGCCCATTTCGGGTCGGTAAATTCGGCGTCCCGGCCGAATGCGCCCTCCAACCGATCGCGCAAACCGTCAATCGACCGCTGATTGTCGTAGATCCGTTGAAGCCGGCCGCCCGCATTGCGCTCGCGACTCGCGGCCGTCATGACGATGTCGACGCGGCTATGCGCGCCATGCTGCGAAAGCCGCCAGGCATAGTGATGGCCGCGAAGAGCCTCCGCAAGCGCGTCTTGCGCCTCCGTTGTCTCCAGCCTGCGGTCGAACCGCATTTCGAACTGCAGCACGTCGTTGGACGGCGCGCGGCCATCTTCGGCGCGCCACGTGGCGGCGAAGTCGGCGACGGAGCGCTGCCCGGTGATCATCAACCCATCATGGCGCTCCAGCGTCAGTTCGCCCTTGTCGCTCTGATAGTTCAGAAGCGATTTCGCCCGTGCCGCGCCAGAACCGAAACTCGCGATCTTGACGACCGCCGCCTGCGACCCGGCCGCAAGATTAGCCTTCGCGATCAAGGCGGACCGCACGGATGCAATCGCTGCGCCCGTCGCCGGCACGCGGCCGCCCAGTGCCGGCGATGAGGGTCGCGCCGTTTCCGCAACCGCGGCGGGCGCACGCGTCGAGACGTCGGTCTGCGAAACGCTGCCCTTCGCTGCGACCGCGCGCTTCACGCGCAATTCATCGTCGGCCCGGGAGTTCTCGCCTGGTGCCGGCGCGCGCGGCCCTGTGTCCGGCCGCTCGTCGTGTCGGGGCCGGGGCGCCGCGCGCGAGCTGTTGGCTGTTTGCGCGCGGTAACGCTCAGCCGATTGTACCGCAGCCGCAAGATCGTCCAGCGCCGCCCGATTCTTCGCCGCAAGACGACGCTGCAAGCCTTCCGTCAGAATCGAAAGATCAAGCGCCGCGAGAGTCGTCATGAGGCGCAGTCCTTCTCGATCGCCGTCTCGGCGCGTCTCCGCGCTCGATACGTCAATGACGCATAGAGCGCGTCGAGCGCCCGCATGATCCCATGCGCTTCGATAAGCCACGCGCGCACATTCTCTCCCGGGAAAGCGTTGCCCGCGTTCATATGATGAACGGCTTGATTGAGATTAACGCCGATCGCGCGCAGCTGTCGCGTCAATTCGACGACTTCGACGCGTCCTTCGCCGTCAAACGTCGGCCCCATGTCGCTGGCCGCGCGAACCATGCGACGCAGCGCTTCTGTTGTCGTCAGATTCCTCGCTTCGCAGAATGACAGAAACGCCGCCGCCTCCGTCTCATCGACGCGGAAACCGATAAATCGCGTCTTGCGCCGATCGTAATGTCGCTTGTCCGCCATTCGTCGATCGTCCTTAGCGTCCGGTTTGCCTTTGGCAAACTGCCGGACGCGAACATGGCCGGCGCGGCGAGCGCACATAAAGATTTTGTTTCACAAAATCCCTATCCTGCCATTCATCACCACTCTTCGCTTTGTATACGGCAAAACCCTCATTTTCTCAACGTTTTTCGAGGCTTTGTGCGGTTTTCAAAGCAGTCTCAAAACACTCTCAGCGCACTATCAAGACAGTCTCACGAGGCTCTTAGATCAACATCGAAAGCGTCTCACACAGAGACCCAACGGACTCGCATAAAATTCTCACCGTCGCATCAGGCGCATATCAGATCGATCTCCAAGAAGCTCTCACATCGTTGTCATAAAGGTCTTGCGTAAGGAAGGGAGTGGGTCTAAACAGTTGCCATTTTATTAGAGGCTCGCATGAAGCTCACCGCTGAGGACCTGCAGCGTCTGAAGGAGGGGATTAACGCGCTGAAGCCGAACCGTCGGCTCACGCTGCGCGAACAAATTGGCGCGATCTATGGGCCTTTGATGAAGGCGAAAGGCCGCGGACTGACGAATGCTCAACTTCTCGATTACCTCAGAGAGCAGGGCATTATGATTTCGGCTCCCTCGCTATTTCGGGTGCTGAGACAGCTTGCCGAACAAAAGGCCCGGCGCGGCTCTAAGCGGGGAAGCCATCCCTTCCGCGCGAATGGGAAAATGCGGGTGCCCACGTCATCGGAAATTACGAGGCCCGTATCCACCGGGACCATCGAGTCTGAACCTGTGCCGCGCGCGTCGTCCTTCCGCGTGCGTCGCGACCGCGATGAAATCTAGGAGATCGGTGAATGGATAAGGCGATTTACATGGTCGGCGGCAGCAAGGGCGGCGTCGGCAAGTCCATGGTGACAATGGCGCTCATCCATTTTCTGACGGCGCGGGGCGAGGCGGTTGTCGTGGTCGACGCTGACACCTCGAATCCTGACGTCATGCAGAACTATGAGAAGGAGATCCCGTGCGAGGGCGTCAATCTGGACGATGCTGACGGCTGGATACGGCTCGTCAATCTCTGTGACGAAAACGCGGATAAGACCGTTATCGTCAATACGGCGGCGCGGAACAACCAGGGGGTAGGGGCCTACGGCGTCACGCTGAGCGGCACACTCGACGAGCTGAAGCGGCGATTGGTGACCTTGTGGGTTGTCAATCGTCAGCGGGATTCGTTGGAGCTGTTGCAGGATTTTCTCGAAGCGATCCCGAATTCAACCGTTCACGTCGTCAAGAACGGCTACTTCGGCGCGGATGAGAAGTTCGAGCTCTATAACGGCTCGAAGACACGGAAAGCGATCGAAGGGCGGGGCGGCAAGAGCCTGCTGTTTCCCGATATGGCGGACCGCGTCAGCGATGACCTCTACAGCAAGCGCCTCAGCATTCGAAAGGCGCTTGCGGATATGCCGATCGGCAATCGCGCCGAATTGAAACGCTGGCTCGCGCAGGTCGATGGCGTCTTTTCGGCGGTCGTTCCCAATGGCTGATGGCATGGAAGCCCACGACGCGACCGGCTTTGAAAAGCTGATTGGCCGGACGGCGACGGAAACAGAACGCCGACAGCTTCGTCGTGTGAAGGAGGTTCTCGGGCTTCGCGACAATGACGCGCTGTGGCTCGTCATCTTCGCGCTTCAATATTACGACAGCCTCTATCGCCAGTTTCCCAAGGCGATTGCCACCGAGGCGTCGGCCATATTGGCGCGCACGCGCGAAACGGCGGACGCGCAAATGCGCGCCGGGGTCGAACAGGCCAAGGCGAACCTCGCCCGCGCCGTTGCGCTCGCGGCGCAAGACGTGGCGCGCGACGTTGCGCGACGGCAGACGACGCAATGGCTCATCTATGGCATGACGGTCGGCGCGGCCCTCGTCGTCACCGGGATCGCGATTGGGCGTGCGCTGGCGCCGTAAGCGGCGCCCCGGCTGTCATCGACAACGGGTTGCAGGGATGCGAACTCGACAGGGATGATGACCGAGGCCAGTCCGTACACCGTCGCTATTTTCCCGCCGCCGGCCTCCAGCCTGCCGCTGTCGCTTCCGCCACGGAGCAGAACATACGTTCTTCGGCGCCCGTGATGGTGACCCGGGCGTAGTCGCGACTGCCGGGTACGTGGAAGATTTTCTCGCCCTTGCGGTTGACGTTGCCCTTGATGGCGCAGTCCTTTGACGCCGGCTCGGCGTAAGCGGCAGAGTTGGGAAGCGGCCGGGAAACATTCCATAGCTGCTGGAAGCGCGCCTCGAAGGACTTCGCTGCAGATGGGTCGCGAACAACGACGAGATCATTATCCTGCTGTTTGAGCCCGGAGGCCGACAGGTTCGCCGACCCCGACCGAAGAAGGCGCCCATCGACGGCATAGGACTTCAGGTGCATGTATGCGCCCGCCGGTTTCATCCGGACATCGTCGGCAATGGAGCGAAGCCGGTCGAGCGCGTGCTGCTGGCCTGGGTCTAGGACGATGCGGAGGGCGACCCCGCGCCGGCGCGCCTCGGTCAACGCGTCGACGACGGCCCAGTCCGTGAGCGAGTAGACCGCCATGTCGATCTTCGCGCGCGCCAAGCGGATCAGGTCGACGTCGATGCGCTCAAGGTTTTCATCAGGCGCGTAGTGGATTTCCACATCGCCGGCGCGCACGGGCAAGGAGCCGATGCCGCAGAGGAGGGAAGCGCCAACAACGATCCGAAACCAGTGCCGGTGGATCACTGCCACTGGCTCCAGATGATAAAAATGAGGACGACGATGGCCGAGCCAATCGATGTGAATACAACCCGCCAGTTATAGCGCTCGCGGAATGGAAGCTGCCGCCAGCGCGCATCCTCGTCGTCTTCTCGGTTTTGTTGTCCTCGCCAACCCATTGACGTATCCTTTGAGGAGCAGATCCCGACCGACTCCACACGACGAAGCCACAATGGCAGGCGTGTTCAGGGAGCGGCAAGTCGGGACGAAGGCTCCAATTTGTCACCGAAATCCAAAATATTTTCGCTGCACGCGGTCAACCATCTTCATCGCCTTCTTGCTCAACCGACGCAGCGCCACCCAGCGCGTCATAGCGACGCGACGCCAACCACTGAAGACGCAAGGCCTGTGTCAGCAATACGCGTCGTAATCCACCCTGGACCTTTCGCTCGGAGATCACCTGCGCAAGCCGCGAAATAATGAGCGCTCTTCGAGCGATCCGAAAATCGGGATGTGATCGGAGCTCATAGACGCGGTCGGAAACAATTCTCGCGCGCAGGGATCGGGGCGCTTCGACGACGAGCGACCCAGGCGGTGGATCCTTCTCGTTCAGGATCGCTTTGAACTCTGACCGATCAACCGCGCGCTGCGTGATCAATCGCTCCAAAGCATCCAGTTGCTTGCGCGCGTCGGCATCCTTGCCACTTGTCTCCTGATATTGTGGCAGCGGCCAGACCTCGATTTCGAGCACTTCAAACGGGTCAAGCACTGACATTGCAACAGCATCAGTGCGCTGATTGGTCAGGTGACGACGAATACGCGTGCGAAGCATCTCGTTCGTCTGCCCGACATAGATCGGTTCGCCGTCATAATCGAAGAAGGCGTAGACGCCCCATTTATAATTCCCGACACGTCGAGTCTGACCCATAGCTTCTTCGAACGACGTATCGAGAAACCTCGCCAGATTGGCTCGCAGATCCTCCGTCTCGAACGGTGGAAAGTTTATGAAATCGGGATCGCGACGAGTAGTGGGCTCGTTCGGATTAGGCATGTCGGATCGCCGTCATGTCGGAGGAATGCTGCACGACTCCTCCCCGCTCGATTGTGGTGCGCCGCATGGTCTCGTCACCGAGAGAGGCGGTTTCGAAGCTGACATGATTAATCTCGTCGCCGCGACCTCCAAAGCCGGAATGGAATGCAGCGAGGAATTTGATGTTCATCAGTGATTGCGCGCCGACTTTCGGCGCTTCACGAGAGGGTATGGAAGATGGGAAAAGATAGATGCACGGCGGCGGCGCACAGAAAGGACCGATCACGGTCGTTCTGGCATCGCTCTCGTCCAACAGCTTTGGACAGGCGCGTCCCATCGTTCCGCACACCATATCCCAGATGACGAGGCCATCAACGCGCTGATTGCGAGCGATGATCTGAGCGCTTATGCGCGTATGAACTCCAGACCAGGCGTTTCGCCGCGGGTCGGCGCCAACATTGGTGCACAGGCTCCAAATGACAAATTCATCTGCGCCGTCCGGGCGCTCGAAAATTTTCGAGTTGTCGCCGTCCAAACAGCCTTTCAGGTCGATGATCGTCGTTCGACCGCTTGGTAGCGTCACAACATAGTCATAAAACACGCCGCGCTTGGCCCGGTCCCAGCCCGCGATGAAGCCTCCATCCTCCATGTGGTTGAGAACATGCTGGACGAACTCTCGCTTGCCTCGCATCGCTGCGGCAAACTCTCCACGCACCTGTTGAATAGCGCCGCGGAAAATCGGCGAGGCGTAGAAGTCTTTCTCCGCAAGCCCGTGGTCGCCGAGCTTATGGGCTTGCGTCTTGAGCCCTTCAGCAAATTCTGCGATCTGCTGGCGCACGCTTGGGTCCTGCTCGCAAGGAATAACGCTCACGCGGCCCTCTCCGCCTGAGCGCAGACGTCGAGAAGCGGTTCGAGCAGATAGCGCGTAAGATGCCGAACGACATCGACAGCAACGCCGTCGCCCGTCAAATGGTACGCCTCGTTGTAATTTTTTGGCAGCTTATACGCGTCATCAAGTCCCATCAATCGAGCGGTCTCCCGCGACGAAATCAGGCGCGATCGAATCTTGTTTCCATCGACGACGACGATCGTCTGGCGGCTTGAACCGCCTGCGGGCGTCCGCAGACATCCCAAGATATCGTCAAACCGAATTTCCGCCCGTTGGACCTTGACGCCATTTTCGTCGAGACGGGTGCGCTTGTAGACCCCGCCCACCATCCGACGCCCCGAACGCTTGGCGGCCTCAACCTTCGCCTTGTTGACCGGCGACATCATCGCCAAAATTTGCTTGGTTTCTGCGGCAGTATGCCAGTCGACGCTCGAAGGATTTTCTTCGATGATATCGGCGAAAGAAATCTTGCGACGCGGCGGCGTCGGTAAATTCCACCACAGCATCTTCTTCCTGGCGCGGGAGGAAATGCCGTCAACAGCTCTGCGCAATCCCAGCGTATGAAATGGCTCGATTGGCCCCGGCGACAGGAGCGACGGGTCTATCGTCACATCGTCTCTTACGCCGATCACAAACAATCGTGGCCGGGATTGCGGCACGAACAGAGAGGCGTTGATGATCAAGGCGCCGTATCGATATCCGGCTTCGCCAAAGGTCTTGCAGATCGCTTCAAAATCTCGTCCGCCGTGGGAGGTCAGCGTGCCGCAAACATTCTCGATCGCGATAATCTTCGGCGCGCGATTGTCGTCGATCAGCCCCGTGATGACATCCCAGAACGGATAGAAGGTTCCAGAGCGCTCTCCCTTCAACCCGGCTCCGCCCCCAGCCAAAGATAAATCCTGGCAGGGGAACGACCCCCAAATCAGGTCTGCGTATCCTGACAACGCATCCACGGTAACCTGGCGAACATCGCCGACCTTGAGCTCTCCGCCCGAACCCCAGTTGGCTTGATAGGCGAGGCCTTTTTTGTGATCGAAATCATTCGCGAACAGACATGTCCAACCGGACCCAAGCCCTGCCCGGGCCATCCCGCCACCGGCAAAGAACTCATAAAAATTAGGCATGACGCTTCCGCTCAATGGCTTGGTCGTCGACCAGAACATCGTCCCGTTCAAGCTTTTCCTTGATGGCCTCGGCAATCCAGGTGTTCCTGGAGACATTGCCGGGACGCGCGCTCCGCGCTTGATCGATCGACTCGAAGGTCTCGGGTGACAACCGAAGATTGATGCGATCCAGCGGACGAATCGCCTGATTTTTTAAAGAATCGAGCATGCAGCGAAGCTGGCGCCTTTTTGGCGCCATGTCCAGCATGTTCTATATATGTTCCGAGCCGACGAGAGAGCCTATCGAGCCCATCTCACTTTAAATTTTCTCGTTTCCAGGTGACCTCCATGCGTTGGGCTCCGCGCTCGTTCCCCGTAAAAATCCATCGCCACCTGAATGTCGCGGACTTGGCCGACATATCGCCCGAGGAACTCGAACAAGCGGAAGCGGAGGGCACGCTCGTAGGCAATCGCTCCTACTGCGATCTGCGGGGCTGCGGCTGGGGCGTCGTTCGCACAGCCCTCGATATCGAGACGAAACTGATTGACCGACTGAAGATGGCGGATGATGTCGAAGCGGAAATGTCGGCCTTCGAAGAGGAGCGCGCGACCGCATTCGAGGACGAACCCGCACTCTGGGGGCTGGATGTCGGCGTCGCCTCCGCGACAATCGCGATTTCGGCCTACGGCTCAATCCCTGTGTCCAGCTGCAACGCAGGCGCTTTTGGCGGATGCCACTCAGCGCGCTATCCTTACGTTGCATTTTTTCTTCCAAAGGACTTGGCGCCTGAAATCATGCGTTGCGCCGAGGCCGCCGACATTGGGCTGCTCTGCGATGAAAGCGGACTCGCGCAAATTTATGGCCAAGGAGAAATGGATCTCGTCCGTTTCGCGCAAACTGCATGGCAAAGAAGCGCGGCTGGCGAAGAAGAGGCCCGATGATGAATGTATTTGAGCGATCAGCGGCGCGTTAGCCTTTTTCGTGATCAAGGTGGCGACACGCCGCGCCAAGCTGATGGCGACAGAGTCTCTTGCGGCGAGCAGATCGCCGCGCCGGTCAATGCGCGCCAAGCTTGGGCGCCGTTTGCTGACCGCCGCGACAAGCAATCTCATGATGCAAATTGGTCTGCTTGTGTTCGAGGGGCCGCGCGCGGCCCCTCAATCGCGCTCAGCGGGACTTCTTGCCCTGCGGCTTCGCGGCGGGCGCTTCCGTCTTCTTCGCCGGCTTGTCGGCAAGGTGCTGAATGTCCTCTACCGCGAAAGTGTAGCCGAACCGGCGCTCGCCATTAGCGGCTTTCCATTCGGTCTGCTTCGGGCGCGACGTCACTTGAACCAGGTCGCCGGATTCGAGTTTTTCGCGCGCCCATTTGATGCGCGATTCCTGCCGGGCAAAGATCGTATGTTCGATCCACTCGGGATTGTCGATCCACTCGCCATTGCCGTTCTTGTAGGGGTTGTTCGAGCAGACGGTGATGACGAGATTGGCGCCGACTTCCTTGAGCTGACCGACCCGGCCGACCTGAATGTGTGTGTTGAGCTGCGACATTTTCTCTCTCCTATCGTTGGGCCTCGGCCCGTTGCGATGGCGGTCTGAAAGCGCCGGGGTATGGAGACCACAGAGCCGCAAGGCCGTAAGGCCGCAGTGGGCAAGCGAAGCGCTGCGCGCCGGCCGCGACGGAGAATTTTGAAAGGGCGCGCCGCGCCCGTGCGCGAGGAATTGCCGCATAGCGGCAAGGGGAAAATTATTCGACGCAGGCGCCGACGTGGCTCCGCCGGCGCTAGACAAGCCAGTAAAGAGCAACGGGCGAAGGCACAAACATCACAAGAGAGATCTGTGCTGCGCTCGACACGCAACCAGGTCAGTCGAATTGTCCGCCCAGCCTCGAGCCTCTTCGTTCTCACACCATCGCGCAATGCCGAGAATTGGCTTGGCGATGATCGATCCCGCGTGGCCGTATCAATAATGCCATGGCGCGTCGTTCAAATGGGCTGATTATGAGAAGCCCGGCGCCTATTGAGTGACGGCCCCTACGCCGCGCAAACAGTCGACTCGGCTTGGGCGCGTGCACATCCGAAGCGTAAGGAAGCGAGTAAGAGACGAAGCCATGTCGCCGCGGGATGCGCCTGTTGCACGCAATCGAAGAACGGGCGACGTTGCGCTTTGTCTGCGACGCGGGGGCGGGCGGCTATCCAAATATAGGTCGATCTAATGCAGGGTGTTACGATGAACGAGATTGTTTTAGCGGACGCCGATCGCGAAGGTGAAACGATGACGGCGCGCGTCATACGCTATGATCGGGAGCAACGTCGCCTCGAACTTGCGGTGCCCAACACAACTGTTGTTTTTACACTTTACGGCGATGGCGAACGGTTCACGGGAGTGCTCGGCGGCCGAAGCTTCTATTGGGATGCGCCGCGCGCCGAGCCCGCGAAAAAGCGGGAGAAGCGTTAGCTCCGGCGCGTATCCCAATTGTCGTCACGAATTCGGCATTTTCAGCAGCTCCAGATAGCCCTGCTGCGTCATCCATCGTGCGCGGGCGTGTTGATTTCCGCCAGGATTTGACCCGGGTTTTTCACTGAGGACTGACCCACGTGGATTTATGGTTTGGTCTTTATGCCGGGGTCAAGTTTTTAGCTTTCTCCTTTCGTCCTTTTGTTGCGGCGGCGCTCGCCTTGAAGCGGAAGCTGTCATTGCCAGTTTCAACGATGTGGCAATGGTGCGTCAGGCGATCGAGCAACGCCGTCGTCATTTTCGCATCGCCAAACACGCCGGCCCATTCGCTGAAGCTCAGGTTCGTGGTGATGACCACGCTGGCGCGCTCGTAAAGCTTGCTAAGCAGATGGAAGAGCAAGGCGCCGCCAGACGGACTGAAGGGCAGATAGCCAAGTTCATCCAGGATTACGAGATCGTTGCGAACCAGCCGTTCGGCAATCTGACCTGCTTTGCCCTGCGCTTTTTCCTTCTCGAGCGCATTGACCAGTTCGACGGTGGAGAAGAAGCGAACCTTTTTGCGATGATGTTCGACGGCCTGAACGCCGAGAGCTGTTGCCAGGTGCGTCTTTCCCGTTCCAGGCCCTCCGACGAGGACGACATTGTCGGCATTGTTGATGAACTCGCAGCGATGGAGTTGGCGCATCAGAGCTTCGTTGACCTCACTGGAGGTAAAATCGAATCCGGTCAGATCCTTGTAGGCAGGGAAGCGCGCCGCCTTGATCTGGTAGGCGACCGATCTGACCTCTCGTTCGGCGGTTTCGGCTTTGAGCAGTTGGGAGATGATGGGGACAGCCGCTTCAAAAGCCGGCGATCCTTGCTCCATGAGATCGCCCACGGCCTGCGCCATTCCGTACATTTTCAGGCCGCGCAGCATGATGACGACCGCCGCGCTTGCAGGATCATGACGCATGGCGGGCCTCCCGCGTTGTTCCTTCGCCGCGTAGCGCGTCATAGCGTTCGACGTCGGCGCGCGGTTCCTGGCTCAAGGTCAGGGCCTGCGGCGCTTCCACTGTCGATGTGACCGGCGATTTGCCGTCGATCAGCCGGAGCAGCAGGTTCAGGATATGTGTCTTTGTCGGAGCGCCAGCGTTCAAAGCCAACTCGACGGCGCATAGCACGGCCTCTTCGTCGTGATGGAGAACCAAAGCCAGAATCTCCACCATTTCCCGGTCGCCGCCAGGGTGTTTGAGGAGATGCTGCTGTAGCAGTTTGAAGGCTTCCGGCAGATCGGCGAAGGGAGCGCCATTGCGCAAGGCGCCGGGCTTGCGCTGGATCACCGCCAGATAATGGCGCCAATCATAGACCGTGCGCCCCTGGCGATCATGCGAGCGATCGATCAGCCGCTTATGCTCGCAAAGCACTTGCCCTTCCGCGACGACAACAATGCGCTCCGGGTAGACGCGCAGGCTGACTGGTCGATTGGCGAAGGACGCCGGCACGCTGTAGCGATTGCGCTCCAGATGAACGAGGCAGGTTGGCGATACGCGCTTGCTATATTCGACAAAGCCGTCGAAGGGCCGAGAGAGCGGCATCAGGCTTGCCGCTTCGCATTCCCATGCGTCCGCAATCGTTCCTGGTTGGCTACCATGAGGCATCTCGCGCCATAGCTCCTTGCAACGCTGCTCCAGCCAGTCATTCAAGGCGTCCAGCGTCGAAAAGCGCGGCATCGGTTGCCATAGCCGATGGCGGGTGTCCTGGACGTTCTTCTCGACCTGGCCTTTTTCCCAGCCAGAGGCCGGATTGCAGAACTCCGCGTCGAAAAGATAGTGGCTCGCCATGGCCGAGAAGCGGGCGTTAACCTGGCGCTCCTTGCCGCGACCAACTCGATCGACCGCGGTGCGCATGTTGTCGTAAATGCCGCGCCGCGGAACGCCGCCAAATACCCGAAACGCCTGATAATGGGCGTCAAACAGCATTTCGTGGGTTTGGAGAAGATAGGCGCGGACAATAAAGGCCCGGCTGTACGACAACTTCACATGAGCGACTTGCAGTTTGATCCGCTCGCCGCCGACGATCGCCCAATCCTCGCTCCAGTCGAACTGGAACGCTTCGCCCGGCTGGAAGGCCAACGGCACGAAGACGCCTCGACCAATCGTCTGCTGTTCTCTTTGTCGATCCACCTTCCAGTCGCGGACAAAGGCAGCCACACGGCCATAGGAGCCGTCGAATCCGAGAGCAATCAGATCAGCATGCAATTGCTTGATCGTGCGCTTCTGCTTGCGCGGCTTGCTCGATTCCGTCTTCAGCCACCCCGCCAATTTGACGGCGAAAGCATCCAGCTTGCTCGGTCGGTCAGGAACCTTGAACTTCGGTTCGACAGTGCCGGCGCGCAGATATTTGCGGATCGTGTTCCGCGACAAGCCGGTTCGTCGCGAAATCTCTCGGATCGAAAGCTGGTCCCGCAATGCCCAGCGGCGGATAACGCTCAACAACGCCATGTCTATCACTCCGTCGACCCCCGCTGAAAACAGCCAGGGCGGGTTCAAAACATGGGTCAGTTCTCAGCGGAAAATTCTCGATCCCCGGGTCAAATCCTGGCGGAAATCAACATCATGGCTGCAATTCCCCGCTACCGCCCGCAGGCCGGCCCCGCCGTGCTTTCGGCCGGATTTCGCCCGTTCTTCCTCGTTTCGGCGCTCTGGGCGTTCCTTGTCATCCCGATCTGGATCGCCTTTTTTGCCGGGCATGGTCAAGTGCCGACAGCGCTTCCGCCGGTTGTCTGGCATGTACATGAGATGGTCTTCGGCTTCGGCGCGGCGACGGTTGCTGGGTTCCTCTTGACTGCAATCCCGAACTGGACGGGGCGTATGCCTCTACAGGGCGGGCCGCTCGCCTTGCTCGTGCTGCTCTGGGCGGTTGGACGGATTGCCGTCCTGTTTTCCGCGAAGATCGGCGTCGATAGCGCGGCTGCTCTCGATCTCGCGTTCCCGATTCTGTTCCTTCTCGTAGTCGCCCGAGAGATCATCGCGGGACGAAATTGGCGTAATCTGCCGATGCTGGGCGCGCTCCTGTTTCTGCTCCTCGGCAACCTGCTCGTGCATTTCGAGTCGGTGGGGATTGCCAGGACCGCCGAACTCGGCAATCGGCTTGGCGTCGCCACGCTACTCATGCTCATCAGCTTCATCGGCGGCCGCATTGTCCCGAGCTTTACGCGCAATTGGCTCGCCAAGGAGCAGCCCGGAGTCGCCATGCCGGCGGCGTTCGACGTTGTCGATCGCACCGTCCTTGCTGTGACGGGCCTGGCGCTGGCGGTCTGGACGTTGACGCCCGAAGGGGTAGCGACGCCCTGGATCGAGCTTGCCGCCGGTCTCATGCTCGGCGTGCGTCTAGCGCGTTGGCGCGGCGAAGCGACATTGCGCGAACCGCTTCTATGGGTATTGCATCTTGGCTACGGATGGCTATCGCTCGGTTTCTTACTCCTCGCGTTCAACAACCTACTTCCATTGCTGCCGCAGACCACGGCCCTGCATGCGCTCACAGTCGGAGCAATCGGGACCATGATTCTCGCGGTCATGACGCGAGCGTCGCTCGGCCACACGGGGCGTCCGCTGGTCGCCGGACCAGGTACGACGGCGATCTACGTATTGGTGACGCTCGCCGCTATTCTACGTCTTCTCGCGCCGCTCGATAGCGCGTGGTACCTGCTCATGCTGTCCCTCGCCGGAGCGGCTTGGAGCGCTGCATTCGGGCTCTTCGTGTTGCTATATGCGCGGCCGCTCGTGCGGCCTCGTGTCATTGGCGAGGATGCACGGCCGATCTGACCACGCCGGATGAATTTGCTCCACCGGCGTTTGCGGGAGGAGCGTACGACAGCCTTGGTCTACCCATCACTGTCATGTGAACTTGCGCAAACGCACCTCGCGCCCGCTGCCAGCATTGGGGCGGTATCCGACGGCTCTAGTCAGCGGGTCTTCGCCAATTGAGTGGCGCTCGTCGAGGCCGCGCTACTGATCGCCATTGCGCACGTCACTCGGCGTCCATATTTTCCTCAAAGGACATCCTGCAAAACGCTGCGGGAGCTTGATGGAAGCTTTTCGACTCGCGGCCGAGGCACCGAGGTTAGGCTTGCCGCCATAAGGGATCGAACGCCCATCGAAAGCCTACTTCAGCTGGCCAACGAGATGCTCGGCGTGCTGCTGATGTTCCTTAAACAGCTTGAGGCCGGTTTCAAGCAGGCTCTTCAATTCACCGTTTTGGGCGTCGGGGATGAGCACGGTTGCAAGCGCCCCGTTGACGGTCTGATGATAGGCGACTTCGTTCTGCGCGTACGCCTTGTCAAAGGCGGATCCGCTCAGCTTCGACAATTCCTCGCGCTTCTTGGCGGCGCCTTCCGTCAGAGATTTACTGGTCTCATTGTCTTCAGGCTTAACCTTTAGCTTTTCGACTAAGGCAAGCGCCTGCTTGTTGACTGCAGTGTGATCGCGGACCATTTCCTCAGCAAAGTCCTTGACGGTTTTGTTCTGCGATGTTTTCAGCGCGAGCTCTGCGGCCGCGATGTCGAGTTGCCCTGCAGTATACGCGATATGCGCAATTTGCGGATCGGTTGGTTTGGCTGCAGTTTGAGCCATTGCCCCAGACGCTGCGAAGCTCAATGTGACGGCGAGCAAAAGACGCGGACTACGGATCATGTTGGTGTCTCCTTAAAATATCGACTTCCCGCGCATGCGGGGGATGGCGCTTTATTAGATGCAGGGACGATCCAAAGGTTCGCGATAAATTTTGCGGGAACCTTTCTCGTCCCGGCGCATCCAACGGATATTGGAATGAATGTCGGAAGGGCTGCAATGAAAAATACCCAGGCAAGAATCGTGGACGCAGAGTGGAGGGGGTTGGCCGATGTCGACATCGTCGCGCATGTGGTCACAGGCGATGCCGGAGCTTTTGCCGAACTCATGCGGCGCTACAACCGCAAACTCTATCGTACCGCGAGGGCCATGACGGGCGATAATGGCGAGGCCGAGGATATTGTACAGGAAGCTTGGATGCGCGCCTACGCTCATATCGCGGATTTCCGCAATGAATCCGCGATTTCCACTTGGTTGGTCCGCATTGTCCTGAACGAGGCGCTTGGACGAAAACGGCGTGCTAGGTCGACCGTAGAATTGGACGAGACAAACGAGCGTCAAATGTCGAGCGTGATCATGCTTCCCAGCTGCGGGGCCAATCCCGAAAGCTCAATGTCGAGGACCCAGGTTCGGCATTTGCTCGAGCGGACGATCGATACGCTTCCACCTGACTTCCGCACGGTTTTCGTCTTGCGCAGCGTTGAAGAAATGTCCGGTGCCGAAGTCGCGCAACAGCTCGGGATTCCGGAAGCCACTGTCAAAACCAGGCTACATCGCGCCCGCGCGTTGATACGTCAGGAGCTTGAGAAAAACGTCCTGATTGCTCTCTCCGACGTGTTCCCCTTCGATGGCGCGCGATGCAAAGAACTGTCCAATCGTGTGATGGCCAGAATCGGACTGTTGCAAGATAAGAGTTAGAATTTGTACCGTCTCCATCCCAAAAGAAACATACATACCTGACTTCGACCGCGATTCGGAGCTGGTTCACAGACAGTTTATCTAAAGTCGGTAACAACTAGGTAAAACCACTCTCGATTTGTGCAGCTTCGCCTGCGGCGTTCCTTCTGGTGATCGGCGCGCCGGAAACGCACCCGTTGTGGTGTCTAACATGCGATGTCGTCGATTGATCACCTATGGAGACGGAAATGACTGAAGAGCAGGCTGGACCGAGCGGTCCCGATCTGACGCTGGGTGTGGCGCTCGCTGAGCTTGTCGACAGCGGAAAATTGGTTGGCCATGTCGGCGATGAAGAAGTGCTCCTCGTCCATAGCGAAAAAGAAGTGTTCGCTGTCGGGGCTCATTGCACGCATTACCACGCGCCTCTCGTCGACGGGTTCGTCGTTGACCACAGCCTGCGTTGTCCCTGGCACCATGCCTGTTTCGACCTGCGCACTGGAGAAGCCTTACGAGCTCCGGCTCTCGATCCTATCGCGTGCTGGTCGGTTGAGCAGCGTGACGGCAAAATCTTCGTGCAAAGAAAGCACGAAGCGGCGGCGCCGACGCTGCACGCCGCGACATCCGGAAAGACCCCCAAAAACATCGTAATCGTCGGCGGTGGCGCGGCGGGATTCGCGGCGGCCGAGCGATTACGCCGTGAGAATTATCGAGGAAGCATCATTATGTTGAGCAATGAGGATGTTGCGCCGATCGACCGGCCTAATTTGTCCAAAGATTATCTCGCAGAAAATGCGCCTGAAGAATGGCTTCCACTGAGACCTGATAATTTCTATTCCGAGCATGACATCGAACTTCGGCTTGGGGCCAATGCGACCCGCATTGACGCGCGTTTGCGTGAGGTCGCCCTCGCGGATGGGAGCAGGCTTTCCTACGATCGCCTGTTGATCGCGACTGGCTCCGAACCTATCCGCCTGTCGATTTCAGGCGCGAGTCTGCCGCATGTGCGCACATTACGTTCGCTCGCTGATTGTCGGGCTATCATCAAACATGCCGAAACGGCACGCCGAGCGGTCGTGCTCGGCGCGAGCTTCATCGGACTCGAAGTTGCAGCGTCTTTGCGCGCTCGTGGGATTGACGTCCATGTGATCGCTCCGGAGAAAAAGCCGATGGAGCGTATTTTTGGCTCTCAAATGGGCGATTTCGTGCGTGCGCTCCACGAGGAGCATGGTGTCGTTTTTCATCTTGAAGATGTTGCGAACGCCATCGACGAGAAACGGGTAACGCTGGGAAGCGGTCGCGTGCTCGAGGCGGATCTCGTGGTTGTCGGCGTCGGAGTGCGACCGCGGATCGAACTCGCGGAAATGGCCGGTCTCGCCATCGATCGCGGGATCGTCGTGGACTCTTATCTCGAAACGAACATCCCGGGGATCTTCGCGGCCGGCGATGTCGCGCGCTGGCCCGATCGCTACACTGGCGAGAACATTCGTGTCGAGCATTGGGTCGTTGCCGAACGGCAAGGACGAACCGCGGCGCTCAACATACTCGGACAGCGCGAAGAATTTACTGCCGTTCCGTTCTTCTGGAGCCAACATTACGATGTTCCGATTAACTATGTCGGTCATGCGGAGAAATGGGACGAACTCCAGATCGAGGGCGACATCGCAAGCAAGGATTGTCTTGTGCACTTCAAGCGCAACAGGCGCACGCTCGCCGTTGCCTCGATCTTCCGAGATATTGAGAGTCTGCAAGCTGAAATAACGATGGAACAAATCGGCGCCAGCTGAATCATCCACAACTTGGTAAGTTCTTGCTCGACGGTTGTGGTGTCCAAGACGGAGCGATAAACCGGTCTTCCCCTTTTGCTGGGACCGGTTTGTTGCGCGGTTGAAACGATGCTTGATAAAGGAGGCCCCGACAAGAAACACCCGAGCTACGGAGGCTCGCGACGGTCCCGTTCCGACGCTTGCATCCGATGATGATCCGAGGCAGCGGCACGCCGCACCCTGACATGGCCTTCGCGCCGTCCAGAAGAATGGAGCCGCCGCCCGGAGCTTGGCCGCCGATGCGTACTACTGCATCATGGTCAGGGTCCTTCGATCCTCCGCATACAAGTATGTGACGCGGTGATAACCCGCGTCTTTGGTGAACTCCCCTCGGAACGTTGAAATCCAGCGATCGCCTCCACTACAATGGCGGCCTGGTTCTACGGGTGCTACCGCGAACGTTTATCAGCGAGGCGTCGAAAAAAAGCGGTGTAGCAAATGAACCCTTGACTAAGACAACCCCATACAAGTCAGGGTCCTTTCCTCCGCCGGAATTACCCGACATCAACGGTCATACAACCCTGTCCGACTCCCGCCCGATCCACCGCCAACAGCGGTGTTGAAGCCGCGACCTCCGATCCAAACGGGCCTCCCCCGATTACCCGCATCACCCTTCCAACGTGCTGTGCCCACTACCCCGATGAATTGGTCCGGGTGCATCTGTCGATTGCTTCCCCGTCCACGCGGCCTTCCCCGTTATTCAGGCGGGTCGGCATCCATACCTTCACTTTCGAGGCCTCCTCGGACTTCACTCACGTTACGGCCCCTTGGATTGCTCAACCGCCCAAGGCGGCCTTTGTCACGAGGCTCCGATCCGGCAAGTTACCCAGCCAAACCGCTCGTCAGCTACCAGATCAATCGACAACTCTCTGGGTGGAACCTGCCTCCACTGGTGACACGCGCCGTTGGGGCGCACTGAATAGGATGGGCTAGTCGCCACTTGATGAAAGTTCAGGGGCAAGTCACGAATCATCAAAAAAGGCGGTGCCTATTAAGTAAGATTTCTTTGCGAGCGAGCATCTAAATCGTGACCCCACGAGAAAGGCGAAGCTTGTTCCTGTCCGCCACTTGCTTGAGGGCGAGCATGAAATTAACTTGAGGAGACGCCAATCATTCTTCAGCCGCGCGCACGAGTGCCGTGGGGAAGACTCAGCGGCTACGGCGCTCGGTGCATCGACATCGTACCATCGGAACCCCCGAAATTCACGCTGGTGCGATGGCGGGGGCGCTACGTGTTGTTGCGCCCCCGCACCTGTTCTACGAAGCAGACGTGTACCCCGCCTTTCAACCGACGCTGCAGCTCGACAAGCGCGGCCACGTCAACGCGCGGCGCGCCGATCGCCATGCCGGCGCAAACCACGGGATCGAACATCCAGCCGGCGATCGAAATCGCGACGCCGGCCGGCCCTTGCACTTGAAGGAATGGGCCAGTTGCGCGCTGCTCAACCCGACGAATCAAAACATTGCTGCCGCAATATGGATGCCATCGGTAGTGGACTTCCAATTCCTGACCGACATGGGCAGAATGAACGGGTGATGGCCCTCAATAGGAAGAACGCTCTCTTCGCGGGTTCCGATGGCGGGGCTGAGAACTGGGCGATCGTTGCCTCGCTTATCGAGACCTGCAAGATCAATGGCGTCGATCCGCAAGCCTATATGGGCGACGTCCTCACGAAGATCGTCGACGGCCATCTCGCCAGCAAACTCGACGACCTCATGCCCTGGGCCTACGCGCAGCCGGTCGCACTCAAAGACGTGGCCTGAAAACAGCGCTTACAGAGCAACGCGTAATCCTCCAACTGTTGCGATATCTCAGCAACGAACTCAAAGCGTCGCTCGTTTGCCTCGGCGTGATGGATGCCCGCGACGCGATCGCAGGCGATACTCAACTCTCGCGGCGTCTCGATCAAATCGTGCTGCCGCGATGGAAAGTAGAGGAAGAATTCCACGAGCTCATCAGCGCAGTTCTGCGAAGTTTGCCGATCAAACAACCTTCAGCCCTATCGAGCCAGGGCTTGCGTCATCTCGCGCGTATCAGCGACGGGGTCACTGCGCGTGTTTTCGCCATACTCAACGAATTGGCAATCGAGGCGATCCGGGCAGGCGCCGAGCGCATCACCGATGAGGACATCGAGTCATGGAAACCTGCCATTGAGAAGGAAACCATGTTCGCGTGACGCCCAAGCAAAGAAAGGCATTTCAAATGAGACTCGGTGTAAGCATCCGGTGAGGCACGTGGGCTGATCATTTTCAGCCAAGGACGGCTGCGCGTAGATCAGGCGGCGAGCTTTTTGGCTTGTAGGTCGGCGGCCCAGCGCCACGGTAGCAAGGCGGCGAGATCGGTTATCTTGTGATCGTTGATGCGGGCCAGCACATCGGCGAGCCAAGCCTGTGGGTCGACGCCGTTGAGCTTGGCGGAGGCGATCAGCGTGTAGATCACAGCGGCGCGCTCACCGCCGCGATCCGAGCCGGCGAACAACCACGATTTTCTTCCCAGCGCGACGCCGCGAAGGTTGCGCTCGGCGCAATTATTGGTCAGGCAGATGCGGCCGTCGTCGAGAAAGCGCGCGAATGCGCTCCAGCGTCTGAGCATGTAGTCCATCGCCTTGGCAACCTCGGCGTGACGCGACAGCCGCGCCCTCTCGCCGCGCATCCATGCCTCGAGCTCGGCGACGAGCGGCGCGACACGCTCACGGCGAATGGCCAGACGCTCCTCGGTGGGGCGGCCATTGATCTCGCGCTCGATGTCGAAGATCGCGTCGATGCGTT
>NZ_JADNQY010000014.1:0-88658 GCF_015709545.1 Methylocystis sp. H4A | reverse complement strand
TGGCGCCAGCCCCTCCTCACCGCGAACGTCACCGGCGTCGGCGTGACCAACGTGCTTGAGGCGATGCGGCTCGGCGCGCCCAAAGCGCGCTTCTACCAGGCGTCGTCCTCGGAAATGTACGGGCTCATCCAGGAGCCGATGCAGAGCGAGAAGACGCCCTTCTATCCGCGCAGCCCCTATGCCGTGGCGAAGCTCTACGGCCATTGGATCACGGTGAACTATCGCGAGAGCTTCGGCCTTCACGCCTCCTCGGGCATTCTCTTCAATCATGAAAGCCCGCTGCGCGGCGTCGAATTCGTCACCCGCAAGGTCACGACCGGCGTCGCCGCGATCAAACTCGGCCGCGCCACGGAGTTGCGGCTCGGCAATATCGACGCCAAGCGCGACTGGGGGCACGCCAAGGATTACGTGCGCGCCATGTGGTTGATGCTGCAGCAGGAGAAGCCGGACGATTACGTCGTCGCGACCGGCGTCACCACCACGGTGCGCGATATGTGCCACATCGCTTTCGAGCACGCCGGCCTCGACATGGAAAAATTCGTCATCATCGACCCGGCGTTCTACCGTCCGGCCGAGGTGGACGTTTTGCTTGGCGATTCCAGCAAGGCGCGGCAGGTTCTCGGCTGGACGCCTGAGATCGATCTTCGCGAAATGATTTGCGAGATGGTGGACGCCGATCTCGCGCGGCTGCGGCGCGAGTCGGCCTAACCTGAAAAGGGCGCCCGCGATGGCCGCCTTCGAGCGCATCTTGGTGACGGGCGGCGCCGGATTTGTCGGCGGCCACCTCTGCGCCGCCCTGGCCGAGGCCTATCCGCAGGCGACGCGGTCGCTGCTGCTGCGTCCCGGCGAACGCGGCGGCCATGAGGCTTTCGCCGCGGCCGTCGCGGATCTTGTCGACGAAGCGGCGATCGACGCGCTGATTGCGCGGGTGCGTCCCGATCTCGTCGTGCATCTCGCGGGTCAGTCGTCGATCGGACAGGCGCCGCACGCCGCCGAAATGACTTGGCGGGCGAATTTTCACGGCTCCTTCGCGCTCGGGGCGGCGGTCGCCCGGCACTGCCCAACGGCGGCGTTTCTCTTCGCCTCGACGGCGGCTGCGTATGGCGCAAGCTTTCGCGACGGGGTTTTGAACGAGGACGCCCCGTTGCAGCCGATGGACGTCTACAGCCGCTCCAAGGTCGCCGCCGAGAGCGCGCTTTCCGATCTGCTGGCTCCCAAAGGGCGGCTCATTGTGGCGCGGCCGGTCAATCATTCAGGACCCGGTCAGCGCAATCGCAATTTCGCTCTCGCCTCCTTCGCCGCGCAGATCGCGGCGATCGAGGCCGGCCGCGCCGAGCCGCGACTCATGGTCGGCGATCTCTCCAAGGCCCGCGATTTCCTCGACGTGCGCGACGTCGTTGACGCCTATATGCGGCTGATCGAAAAGGCGCGGGATCTGCCCGCCTCCGTCTCGATCTTCAACATCGCCTCCGGAACGGCGCATCGCCTGGAAGCGCTGCTCGAGCGGCTGCGCGGACGGGCCAAGGCGCAATTTGCGATCGAGGTCGATTCGGCGCTGCTGCGCCCTGCAAGCGACATCGCCAGCGTCGCCTGCGACGCGACGCGACTGACCAAAGCGACCGGCTGGCGTCCCCACCACGACATTGACGACATGCTGCAGGCGCTTCTCGACGACGCCCGCGCGGCGGAAACGCAGGCCGCACCGGCGACGTCATGAGCGAGCGGCAAAACCGAGAGCAGGACCGGGAACGCATCCGCCTGCTCGAATTTCAGCTCGATCATTTGCGCGCCGAACTCCTGCATCTGACTCATGAGCGCTATCGGCTGATCTACTCGGTCTCCGGCCATATCTATCGCTTTCTCCGGCCGATCGAAGCGTTCTTCGCCGACGCCGCGAACGCGCTCGGAGGGCGTTTTCGCCCGGCGCCGCCCGACGCGACGACGCCAGTGGCCTCCGACCAGGGCGCTCCGCCCGCTCGAGGCGCGCCGCTGCCGGCGCGACGGCTGCTGGTCGATGTGACCGGAACGATCAAGCGCGACGCCGGCACCGGCATTCAGCGCGTCGTCAAGGAAGTGACGCGCGGCCTCTCTAGCGGCGAAAGCTTCGACCTGCCCGCGGTGGCGGTTCGCTGCGAGGGCGGCCGGCTGCTGACCGCCAACGGCTTCGTCGCGGAGCTTGTCGGCGGCGACATTGCGCCCGACTCTGAGATCGCGATCGCCGGAGGCGACCGCTTTCTGATGCTTTCCGACAGCTGGAACGCCTTCGACGAACTCGCGCCGATTTTCGCGAAGATTCGGGACGAGGGCGGCGAGGTCGTCACCTGCATCTTCGATCTCATTCCAGAGCTTTATCCGCACGCCTGCCACGAAGTGACGGTGCCGCGCTATCGCGCCTGGCTGCGCAAGGCGCTCCTCGAGAGCGATAGTTTCCTGGCGATTTCGCAAACGGTCGCCGACGAACTCGCCGACTATGTCGCCGCGCAAGAGCTGCCGCATCGTCCCGGCCTCAAGATCGGCTGGTTTCACTGCGGCTCCGATCTTGCGCTGCGCCCAGACGCTGCGCCGCGCGACAAGGTCAAAGCGGCGGTCGCCGGCGATGCGCCGGTCTTTCTCGCCGTGGGCACGATCGAACCGCGCAAGGGTCAGCGCGTCGCCCTTCGCGCCTTTGAAGAACTCTGGGCGAGGGGGCGCGATGTCCGCATCGCCTTCGTCGGCCGGCGCGGCTGGTTTGAAGAAGCGGTGGTGCGCGAAATTCTCGGACACAAAGAATTCGGTCGTCGGCTGTTCTGGTTCGACGATTCGGACGATGACGAGCTTTCGTTCCTCTACGATCACGCGGCGGCGCTGATCTTCCCGTCCTATGCGGAAGGTTTCGGCCTGCCGATCGTCGAGGCGGCGCGGCGCGGCCGCCCGGTGATCTGCAGCGATATCCCGGTCTTTCGCGAGGTCGGAGGGGCCGGCGCGCTCTATTTTCGCGTCAATGACGCCAGGGCGCTGGCCGAGACGATCGCGGACTTTCTCGACGGCCGCCGCGCCGCCGACCCGGACCAGATCTTGCGCGTCGCCTGGCGCGACGCCGCGCGGCGCATCGTCGAGGTGGTCGCGCGCGAGGATTGGAGCCGGCGCCTGCATTAGCCTGCCGGTTTGCGCTGCAGCATGGGAATCGCCGTATTTCCGCGCTCCGTGAAAGCATGGTAGATAGGCGCCAATTGGTCGTGCGGCCCGGCCAGCGCCCTTGCGGCGCGCTGGGCCGCACGACTTTTCGCTTCCAATGCGGGTAGGGCTTTCGCCTTCTCCCGCGCCAAAAACGGAAACGCTCTCCATGCAGATCAATATTCCGCTTCTCAATCAGCAGACGCCGCAGACCGTGCTCAAGATGATCAATCTCGAAGCGTCGCAGCTCTCGCTGCCGGATTCGCGCGAGTTGATGTGGGGCGCTTTCGGCGCCTATGGCGTGCTTCAGGCGATCGCGCAGTCGTTCAACCACTCGCTGCTCGGGAGCCTGATCTACGGCGTGATGAGCGTGGTCCTTCTCTACGGCGGCACATACGGCCTGCTGCGCGTTCTGAAAGAGGACGCAAAGTTTCAGCGCACCGCCACGGCGCTCGCCATCATGAGCGGGCTTGCGGCGCTCATCTATACGATCCTGCACCTCCTCTTCGGCATCGCCCTGCCGCCGCCCTTGCCGACCGAAAAGCTGCTGCGCTTTCTGCTCTTTCCGATTCTGATTTGGATGGTGTTCATGTACGCCTTCGTGTTCCGGCACGTGTCGCTGCGCCCGGCGCCGGCCTTCTTCGCGGCGGCGCTGTTCGTCATCGTCATCGAAGTGATCCTGTCGCCGATTAGCCGATAGCCGCAAATCCATATTCGGACGGCGCGGCGCTCGGCCGCCGCGTTTCGCGGATTTCGCGACTGCCTCGCATGTGATCGACGGGACCGCGGCGCAATGCTAAACAACGCGCCAGCGGCGCGCAGACGCCCGATTGCCTACGCTAAACGGATTAACGACGCTCATGACCTTATCATTTGACGTTCTGGGCATTGGCAACGCCATCGTCGACACAATCGCGCGCGCCGAGGACGACGATTTGCTGCAGGCCGGACTGCGCAAAGGCTCGATGACGCTTGTCGACGAAGCGCGGGCCGCTGAACTTTATACAGCGATGGGCCCGACGACGGTTATTTCCGGCGGCTCGGCCGCCAACACCATGGCGGGCCTTGCGAGCCTGGGGCGCGCCGCGGGATTCGTCGGCAAGGTCAAGGAAGACGACGCGGGCCGCGAATTCGCGCATGACATCCGCAAGGCCGGAGTCGCCTTCGACACGCCGGCGGCCGCTGACGGCGCCGCGACCGCGCGCTGCTTGATTTTCGTGACGCCGGACGGCCAGCGCACGATGAACACCTTTCTCGGCGCCTGTCAGGCGCTCGCCCCGACGGACATCGACGAGGGGGCGGTCGCGCGCGCGAAGGTCCTCTACATGGAGGGCTACCTCTGGGACCCGCCCGGCGCCAAGGAGGCTTTCCTGAAGGCGGCGAAGATCTCGCGCGCCAACGGACGCAAGGTGGCGATCACCCTTTCCGACAGTTTCTGCGTCGATCGCTATCGCGGCGAATTTCTCTCTCTCATCCGCGATCGGGTGGTCGACATCGTTTTCGCCAATGAAAGCGAATTGCACGCGCTCTATCAAACCGGCGATTTCGAGACGGCCCTCGCGGCGCTGCGCGCCGAAGACGGGCTTCTTGGCGTCGTCACGCGATCGGAAAAGGGCTGCGTCGTGGCGAATGGCGCGAGCGCCCTCGCCGCGCCGGCCTGTTCTGTCGATGCGGTCGTCGACACGACCGGCGCTGGCGACCTCTTCGCCGCCGGTTTTCTCGCCGGCTACACGCAGGACTTGCCGCATGAACGCAGCGCGATGCTCGGCGCGCTCGCTGCGGCGGAGATCATCTCTCACGTCGGCGCGCGGCCGCAGAAGGATTTGCTGCAGCTCGCCCGCGATGCTGGCGTGCTGGAATAAGTTCGGGTTTCCTCGACCTGAGGCGCTCGATCGGCGATTCAAACAAGCTGGAGGAACGAAAGATGCGCCTTGTCTCCAAAACAGTGCTGGCCGCATTTGCCGCAGTCGCGAGCCTCGCGATCACCGTTGAAGCGCGCGCTGAGGAGCAGATGACGAAAAGCCTCACCGGCCTTCAGTACAAGGACACGAAGGTCGGGACCGGCGCGACCCCCAAGATCGGCCAGACCGCGGTCGTGCATTACACCGGCTGGCTCTACAACAATGGCGAGAAGGGCAAGAAATTCGACTCTTCCCGTGATCGCGGCCAGCCCTTCGAATTTCCGCTCGGCCAGGGCCAGGTGATCAAGGGCTGGGACGAGGGCGTCGAAACCATGAAGGTCGGCGGCAAGCGCACGCTGGTCATTCCGCCAGAACTCGGCTACGGCGCGCGCGGCGCCGGCGGCGTCATTCCGCCGAACGCCTGGCTGATCTTCGACGTGGAGCTGGTCGGGGTGAAATAAGCGCCGCGTCTGTTGTTGACCGACCAAAGCGCCGCCCGCCATATTTGATGCGGGCGGCGTTTTTTATTTTTTGAGGCGACCATTATGAGCAGCGATCAATCGCAAGCGGCGTTCGCCGCGCCGCAGGAATATTGCGACATCGTCATGAAGGGCGGCATCACGTCCGGCGTCGTTTATCCGCTCGCGCTGACATCTCTCGCCAAGAAGTATCGTTTCTCGAACATCGGCGGCACGTCCGCAGGCGCCATCGCCGCTGCAGCAGCGGCCGCCGCGGAATATGGGCGCTTGTCCGACAAAGGCGGCTTCCTAAGGCTCGCGACAGTGCCCGACGAAGTGGGGCCACATCTTACGAGCCTGTTTCAACCGACGCCGGCGCTAAAACCGCTGTTCGATATTTTCATCGCGCTGCTCGAATCGAGATCGGCGTTCGGGAAGATTGCCGGCGCGCTGCGCGCAGCCTTCTTTGGCTACCGAAAGGAGGCGATCATCGGCGGAAGCCTTGGGTTCTTCCTGGCGTTGCCGCTCATCGCTCAGGGCGTCGCCTTCTGGCCGAGCCTTGTCCTTTTTCTTCTGCTTGTAGCGCTTGGGGTCGCCGCCGCGCTCGTCTGGCGCCTGATCGAGGCGTTCAAGCGCGACCTGCCCGACAACGACTACGGCCTCTGCCCCGGCCTCCGACAGGAGGGAGGCGAAGACGAAGGTTTTACGGACTGGCTCGCTCGGCTGATCGACGAAGCGGCAGACCGCGCGCCCGACTCGGCGCCGCTGACATTCGGCGAGCTCAAGAAGCCGCCGGAAGACGGGCGTCCGATCACGCTGATGATGATGACGACGAGTCTGATGGAGAAGCGTCCCTATACGCTGCCGCTCGACAGCGGACGCGAGGGCGACGCCACCTATGGTTTCGTCTTTGAGATTGGAGAGTGGAAAAGGCTCTTTCCCCAACGGGTCATCGACTACCTCCTCAAGGTCTGCGAACGAGATTTTCAGTCGCAGGGGGAGCCCGGCGAATTTTATACGTTTCCCCACCGGGACGATTTGCCGATCGTCGTCGCCGCGCGCATGAGCCTCAGCTTCCCAGGGCTAATTTCCGCTGTTCCGCTCTGGCGACGCGACTACAAATATGCCTCGAAGCCCGATCAGCAGACATTGCGACGCTGCCTTTTTAGCGACGGAGGGCTCTCGAGCAACTTCCCAATCCATTTTTTCGATAAGCTGCTGCCGAATTCGCCGACCTTCGCCATCTCGCTCGATCGCTTTGATCCGAAGCGGCATGATCCAGAGGAGGGTGACGGGCGCATCTGGATGTTCCGCAAGCCGCGCGAAGGGGCAAGCTTGCCCATTCTGCCTTTCTCGGGCTTCGGCGACTTCCTGTTCCGGCTCGTCGACGCAGCGAAGGACTGGCAGGATAATCTGCAGAGCGTTTTGCCGGGCTACCGTGAGCGTATCGTCCATGTCGGACTTTCGGACGACGAGGGCGGCCTCAATATCGCAATGACGGAGGAAACTGTCCGAAAGCTGGTTGCGCTCGGCGAAAGAGCGGGCGAACGGCTGGCGGATTTTGACAGCGACGACATGGACGCGCATCGTTGGCGCCGCTTCCTCGTCGCCATGGCCCGCATGGAGCAGACGCTCGACGATCTCACCCGTTCGTGTGAAGGGGTCGCGCAGACGAGTAGCGGACCGACTGTCGAGTCCTTCGGTCGCTTTCTGGAGCGCTACCCCGCGCTTGCGCGGGAATACGAGCAAACGCCCGAAGTTCTCAACGCTATGCTGACGCGCGCCGCGGAAATCGCGGAAATAGGCGCACAGTGGCGGGATTCGCCGACCATCCGATCAGGTAGGATTCCTCAACCAGACACCAATCTGCGCATCACGGCGAAGCCCTGAGCTCAGGTCAATGCAAAATCCACATGGCGGCAAGGAGCACTAAGGCGAGACCGATCAGCATCGTCCTGTCCGAGCGCCGGCGCGTCTCGCCCAGCGCCTCGATCGAGCGCGGCGAAAGATCGACGCCGCGCTCGGACATTTCGCTCACCCGCTGGATCGCCGTTTCGGCTTCCTGCAGCGTCTGCGGCAGGCGCGTCGCCAGCTTCGCCAGCTCCGTGAGACTTCTGCTCGCGTCCTCGATCTTCGCCTTGACGCCAAGATTCTCCTCGATCCAGGAGCGCACCACCGGATCGCAGGTCTTCCAGATGTCGAGCTTGGGATCGAAGGCGCGGGCGACGCCCTCGGCGACGACCATGGTCTTTTGCAGCAGCACCAGCTCGGTGCGTGTGCGCATGTCGAACAGCGCCGTCACTTCGAAGAGCAGGGTCAAGAGACGCGCCATCGAAATATCGGCGGCGTTGATCATGTGCATCGGTTCGCCGATGGCGCGCAGCGCCTGCGCAAACTCTTGAATGGAATGGGCGGCAGGGACATAGCCCGCCTCGAAATGAACCTCGGCGACGCGCTTGTAGTCGCGAATGATGAAGCCGTAGAGAATCTCGGCGAGGAACCGGCGCTCCTTCAATCCCAGCCGGCCCATGATGCCGAAGTCGATGGCGACGAGACGGCCCTTCTTGTCGACGAAGAGATTGCCCTGGTGCATGTCGGCGTGAAAGAAGCCGTCGCGCATGGCGTGGCGCAGGAATGACTGCAGCACATTGCGGCCGATCGCCTTGAGGTCATAGCCCTCGGCCGCAACGCGCTCGATATCCGAGAGAGGAACGCCGTCGACCCATTCGAGCGTCAGCACTTCGCGATCCGTGCGGCTCCAGTCGACGCTGGGCACGTGAATCTCCGGATCGCCGGCGACATTTTCGGCGAATTCGGACGCGGCCGCCGCCTCGAGACGAAAGTCGGTTTCAAGCCTTACGGTGCGCGCGAGCGTATCGACGACCTCGATCATACGCAGCCGGCGCGCTTCGGAGGAATAGCGCTCAGCGAATCGCGCCACGCGATACATGTCGCGCAGATCGAGTGCGAATCGGCCTTCGATGCCCGGCCGCAGCACTTTCACCGCAACCTTGCGCACGCCCTCCTTGTATTGCGCCTGGGCGACATGCACCTGCGCGACGGACGCGGCGGCGACAGGCTCGCCAAAAGACACAAACAGCTCGTCGATCCTGCGGCCCAGCGCCTTTTCGACGATGGCGACGGCCTTGTCGCGGCCGAAGGGCTCCATCCGGTCCTGCAGCGCGGTCAGCGCATCGGCGATCTCGCCCCCGACGATGTCGGGGCGCGTCGCCAGAAATTGCCCGAGCTTCACATAGGAGGGGCCGATCTGCGCCAGCGCGCGCACCAGCGCCCGCCCGGCGCCATCGCGCTTGCCGCCCGCGAAGAGATTGGCGAAGCGCACGAGCGGCGCCGCCGCCGGCGGCAGAAGCGCCGGATCGAGAAGCGCAAAGACGCCTTCGCGCGCCAATATGTAGCCGGCGCGCGCCAGACGATAGAAATGACCGACGCCAAGGATCACGAACGCCGCCGCTCTTTAGACCACGCTGCATTTGGACGGTATCGCCCAAAATAGCGTGATCGAATCCAAAAGATTAGAGCGCGGCGTCACCGGGTCCCGATTTTTCGCAGCGCGCTGTTGAGAGATCAGCTCTTCCAGCCCGAATGGATCGCCACCACGCCGCCCGTCAACCGCTCAAAGCCCGTGCGCCGAAAGCCCGCCTTGCGGATCATCCGTTCGAATTCTTCCGCGCTGGGGAATTTGCGGATCGATTCGACGAGATAGCGGTACGGCTCCGAATCTCCCGCGACAAGCTTGCCGATCGCCGGAATGACGTTGAACGAATAGGCCTCATAGAGCTTGTCGAGGCCCGGAACGGCGACCTGCGAAAACTCAAGGCACAGGAAGCGGCCGCCGGGTTTCAGCACGCGATGGGCTTCGGCAAGGGCGACGTCGATGCGCGGCACGTTGCGAATGCCGAAAGCGACCGTGTAGCTGTCGAAATGCGCGTCGGGAAAAGGCAGCGATTCGGCATTGGCCTGCACGAACTCGACGCCGGAAACGCCGCGCTCGCGGGCGCGATCGCGGCCGACTTCGAGCATGTCGCCATTGATGTCGAGCACGACGATTTCCGCGTCATGCGCCGCGCCGGCGGCGATGCGGAAGGCGACATCGCCCGTGCCGCCGGCGACGTCGAGATGGCGAAAGCCCTTGCGCCCGCGCGCATTGACCTTGGCGGCGAGCGTGTCCTTCCACAGCCGGTGCATACCGCCCGACATGAGGTCGTTCATGATATCGTAGCGCCGCGCAACCTTGTGGAAGACGTCGTCGACGAGGCCCTGTTTCTCGTTCAAGGGAACCTCGGAATAGCCGAAATGGGTCGAGCCCTCTCGCTCGGAAGTTCGATCAATCATCAGGCGCTCGGGTGACGAGGAAGGAAGGGGACGGTATAGCCTGTCGCCGAGCCGGTGGCTACGCCCGCGCCGTCCCGGCCCGCCGGCTCTTTGACGGGGTCAACCCAGTTTATGCCAGAGCTGCCCGAAGTCGAAACCGTGCGACGGGGATTGGCGCCCGCGCTCGTCGGCGCGACGATCGAGCGCGTCGAGCTGAAGCGCCACAATCTGCGCTTTCCTTTCCCCGAACGCTTTGCCGCGCGTCTTCAAGACCGGCGCGTCCTCGACCTTCGCCGCCGCGCGAAATATCTCCTCGCCGATCTCGACGACGGCCATTCGCTGATCATGCATCTTGGCATGAGCGGCTCGTTTCGCATCGACGAAGAAACGCCAGGCGCGTTTCACCACAAGCGCGACAAAAACGCCGCGCATGACCATGTCGTCTTGCATCTCGATCATGGGCGGCGCGTCGTCTACAACGACCCGCGCCGTTTCGGCTACATGCTGCTCATCGCCACGCATGCGATCGATGAAGACAAGCTCTTTCGCGGCCTCGGCGTCGAACCTTTGAGCGGCGCGCTCGACGCCGCGTTCCTCGCCCGCGCCTTTCGCGGACGCGCGGCGCCGGCGAAAGCGCTGCTGCTCGACCAGCGCCTGATCGCCGGCCTCGGCAATATCTATGTCTGCGAAGCGCTGCATCGCGCGCATATATCGCCGCTGCGCGCGGCGGGCTCGCTCGTCACCGCCAGCGGCCGGCCGACGGCGGCGCTGGCGCGGCTGCCGGAGGCGATCAAGGATGTCTTGACGGATGCGCTGAAGGCCGGCGGCTCGTCTTTGCGCGATCATCGACAGATCGACGGCTCGCTTGGCTATTTCCAGCATAGTTTCCGGGTCTACGACCGCGAAGGCGCGGCCTGCCCGACGCCGGGCTGCAAGGGTACGATCACGCGCGTCGTTCAATCCGGCCGCTCGACGTTCTATTGTCCCGCATGTCAGAAATAGAAAAATTTCATTGAAGAGTGCTTCATCACAAAAATGGAGAAGGAAAATGCGGCTTTTGCCCTTAACCATCGCTATCGTTGCGCTGCTTGTCGGCTTAAATCCCGCCCATGCAAAAAGCCGCGCCTACAGCGCGCCGCCCTGCTGGGCGGGAACAAGCGATATTCCGGCCTGCGCCGCCTATATGGCCTACGTCCACCAAACATTTCTTGAACAGACGCCGCCCGCCACCAGACTTGGTTATGGCGACGCTGGCGTTGACTTCAAGGTTTCGCCCTCCGGCCGCGTCACTGTAATTAGATATTACGGCTCGACCTTCGCGCACATTCAAATGGCGCTTTGGATTCTCAAGTCGATCCGCTTGCGGCCTCCGCCGGGTCCTTATGCGCTCGCGAGACAGCAGTTCGCCTTTCATTGAGCAGCGCCGCGCTAATGGACTTGCGTCGCCGGAGAGCGACGATAAGGTGCGCGCATGTCCGCCACTCCCGCCGCGCCGACGCTCGCCGTCGCCGGCCTTTCCAAGAATTACGACAAGCGCAGAGTCGTCGGCCCGCTCGATTTCTCGCTTGAGGCCGGCTCCGTCACCGGGCTGCTCGGCGGCAACGGCGCCGGCAAGACCACGACGATCGGCATGGTGATGGGGCTGATCGAACCGACGCAAGGTTCGGTCCACGCCTTCGGCTGCGACATGTCGCGCGAGCGCTACGGCGCGCTCGGCCGGATGAACTTCGAAAGTCCCTATGTCGACATGCCGCATCGCCTCACCGTGCGGCAAAATTTGCGCGTCTTCGGCATGCTCTACGACGTCGCGGATCTTGACGCGAAGATCGAGCAGCTCGCGAAGGATCTCGCGCTTGGGGATTTTCTCGACCGCCAGACCGGACGCCTGTCCGCAGGCCAGAAAACGCGCGTCGCCATCGCCAAGTCGCTGATCAACGACCCGCAGCTCTTGCTGCTGGACGAGCCGACGGCGTCGCTCGACCCCGACACGGCGGACTGGGTGCGCGCGCGGTTAGAGGCGCATCGGCGCACGCATAATTGCGCCATCCTGCTCGCGTCCCACAATATGAGCGAGGTCGAGCGTCTCTGCGACCGCGTGCTGATGTTGAAGGACGGGACGCTCGTCGACGATGATTCTCCCGCAAGCCTCCTGGCGCGCTACGGCCGCGACACGCTCGAAGAAGTGTTTCTCGACGTCGCCCGCGGCCGCGCGACCGGAGACGCGGCATGAGCTTCTCCTTCAAGCGCATCGGCGCGATGGTGCTGCGCTACGCCTATCTCTTACGCGCGTCCTACACGCGCGTGCTCGACATCATCTATTGGCCGACCGTCCAGCTCCTTACCTGGGGATTTCTGCAGACCTATCTCGTGCGCGCCGGCGCGCTTGCAGCCCCTGGCGGCGCGGCGCAGGCCGCCGGCACGCTGATCGGCGCCATTCTTCTGTGGGACATTCTGCTGCGCGGACAACAGGGCTTCTGCTTCTCCTTCATCGAGGAGTTGTGGTCGCGCAATCTCCCCAACATTCTGATGAGCCCGCTGCGGCCGGCGGAGTTCGTCGGCGCGCTTGTGGCCTTGAGCCTCATTCGGCTCGCTGTAGGCGTGCTCCCCGTCACGATTTTTGCGATCCTGTTCTTCGGCTTCAATCTCTGGGCGCTCGGGATCGCTTTCGCCGCCTTCTTCGTCGTACTGATGTTGTTCGCCTGGAGCATCGGCCTCTTCGTCTCCGGCATTCTGCTGCGCTTTGGACTTGGCGCGGAAAACCTCGTTTGGTCGCTGATGTTCTTCGTGCAGCCGCTTGGCGCCGTCTATTATCCGGTGACCACGCTGCCCAGCTGGCTGCAGCCGATCTCGTGGATGCTGCCGCCGACCTATGTCTTCGAAGGACTGCGCGGTGTGTTGATCGATCACGTTATCCGCTGGGATCTGCTGGCGCAGGGCTTCGCGATCGACGTTTTTCTGTTCGCGGCCGCATCGGCGGCGTTCGGCCTGCTGCTGAAAAGCGCGCGGCGCGCCGGCTCGCTGCTGCAGACGGGAGAGTGACGTTGGCAGGGACCCGGGCCGACTCGGCGCTCCATGCGCGAGGGCTGTTCGAGAGTCGCGCCAAGGCGCGCGAGGCGATCGAAGCCGGGCTTGTCACCGTCGACGGCCGCATCGTCAAAAAGCCCTCCGAGCCAATCGCCGCCGACGCACATATTGTCGCGCGCGCGGCTTACCCCTGGGTGTCGCGCGGCGGCGTGAAGCTTGCGCATGCGCTCGACCAGTTTGGCGTTGACCCTCACGGGCGCTTCTGTCTCGACGTCGGCGCCTCGACGGGAGGCTTCACCGACGTTCTGCTGACGCGCGGCGCGCGCCAAGTCGTCGCGGTCGACGTCGGTCACGGGCAATTACATGCGCGGCTACTCGGAGATCCGCGCGTGACATCGCTTGAAGGGCAGGACGCGCGCACGCTGTCCCCGGCGCATTTGACCGAGGCGCCGAGCCTGATCGTGATCGACGCGAGTTTCATTTCGCTTAGCGTCCTGCTGCCGCACGTTCTTTCGCTCGTCGCGCCGCGCGCCGACCTTGTCGCGCTGATCAAGCCGCAATTCGAAGCGGGGCGCGCAGCCGTGAAGAAAGGCGTGGTGCGCGATGAAAAAATTCACGCGCAAGTTTGCGCGCGCATCGAAGGCGAAATCGAAGCTTTGGGCTGGCGCGTAAGCGGCGTCGTTTCGTCCCCGATAGAGGGCGGCGACGGCAATCGCGAATTCCTGCTTCACGCGGCGCGATCATGAGCGTTGAGCGTCTCGTCATCGAGCGGCTCGGCAATCGCGGCGAGGGCGTTGCGCAGCTTGGCGGGCGGCGCGTTTTCGTGCCCTATGCTCTCGCAGGCGAGACCGTGACGGCGGAGCTCGACGGCGAGCACGCGCGTCTCGTCGACATCGTCGAAGCGTCGCCGCAGCGCATCGCGCCGATCTGTCCGCACTTTGAGGATTGTGGCGGCTGCGCCGTTCAAACGCTGCGCGCCGACGCTTATTCGGCGTGGAAGCGCAGCCTCGTCGAAACGGCGCTCGCAAATGCGGGGCTGACGCTCGACGTCGCGCCGACCGTCGACGCGCATGGCGTCGGCCGGCGGCGCGTGACGTTCCACGCGCGATTTGACGCCGGCAAGGCGCGCGTCGGCTATATGGCGGCGCGCTCGCATCGAATCGTCGAAATCGAGACCTGTCCAGTGCTCGCGCCCGAACTTGCCGGCGCGCTGCCCGTCGCCCGCGCGATCGCGGCGATTCTCGCGCCTCGCGGCAAGCCGCTCGACATCGCCGTCACGGCGACCCTCGGCGGTTTGGACGTCGAGTTGCGCGGCGCCGGGCCGCTCGACGAGGCGGAAACCCGCGCGCTGCTCGCCGCGGCTGACGCGCATGATCTCGCGCGGCTAACGAATCACGGCAAACTAATCGCGCTACGCCGGGCGCCGCAGATCGAAATCGGCGAAGCGACGCTGACGCTTCCGCCTGGCGTATTCCTGCAGGCGACGCAGGCCGGCGAAGAAACGCTCGCGGCGCGCGTTTTAAGCGCGACGGCGAAAGCGCAAAACGTCGCCGATCTGTTTTGCGGCGTCGGCGCCTTCGCGCTTCGGCTGGCGCGGCGCGCGCAGGTGAAAGCCTATGATATGGACGCCGGCGCACTCGCGGCGATGCGCGCCGCGGCGCATGCGACGCCAGGCCTGCGCGCGCTCGAAGGCATCGCCCGCGATCTCTTTACGCGTCCGCTCAGCGCCCATGAACTCAATGGGTTCGACGCCGTCGTGTTCGATCCGCCGCGCGCCGGCGCCGCCGCTCAGGCGGCTGAAATCGCGCAATCGGAAGTTCCGATCGTCGTCGCCGTCTCCTGCCATGCACAAAGTTTCGCCCGTGACGCCGCAATTTTGCTCAAAGGCGGGTACGTCATCCGGGAGATCACGCCGCTCGACCAGTTCCGCTATGCGGCGCATGTCGAGATCGTGGCCATTTTCGAGAAGACGAGCCGACGCAAATCCGCAAAACGGCGTCTGCTTGGGTGAAATTGTCGGCGCCTGCGTCGCTCTTGCGTGCCAAGAATGTCACAGGACGGTCAAGAAACGCCGAGGCGCGGCCGGGTTCTCGCAAAGCGGAGTTGCCGGGCGCCCAAATCAGGCATAGGATTTGCGAGTGGTCCAGCGTAGGCGGAAATTCAAATGATTTCCGTGGTCTGGAAGGAGAACGTCATGATGAATGCGCTTATCGCCGCGACATTGTGCAGTATCGTCCTCGCAAGCGCGCCGGTCGCCATGCGCGCTTATGTCTACGCCCGCCGCAAAGATGATCGCCGTAACTATCGCTAAGGACAGCGCGACAAAAAGGGCGCATCTTACTGACTGTGACAGCCATTCGGTCTGACGCGCCTCTTTTGCTTTCTCGTCTCGCGGCTATTGTCGGCGAGGCGGCCGTCGTAACGGATGCGACGGCGATGTCGCCTTACCTGGCTGAGCCTCGCGACCTCTATCATGGCCGCGCGCTCTGCGTTCTCAAGCCAAGCGCCCCGCAAGAAGTCGCTCGAATCCTGGCGCTGTGCAATGAAACCGGCGCATCCGTAACGCCCCAAGGCGGCAACACCGGACTCGTCGGCGGACAAACCCCCGATCGAAGCGGCGCCTCCGTCGTGCTTTCGCTGGAAAAGCTCAATCGGATTCGCGCCGTCGACGCGACGGCCGACGCGATGACGGTCGAGGCCGGCGTAACGCTGTCGCAGGCGCAAGACGCCGCGCAGGCCGCCGACCGCTATTTCCCGCTTTCGCTGGCCTCCGAAGGCAGCTGCACGATTGGCGGCAATCTCGCGACCAACGCCGGCGGCGTGCATGTCCTCGCCTATGGCTCGATGCGCGATTTGGTGTTGGGCGTTGAGGTCGCGCTTGCCGACGGACGGCTGCTCTCGACCCTCGGCGCCCTGCGCAAGGACAACACCGGCTACGATTTGACGCGCCTTTTTGTCGGTTCGGAAGGCACGCTCGGCGTCATCACCGCCGCGACGCTGAAGCTTTTCCCCTCCCCGCGCTCCCACGCCGTCGCCTTTCTCGGGCTTCGTGATCCCGCTCAGGCGCTTTTGCTCCTGAACTTCGTCAAAGGCCGTGCGGGTCCGATGCTCCACGCCTTCGAACTCGTGTCGCGGCAGGGCCTCGAACTCGTTCTGCGTCACATTCCCGGGACGCGCGATCCTCTGGCGCAGCCGCACGACTGGTATGCGCTGATCGAGCTTGCCGCCTTCGCCGATGGCGAAGCCGAGCGCGCCGCCGCCGAGATTCTCGCCGCCGCCATCGACGCCGATCTGGCGCAGGACGCGACCCTCGCGCAATCGCTGGATCAGGCGCGCGCGCTGTGGAAGCTGCGCGAAAGCATGTCGGAAGCCCAGAAGCGTGAAGGCGGCTCGATCAAGCACGACATCGCCGTTCCGGTGAACGCGATTCCGCGCTTCATCGAGGAGGCTGGGCAAAGGCTGCGCGCCGCTTTCCCGCTGGCGCGGCCGGTTCCCTTCGGCCACATGGGCGACGGCAACATCCACTATAACGTCTCGCAGCCTATCGGCGCCGATAAGGCGGAATTCATCGCGCGCTGGGCCGAGGTCAACGCCATCGTCCACGGCGTCGTGCACGAGTTCGGCGGCTCGATTTCCGCCGAACATGGGATCGGACGGCTGAAGCGGGATCTCCTGCGAGAAACGAAAGACCCCGTCGCGCTCGACGCCATGCGCGCCATCAAGGCGGCGCTTGACCCCAACGGCATCCTCAATCCGGGCGTGTTGCTTTAGCTTCGGCGTTGCGGACAGACGATCTTCACCGTGATCCCGTCCCTATAGATGAAATATTCGACGCAAGATTGACCATTGACGTCGACCGGCCGCTTTCCCACGTCAGCGGCGCGCAGGAAATCCGCGATCGACGTATGGCCCTTGTCATCCCAATCCATCTCCGCCCAGTCGTAGCCTTGCCGCCAGGCCGTGGTGGCGCGCGCGACGAAAAAGAACGCCGGGATCGCCAGGATCGCGGCGATTGTCGCCACAATGAGCCATTTGCCGAAGGGCGCCGACATGTCATCCTTTCCTGGAGCGCTTCACCTCGGTGAGCGCCCATTCTGCGGTTTTTTCCCGACAGGCCGCGCCCTGAAGGCTTTCCTGAGACTCGTTCACGACGATGTCGCCATGGAAGGCGCGGCAGATCCTGCCTTCCAGCGGATAGGGCTGACCCACCGGCGTGAAGGAGCCCTTGGCGCCGCTCTGCGGATTGTCCCAATTGACGCTCGTCCCGCTTCCTTGCGGATCGAGCGCGGTGCTCAGCGCCGCGATGGCCCGGCGCTGATCTTCCGAATCGAGCGCGCCGGACAGTTTGGGAGGAGATTTTGGAATCGCGCTTGTGACGTCCGACGTGACGCGCTCCGAATTCCACATGACGGAAGGGTCCGAGGCCATGGGCACGGCGATCGAGCAGCCGGCGAGGCCGCCGGCCGTCGCCGTCAGGACGATGAGCGTTGCGCCGCGCGACATTTGAGCAATGACGCAAGCGGCGGTATGTCTGACGCACTGGAAGTGCAAAGCGCCACCTTTGAAGCGCCGATCTTTGAATCGGCTTGAGAAAGGATTTTCGCTTGAACGCGTTAACGCCGGGTGACTTTGTCGAGGCCGCCGAACCTTTCGCATTGTTTGGCCAATGGTTCCAGGAGGCCACACTCAAAGAGCCGAACGATCCCGAGGCGATGGTCTTGGCGACGGCCGACGCGCACGGCCTGCCCGACGCGCGCATGGTGCTCCTGAAGGAATGGACGCCAGAGGGCTTCGTCTTCTACACCAACGCCGAGAGCGCCAAAGGGCGCCAACTCGAGGCCAATATGCAGGCGGCGGGGCTCTTTCACTGGAAGTCGCTTCGCCGGCAGGTGCGGCTGCGCGGACCCGTCAGCCGCGTCAGCGACGCCGAGGCGGACGAATATTTCGCCAGCCGGCCGCGCGATTCCCGCATTGGCGCCTGGGCGAGCCAACAATCGCGCCCGCTGGAAAGCCGGTTCGCGCTCGAAAAGTCCGTCGCCGTCTTCGCCGCAAAATATGCGTTGGGCGGCATTCCTCGCCCGCCTTATTGGCGCGGCTTTCGAATCGCGCCGGTCGCGATGGAATTCTGGTCCGATCGGCCGTTCCGGCTCCACGACCGCGTCCGCTTTTTCCGGGCCGAGCCGGGCCAAGATTGGCAAAAGGAGCGGCTCTACCCATGACGGCACTTAAGACGGCGCCCAAGACGGCGCGTGCAAAGCGCGCGACGGCGGCGCTCGCGGCGGCGGCGGCCGCGGCGCTTTTTTCGGCCGAGGCCGCCGCGCAGGACCCCTTCGATTTCCTCTTCGGCGGCTTCGACGGCCCTCGCCGTTACCGGCGAGCGCCCGAACCGAGGCGATCCGAGCGTCCGCCGCCACGCAAGCGCGACGGCGCCGCGCAGACCCAGACGAAGGGTCAAAATCAGCAGGCTCCGGGCGCGCCAGGGGCGACCGGAGCGCCGAGCGGGCCGGAGGGGCCGCCGCCACCCTATGATCCCCAGATCACGCGGCTCTCGGAGGTCCTCGGCGCGCTGGCCTTCCTGCGCGACCTCTGCGGGTCGGGCGACGGCGAGGAATGGCGGGGGAAGATGTCGGCGCTGCTCGACGCCGACGCCCCCAGCGGCGCGCGCCGCCAGAGGCTCATGGCGTCCTTCAACCACGGGTTTCGCGGCTATGAGCTGACCTATCGCGCCTGCACGCCCAACGCCAAGACGGTGATCTCCCGCTATCTTGCGGAGGCCTCCCGTCTGACCCGCGACATCACCTATCGCTACGGAAACCCTTAGACGGACTCGCGAAATTAACCTTGCGGCGAGCGTCGCCTCGCGCGGCGCGGGCGGCTTCTCTAGAGTGGCGTCATGAACGAATTGAACGTCGCCTCGCTCTACGACTTGGGCGGGGACCAGCACCGAGCGGCCCTTGCCTATGTCACCGAGGCTTTCGCCGAGGCGATTCTCGCGGGGATCGAAAGCGATTCCTTCGCGCATGCCGCCCTCTGCGCGGCGTTGCGCGAACTGGTGGCGACCTATGGCGAGGAATCGGTGGCGGTCTTCGCCGAAACGCTGCCCGAGAGGCTGCGGGCCGGGGAATTCACCACCGGCTTGAGACATTAGATCACGCCGCATCTGGGCAAATCGCCACAATGCGTGATGAATATCAAAAGCTTATGACAGGCCTGCGCGATAACGCGAGGGCCACTTTTGCGTTACGCGCGCCCACGCGCTTGCGGTTATTCGCCGCGACCCGGCGAATGCGGACTGACTTTTGCACTGCAAGGCCCTAGAACGCCGGACGCCGCAGGCGTAGACGCCCGGCGGCGTTGCACAGCGACCCCTGCGCCTTAAATCCGAAACGACATGCCCCGCACGCTTCTGTGTCTCGCGCGCCACGGCGAGACCAATTGGAATATCGAAAGGCGCTTTCAGGGCCAGTTCGACATTGCGCTGAACGCGCGCGGACGCGCGCAGGCGGCCGCCCTGGCGAAGGAACTCGCCGGCGCGCATTTCGACAGAGTCTATTCGAGCGACCTGCGCCGCGCGCTCGCGACAGCGACGCCGATCGCCGGCGCGCGCGGCCTCGACGTCGCCAAGACCCCGGCCCTGCGCGAGAAGGACGACGGCATTTGGCAGGGCCACACGCATGCGGAAGTGCAGGCGACGCACGCCGACATCTATCCGAACTATCTGACGCGCCGGCCGGATTTCGCCGCGCCGCAAGGCGAAAGCCTGGAACATTTCGCCGCGCGGGTGCGCAAGGCCTTGACCCAGATCGCCAAGGAGAGCGCCGGCGAGACCGTGCTGGTCGTCGCCCATGCCGGCGTGCTCGACATCGCCTGGCGGCTCGCCGCGGGCAAGAGGCTCGACGAAAAGCGCGAGCATCCGGTGCTCAACGCCACGCCGAATTGGATCGCTTATGAGGATGGGAAATGGTCGCTCGTCGACTGGGCGACGCCGGAGGGGCGGGCGGAAATCGCCGCGCCATGGGACGGCCGCGCGCTGCCGCGCCGCGAAGCCGCACGCGCGCTGATCGTCGATCAGGACAACGACGTCCTGCTGATGCGCTACGCCGGCGGGCTCACGCCGCATTTTCTCGCGCTCGGACATCATCACTTCTGGGCGACGCCGGGCGGCGCGGTGATGGAAGGCGAGAGCTTCGAGTCGGCGCTGCGTCGGGAGGTCTATGAAGAGACGGGCCTCACCGTTCTCGATCCCGGTCCGGTCGTCGCGACGCGCGAATTTCCGATGGAGATCGGCGACGACTGGCATCAGGCGGTGGAGCGCTACTATCTCATCCGCACCGAACGCTTCGCGGTCGAGCCGCGCGACCTGACCGAGGAGGAAAAAATCCATGTGCTCGGCTGGCGCTGGTGGAGCGCGGACGAGATCGCGGTCTCGCACGATCTGATTTTCCCCGAAGGGCTCGAGGCGCTGCTGCGAAAGATCAGCAAGTGACGGGCGCGGTCGAGGCGCGCTCACACGCGCCTCTTATACGCTCTGGATTCCCGATCGCGCGCGTTGCGCGCGTCGGGAATGACATCCGCGCCGTTCAAACGGATTTCGTATTACTCACTTCGTCATGAAGACGTCCCTGCGCGGGAATTTCTCGAAGACCGACGCATCCTGCCCGAAATTCGTCGCGAGAATGTCGGTCGGATTGCCGGCGATCCATTGTGACAGATCGATCGTCTGATAATGCGCGTTGTTGAAGACGATCAGCACGCGCACCGTATCGGTCCCGACGTTTTCGAGCGAATGACCCATGCCCTGGGGAATATAGCCGACGTCGCCCTTCGAGAACGTCTCCTGGCGCCAGCGTCCCTTTGACCCAAACAGCGTGACGCAAAGCTGTCCGCTCAGCACATATTGCCATTCGGAAGCATTGGGGTGCCAATGCAATTCGCGAAGCGCGCCGGGCTCCATTTCCAAAACGACGCCGGTCATTGTCGTCGAAATCGGGAATTGCGATCCGTCGACGCGCCACTCGATGCCACCCGGAAACGTCTCATAGGGCTTTTGCGACAGAAGGCTGTATTTGTGGGTCAGCGGCGGCGGCTTCCATCCCTGCAGCGGTCGCGCGGGGGTCTCCGGCGGAATATTGCCCCTGGCGAAATAGACCTCCTGCTTGGGGAAACTGTCGAAGGTCGACGCCGGGACGCCGAAATTCTTGGCGAGCAGCTCCTTGGGCGCGTGGCCGATCCAGTCGCTGATGCTGAAGGTGCCGAATTCGGAGAAATAGCCATTGTCGAAGACGAGGATGAAATGACACAGGTCTTTTCCCAGCGTCTCGATGACATGGCCATGGCCGCGGGGAAAATACCAAAGATCGCCCGCCTCGAAGTCGTTGGTCTCCGAGCAGCCCGCCGGATCGATGACGGTGGTGCGCACCCGTCCCTCGGTGACGAAGCCCCATTCGGCCGCGGTCGCGTGCCAATGAAGCTCGCGCATCACGCCCTGCTCCATGCGCATTGAAACGCCGGCGATATCCTTGGAGATCGGCAGCTGAGCGACGGTCGCTTCCTTGCCATAGCTGGCGCCGTCGACCCGTCCTTGAGATTTTTCAAGCTCGAATTTGAACGTCGGCAGCTCGGCGCCCGAGGTCACGGGATCGGGCACATTATTATGGAAGCTCGTGTGTCCGCCTTCCGAGCTGATCGGGATCGTCAATGAGAACATTACCAGCCCCCGCTGTTCTGACTGTGTGTCGCAATCGAGACGACGATAAGCACATCGGCTGATTCTGAATCGCGACGGCTCAGCTTGCGAGCATGCCTGCTCGGACGGCGCGCGACAAGGCGCGGCTGCCGCGGCCCCGGTTCGCCCGCAGATGACATTCCCCTGTCGCGATTTACATTGGTGACAAAGGGAAGCCTTAAGGCGAAACTTCTCGCCGAGAAGAAGCGGCCCTTTGCGCGGCCCTTGCCGATAAAATCCTGCGTCCGGCCGCCGCCGGCGCCTCGTGGAGACAAATGTGACGCCAGCGACGACCGCCAACGCGCCCGCTCCGCAACGCGGCGATATGCGCCGCTCCGTGCATGTGCCAGAAGGCGGCAGATTTCTTCGGCGGCTCTTCGTATTTCTGGGTCCCGGCTATCTCGTCGCCACCGGCTATATGGACCCCGGCAATTGGGCGACGGCGCTCGCCGGCGGCTCGAAATTCGGCACGGCGCTGCTTTTCGTCGCCGTGCTGTCGAGCTTGATGGCGATCGTCCTGCAATCCCTTGCGGCGCGGCTCGGCGTCGGCGCGGAGCTGGATCTGGCGCAGGCCTGCCGGCGGCATTATCCCTTCCCGGCCGCGGTCGGGCTCTGGCTGCTGGCGGAAGTGGGCATTTTCGCCACGGATCTCGCGGAAGTGATCGGCACCGCCATCGGCCTGCAATTGCTGTTCGGCCTGCCGCTCGCGGTCGGCATCTTCATCACGGTGCTCGACACGTTTCTCGTCCTTGCTTTGGAGCGCGCCGGCTTTCGCAAGATCGAGCTTTTCGTCGTCGCGATGCTTGCGCTCATCGCCTTTTCGTTCTTGGCGCAACTCATCATGGCGCGCCCCGATCTGGCGCAGATCGCGCAAGGACTCGTTCCGACGCGGCGCTTTTTCACCGATCCCGAGATGCTCTACATCGGCCTGGGCATTCTCGGCGCGACGGTGATGCCGCATAATCTCTTTCTGCACTCTTTCGTCGTGCAAACGCGCGCCGTCGCCGAGCCGCTCGAAAAGAAGCGCGAGGCGATTCGATTCGCGGTGATCGACAGCACGCTGGCGCTGTTTCTCGCCCTGTTCGTCAATGGCGCCATCCTCGTTCTCGCCGCCGCGGTCTTCCATACGACCGGCCATACCGAAGTCGCGGAGCTTGGCGAGGCCTATAGGCTGATCGCGCCATTGCTCGGGCAGCCGGTCGCGGCGACGCTCTTCGCCGTCGCGCTGATCGCCTGCGGGCTCAATTCGACCGTGACCGCCACCCTCACCGGCCAGATCGTCATGGAAGGCTTCGTGCGGCTGCGGATGAAGCCGGCGACGCGTCGGCTCATCACCCGCTGCATCGCGATCGCTCCGGCGATCGGCGTGACGCTTTACGCCGGCGAGTCGGCGACGGCGCAGCTGCTCGTCCTGAGCCAGGTGGCGCTGAGCGTGACGCTGCCCTTCGCCGTCGTGCCGCTCGTGGCCTTCACGGCGCAGCGCAGCGTCATGGGAGAACTCGTCGCGCCCAGACGCACCACCGCGCTTGCGGCGCTCATCGCCGCCGTCATCATCGCGCTGAATGCGAAGCTTCTCTGGGACGCCGTCGCCGGCTGAGCGCCTTGCGGACGTGACAGACCGCGCCATTGCCAAGCCGACGCATCTGGCTTAACTCGACGCAGTTTTTTGGAGCTGCGTCGAGATGAAACTTCCCAATCAATTCTACCGTCCGCTCGCCATCGGCGCCCCGGCGCCGCTGCGCGAACCGCCCGTCAAGGTCGAGCGGATGATCCATTTCGTGCCGCCGCATCTTGAAAAATTTCGCGCCAAAGTTCCCGAGCTCGTCAAACAGGTCGACGTCGTGCTCGGCAATCTCGAAGACGCGATTCCGGCCGACGCCAAGGAAGCCGCCCGCGCCGGCTTTATCGAAATGGCCAAGGCGACCGACTTCGGCTCGACCGGCCTGTGGACGCGCATGAATGCGCTCAATAGCCCCTGGGCGCTCGACGACATGATCGAGATCGTCGGCGCGGTCGGGAGCAAGCTCGACGTCGTCATGCTGCCCAAGGTCGAGGGACCCTGGGACATCGCCTATCTCGACCAACTCCTGGCGCAGCTCGAAGCGCGGCATAGCGTGAAGAAGCCGATCCTTATTCACGCCATTCTGGAGACGGCGGAAGGCGTCAAGAATGTCGACGCCATCGCTTCGGCTTCGCCGCGCATGCATGGCATTTCGCTCGGTCCGGCCGATCTCGCCGCCTCTCGCGCCATGAAGACCACCCGCGTCGGCGGGGGCCATCCGGATTATAAGGTGATCGCCGACGCCGAGCCCGGCCAGGGCCTTCGCGCCTCGTTCCAGCAGGACCTTTGGCATTACACCATCGCCAAGATGGTCGACGCCTGCGCTTCCGCCGGCATCAAGGCCTTCTACGGACCCTTCGGCGATTTCTCCGACGCCCCGGCCTGCGAAGCGCAGTTCCGCAACGCCTTTTTGCTCGGCTGCGCCGGCGCCTGGTCGCTGCATCCGTCGCAAATCGCCATCGCCACGAAGGTCTTTTCGCCCGATCCGCAGGAAGTCGCCTTCGCCAAGCGGGTGCTTGACGCGATGCCGGACGGGACCGGCGCGGTGATGATCGACGGCCGAATGCAGGACGACGCAACCTGGAAGCAGTGCAAGGTCGTCGTCGATCTCGCCAAGCAGGTCGCCGCCAAAGACGCCGACCTCGCCAGGATTTACGGATTCTGAGAGAATGTGGCTGTGGCGCGACGTCCGATTGACGTCTGCGCCCCGGCTGCGTTACTAAAAGGCAAGTAAACAGCGTGTTAAAGTAAACAGCGTGTTAAAGGCGCTTTCGAATGCCGCGAGAGAACATCGCTAAATTCGCTATCGGCCAAGTGGTCAAGCATCGCCGCTATCCCTTCCGCGGCGTGATCTATGACGTTGATCCGGTGTTCGCCAACACCGAAGAGTGGTGGCTTTCGATTCCCGAAGAGCTGCGTCCGAACAAGGATCAGCCTTTCTACCACCTCTTCGCCGAGAACGCCGAAACCGAATATGTCGCCTATGTGTCGGAGCAAAATCTGCTGCCCGACAACACCAACAAGCCGGTGCGCCATCCACAGGTCGACGAGACCTTCGAGCGCGATGACGACGGCGTTTACCGCATGCGGGCGCCTAAGCGCCACTGAGGAGCAGCAGCGCTTCCGATCGGACCGAACGCTGCCGCACTGCGAAAAAAACGCGCAGTCGCTGGGATTGACGATCGCGCGAATCGACCACATTTTGGTGGCAGGTCGAACTTCATCGCGGGAGAGACCGGCGCTCGCGCCGGCGCCGAAGGCGAAACCGCCCCGGAAACGCTCAGGCCCAAAGGACCGCGACGAAGTAGAAACTCTGGAAAGCGGCGAAGCGCGCGAGCGTTTCGCCCACCGAAGGGCGTAACCTGTCGCTTTTAGCGCAGGGAAATCTCTCAGGTCACCGGACAGAGGGGGCGCGTAGCGAAGTTTAAGCTTTGCTGCGCCAACCATGTCTGGCGGAGTTGATGGTGACCGAACTCGACGTCGCGACCGCTGCGCCTCCCGCGCTGTCTAAACTTCCGCTCGATGCGGTGCATCGACGGCTTGGGGCGCGCATGGCGCCCTTCGCCGGCTACGATATGCCGCTGCAATATGAGCAGGGCATCGTCGCGGAAACGCTACATACGCGACGTCGCGCGAGTCTGTTCGACGTTTCGCATATGGGTCAGGCGATCCTCGCCGGAGCGCGCGCCGCCCGGGCGCTTGAAAGCCTGACGCCGGCGGATCTGGCGTCGCTTTCGCCGGAACGCACACGTTACACGCAGCTGCTCAACGAGAGCGGCGGCATTCTCGACGATCTTCTCGTCACCCGTCTGCCAGGCGTCGAAGAGCGGCTGCTGCTTGTCGTCAACGCCTCGCGTAAGCAAGCCGATTTCGCGCTTATCACGTCCGCGTTGCCCCAGTTCGACTTCAATCCTTTGGACCGCGCGTTGCTCGCCCTTCAGGGCCCGCGCGCGTCCGCGGTCCTCGGCGCACTCCTCCCCGGCGCCGAGGACCTTCCTTTCATGGGCTGGCGCGCCTTCGACTTCGGCGGCGCGCCGCTCTTCGTGTCGCGCAGCGGCTATACGGGCGAAGACGGATTTGAACTGTCGCTGCGCGCCGAGCATGCCGAAGACCTTGCGCGCCTGTTGCTGTCGTATGAGGACGTTGCGCCGGCGGGCCTCGGCGCGCGCGACGCCTTGCGGCTGGAGGCCGGCCTGCCGCTCTATGGCCACGACCTCGATGAAACCACCGATCCGGTTGAAGCGGGTCTCGGCTGGTCGATCGGCAAACGCCGGCGCGTCGAAGGCGGATTCCCCGGCTTCGAGCGCATTCGGAGAGCACTTGAGCAGGGTCCCGCCCGCAGGCGCGTCGGGCTCGAGCCGCAATCAAAGGCGCCGCTGCGCGAAGGCGCGGAGCTATCAGCGCGCGACGGCGAAGCTGTTGGCCATGTGACGTCGGGCGGCTTTTCGCCGACGCTGCAACGCCCGATCGCGATGGGCTATGTCGCCAGCAATCACGCAAACCTCGGCGCGACGCTTTCGGCGCAGCTGCGCGACAAACGCGTCGACGTCACAGTGGCGGCTTTGCCCTTCGTCCCGCATCGCTATTTCAAAACGCCGGCCGGAAAGGATGCGAGATGACCGATCTCCGCTACTCCAAGGATCATGAATATGTCGCGCTCGATGGCGATCTCGCGACGCTGGGCATATCGGACTATGCGCAGTCGCAGCTCGGCGACATCGTCTTCATCGAACTGCCCGAAGTCGGCAAGAAGGTCGCAAAGGGCAAAGAGATCGCCGTCATCGAGAGCGTAAAAGCCGCGAGCGAAGTCTATTCGCCTGTCAGCGGCGAAGTCGTCGAAGTCAATCCGGAGCTTGGCGAAGCGCCGGCGCTCGTCAACGACGATCCGCTTGGACGCGGGTGGCTCATCAAGGTGAGAGTCAGCGACCCGGGCGAATGCGCATCGCTGATGGACGACGCCGCCTATTCGAGCTTTCTCAAGACGCTCTAGAGCAGGTTTCTGAAAAAGTTGACGGACTTTTCGATGAGAACCTGCTCCAGCATTTTGATTTTGAGCGATTCCTATCGATCACATGATTCCATGTGATCGGGAAGCGCTCTAAGCGCGAAGGAAAAGAACGATGCGCTACCATCCGCTGTCGGAGGCCGACAGAAACGCGATGCTCGCGACGATCGGCGTCCCCTCGATCGAAGCGCTCTACGCCGATGCGCCGCCCGCGACGCTGCTAAAAACGCCGCTCGACCTGCCGTCCGGCAAGACGGAGCTCGACGTCGAGCGTTTCTTCGCAAGGCTTGCCGCCCGCAATATGCCTGCGTCGCGCGCGCCATTCTTCGTCGGCGCCGGCGCCTATAAGCATCACATCCCCGCGAGCGTCGATCATCTCATTCAACGTTCGGAATTCTTGACGAGCTACACGCCCTATCAGCCGGAGATCTCCCAAGGCACGCTGCAATATCTCTTCGAGTTCCAGACCCAGGTCGCTCTGCTCACAGGCATGGAGGTCGCGAACGCCTCGATGTACGACGGCTCGACGGCGACCGCCGAAGCCGTGCTCATGGCGCATCGGGTGACGAAGCGACGCAAGGCGCTGCTCTCCGGCGGGCTGCATCCGCATTACGCCGAAGTCGTCCGCACCATCTCGCGGCTCGCCGAAGACGAGGTCGAGACCATGGCGCCCGACATTCGCGCCGCCGAAGATCTCGTCGCGCGCATCGACGACACGTTCTCTTGCGTCGTCGTGCAGACGCCCGATTTCTTCGGCAATCTGCGCGATCTGACGAAGATCGCCGAAGCCTGCCACAAGAACGGCGCGCTTCTCATCGCCGTCTTCACCGAAGCCGTATCGCTTGGTCTGCTTAAATCTCCTGGCGCGATGGGCGCCGACATCGTCGTCGGCGAGGGCCAGTCAATCGGCAATTCGCTCAATTTCGGCGGGCCTTATGTCGGGCTCTTCGCCACGCGGCATGAATTCCTGCGGCAGATGCCCGGCCGCCTCGCCGGCGAAAGCGTCGACGCCGACGGCAGGCGTTCCTATGTGCTGACACTTTCGACGCGCGAGCAGCATATCCGCCGCGACAAGGCGACCTCCAACATCTGCACCAACTCCGGCCTCTGCGCGCTCGCCTTCACCATCCATCTGACCTTGCTTGGCGAAGCCGGGCTGACGCGGCTCGCGCGCGTCAATCACGCCAACGCGGTTTTGCTGGCGCAGATGCTCGCCGACGTTCAAAACGTCGAGGTTCTCAACGAGACTTTCTTCAACGAGTTTACGCTTCGCACCCAAGGCGACGCCGCCGCGCTTGTTGAGAGAATGGCGGCGCGCGGCGTCCTCGCCGGCGTTCCCGTCTCGCGTCTCCTGCCGCGCGCCGGGCTCGACGATCTCCTCCTCGTCGCCACCACCGAAGTGAACACGCAAGAAGATCGCGACGCATTCGTCGCGGCGCTCAAGGAGTCGCTCTGATGCTCGACAGACCCGCAGTCGTCGAACCGCTCGATGACGACAAAACGCCTGCGACCTTCACCGGCAATCGCGGGCTCGATCAGGAAGAGCCGCTGATCTTCGAGATCGGCCGGGTTGATGCGACCGGCGTCGATATCGACGATCCTGCGCCCGTCGCGACACGGCTTGGCGCGCTGGAGCGCAATGCGCCCATCGGGCTTCCGGGCCTCACCGAACCGGAGACGATGCGCCATTACGTGCGTCTGTCGCGCAAGAATTATTCAATCGACGCCGGACTTTATCCGCTCGGCTCCTGCACGATGAAGCATAATCCGCGCAGCAACGAGAAGATCGCGCGCTATGAAGGTTTCGCGGATCTCCATCCGCTGCAGCCGCAGTCGACCGCACAAGGCGCGCTGGAGGTGATGCAGATTCTCGCCGACTGGCTGATGGCGCTCACCAATATGCCGGCGGTGACGATGTCGCCGAAGGCCGGCGCGCATGGCGAGCTCTGCGGCATGATGGCGATCAAATCTGCGATCGCCGCCAGAGGCGAAAGCACGACGCGCAATGTCGTCCTCATTCCGCAGTCGGCGCACGGCACCAATCCGGCGACGGCGGCGCTGCTCGGCTTTTCGGTTCGCGTCGTTCCGGCGGCGGCGGACGGAACCGTACGGGCGCAAGCCGTTAAAGACGCGCTCGCTCCGGACGTCGCGGCGATCATGCTGACCAACCCCAACACTTGCGGGCTGTTCGAGCGCGAGATCGTCGACATTGCCGACGCGATGCACGAGGCCGGCGGCTATTTCTATTGCGACGGCGCGAATTTCAACGCCATCGCCGGCGTCGCGCGGCCGGGCGACTTCGGCATCGACGCCATGCACATCAATCTGCACAAGACCTTCTCGACGCCGCATGGCGGCGGCGGCCCTGGCGCAGGCCCGGTCGTTCTCTCAGAACGTCTCGCGCCTTTCGCGCCGGTCCCGTTCATCCGCCGCAACGGCGACTCGTTGCAGCTCGTCGAAGACGCCGAGGGCACGCAAAGCTTCGGCCGGCTCACCGCCTTCCATGGGCAGATGGGGATGTTCGTTCGGGCGCTCGCCTATATGCTCGCGCATGGCGCCGACGGGCTTGCGCAGGCGTCAAAAGACGCCGTGCTGTCGGCGAACTATGTCCGCGCGTCGCTACGTGACGTGATGACTCAGCCGTTCGGCGATCGCATCTGCATGCATGAAGTTCTGTTCGACGACGCCTGGCTGCGCGGAACCGGCGTGACGACGCTCGACTTCGCCAAGGCGATGATCGACGAAGGCTACCATCCGATGACGATCTATTTCCCGCTGGTCGTCCATGGCGCGATGCTCATCGAGCCGACGGAATCGGAATCGAAAGCCTCGCTCGATCTCTTCATCGCAACGCTGCGCGATCTTGCGCGCAGCGCCAAAGCCGGCGAAGTCGCGCGCTTCGGCCCCGCGCCGCGATTGGCGCCGCGTAGGCGCGTCGATGAAGCGCTCGCGGCGAGAAAGCCGGTGCTGCGCTGGACTCCGCCCAGCGCAGTGGCCTGATCGTCACTGCGCCTGGCTGAACGGCGGCGCGGTGCGCGGCGGTAGAATCGGCAGAACCACCTCAGGCTGGCGCCCGGTTAGCGAATCGAGGAAGGCGACGATCTTGTCGGTCTCGTCGGCGCTGAACTCGACGCCGAGCTGGCTTTCGCCCATCACCGCCACGGCCTTCTTCAGATCGAAGGTCGCGCCGGTGTGGAAATAGGGCGCCGTCATTTCGACGTTGCGCAGCGAGGGAACCTTGAAAGCGTATTTGTCGGCGATGGCCTTGGTGACCGCGAAGCGGCCCAAATCATCCGGCGGCAGAAATTCCGCGGTCGGCTGTTTGACGACGCCGAAACGCGCATACATGCCGCCGCCGACGTTGACGCCGTTATGGCAACTCGCGCAGCCCTTCTCGATGAAGAGCTTCAACCCGTCCTTCTGTGCGTCGGACAGCGCCTGATCGTCCCCTTTCAGCCAGCGGTCGAAGGGCGCGTCGGGCGTGATCAGCGTCGCCTCGAACAATGCGATGGCGCGGCCGATGTTGGCATAAGCGACGGGATCGCTCTGCTCGGGAAAGGCCAATTTGAAGGCCGCCACATAGCCCGGGATTTTTTTGAATTGCTCGACGGCGCGCTGCTTTGCGGCCGCATGTTCCGTCGGATTGATCGGCATCGGGCCGCCGCGGGTTTTCAGCATCGCCTTGGGATTGGCCATCACCGAATTGACCACCTGGTCGGAAAGATCGGCGGCTCGGCCGTCCCAATATTGCGCCGTGTTGAAAATGGCGTTCATCACCGTGAGCACTTCGCGGCCCGCGAGCTGCGCATTGTGGCCTCCCGAGAGCGCGCCGCCGTCGACGCCGCCCATGCTCAGATTGTGACAATCGGCGCAGCTGATGTCGTGGGTCTCGGAAAGTCGCGGCTCGAAATACAGCATCTTGCCGAGCGCGAGTTTTTCCGGCGTCGCCGTCTCTCCAGGAATCGCCGGCGGCGCTGATGGAATCGGCTGGAAAAGCTCCTTTGCCCGGTCCCTCAGGCCTGCGTCGGCAAAAGCCGGGCCGCCGACAAGAAGCGCGACAAGAGAGACGATCGAAGAAAGACGCATGGCGGATTTCACCCGGATGGAAGCGGCGCAAGAGGTTGAAGCTTATACCACAGCTGCATCGGCGCGAGGCGAGATGCGTCGGTCGGCGGCTAAGCGTCACACGTCATTGGCTCGCCCAGAGAATGCGCGCCATCCAGCTGACCTCGTCGCGCGGAATCGTGCGGTCCGGATAGGCCGGATTGACCGAACGCAGTTCGATCGTTCGCGCCGTCTCGCGCTTCAGCTCCTTGGCCATGATCTCGCCCGAGGTGGTCTTCACCACCACCCGGTCGCCGCGCCGCACCGGCGCCGCCGGCGAGACGATCACCACATCGCCGTCGCGATACAGCGGCGCCATGGAGTCGCCCGAAATCTCGAGCGCGTAGGAATGTTCGTCGGCCTCGGCCAAGACGTCGATCTCGTCCCAGCCGGCGCCGGTGGCGAAGCCCGCATCGTCGAAAAAGCCGCCGACCCCCGCCTGCGCCAGGCCGATCAGCGGCCGTGTATGGCGCAGCCGGCCGGCGGCGCTGTTGGCCATCACCAGGGACATGAATTCGTCGAGCCCGGCGCCGGTCGCGGCCAGCACCTTGGCGATCGATTCTGTCGACGGCCAGCGCTGGCGGCCGCTCGCCGTTTCGCGCTTGGAGCGATTGAAGGTCGTGGGATCGAGGCCGGCTTTGCGCGCCAGGCCGGACGGCGTCATGCCATACCGCTCTCCGAGAGCGTCGATCGCCGCCCAGATCTGAGCATGGGTGAGAATGTCGGACATGGCTGGCCGCGCTCGGAAGAATTTCCTAATGGATAGGAATATATCTATTAACCATGCCGCACAATAGGAAATGTGCGCTACCGGCTTGGCCCGAACGAGGCCAGGCGCCATAACCTCCTCTCCCAGCGTAATCTTCCACGCCGCGCGCTCTAACTTGCCGGGTTGCATGCCCTCCTCGCCCGAGCCCGCACCAAATCGCCTGCGCTACCCTTTCCTCACATTCTGGCTTGGGATTCTCGTGACCATCATTGTCGCGGGGAGCGCGGCCTTGGCCGCTGTCGCGATCCTGGGGCTCGGCGAATTTCTGTCCCTTGTCAGCCGCCTGCCGACGCCGACGCCGCAGACGACGGCGGTCGCAGCGATCTTCGCGGCGACCTATCTCGTGCTGGCGATCGGCAAGCTGCCCTACTATCGGCTCGACCGCGCCGGCGGCGCGCTGCTCGGCGCGAGCCTGATGATCGGCGTCGGTGCCTTGAGCCTCGACGAGGCCTATCGCGCCGTCGACTTCGACGCCATCACCCTGCTGCTCGGCATGATGATCGTCGTCGCCAATCTGCGCCTTTCCGGCTTCTTCCGCCGCGCCGCCGATTGGCTGGCGGACGTCGCCCGGCGTCCGATCTTTCTGCTCGCGGCGGTCGCGGCGGCGACGGGAATCTTCTCCGCCTTTCTGGTCAATGACGCGATCTGTCTCGTCATGCCGCCGCTGGTCGTGGATTTGGCGCAGCGGCTGAAGCGCGATCCGACGCCCTATGTGCTGGCGATCCCGCTCGCCTCCAATGTCGGCAGCGTCGCGACGATCACCGGCAATCCGCAAAATATGATTATCGCGACCGCCTCGGGCATTTCCTACGGCGACTTCGCTCAAGCGCTCTGGCCCATCGCCCTCGCCGGGGTCGCGCTCACGATCCTTTTTGTGGCGCTCGCCTTTCCGCGCGAATTCTTTTCGCGCGAGAGACTGACGCCGACCGTCGCGGCGCCGCGCGCTTTTCATCGCGCGCTCGCCTCAAAAGCGCTGCTGATCACCGCGGCGATGATCGGGTTCTTTTTCGCCGGCGTTCCGCCCGCCAAAGCGGCGATCGTCGCCGGTGGGCTGCTGCTGCTCACGCGACGCATCGGCTCGAAGAAAATCTACAGCGAAATCGACTGGCCGCTGCTCCTGATGTTCGCCGGACTCTTCATCGTCGTCGGCGCTTTCGACAAGGTGGTGCTGACGCCAGGAGAAATCGCGGACGTCGGGCGGCTCCATCTCGATGACGCTTCGACGCTCGCGCTCGTCTCCGCCGTGCTGTCCAATATCGTCAGCAATGTGCCGGCGGTCCTCGCGCTAAAGCCGTTCATCATCGGGCTGAGCGATCCGAGGCGCGCCTGGCTGATTGTGGCGATGGCCTCGACGCTCGCCGGCAATTTCACGCTTGTCGGCTCGATCGCCAATCTCATTGTCGTCGAGCGTGCGCGATCGCTGGGCGTGACGATCGGCTTCTGGACCTATTTCAAGGTCGGCGCGCCGCTGACCCTCGCGACGATCGCGCTCGGCCTGTGGAGGTTGTAGGCGCCCTACGCCTCCTCCCCGCTTTCTTCCGCGGCGCGTCCCGATATGCGCCGGCGCGTATGCTCGCGCCGGATCTTTCGATTGCGCTCCGCGTGCCGCGCGCGCGTCTTGTCGTCGGACGGCTGCAGCAGCTTGCGAAACTCGTCACGCTTCTCATGGATCGAGGCGATGACGAAGCCCATCGGGACGCCGATATCGACGAGCACGGTTTCGGCGAGTTGCAGGCTGGCTTCGACCGTTTCGGGAATCGCGTCGGTTGCGCCAAGCTTATAGAGTTCGGTGGCGTGGTCGGCGTCGCGCGCCCGCGCGACGATGGTGAGGTCGCCGCGGATGTCATGCGCCAGACGGACGATCTCTCCGGCGGCGTGAACATTTTCGATCGTCACGACGAGCGCGCGGGCCTGCGCCACGCCGCAACGCATCAGGAACTCGCGCCGCGTCGCATTGCCCCAGTAGATTTCGACGCCGTCCTCGCGCCCCGCGGTCACCAGCGACACGACGTTTTCGATGGCGACGAACGGGATGTCGTGGCGCTTCAGCATTTCGCCGACAAGGCTGCCGATTCTGCCATACCCGACGATCACGACGCGGTCCTCGGCGACTTCAGCCGCCGGCGCGAGGTCCGCATAAAGCAGTTCGTCCTCCGCTTCCGTCGCCGGCGGGACAAGAGCGGCGCCGATCCGACCCAGAAGGGGAATGGCGAAAATGCTGATCGTGACGACGATCATCGCGTCGGCGCCATAGTGACCCGGCAGCACGCCGACGGCCATCGCCGAGGTCAGCAGTGCGAAGGCGAATTCGCCGCCCGGCGCCAGCAGCAGCGACGCCTCGGCTGAGGGGCGCCATTCGACGCCAAAGAGCCGCGCGAGAACGAAGATGATCGCGCCCTTAACCGCCATCAGCCCGGCGGCGTATATGAAGATCTGAAAGGGATCCGCGGCGACGGCGCCCATGTCGAGACCGGCGCCGACCGAAACGAAGAAGAGCCCGAGCAACAGGCCCTTGAACGGTTCGATCGTCACCTCGACCTCCCGCCGGAACTCCGTCTCCGCCAGCAGCAGCCCGGCGATGAAGGCGCCAAGGCCCATGGAGAATCCGGCGGCCGCCGAAAGCGCCGCCTCGCCGATGACCACGAGAAGGCAGGCCGCCATGAATAGTTCGGTCAGCTGCACGGCGGCGACCATGCGAAACAGCGGACGCAGCAGCAGCCGTCCGATGAAGATCAGCGCGCCCATGGCGAGGAAGGCGCGCCCAAACGCCCACGCCGCCTGTTCGCCCGTGAAGCCGCCGTTCTTGGTTTCGGCGAGCGCGGAAACGAGAAAAAGCGCCGGCGCAACGGCAAGGTCCTGAAACAGCAACACCGAGAACGCCACGCGCCCCGAGGTCTTGTTCAGTCGCCGCGCCTCGGCCAGCACCGGCAGGACGACGGCGGTCGACGACATGGCGAGGGCGATGCCCATCAACATCGAGGGGCCGAATTCGACGTTAAAATGATAGTAACCGACAGCCGCGAGCACGCTTGCGCACACCACGACCTGCGCGAGCCCCAGTCCGAAGACAAGCCGCCGCAGGCGGGCAAGACGCTCCCAGGACAGCTCCAGGCCGATCATGAACAGCAGGAAGACCAGCCCGAATTCGGCGAGATTGGAGACGCCCTCGACATTGGTGATGGTGAAATTGCGCGCCCATTCATAATCGCCCGCCAAGCGGCCGAGCCCGAACGGCCCGAGCGCAGCGCCGGCGAAGAGAAAGCCCAGCACCGGCGAAACCTTGATGCGATGAAACAGCGGGACGACGACCCCCGCCGTGGCGAGAAAGACCAGCGCCTCGCGATAGGATTCAAGATGGATAGAGCTCGTCATGCCGCCTCGTTGCTCGCGCGCTGGTCCTTCGCGAAGGATAAATGGGTCACGCGGCGATTGGCGATGAAAACAGCAAGAGTCGCGCCGCCGGGCGAGCTTAGGGGAAGCCCGACCGGCGCGACCATGGCGCTGCTCGCAAGATCAGTCCGATTGACGGCCGAACTCTATCCGATTCGGCGGCTGTCTCGCGCCCGCAGCGTCGGAACGCTTGATAATAGTTATTGGTCCGTGACATGTTAACCACAAGGAGGATCGTGTCATGGCCATCAGCGCAGACTTGGGAAGCCAGCTCGAGGCCTTCGTCGCCAAGCTGGTGGCGTCGGGCCGCTACAACTCAAAGAGCGAGGTCTTGCGCGAGGGGGTTCGCCTCATTCAGGAGCGCGAAGCCCGTCTTGCCGCCCTGGACGCCTCGATTGCGAGGGGCATCGCCGACGCTGACGCCGGACGCGCCAAGCCCGCGAAGGCGGTGTTCGATCGCTTGGAGGCTAAATTCAAGGCCAAGGCGCAAGCCAGGCGCCGATGATCGTTGTCGTCACCCAGGAGGCCGAAGCCGATCTTGAATCGATCGGCGATCATATTGCGCAAGAAAGCCCCGAGAGGGCCGTCAGTTTCGTGCGGGAGCTCCGGGAGGCGTGCGAGGGACTGGGCGACACGTCGAAACGATTTCCGCTCGTGGCGCGCTATGAACACGCCGGGATCCGCCGTCGCGTCCACGGCAATTATCTCATTTTCTATCGGGTCGGGATTGAAACGGTTGATGTGATCCATGTGCTGCATGGAGCCATGAACTATGAACCGTTGCTGTTCCCCGAAGGATGATTGGCGGTCGCAACTCAGGCACCGCGATCGAACATAGGCGGCTCCGCATGACCACCCCTAAGCCGGTGAAACTCGTTCTGCGGATTTGAGGGTGACGAAGCCGTCATAGGCGTCGCCGTCTTTGGCGTTGTAGAGTTTCCCGTCAGCATGAACGGAGCTGATGACTTCGGCTAAAGCCCGAGCAGGCGCTCATAGACCTGCAGCGTGGCGCGCTGCATCTCCTCCACCGAGAAGCGCTCCTGCGCGTTTCGGCGCGCCCGCAGCGCCAGGTCGTCATGCGCCGAGGCCTGCAGGCTCAGCGCCTCGGCGATCGCGTCGGCCAAGGCGACCGGATCGCCGGGCGGCGTCCGCCAGCCTGTCGCAAGATGGCGTGGGGTCTGCGGCGGCGCCAGGACGATCTCCGGCGCGGCGCCGATATCGGAGATGATCACCGGCGCCCCCATCGCCTGCGCTTCAACGGCGATCCGCCCGAACGCCTCCGGCTCCGTCGCCGGCGCGACAATGACGGCGGCGGCCATATAGGCGGCGGGCATGTCTTCGCAGTAGCCGGCGTTGCGGATCACGTCACGCAGGCCGGCGTGCTCGATCTGCGTATCGAGGGCGCGGCGCGTGGAATCGCTGTGCGGGTCGCCGACGAAAATGACGCGCAGGTCGCAGACGCCTTGCTTGATCAGCCGCTTGGTCGCCTCGACCAGAACCGAATGGCCTTTGCGCGCCGAAAGCCGCGACGGCAGCAGCACGACGCGATCATGCGCCGCGACGCCCCACGCCGCCCGCAGCCGCTCGACGCGGCGCCGGTCGACGGCCGCGGGCGAGAAGGCGCGCAGATCCGCGCCGCGTGGGATGACGACGATGCGATCCGCGCTTTCCGGATGCAATTCCCGGATGCGCTGGGCGGCGAATTCCGAAATGGCGATCACCGCGTCGCCCGCCGACATGATGGCGTTGTAGCGCTGCTTGATCGGCGACGCGCCGCTATAGGCGCTGTGATAGGTGGTGACCAGCTTTGCGCCGGTCTGACGCGCCGCGTAATAGGCGACCCAGGCAGGCGCGCGCGAGCGCGCATGCACGATGTCGACGCCTTCGTCGCGGATGATTCGCGCAAGCCGCACCGAATTCAGCGCCATCGCGAAGGGATTTTTCGTCGCCGCCGGAAACGGCGCCCAGACGCCGCCTTTCGACTGCAGCTCGCTGACCATCCGGCCGCCGCGCGACGCCACGAGACAGCGGGCGCCGACCCGGCTTAACGCCTCAGCCACGTCCACCGTCGCGCGCTCCGCCCCGCCCGACTGGAGATCGGGCACGATCTGCAGGATCGTTCGTCCGGCGAGTCGCTGGCCGGGGGCGGCGATCGTGGCGGTTTGTTGCGACATCGCTGGGCTAACGCAAGCCCCGGACAGAATTGTCCGGCTGCAGCATTCTGTTGCGAGATCCTTTACCAACTATGAGCAAACCGCCTATTTTCAATCGCGTCGCCTCTTCGATCCCCAGTGAACCTGAGTGAACCTGCTTGTCGGACACGCTCGACTTCCTCGACATTCCCAATCCGGCGGGGGGCGTCTGGCGTATCGCGCGACGATGGCGCGCCGCGACGGCCGAGGCCGGAAACGCGCCGGGCCTCGTCTGGCTTGGAGGCTTCGCCTCCGATATGGACGGAACCAAGGCGGGCACCCTCGACGCATGGGCGCAGGCGAGGGGGCGCGCCTTTCTGCGCTTCGACTATTCGGGCCACGGCCGCTCGTCCGGCACATTCGAGGAAGGCGCCATCGGCGACTGGCTGGAGCAGAGTCTCGCCGTTTTCGAACGCTCGACGCAAGGGCCGCAGATCGTCATCGGCAGCTCGATGGGGGGCTGGATCGCGCTGCTGCTGGCGCGCAGGCTGGCCGCGAAAGGCGAGAGCGCCCGGCTCGCCGGACTGATCCTGCTCGCGCCGGCGGTGGACTTCACCGAGGCGCTGATGTGGGAAGGCTTCGACGAAGCGACGCGCCGCGAACTCATGGAAAAGGGCGTCCTGCCCGCCAAGGAGCCGGATCACGGGCCGGTCACGCGAAGGCTGATCGAAGAGGGGCGCAATCATCTGCTGCTCGGCGGTCTCATGCGCGCCTATGCGCGCGTGCATATTCTGCAGGGCATGCGCGATGACGCCGTGCCCTGGCGCCATGCGCTGACGATCGTCGAGCATCTGAACGCCGATCCCGTCACGCTGACCTTTATCGCCGACGGCGATCATCGGCTGTCCCGCCCCGAAGATCTCGCGCAGCTCGCCGCCGCCGTCGAGACAATGAGCGCCCCGCCGCCGGGCGAGCCGCCGCCCACGCTCTTTGATTGAGGGGCGCGGCTACCGCGCACGGGCGCTCGCTGCTAACCTTCTGGGGCGGCGTCGCCGATGCGCGACCTCATGCGCGCCCGCACCGGCGAGGCCGCGCGCCGTCTGGCGCGGCCGCAGGGCTTCGAACTGGGGTTAATTTCAGCCTAGCTTTCGGCCGTCATGCCCGGCCTTGCGCCGGGCGTCCACGCCGGGACATTGCGGAAATGCATCGCGCGGAGAAGGCATGTTCGGCTCATGTTGTCACATTTGGATCGGTCATCGCGTGGATGGCCGCGACAAGCGCGGCCATGACGCGGCGAGATGACGTCTCGTTAATCTGGATTCGAAGCCTTGTGCGCCGCCGCGCGGCGCTTGACACCTCCGCCGGCCCCATCGATGTTGCCGAACGAATTGTTCGGCATATCGAACGCTAGGAAGATCGCTTGTCCGTATTGTCAGAAGCGCGGCCGGCCTGCAGCGAGGGCTTCGCGCCGAAAACCGTCGTCTTTCAGCCCGACCGACCGCTTCTGACAGACGGCGGCGGCCGCATCGCGCCTCTCGCGATCGCTTACGAGACTTACGGGCAGCTCAACGCCGCGCGCAGCAACGCCATTTTGCTGTGCCATGCGCTCACCGGCGACCAATATGCCGCGGGCGTAAATCCCGTCACCGGCAAGTCCGGCTGGTGGGAAGCCATGGTGGGACCCGGCAAGCCTTTCGACACCGACCGCTATTTCCTGATCTGCTCGAATGTCGTCGGCGGCTGCATGGGCACGACCGGCCCCGCTTCGCTCAATCCGACGACCGGCAAGCCCTATGGCGTCGACTTCCCGGTCGTCACCATCCGCGACATGGTGCGTGCGCAGGCGATGCTCATCGATCACCTTGGCATTGAGACGCTGTTTTGCGTCGCCGGCGGCTCGATGGGCGGCATGCAGGTGCTGCAATGGGCGGCGAGCTATCCGGAGCGGGTCTTTTCGGCCATGCCGATCGCCACCGCCGCCAAGCATTCGGCGCAGAATATCGCCTTTCACGAAGTCGGCCGACAGGCGGTGATGGCCGATCCGGACTGGCGCTCCGGGCGCTATCAGGAGCAGGGCGTGCGGCCCGAGAAGGGACTCGCGGTGGCGCGCATGTCGGCGCATATCACCTATCTCTCGGAGGCGGCGCTGCAGCGTAAGTTCGGCCGCAAGCTGCAGGACCGCAGCGCGCCGACCTTCTCCTTCGACGCGGATTTTCAGGTCGAGAACTATCTGCGCTACCAGGGCCTCGCCTTCGTCGAGCGGTTCGACGCCAATTCCTATCTCTTTGTCACCCGCGCCTGCGACTACTTTGATCTTGCCGCCGACTATGGCGGCTCGCTGGCCATGGCCTTCAAGGACACCAAGACGCGCTTTTGCGTCGTCTCCTTCACGTCGGACTGGCTCTATCCCACCTCGGACTCGCGCGCCATCGTTCACGCGCTCAACGCCGGCGGCGCGTCGGTGTCCTTCGTCGAAATCGAATCCGACAAGGGGCACGACGCTTTCCTGCTTCACGAGCCGATGTTCATCGCGACGACGCGCGGCTTTCTCGATTCAGCCGCAGACGCGCGCGGCCTCGCGCCTGACGGAACCTCGAAATGAACGTCACGCCTGCGGCGAACGCGCCTGAGCGGCCCGCGCAGCCGCTCGAGCAACCGCGTCTCGATCTCGCGGTCATCGCCGAGATGGTCGCGCCCGGCGCGCGCGTTCTCGACGTCGGCTGCGGCGACGGCGCCTTGCTGAAGCTCCTGGCGCAGAAGAAGGGCGTCGACGGCCGCGGCGTCGAACTCTCGCAGCGCGGCGTCAACGAATGCGTGGCGAAAGGACTTTCGGTCATTCAAGGCGACGCCGATACGGACCTCTCCGATTATCCGGACGACGGATTCGACTATGTCATTCTTTCCCAGACGCTGCAGGCGACAAGGCGCCCGCGCGCGGCGCTCGCCAATATGCTGCGCATCGGTCGGCGCGCCATCATCTCATTTCCCAATTTCGGTTATTGGGGCGTACGCGCGCAGCTCGCCTTTAGCGGCCGCATGCCGGTCACCGGGCGCCTTGACTATCACTGGCATGACACGCCGAACATTCATCTTTGCACCATCCGTGACTTCGTCGAGATCGTCGACGAACTCGGCGCGCACATCGAGCGCGGAGTCGCTTTTGATCGCGCCGGCGCGCCGATCCGCTTCAGCGCGCCTTGGTGGGTTTGGAATCTCTTCGGCGAACAGGCTGTGTTTCTGCTGGAGCGTGGCGGCCAACGACGCTGACCCGTGCGACGGTTTGTCCCGCGTGTGTCGCCTTTCGCGGGTTGACGGTTCGCGTTAGCCTTCCCGTTGGCGACATTAAGAGAAACATGCGCGGGAGGGAGCGGCGGCGCCTCCGCTTCATGCGTCGTGTCATCCCCTGGATGACGCGCGTGATTCCGCGCGCTTCGGGAGGAGGCGCGAGCTTGACAGTCGACACCGGCCCCGCCGTGCGAAGCTATGGCAGCGCCTCGCAAAAGAGACGCGCCGGTCCGTGCGCGCCGCAGCCGGCAGGCCCGGGGGAGCTGCGCAGAGCGCCGCTCTTCGCCGGGGTCGACGAAGCGACATTGTCGCGTCTGTCGGCGGACGCCAGGATCGAGTCCCTCCAGGACGGCGATTCGCTTTTCCATCAAGGCGCTGTGGTCACAGACCTCGCATTCGTTTTGAGCGGCTATGTGAAGCTGCTGCGCCGTTCGTCTTCGGGACGCCAAACGCTCATCGGCATTCGCTCGGACGGCGAAATGATCGGCGACGCGCCGACCGACGCCGATGAGATTCACACGCTCTCCGCCGAGGCGGTGGGCGCGACGCGCGCGCTCAAGCTGCCGGCGGCGCGCTTCGCTCGGCTTCTCCAGGAGTCGCCGTCGCTCTGCGCCGCGGTGATGCAGCACTCCAAGGAGAGCATCGCGCGTCTCATTGGCGAGATCGAGTCGCTCAAGAGCCAGAACGCCGATCAGCGCCTCGCCCATTTCCTACTTGCACTTTGTCCGCCGGGCGAAGACCGGTGCCGCTTCCGCTTGCCCTATGACAAGCGCCTGATCGCCGCGCGGCTCGGCGTAAAGCAGGAGACGCTGTCGCGCGCTTTCGCCAAACTCCGCGCCCATGGCGTCCGCACGGAGACGCGCAACGTGCATGTCGAAAGCGTTTTGCATCTCGCGGACCAGTGCGACCGGCTCGGTCGGCCGCCGCGCCTGTCTTTGGGACGACGCAAGATCGAGACGCAGTGCGACGCCGCTTAGAGATCGGCGCGCTCCTCGCGGGCCTCGCGATGCTTTTCTTTTCCGTCGCCGCGCGTGGGCAGACGATTTCGCCCGACGCGTTGACGCACGCCTATCCTGACCAAATAAGCGGTCGCGATGACGCCGGGATCATATTCCGCGACGGAACAAGACAAAATCTCTCTGACGGCAGGACCGACAAGAGCTTCGACGAGAAACTGAAAAACGCCTCGCTCCTAGATCAGTTGAGCCTTCCCTATCCCAAGGGCGCGCTGACGAAGCCTCCCGGACCGCAGGACGATCCGGGGCGATTCCGCAACGCCGCCTTCTTCGACAAAATGTATGGGGATTGCGACAGGGGCGAAACGCAGAAGCATTTGACCGATATTCCCTGGTTCACCGGCAAGGTGCGAGTCACCACGATCAATGGCGTCGCCGAAAAGTTGCGCGCGGTCGCCACGGAAATCGATCGTCTGCCGCAGGACATTAAGCGTCATGCTTATCCGAGCGCCGGCGCCTTCAATTGCCGCGTTGTGAAGGACACTGGCAAACGCAGCATGCACGCTTATGGCGCGGCGATTGATCTCAACACCGCCTTCTCTGATTATTGGCTCTGGCGCAAAGGCGGTTACCGCAATCGGATTCCTTACGAGATCGTGGAGATTTTCGAACGCCACGGGTTCATCTGGGGCGGCAAATGGGGGCATTTTGACACGATGCATTTCGAATACCGGCCCGAATTTTTTGACACGCGGCCAGGCAGCGAAGAGAAAAAACAACACGGTGATTGAAAAGAACTGCGCGGATCGTAAGTAACCCCAATTACAGGAGGGGATTTCCGATGAGAACACAGAAGATTTTCACGGCGCTTAGTCTTATCGGCGCGATAGGCGCGGGATCGATCGGGGTCGCCGCGCCGACCCCGGCGGCGGCGCAGGATGCGGCTTACATGTCTTGCGGGGAACTCTGGCACGCACGCAACCGGATATACGCGCGTAACGGCTATTGCTTCAATACCGACCGGGCGCGGGCCGTGTTCGGAGCTGGCTGTTTTCCACCTTACGGGCGGCTGAGCGGTTGGGAGAAAAGCCGCGTCAATCAGCTTCAAATGTGGGAGCGCCGCAAGGGGTGCTGAGCCGCCGTGCGGTCGTTCAATCCCAGTTGCCTCGAATGGCCTCGACGGTCCGCCCTCGTCTCTATTTTTTAATGAGCGCGCATTCACGCTCGCGCAAAATGGCGGAGAGACTTGCCGCCGTCGACTGAACGCCTGCGCCGCACTTTCGTCGGGAGCTCGTCGTCAATTGCGCAGTTCGATTTATCGGAGGATTCGCCATGATCGCATATAAGACGGTTGGATTGGTCTTCTTATCCGCCCTCGCGCCGGCGGCGGCAGCTCAAGCGGGCGCGAGCAGCGGCTCAAGCGCGCTGGCGCTTTCGGCGATCGTCGGCGAATTGTCGCCTCAAACGAGCGCCGCCGACAAGAAGCTTCTCGCGGCCTATTTCGCCGGACACGCCGAAGCGCCGCATGCCAAGGGCCAACGCGTCGCGGTGAAGGCCGACGCCATCGACTGCCGCGCAGGCAATGTCGACATCACGTCGCGCGCCTGCGAACTGACCTTCGGCGCGAAGAAGATCGAATTGAGCGGACGCAAGGCGAATGAACTCTATGCGACCTTGATCGAGAATGGCGTCGTGGCGGAAGGCGCGGCAGGCTCTTCGCATACGTCGATCACGGCGCTCGACTGCATCGTCGACGCCGATGAAGTCGCGGAGAAGGCCGGCGGCGGCGCGCGCTGCGCCTTTACGCCTTAGAGCGCGCTGCGAAAAAGTGGGAACCGATTTTTCGCATAGAGCGCGCTCTAAACTTTTTGAATCGATCAATTTATCTGCATTTGGGCGATGCCGCCCAGATGCAGCGTGATCTGAGAGGCGGACGCCCTTGTCTTTGGCGCGGCTTTGGTCGAGAAGGCGCGTCCATAGACAGGAGTTCGAAAATGGCTGCGCCGGGCGTCACGGTCTTTGTTTGCGTCTCCTGCCGCGACGGCGGCGACGCCGACATGCGTCCCGGCGCGCTTTTGCTGGAGGCGCTGCGCACGCGGCTTGACGAGCGCAATCTCGAAATCGCCGTCGAACCGGTGGAATGCCTCGCGGTATGCAAGCGCCCGGCGACGGTCGCCTTCGCCGGCGACGGCAAATGGACGTATGTGATCGGCGATCTTGAAGGCGTCCATCTCGACGAACTGATCGACTCGGCGCAAAGCTTCGCTGCGACCGACAACGGCATCGTCGCCTGGAAGGACAGGCCGGCCTGTTTCAAGAAGGGCGTGGTGTCGCGCACGCCGCCGCTTCGCTAGGGCGCTTATCGATCACATGGAATCATGTGATCGATAAGGAATCGCTCAAAACCAAAATGCTGGAGCAGGTTCTCATCGAAAAAGTCTGTCAACTTTTTCGGAACCTGCTCTGACGCTATTTCGCCGCTCGCGCCCGTTCGATCGCCTCGCTGATCAGCGCGCGCGCCTCGGCGGCGTCGCCCCAGCCCGCGATCTTGGCCCATTTGCCGGGCTCGAGATCCTTATAATGCACGAAGAAGTGCTCGATCCGGCGCCAGGTCATCTCCTGCAGGTCGGTGTAATTTTCGACGTCGATGTAGCGTTGCGTGAGCCGCGCCGACGGCACGGCGACGATCTTCTCGTCGCCGCCGGCCTCATCCGTCATGCGCAGCACGCCGATCGGCCTGACCGCGATAACCGCGCCCGGCGCCACAGGCCGGGTGTTGGCGACGAGCACGTCGCAAGGATCGCCGTCGTCCGAAAGCGTATGCGGAATGAAGCCGTAATTGCCGGGATAGCGCATCGCCGTATAGAGGAACCGATCGACGAACAGCGTGCCGGAGGCCTTGTCGAGCTCATATTTGATCGGCTCGCCGCCAAGCGGCACCTCGACGATGACATTGACTTCGTGCGGCGGGTTCGCGCCGATGGGAATGGCGTCGAGACGCATTCAAGTGCTCCGATTGCGATAGATGGCGCGGCCTGAACGGCCGGCGCAGTGTTGGGTTGTGTTGAGGAAGGTCGCGCAACAAACCTGGCGAGGACCGCGGCGCTGCGCGGTCTGTATCCTCACATAGCTTCGCGTTTATGTCGCCAAATATGATTTACCGCACCGGCGCGGAAACGAAGCCGAAAGCGACGCGCGTCAGCATGTCCGCGCCGAACCGCTCCTCGGCGCGGCGGACCGTCTGTCCGCCGAGGCTGCGATAGAAGGCGAGCGCCTTCTCATTGTCGGCCAGCGCCCAGACGATGGTGGAGAGATAGCCGTGCTCGGCGAGTTCGCGCCGGGTGGCGTTGAACAGCCGGCGACCCAAGCCAAGCCCCTGCTGCTCCGGCGACAGATAGATCTCGAAGATCTCGCCGGAATAGGGCATCGACGGCACGCGGTTTCGCCCATAGGTCGAGTAGCCGACGATATCGTCATCGAAGTCGAGCACGAGAAGACCGGTGCCGCGCACGATCGCCGAATGCCACCAATTGGGGCCGCGGCGGGCGATCATCCGCTCAAGCTCGGCGCCGGGAATGACGCCGCGATAGGCGTAGCGCCACGAGGCGTCGTGAACGCGCGTGATCTGCTCTGCGTCTCCGGGACGCGCATGGCGGATGGAGAAGGCGGTTTTGACCATAGCTGAATGTTAGGTCTCATCGGTTCGTTTCGGCAAGAGCCATAAGCGTTTCGGCGCAAAAATTCTCCTCGTCGGGACGCTTAGGCGTTTGGCGTCATTGTCTGTTTCACTTTATGACGGCCCGCGAGCCGCGCGCGATGGCAGGCGGCGACGCGGCGCTTGCGGCGCAGCAGGGTCTTGCGCTATTCTTCCCTACGATTGCGGCCAAGCGCCGCCGGAACGGGACGAGATCGTTGCCAAACGCAACCGCCTTTGCGAATGAAGCTGTGACGCCCGCGCGCGCACACGGATTCGCTCGGCCGCGTTCCCTGCCGCTTTTCGGCCTGCTGCTTCTTAGTCGCCCCTGAGCGCCCGACGGGCTCACGCCCAGGCCTTCAGGGGACATGTCATGCAGTCAGACGACAAGAGCCCCTCAGCGGGCGCGGCACAGCAGGATTTCAAAACCGATGAGCAACACGTCACAGCCCGGCGCCGTCGCAGATAATGACGCGCGCGTCCTGATTTTCGACACCACCCTGCGCGACGGCGAGCAATCGCCCGGCGCCTCGATGACCCTGGAAGAGAAGCTCGAGGTCGCCGATCTCCTCGACCAATTGGGCGTCGATATTATCGAAGCCGGCTTCCCGATCGCCAGTCCCGGCGATTTCGAGAGCGTCAGCGAAGTGGCGCGGCGGGTGAAGAACGCCTCCGTCGCCGGATTGGCGCGCGCTTCCGAGAAGGACATCGACCGCTGCGCCGAAGCGTTGCGGGAGGCCAAGCGTCCGCGCATCCACACCTTCATCTCCACCTCGCCGGTGCATATGAAATACAAGCTCCAGCTGGAGCCGGAGCGCGTCTTGGAGATGGTCTCCGCGTCGGTTACGCGCGCGCGCAATCACGTCGCCGACGTCGAATGGTCGGCGGAGGACGGCACCCGCACGGAACTCGATTTTCTCTGCCGCTGCGTGGAGGCCGCGATCACGGCGGGCGCGACCACGATCAACATTCCCGACACCGTCGGCTACATCACGCCGGCGGAATATGAGCAGCTGTTCCGCGCCGTGCGCGAGCGGGTGCCAAATTCCGACAAGGCGATCTTCTCGGTGCACTGTCACGACGATCTGGGACTCGCCGTCGCCAATTCGCTCGCCGGCGTGCGCGGCGGCGCGCGGCAGGTGGAATGCACGATCAACGGCATCGGCGAGCGGGCCGGCAACGCCGCGCTCGAAGAAATCGTGATGTCGATGAAGACGCGCGCCGACGCGCTGCCGTTCTTCACCAATATCGACGCCAAGCTCTTAACCCGCGCCTCGAAGCTCGTCTCGGCGGTGACGTCCTTTCCGGTGCAATACAACAAGGCGATCGTCGGGCGGAACGCTTTCGCGCATGAAAGCGGCATTCATCAGGACGGCATGCTCAAGAATGCGCACACCTATGAAATCATGACGCCGGAGAGCGTCGGGGTCTCCAAGACCTCGCTGGTCATGGGCAAGCATTCGGGCCGCCACGCCTTCCGCGAAAAGTTGAAGGAGCTCGGTTACGATCTCGGCGAGAACGCGCTGCAGGACGCCTTCAACCGCTTCAAGGATTTGGCCGACCGCAAGAAATTCGTTTACGACGAAGATCTGGTCGCGCTGGTCGACGACGAGATCGTCAACGCTCATGATCACATTAAGGTCGAGGCGTTGATGGTGATGGCCGGCACGCATGGCCCGCAATCGGCGGCGCTCACGCTCGACGTCGACGGACAGAAGCTGACGCATCAGGCGACCGGCAACGGCCCCGTCGACGCGATCTTCAACGCCATCAAGGCGCTCGCGCCGCATGAGGCCACTCTGGAGCTGTTCCAGGTCCACGCCGTCACCGAAGGCACCGACGCGCAGGCGGAAGTCTCCGTGCGCCTGAGCGAAAACGGCAAGTCGGTCACAGGCCGCGGCGCCGATCCCGACACGCTTGTCGCTTCGGCGCGCGCCTATGTCTCGGCGCTCAACCGGCTGATGGCGAAGCGCGCGCGCGGCAAGCCCGAAGCCATGCAGGCGATGTAGAGCGCGCTGGACGCGTGACGCAGAGGATGGCCGCGAGCGGATCTGACGATCCCGCTCGCGGCGCCAATCGGCCGTTTGGCGACACGTAGCGCGTCACGACGATGAGCCTGTTGGCGGGACGCCTGCGCGTCCGCGCAACCGCAAAGAAAATTCAAAGCCTCCATCAGCGAAAGAGCGCGGTTGAAAAACGGCAGGATGCGTGCGGGTCGACAAGACGCGCAACTAGCCTCCAGAAATCGTTGAAGAAATAACGCAGCGCGCCGCCAAGGTCCGAGCCGATCGGCGCCGCCGGCCAAGAAACGCTTGCGCGCGCCTTCAGCAGCCGCGGCCCAGCGGCCTTGCCTCCCAAGGAAAGTCGGGTCTATCCTCGATTTTGGGGGTATGCGTTCATTTTTAAATGAGCGTAAGACGAGCGCGCTTTTGGCGCCGGGGGGCAGTAATGACGACTCCAATCGAGCGTATCATCATACGACATCTGTCGGGCTCCAAAGCCAATCAGATCGAACAGCTGCCCGTCGGCGACTCGCGCGAATTCACCATCGGCCGCGATCCCGCGTCGAAGATCGCTTTCGATCCCGTCGGCGACAGCGTCGTCAGCCGCAAACACGCGCTCATCCGCATAATGGGCGAAGGCGACAATATCTCCTTCAAGCTCTCGGACGCCGGCAGCAGCAATGGCACCTTTCTCAATGGCGAGCGGGTGAACGGCGAAGTCGAACTTCTTCCCGAAGACACGATCGAACTTGGCGCCAAAGGTCCGAAGTTCACCTTCGACGTGCAGCCGCGGCCCGCAAGTTTCGCCGCCAGAACTAAGGTGATCGGCGTCAGCGATACGGCGGCGACCCGCGTCATCAAGACCGCCGAAGCCGCCGCCTCGACGGCGGTGAACGCCGCCGCCACCGGCGCCAGCACGGCGGCAGGCCCGAACGCCGACGGCGGAGCGGCGAAGAAGATCGGAATCGGCCACGAAACTGTGCAGCGACTCATCGGCGAAGAGCGCGGTAAGGCCAATCGAACCGTGACCGGCGCGATCGCCGCGGTGGTCGCCTTCTTTGTACTCGGCGGCGCGGCGCTCTACTGGGCTCAGCATCGTGAACTCGAGCGAAGAGACGCGGAAGACAAGCTCGCCCAAAACGAGACGGATGAAAGGCTGTCGCGCATCCCCGGCGACGTCAATCTCAAGATCGGCATGAAGCCGCGCGAGATCTATGACAAGTTCGCGAAGGCGACTGTCCAAGTCGGCATGATGTGGCGGCTGTACGATAAGCAGACCGGAAGGCCCATTCAGCACAAGACCGTCGACTACAAAGGCCGGCGCTATCCCGCCTATGTGCAGCTGCCGAACAATCTTGGCGTCGTGCGCTGGCTGACCCTTGAGGATGATCACATCACCAATCTCATGGTCGGCGGCGGCGGCACGGGCAGCGGCTTCGTCATCAGCGAACAGGGCTACATTCTCACCAACAAGCATGTCGCCGCCGGCTGGCAGGTCGCCTATGGCGCCGAAGGCGGCAGGGACGGCATTCTCTATGACTACGTCGTCGTCGCATCGGGAAAGAAGCGCAAAGCCAAAATCAAGGAGCCGAAGCTCATCGATCTCTATGATTCGGCCTATGCCGACGTGTTTCATTGGATTCCCGAATCCGGCGGCTACATTTTCAAGACGGACGACCCGACGACGGCGCTTGCCGGCAACACCCCTGATCCAAATTCCAACAACAAGGCGTCTTTTGTCGGCCGAAACGAGGTTCTCGAGGTCAAGTTTCACGGCAGCCGTTTGGGCGTGAACGCCAGTCTCGTGAGGACGTCGGCGGACGCCGACGCGGCGCTCGTCAAGATCGATTCGCCCCAGACTTTGACCAAAGTGGATATGGCGCCCAACGCCGCCGTCGAGATTGGCGAGAACATCACCGTGCTCGGCTATCCCGCCGTCTCGGTCGAAAATTTCGTGCTGCGGCAAACCGAAGAGCGCGGCCGCATTCGCAGCCAGCTCGAAAAGATCACCGAGGCGACCGTCACCGAAGGCATCGTGTCGAAGACCGCGAGCGGCGTGAAGTCGACGGAAGGCGGCACCTTCGCCAGCGACATGGGCGACGTTTACCAGCTCAGCGTCGTCGCCACCGGATCGGGCAATAGCGGCGGGCCGGTGTTCAACTCCTCCGGCAAGGTCATCGGTCTGTTCACCTACAGCCGCAATGTTGGCGACACCAAAGCGACCATGGCGGTTCCGATCAAATATGGCGCCGAACTCACCCAGGCGCAGCGCGAATAGCAAAGGGTCCGTCCTCCCATGACGGCGAACCGGCCAGAAGACCCGTTGCGCATCGCAGGCGCCATCCGCACGGATGTCGGATGCGTCAGGCAGCTCAACGAAGACTCCGTCGCCTTCATCGCGAGCGCCGGCCCCTCGCAGGCGCGCGACTTCGGCGCGCTCGCGCTTGTCGCCGACGGCATGGGCGGCCACGCCGCCGGGGAGGTGGCGAGCGCGCTCGCGCTCGAAGTCGTGCGGCGCGTCTATTATTCGCTCGACAAGATCGCTTCTGAGGCGCTGCGGGCCGCTTTTGACGCCGCCAATCGGGCGATATTCGACTACGCCGCCAAACATCCCGACTGCGCCGGCATGGGAACGACCTGCACGGCGCTCGGCGTCAGGGACAATCTTCTATGGCTGGCGCATGTCGGCGACAGCCGCGCCTATCTGATGCGCGACGGACGGCTTACCCAACTTTCCGACGATCAGACGCTGCACGCGCAATTGGTACGCGACGGCGTGATGTCGCCGGAGGACGCAGGCAAAGGCGCCGGAAGCAATGTCATTCTGCAGGCGCTGGGCACGCGTCTCGACGTCGAGCCGACAATCTGGACGGAAGGCCTGGCGCTGCGACAGGGCGACATCGTGATCTTGTGCTCCGACGGCTTAACCAATCTCGTCTCCGACGCAAGGATCGCCGAAGTGGTCTCAAAAAACCCGCCGCCGGAGGCCTGTCGGCTATTGATCGACGCCGCGCGCCGCGGCGGCGGACATGACAATATTTCAGTGGGCGTCTTCGTGGCGGAGACCGACGGCGCCGGTCGGACGGCCGATCAAGCGGCGACGAAGCGGATTAACATCGCGGACCCGCCGACGGGCGCCCTGACGGCGAAGATCGACGCCGTCGCAGAGGGTTGAGCATGACCGACCCGCAGATGATCGGACACTATCGCATCGTCAAACTGCTCGGCGTCGGCGCGATGGGCAAGGTGCACGCCGCGCTCGACACCTTCCTTGAGCGCGAAGTCGCGATCAAATCCCTGCGCGCGGAGCTCACGCAGGATCCCGACTTCGTCGGGCGATTCCGCGCCGAAGCGACGAGTCTCGCCAAACTCAACCACCCCAATATCACGACGCTCTATTCGCCGGTGCTGCAGGGCAGCGACCTTTACATGGTCATGGAGCTCGTAAATGGCCGGCCGCTCGACGAGATATTGAGGGAGCGCGGCAAGCCGCTCGGCGTCAAGGAAAGTCTCGCCGTCATCGCGCAAGCGGCGGATGGACTCGCCTATGCGCATCAGATGGGCGTTATCCATCGCGACATTAAGCCGTCGAACCTCATGGTCGCCGACGACGGCCGAATCAAGATCATGGATTTCGGCATCGCGCGGGTGCGCGGCAGCGTGCGTCTGACTCGCGCCGGCACGGCGGTCGGCACGCCGCTTTACATGTCGCCGGAGCAGTGCCGCGGCGGCGAAGGCGACGAGAGGAGCGATCTCTATTCGTTGGCCGTCGTGCTTTACGAGATGCTTGCCGGCGCGCCGCCCTTTTCCGGCGCGACCGAATATGATCTCACCCAGGCGCAGATCCACGCCGAGGCGCCGCCGCTCGTGCCGCGCATATCTGGCGTGACGCCGGAACTTGAATCCGCGATCATGACGGCGCTGTCGAAGCGTCCGGAGCAACGCTTCCCGAATATGCGCGCCTTCAGCGACGCGCTCGGCGCCACGGCGCTGCGCATCGACGCCTCGAGCATTGTTCGAAGCGCGGGACATCTCGTCCAGGATTCGACGGCCGAGCGCGACGTGCCGACGCCCGAGCACATGTCGACGAAGCTTATCGCCCTCGCGAAAAGTCGCAGCGCGACGCTCGTGCGCCGCTTCAAGCGGCTGCATCCCGCGGCGCAAGGCGCTTCCCTCGGCATCGCGGCTGCGGCGCTCGCCACGTTGGCTTTTCTCGCGCTGATCGAGCCGTCGTCGCCAGCACGGGACGAGCGCCAGGCCCGAACCGATTCAGGCGACGGCGACCACCGTCCCATCAGCAGAGTCAACGACGCGCCTATCGCTCGGGGCGGCGACTGCAATTCTCAATTCGCGACGCGGAACGATCCTTTGGGCTGCAATTGGCGCCAGCCATCCTCTTCAAACTCGAGCGCTTCAATTTACGAGCTGCGCGCGGCGATGAAGGATCGCGGGCGATGGGACGTCGCCTTCCCTCTTGCGCAAAAACTGGCGGAGTCCGGCGATAAGGAAGCGCAATATTACCTCGCCACGCTCTACGCCAAGGCGCCGGGCCGGCAGAATTTTTCGGAGGCTTTCGCCTGGTTCAAGAAATCCGCGATGCAGGGCTATGCCGACGCGCAGGCCTCGCTCGGCGTGATGTACAAGGACGGCATGACGCCCGACGGCAGGCAAGACCCGACCGAAGCCTTGCGTTGGTTTCAGCAGGCCGAAACGCAAAACAACGGCAGAGCGCAATATTGGCTCGGCGAAGCCTATGAGAAGGGTTTGGCCGGACTGGACGTCAGTCGCAGCAAGGCCGAAGAGCTCTATTACAAGGCGAGCTTACAGGAGGTCCCCGACGCCGCCGAAGCATTGCAGAGACTCAAGCGGCGACGCGGCCGGCGCTAGCTGGCGAGCCGTTAAAGCCCGCCTTTGCTGAATTGTCCGCCGCCGCCAGAACCGCCGCTGTCCCCTCCGCCACCGCCGCCGCCATGACGGTGACGATTCGCGACATGTACGTGTCCGCGATGACGCGCGTAGTGGGACCGCGCACGATGATAGCCGCCGTAATTGCGCCGATGAGATCGGAAGCGAAACCCTCCGAGCATCGCGCCAATGAGACCCAGCTGCGCGGATGCCGGCTCCGGCTCCAAAACGACAAGAGGCAGCGTGAAAGCGCCGAGCAAAAGAGCTCGGCGCGAAAGCCGACGGTCGGCGCCGTCGTCATTGTCAGTCATGGCACTCGCCCCCGCAGACGGTAGGCGATGATATTGTTCTCGCGGCTGCGTCCTGTCAATTTGCCACGCGCTTCATCAGAGATCGCGTCGCTTCTTGAAAGATCGCGCTCAGGCCGACGGACGGCGTTGACCGCGCCTTTCACATTGTATCGTGGACGCGCAGGATATTCCCGAAAGCGCGACGTTTTGGAGAAGAGCTCATGGGCGACATCGAAAATGGCCGCGCTGCCCCGTCCGACTTTGTCGACGAGCGCGCGGACGGACCGGGAGTCATCCGCATCTCCGAGGATGATCCGGCCACGCCCTTCTATCGATTGCTGTCGAAACTGCGCGCGCCCGTCGCGATGCGAGACATGATGATGGCGCCCGTGCGCGCCTGTTACAGAGGCGAGGGGCTGGCGATCGACCCGGCGGAACTGCCGCCGGGCGCCGCGCAGCTCTATCCGCAGGTCTCGGTTTCGACCCTCGCCGTTCCTTCGGACGCAGGTCCGATCCGCTGCGAATGCTACGCGCCGCCCGGCGACGGCCCGAAACCACTGATGCTGTACGTGCATGGCGGCGGCTTTGTCGTCGGACGATCCGAGGACACGGCCTATGTCACCAGCCGCATCGCCGCCGAAAACAACGTCATCGTGGTCAGCGTCAATTATCGCTGGGCGCCAGAATGGCCCTTTCCAGCCGGCCTCGACGATTGCATGGCGGTTTTGCGCTGGATGCGCGATAGAGGCGCCGACATCGGCGGCGACGCATCGCGCATCTTGGTTTGCGGCGATTCCGCCGGAGGCAACCTCGCGGCGGCATTGCCGATAAGAGGGCGCGAGGAACGCATATCCATTCTCGCGACCGCGCTTTTATGTCCGGTCACGGATTTTCACTTCGAAAAATTTCCGTCCTACGAGCGGCTTGCCCCGACGGGCGTCGTGATCGACGCGTCCTTCATGGGATTTGCGCGGGGCGCCTATCTTACGAAATCGCAGCAGTGGCGGGACCCCTGGGCGAGCCCGGCGCTCGGCAATTTGAACGGCTATCCGCGAACTCTGCTCATCAGCGGAACCGCCGACCCGCTTGTCGACGACAATCGTGCCTTTGCCGAGAAATTGACGGCGGGGGGCGTGAAGGTCACGCATTTCATCGGCGAGGCCATGCCGCACGGCTTTTATTTCTTCCCCGGCATATTGAAGGAGACCGACGCTGCCTTCGCGGCGATCCTGAGATTCATCGCCATTGCGCTGCAAAGTTAAGTTAAAACAATCCTCTCTTCGCTGCGCACGAAGCAAAGCTCAAGCATTGGATCTTGATCTTGGTTGCTGTTTGGCCACGTATTAGCCATTCATTATCGTTTAAATAAGAAATTCGCCTTAGTACCGAAGGTGCTCAACCGCAGTTTGGAGCGGCACATGCGCTTACGAACGCGCTCTCGCGCCCGGCTTTTTTCGAAGGTGGCGGTGACCGCTGCCGCGGCGCTCGGCTTTGCGCGAACGCCCGTCATGGCGCAGGGCTATTTTTTCTGGGGCGACCGCGAGCCTCTCATAGACGCGGTTCGAGAGCTAGAGCGCGTCGTGCGGCCGCAACGCCCCGCCGCGCGAAAAAAAATCTCCCGTCCGGCGGCCGACAAGAGCGACGCGGCGTCTTTGCGCGACGCCAAGCCCGAGGTCGCGCCGCTTGATCGGCCGCTCTTCCTCATCGCCTCCATCGCCGACCAGCAGGTGTCGATCTACAACCATAGCGGCCTCGTCGCCCGTTCAGCGATCTCGACAGGCGTCGCCGGACATCCGACGCCGAAAGGCATTTTCACCATCATCGGCCGCGAACGGTTCCACCGATCCAACATTTATTCCAGCGCGCCGATGCCGTTCATGCAGCGGATCACCTGGTCCGGCATCGCCATGCATCTTGGGGTCGTGCCAGGGCATCCGGCCTCGCACGGCTGCATCCGGCTGCCCGCCGCATTCGCGGCGAAGATCTGGGGCTTGACCAGAATCGGCGAGCGGGTCGTGATCTCGCCTCATGACGTGTTTCCCGCCGAATTCGAACACCCGTTGCTGCCCGCGCCTAAGATGCGCGCCTCCGCAGAAGCAGAAAAAGGCGCGCCAGCGGCCGACTCTCAACAGCCTCTCCACGTCGCAGCGGATCGCCCCGCGATCGCTCCGCAGCAGCCGGCTGAGCAGCCCAAAGCCGACGCCGGCGGCGAAACGGCTGGAGCCGCCTCGCCGACCGCCGATCTGCAACAGCCCTCCGCCGTCGAGGCCGACGCGCCGACCGCCAATTCAGCCCAGGAGGCCGAGAAGCCCAAGGTGGAAGCCGACGCTGAGGTCGCGTCGGGCGACGCAGCCGCGCCCGCTGCAGATCAGCAGCAGCCGGCGCTCGATTCCGCCGACTCGCCCGCCGCTAAGATCGAGCAGAATGCGGACCAGCCCAAACTCGGAAATGTGGCAGAGAAACCCTCGTCCTCGGCTCCCTCGAGCCCAGCCGCCGTCGCCGAACGGCTGACGGTGAATCCGCGCCAATATGCCCAGCAGCTCAAGGCCAAGGCCGTGGCTGAAGCCGCCGCCGCCAACAGGGCCGTCAAGGCTTTGTCAGCCGAAGTGGGAATCAAGCAAAATGAGGCCGCGCGCGCAGCGACGGCGCTCCGCGCAGCAGAAGCCGCGCAGGCCTCGGCCCGCGTCAGAGCGGACGCGGCCGCTGCATTATCCGCCGCTGCAACGGCGGCGGCCGACAGCCAGCAGGAGCCGGCCGTCACGGCGGAACGCAGCGCGTCGGCGGGCGATGCGCTGGCGAAAGCCAATGCCGACCGCCTGACGAGAGCCTATGGAAAAGCGCTCTTCATTCAGGACACGGCGCTGCAGGCGAAGATCAACGCCGACTCCGCGCTTGCGGAAGCCACGGCAAAGCTCGAACAGGCGAGAACGGCCTTCGCCGCCAGTGACTCGGATCGGGCGGACGCCGACCGGCGTTTGGATGAGGCGAGAACAGCCGCCGCCGCCGCCGCAACCGCTCAAAGAGAAGCCGAGCGGCGCGTAACGCCCATCTCGGTGCTGATCAGCAAGAAGGATCGGCGGATCTATGTTCGCCAGGCCCTGTCGCCGCTTTTCGATGCGCCAATCGAGATCCGCGATCCGGACGCGCCGCTCGGCTCGCATCTTTATATTGCGACGGCGGCCAAGGAGGACGGGAGTTCGCTGAAATGGTCGGTCATCTCGATGCCGGAGGCGCAGACGGAGCGCAGGAAGAATCTGGCGTCGGCCGATGCTAAAGCCGACATATCCTGGGATTGGCGCGCCGCCGGCGCGACCCCGTCCGAGGCGCTGGAGCGCGTCGACATCCCGAAAGACGTTCGCGAGCGGATCGCGGAGCGGCTATGGACTGGGGCGTCGCTCATCATCTCGGACCAACCGGTCAGCGGCGAGACCGGAAACGACGGCACGGATCTGACGATCAAATTGCGCTAGCTCGCGCGCGCCGCGCTCCATCGGTTCTCCCGCGCGCGACGGCGATATTGCTCGGCAGTTGGAAGCTGCGCCTGTATTCTCCCGGCGTCATGCCCGCGAGCGCTGTATAGGCGCTGAGCGCGATAGCCAAAGGCGCATCCCGCCGGCCATCCATAATGAGAGGTGAGCGATGAACCTGGACATGAACAAGCTCGACTCGCTGCTCGGAACGGTCGTCAATGAACTGGGCGCCGCTTCCAACGCGGCTCTGGTGATCATCGGAGACAAGCTCGGTCTGTTTCGCGCGCTCTCGCAAGGCGCCGCGACCTCCGCCGAACTCGCCGACAAGACCGGCACGCATGAACGCTACGTGCGCGAATGGCTCTCCGCACAAGCGGCCTCCGGCTTCGTCGATTATGACGCCGAGGCGCGCAAATTTTCGATGTCTCCCGAGCAGACGGCGGTGTTTGCGGCCGAGGACAGCCCCGCCTTCATGGTGGGAGGCTTCAGCCTGATGTCGGCGATTTTTCACGACGAACCCAAACTCGCCGAGGCCTTCAAGAGCGGAAAGGGCATGCATTGGGGCGACCATTGCAATTGTCTGTTCTGCGGCGTGGAGCGCTTCTTCCGGCCGGGCTACCGGACGCATCTTGTCGCCGAATGGCTGCCGGCGCTTGACGGCGTGACCGCCAAGCTCGAGCGCGGCGCGAACGTCGCCGACGTCGGCTGCGGACATGGCGTCTCGACCTTGCTCATGGCCGACGCCTTTCCGAACTCGGAATTTGTCGGGATCGACTACCACGAGGGTTCGATCGCTCACGCAAGGGAGAGGGCCGACGGTCGCAAGAACCTGCGCTTCGAAGTGGCGCGGGCGCAGGATTTCGCCGGCGCGCGCTACGACCTGGTGACGATGTTCGATTCACTGCACGACATGGGCGATCCCGTCGGCGCCGTGGCGCATATTCGCGACGTCTTGGCGGAAGACGGAACGCTGATGCTGATCGAGCCGGCGGCCGGCGACAGCCTGGCGGAAAACCTGAACCCTGTTGGGCGGGTCTATTACGCCGGTTCGACCCACATCTGCGTGCCGACGTCGCTCAATCAGGACGTCGGGCTCGCGCTCGGCGCCCAGGCCGGCGCAAAGCGCATCGGCGAGGTCGTGCGCGAAGGCGGCTTCTCCCGTTTCCGCAAGGCGGCGGCGACGCCTTTCAATATGATCCTCGAGGCGCGGCTCTAGCGCGACACGTAAACGCTTCGCGGATGTCTAATGGACGAGCGTTTCATGTTCTGGCTTGCCGTTACGGCGCCGTTGGTCGATTGACGGTGACTTCACCGCCTGGCGGCGACTGATCGATCACCAGCAATTTGACCGGAACGGCCCCGACCGTCGCGCCGAAGTGCCAGCGGTCGACGCTCTCTATGACGAATTCTCCAGCGCGATAGATGCGCGACGAGGAATCCGCCTGCTGGACCATCAGTTCGCCTTCAAGGATATAGGCATAGCGCTGATACGGATGCTTATGTTCCGGCAATCTGACGCCGGGCGCCAGAGTGTAAATCGAAGCCACGACCTCTAAAGGCCCCTGCGGAAGCGTGATCGGCTGCCCAGTGGCGGTTTTCGTCGTCCCGGCGATTTCCGTCACGATTTCGGCTGGCGCAGGCTCCTTCGCGACGGCCGCCCCGCCTGTGTTGAAAGCGACGCACAGGATTGCGACAAACCCCAGGCGAATCATTTGCTGCTCCATTCGCAATCTGCTTCTTGCGTTCGCCATATAGAACCGTTTCCGCAATCGCCGGTTCATTTAAACGGCCATGCCGAAAATCTTGCCGACGCCCGCCGTCAGCGCCAGCGCCAATGCGCCCCAGAACGTCACGCGAACCGCGGCGCGCAGGACGCCGGCGCCGCCGGCTTTCGCGCCGATTGCGCCGAGCAGCGCCAGGCAGCCTAAAGACGCGGCCGAGACGACGGGGATGATCGCGTCTCGCGGCGCGATCCCGACGACGAGGAGCGGTAGCGCGGCTCCAGCGGCAAAGGTGACGGCCGACGTTAGCGCCGCCTGCACCGGCCGCGCGCTGGCGATCTCCGAGATGCCCAATTCGTCGCGCGCATGCGCGGTCAGCGCGTCCTTCTCCATCAACTGCGAAGCGACCTGCCGCGCGAGCTCAAGGTCGACGCCGCGCTCGACGTAAATATGCGCAAGCTCCTCCCTTTCGAGTTCGATTTGCTCGCTCAATTCCTTGAGTTCGCGCGCGAGGTCGGCCTTTTCGGTATCGGATTGGGAGCTGACCGAGACATATTCGCCGGCGGCCATCGACATCGCGCCGGCCACTAACCCCGCCACGCCGGCGATCAGCACCTCACTGCGCGTCGCTTGCGCCGCGGCGACGCCGACGATCAGGCTCGCCGTCGACACGATGCCGTCATTGGCGCCGAGCACCGCCGCCCGCAGCCAGCCGATGCGCTGAACGAGATGACTCTCCCGGTGCATGCGAAGTCGGCTCATGACGGTCCTCAGTTAGCGTGCGTCGCAAGCGCACGCGCTATTCCTCACGTGTCGTGTCGATCGCTAAATCAAGGGCTGCGACGCGCCGCGCCGAAGCCGACCAGTTCGCGATGCTCAGGGCGTTGTCGGCGAGCCAATTGAGGGAGAGCTGCACCTGCAAAAAAGCTGCGGCCGCCTGCATCAGATCTCCGAGCGTCAAATCGCCGGCAAGATATTTCGGCGCGCCAAGCAACAGGGGGACGGCGGGAGCCAGAAGATTGTTCGCATGCGTTAAAAAAACGATCTTTGTCTGCCCCTGAATGACGCGACCCCAGGTCGCTGCGAGCAGAAAGAGAAATCTGTCGAAAGGATTTCCGCTCTGGGCGTCGATCTCGGGCAGCCGATCGGGAATGATCGGAACCCCCTTAACGACAGGGTGACGCAGGTAATCGCCAATATCGCGATCGATGTCCTCGTCGACTTCCACCACCGCTCTGGATTCGAACTCATGACGGGCGCGGGTGAGCGCATAGCGGAAGTTCCCCTCCGCCGCGGCCTTTGCTTCGACGCTTGCCACCAGCGGTCGCCCCAGCACCCACATGCAAAACGACGTCACCACTGAATAGACGAAGACCGCGAGCACCAGATAGCCGGGTATGACCACGCCGAAAAACTCGTAGGATCCCCCGACTTGCCAGAGAACGAGGATGAAGGCGGCCGACACCAAGAAAATATTGATGACGCCTCCGGCGAGATCGACAAAAAGCTCGATCGCCAGCCGACCGTCATCGGCGATGCGGGCTTCAGGATTATCGATTGCGGGGGATATGGCGCAGGCTTGGCGAGATTCGTTGACGAGCCATTTCTCGATGAGCGAGGCGGTGAGCCACAATCGCCAGTTGACCTGAAGTCTCATGCGAAACTGCGTTGTGGCGATTGAGGCAAGACCGACGCCGACGGCCAGAATGGCGAGCTGCAGAATTCCCCCGGTCACCTCATCGACTTTATGCGTTTGAAGCGCGTCGAAGAAACTCTTGCTCCAGCGATTCACCGCCAGAGCCATGTAAGTGTTCACAACAAGGCATATGAGAAATCCAACCGAGAGAACCCACGCCGGGCGTTGCGTTTGGCCTTTCCAATAGCCCATCGCTAACCAGAGGAACCGCTGAATCACGTTGTTCCCTTTGTGCGAGATTTGTGAGGTCGGCTCTATCGAAACCGAAACGCCATCGAACGCATGTTCTGCCGCCTGAAACACTTCAGGCGCGCAGCGACGCTGCTATGACCGAAACGCCGTCAATTTCCTCGCCGCCGTTTGCATCGCTGCAACCGTCAGCGAATGGTTATGAGTCTGGACCCTAAAGCCTCTGCTTTCATTCTCCAGCCACAGGCGCCACAAGCCATATCGACGACTGGACTAGCGGGCGTCGCGTTGTGAGTTCCTAACGTCAAGGCGTCTCACCGAGGCGATCGCGGACCAGCTCGGCGAGAGCGAGTGAGGCCGTCAGTCCCGGGCTTTCAATTCCGAACAGATTGACGAGGCCGTCGATGCCGTGTTGGCGTGGCCCGTCGACGCGAAAATCTGCGGCAGGTTTCCCCCGCCCCGAGATTTTCGGTCGAATGCCGGCGTAGCCGGGAAGCAGGACGCCGTCTAGAAGGGCGGGCCAGTAGCGACGAATTTCGTCATAGAAGGCCTCGGCGCGCCGCGGGTCCACGTTGTAATCGATTTCATCGATCCATTCGATATCTGGGCCAAACCGCGCCTGTCCGGCGAGGTCGAGCGTAAGATGAACGCCGAGAGCGCCGTCCACAGGAACGGGATAGATGAGCCTGGAAAAAGGCGCACGCCCGGAGAGCGTGAAATAGCAACCGCGCGCGAGATAAGGCTGCGGCGTCATGGAGGCCGGAAATCCGTCGATGGCTCGGGAGAGCGTCGTCGCGCCGAGCCCGGCGGCGTTCACGAAAGCCCTCGTCTCGAGCGAGGAGACGTCGTCGCTGGCGCGGTCGCGAATATGGAGCGTAATCCCGCTTTGCGTCACCGCGCCGCCCACGACTTTGGCGTTGAAAGCGAAGGTCGCGCCGGACTCTTCAGCGTCGCCCTGCAGCGCCAACATCAACCCATGACTGTCGACAATGCCGGTCGACGGAGACAGGATCGCGCCGTAGCAGGCAAGGCTCGGCTCGAGCTTGCGCGCCTCCGCCGCTTCGAGGCGAATGAGGTCTCGAACGCCGCTCGCGAGCGCGTTCGAAGCGATCTGATCGAGTTTGGCCTTCTGATCGGGCTGCGTCGCCACGATCAGCTTTCCGAGCCGCCGGAATCCAACGCGGCGATCGAGGCAATATCGGTAGAGCAACTCGGCGCCTCGCCGACATAGTCGCGCCTTCAGACTATCGGGCGGATAGTACAGACCAGCGTGAATGACTTCGGAATTGCGTGAGCTGACGCCCGAACCAATCGTCGGAGCGCTTTCGGTAACCAGAACTTTGTATCCCGTCTCGCCGAGCGCGCGGGCCACGGCGAGACCGACAACGCCGGCGCCCGCTATGACAACGTCAAAATTCGCACCGCTCATCTTTGCTCGCCCGCCTCGCGTTCTTGTGCGCCCCGCGCCTCGTTTTGTTGGTTTTCGTCGTCCAGTCCAGCGCGATCTGTGGATTAAATCTCAGCCCACCCATTTATAGGACGCATGTTGTATTTTCGGGGCGAAAGACAGATTAGCATTTCGGTGACGCCAAGTCGCCAATGACCTGGTTGACCCGTTCGACATAGGCCGCATTCGAGCGTCGGCTTTCCCTGTCTTGCTCTTGCGGCAAGTGATCGCGTGGCTAAAATGAGACGCTACCGATTCGACGCGTCGCCTGGATTGACTCTCACAGGGCGATATTCTAACCAGCTTTTGCTTGTTAAACAGGAGCGCTGCCCTGTCGCATGTTATCAATTTTATGGAGCAGGTACGAGAGGTTGCAGGACTTCTTGACGCCGGCGTGGTCGAGCGGCTCGCTCAGGAGTTGAGTCAATTGCGCGAGCGCGAGGGACGCTTGTTTATATTGGGTGTCGGGGGCAGCGCGGGAAATTGCGGTCATGCGGCGAATGATTTTCGAAAATTGTGCGGGATCGAAACCTATGCGCCGACGGACAATGTTTCGGAGCTGACGGCTCGGGCCAATGATGAAGGATGGGATACGATTTTCACAGGATGGCTTGAGGTCAGCCGGCTTTCCCGCGGCGACGCAATCCTCGTCCTTTCAGTGGGTGGCGGGAACGCGGCCCGCAATGTCAGCGTCAATCTTGTGAAGGCCATCGACCTTGCAAAGCAGCGTGGCGCCCGCGTTTTTGCGATCGTGGGTCGCGCCGACGGCCACGCCAGCGCCCATGGCGACGTGGTGGTCGTGATTCCGCAGGTCGACGCCGGCCGCGTGACGCCGCTTTCCGAAGCGTTTCAGGCAATCGTCTGGCATTGCCTCGTGTCTCATCCAGCTCTCCAGTCGCGTGGGACGAAGTGGTAGGAGCCAAGGATGTTCGGGCCGCGACGCGCCGTTTTTTTGGATCGTGACGGCGTTCTCGTGGTGCCGCATTTTCGCGAAGGCCGCAGTTTCGCACCGACGACTCTCGCGGAATTCGCCATTTATCCGGACGCGCCGAGGTGCGTTGCGAGGTTGAAGGAAGCGGGCTTCTTCACCGTCGTCGTTTCAAACCAGCCAGATGTGGGGGCCGGTCGAGTTGCGCGTGAGATCGTCGATGAAATGAGCCTCCGACTTCGCCACGCAATGCCTTTGGATGCGATAAAGATCTGCTGCCATACGGGCCAGTGCGCCTGCCGCAAGCCGCAGCCTGGAATGCTGTTGGAAGCTGCGCGCGAAATCGAGCTCGATCTCAAGGAGAGCTTCATGGTAGGCGATCGAGCGAGCGACATAGAAGCCGGCGCTGCGGCTGGGTGCCGCACCGTGTTCATAGATCTTGGCTATACGGCGGAACCGCCCCCCGAACGCCCGGATAAAATTGTCGGCTCGCTCTGCGAGGCAGCCGACTGGATCCTATCATTGCCACAAGCAGACAGCTGAAAGTCGCTCATGCCGAAAATTTTCATTAAGCTCTTTGCCGACGGCGCCGATCTTGGCGAAATGATCTCAATGTATCGCGATCCGAGGATCGTCGGCTTCACGACGAATCCAACGCTGATGCGCCAAGCCGGCGTGGCCGATTACGAAAAATTCGCGCGCAAGGTGCTCGCGGCGATTCCGGATCGTCCCGTCTCATTCGAAGTATTCGCCGACGACTTCTCCGAGATGGCGCGCCAGGCGCGCGTCATTGCCGGTTGGGGCCCAAACGTCAACGTGAAGATTCCGGTTGTTAATACGAAAGGCGAGTTTACCGGCCCTATTCTGAGCGCGCTTTCCAACGAAGGCGTGACGCTCAACGTCACCGCGATCATGACCGTGGAGCAGGTTCGCGACGTCGCCGCGGCGCTCGCGCCCGAAACGCCGGCGATTATTTCGGTCTTTGCCGGGAGAATCGCTGATACCGGCGTTGATCCTGTTCCTCACATGAAGGCCTGCCGCGCGGCGCTTGCGGCGCGCCCGCGAGCGGAACTGCTTTGGGCGAGCCCGCGCGAGTTGCTAAACGTTTTTCACGCGCAGGAGGCGGGCTGCCATATCATCACCGCCACGCCCGGCATTCTTTCCAAGCTAGAGTTGGTTGGAAAGGATCTCACGCAGTTTTCTCTCGAGACGGTGCAAATGTTCTATCGCGACGCGACGGCTTCGGGATTCGACATCGACGTTGCGCCACGAAACTTGTCCGCCGAGGTCGGCGGCGTAAGCGATATACGCGAGGATGCTCGATGACGCGACAGTTCGAACGGGTTTTCATTACGGGCGGCGCCGGCTATTGCGGGAGCCGCCTCGTTCCACAGCTCCTTCGCTCTGGTTACAAGGTGACCGTGTATGACGTCATGTATTTCGGTTGCGAATTCCTGCCGAAAGACGACCCAAACCTAACGGTGGTTCAGGGTGACATACGCGACGGAGCAAAGCTCGCCGCTGCGGTCGCCGGCCACGATGCTTTCTTGAGTCTCGCCTGCATCTCCAATGACGCCAGCTTCGAACTCGATGAACGGCTCTCGACCTCGGTGAATTTGGAGGCCTTCGAGCCAATGGTGCTCGTGGCCAAGAACGCGGGCGTCAAACGCTTCATCTATGCGTCTTCATCTTCGGTTTATGGCGTTTCCGACCAACCCGAGGTGACGGAAGACCATCCGCTCGTGCCCCTGACGCTTTACAACAAATACAAGGGAATGTGCGAGCCGCTGCTCAACAGACACATCGATGACGGTTTCACGGGCGTCACCTTCCGTCCGGCGACCGTGTGCGGCTACGCGCCGCGCCAGCGACTGGATCTCTCCGTAAACATTCTCACCAATCACGCCGTGAACAAGAACAGGATCACGGTTTTCGGCGGCTCACAATTACGACCAAACCTGCATATTCAGGACTATGTCGACGCGGCGCAGATGTTTCTCGAGGCGCCGGCGGAAAAGATCCAAGGCGAGATCTTCAACGTCGGATATCAAAATCTCTCTCTGATGCAAATCGCCGAACTGGTTCGCAAGGTCGTGCTCGAAGAATATCCCGAACGAGGCGATCTCGAAATCGTGACGACGCCGAGCGACGATCTGCGCTCGTATCACATCAATTCGGGCAAGATCGCGCGCGCGCTGGGCTTTCAGCCGCGGCGCACGATCGAGGACGCGGTGCGCGAACTCTGCGTCGCATTCCGAGAAAATCGCTTGCCGAACAGTTTCGACGACGACTCCTATTTCAACGTCAAACGGCTGCAAAGATTGAAAGCAGCATGAACGGCAAACCTATTGCTGTGGTGACAGGCGGCGCGGGCTTCATCGGGAGCCATATGGTCGACCTGCTGCTGGATCGCGGATTTTGCGTTCGCGTGATCGACGACTTGTCGGGCGGGCGCGAAGCGAATCTTGCGCATCATGCGCAAAACTCGGACCTCGCCTGTCATTGGAGAGATATACGCACGCTGGCGCCCGGTGATCCGATCTTCTCGGATTGCCGCTATGTTTTTCATTTTGCAGGCATTGGCGACATCGTTCCGTCAATCGAGCGCCCGATCGATTACATGGACATCAATGTCCAGGGAACGGTCCGTACGCTCGAATGCGCGCGCGCCGCAAAGGTGAAAAAATTCGTCTATGCGGCATCTTCATCCTGCTATGGCCTCGCCGCGACGCCGACGCGGGAGGATCACCCGATCGCGCCGCAATATCCTTACGCTCTCTCAAAATATCAGGGCGAGCAAGCGGTGTTTCACTGGGGAAACGTCTACCGGCTCCCTGTCAATTCGATTTGCATATTTAACGCATACGGCTTGCGCGTGCGCACCACGGGCGCATATGGCGCCGTCTTTGGCGTCTTCTTTCGCCAGAAACTCGCGGGCAAGCCGTACACTGTGGTCGGCGACGGGTCGCAATCACGCGACTTCATTTACGCAACGGACGTCGCCGAAGCGTTTCTTGCCGCCGCCGAAACGGATATCGTCGGCGAGCGCTTTAATGTCGGCGCCGGCGCTCCGAAATCAATCAATCAACTCGTGTCCCTACTCGGCGGGGACGTGGTCTATGTGCCTAAGCGGCCGGGCGAGCCCGATTGCACCTGGGCGGACATAACGAAGATTTCTACGCTTCTCGATTGGCGGCCGAAAGTTCCGTTTGAAGAGGGGGCGCCGAGGATGATGCAGCAGATACATCTTTGGAAGGACGCTCCGCTTTGGGATCCCGAGTCGATCGCAAAGGCGACGAAGACGTGGTTCGAATTTCTTGGAGGCGACGCGGCTCGGATATGAGTCCGCACGCGCAGTAGTTTGATACAAGACTCGCGACGAGTAGGGGCCCAACCGAAGCCTTCACTCCAACCGAGGACGCTTTCTCGCAGAGTTGCTCATGCCCAATAGCTCACTCAATCGACTCTATGGCCGCAAAATCAAGACGCCGGAAGAGTTGCGCACAATCCTCGGTCCTATGCCGCGCGAAAAGCGCGCAATAATGTGCCACGGCGTTTTCGATGTGGTTCATCCGGGCCACATTCGGCATCTCGCTTACGCCAAGGGCAAAGCCGATATTCTGATTACGAGCATAACGGCCGACGCGCACATCACTAAGGGGCTTCATCGGCCGCACGTGCCGCAGGACTTGCGCGCGCTCAATCTCGCCGCTCTCGAGATGGTTGACTATGTGGTCGTGGACGCCAATGCGACGCCGCTCGCCAATCTGAAACTCATTCAGCCTGACCTCTTCGCAAAAGGATATGAATACACAACAACCGGGATGCGTCCGAAGACCGAGGAGGAAGCGGAAGCCGTGCGCGCCTATGGCGGCGAGATCGTCTTCACGCCCGGCGACATCGTTTATTCCTCGTCGAAGCTCATTGAACTCGAGGCTCCCAAGCTTCGCTTCGAAAAGCTCCAAATCATCATGGAGAGAAAAGGAATTTCCTTCGACGACCTGCGCCGCGCGATAAATGCGCTTTCCGCCTATCGCGTTCATGTGGTCGGCGACACGATCGTCGACAGCTACACCAATTGCGTCATGATCGGAGGCCAGACCAAGACCCCGACCTTGTCCGTTCTGTTTGAGTCGAAAACGGACTATGCAGGAGGAGCGGCGATCGTCGCGAAGCACTGCCGCGCCGCCGGCGCGGACGTTTCTTTTTGCACCGTGTTGGGCGATGACGCGTACGCCGAATTTGTTCTGAACGACCTTCAGCGGGCCGGCGTCGATGTCTCGGTCGTGACGGAGCGCGGTCGTCCCACGGTGAACAAGAACGCAATCGTCGTCGGCGGCTATCGCCTTTTGAAAGTCGACACGCTCGACAACAACTCAATTACCGACGCTATCTGCAACAAGATGACCGATACGGTGCGCAACAGCGGCGCTGATGCGGTTATCTATGCCGATTTCCGTCACGGTATCTTCAATCGCCGCACGATAGCCGATTTCATCGAGGCGATTCCGGCGAATGCGTATCGCGTCGCCGACAGCCAGGTCGCGAGCCGCTGGGGAAACATCACTGAATTTCGCGGTTTCGATCTGATTACGCCGAATGAGCGCGAGGCGCGATTTGCGCTGGCCGATCAGGACTCAGGCATTCGACCTCTGGCCTCCGCGATATTCGATGAGGCGCAATGTAAATTGCTGATCCTTAAGCTCGGGCAGCGCGGGGTGCTCGTCTGCCAAAGCACAGATCACGAATCGCTGGATAGCTTTTTCGTGCTCGACAGTTTTGTCGAGAATCTCGTCGACCCCGTCGGCGCCGGCGATGCGCTCCTCGCATATTCGACGCTCGCCATGCTCGCCACGAAGGATCCGACGCAGGCGACCATCATCGGTCTGCTCGCGGCCGCTTGCGAATGCGAATGCGACGGCAACGCGCCCATCGCGCCCAAGCAAATTTTGAAAAAGCTTGATGCGGTGGAAAAACAAACGAATTACGTGTAGCGCCATGAGAGTGATTGTTGTCGGCCTCGGGGTCCAGGGACATAAAAGGCGTGCGTTCGCCGGCGAAGACTTCGTCGCGACTGTCGACCCCTACAATGCCGCCGCGGACTATCGAGACATAAAAGACGTTCCGCTCGATAGCTTCGATGCGGCGCTGTGCTGCATACCCGATGAGCCGAAATTCAAAATTCTTGAATACCTGCTGGCGAATGGAAAGCACGCGCTGGTCGAAAAGCCGCTATGGACGCGTACGGCCTCGGAACTTGACGAACTCGGGCGCCTCGCGCGCGCCGCGAACGTCGTTTGCTACACGGCCTACAATCATCGCTTCGAACCGCATTTCGTGCGCATGCGCGACCTTATTGCGTCGGGCGAACTGGGGCGGATCTATTCCTGTCGCATGTTCTACGGCAATGGAACGGCGCGCCTCGTGCGAAATTCGGAATGGCGCGATAGCGGGGCCGGCGTGCTTCCGGATCTTGGTTCGCACCTTCTGGACACATGCCGTTTCTGGTTTGGCGACATCGATGCGAGATTCAAACTGGTCGCCGTCAACTGCTTTGAGAACAGGTCGCCCGATCACGTCATTATCGGCAATGAAGACGGCGCATGTCGCATCGAGCTCGAAATGACGCTGCTGTCTTGGCGCAATCACTTCGCTTGCGATATCATTGCAGAAAACGGCAGCGCTCACATTGAATCGCTGTGTAAATGGGGTCCGTCAACTTTTACGATGCGACGGCGAATTCTTCCGTCGGGGCGCCCGCCGGAGCAGGCGGTCACGCTCGTGCAGGACGATCCGACTTGGAAGCTCGAATACGAGCATTTCAAGGGCATGTGCCAATCTCGAGCAAAGACCGACCTCTCGAACGACATATGGCTGCGAGACGTGTTGGCGCAACTCGAGGAAGTGGTTCTCGAACAATCGCGGCGACGCCGCAGGCAAGACGCATGACTTCTGCAATCAAGCACGCTTCGGATATCATCGTCGGCTTCGCCGGCATGACCCACCTTGGGATCGTCTCCGCGACCTCCGTCGCGGCGAAAGGTTTTAAGACGATCGGCTATGATTCCGATTCTCAACTTATCGAGCGGCTTTCGGCGGGCCAGCCTCCGATCGAGGAGCCGGATCTCGATGATCTGCTGCGCGCCAATGGCGCTCGGCAAGCCTTCACCAACGATCTTTCGCGGCTCGCGGAATGCGACATCGTCTATATTTCATACGACGTGCCGACCGACGATAGGGGCCAAAGCGATCTTAGACCGATCGTCGGCATTATCGAGGCGGTGGCGAAGGCGTTACGCCCCGATGGAATTCTCGTAATTCTTTGTCAGGTTCCGCCGGGTTTTACGCGGGGCGTGCGCGCGGTTCCGCCGGAGCGGCTTTACTATCAGGTCGAAACGCTCGTGTTTGGCCGCGCCATGGCGCGCGCGCTGCATCCGGAGCGAACGATTATCGGATGCGCGGATTCCAGCGCGCCGCTGGAGCCGCGCTACGAGGCGTTGCTCTCTGCATTCGGATGTCCGTTGATCCCGATGAGTTACGAGAGCGCCGAACTTTGCAAGATCGCGATTAACTGCTGCCTGGTGTCTTCGATCAGCGTCGCCAACACGCTGGCGGAACTTTGCGAGAATATAGGGGCCGAGTGGTCCGAGATCGTTCCCGCGTTGAAGCTCGACGCCCGCATCGGCCCAAGCGCCTATCTCTCGCCGGGATTGGGGATCGCAGGCGGGAATCTCGAGCGTGACCTTGCGACGGTCATTGCTTTGTCCGAGCGTTTCGAAACGGACGCGGGCATCGTCCGCGCATGGATCGATAACAGCCGGCGGCGCCGCGATTGGGTGCGTCGCACGATCAAGACCGCTCTGCTTCGTGAAAAGCCTGAGGCGACGATCGCCGTTTGGGGCCTCGCCTACAAAGAGAACACGCATTCAATCAAAAATTCGCCGTCCGTCGCGACGATCATGGGGCTGCCAGAAACGCGATTCTTCGCGCATGATCCCGTCGTGCAAGCAAGCGCAATTTCTCACGCGCGACTGACAGGCGTCGACTCGCCGCTCGCGGCGCTAGAAGGCGCCGACGCCTTGATGATCTTGACGCCCTGGCCTGCTTATCGTCGAGTTGGCGTTGAGGAAATAGCTCGGACGATGCGGGGTCGCATTGTAATTGATCCCTATCGCCTACTCGATCCACGCGCCGCTGCGGCGGCCGGCCTCGATTACTACACGCTCGGGGCTCGCCATAACCCGAGCGCGGGAATCCTCTAATGCTACGCCATCTCGCTCCCGCTCCGATGGCTCCCGCTCGCGTTGTTGTCATCGGAGGGAGTGGATTTGTCGGCGGCGCGCTCTGTCGCCGCATCGCGCGCGCGCAAATTCCCGTGTTGGCGATCACTCGCCAGCAGATCGATCTTCTTGCCGACGGCGCCGAGAAGCAATTGCGCGCGATTTTGCAGCCCGGCGATGCGGTCGTGGCGGCCGCGGCGCGCGCGCCTTGCCGCTCTCTCGACATGCTTGTCGAGAATGTCAAAATGACGCGCGCGATGGTCGCGGCGTTAAAGGATGCGGCTCCATCGCATGTGATCAACATCAGCTCGGACGCCGTCTACGCCGACGAGCCGGTTCCGATTGACGAAGAGACGCCCACGGCGCCTGGAACGCTGCACGGCGCCATGCACCTTGCTCGGGAAATCGCATTTCGCTCGGATATCTCGGCGCCGTTGACGATCGTGCGTCCGACTCTTCTCTATGGTCTTGAGGATCCGCACAACGGCTATGGCCCCAATCGCTTTCGTCGCTTAGCGGCGGCCGGTGAGAATATCGCGGTTTTCGGCGCGGGTGAGGAGCGACGCGACCATGTTTGGATTGACGATCTCGCCGAGATCCTTTTCCGGATATTGACGCGGCGCTCGATCGGCGCGCTCAATGTAGCGACCGGCGAGGTGCATTCGTTCCGCGCGCTCGCGGAAGCGGTAGCCGGCGCCTCGCGGCGTAAAGTAGCGGTCGAAGAGACGCCGCGCGTTGGACCTATGCCGCATAACGGCTATCGTCCGTTTGACATCGAAGCGACGCGCGCCGCATTCCCTGATTTTGCCTACGCGCCGACCATAGCGACCGTCGCGAAGCTACAAACTTTCGCGGAGCAATAGGCCATGGCGGAAGTCGATCTGTTACGCGCGCTGCCAAAATCCCGGCGCAACGTCACGCAGCGAGGCGAAGCGAAGACGCCCGAGATCATTGCGCTTTCGCGAGAATATGGGGAGCTCTATTTCGACGGGCCGCGAGAATACGGCTATGGCGGCTATCGCTACGACGGGCGCTGGCGACCGGTCGCGAAGGATATCATCGCTCATTTCGGTCTCGCGGCGGGCGCGCGAATTCTCGATGTCGGATGCGCCAAGGGCTTTCTTGTCAAAGACCTGATGCTCGCGGAGCCGGGGCTGGAGGCCTTCGGTCTCGACATATCGCGTTACGCCCTCATGCACTGCGAACCGGAGGTCGTGGGCCGTCTGCACCTCGGCTCCGCCGACGCGCTGCCATTCCCCGACAAGAGCTTCGATTGTGTCGTGAGCATCAACACGATTCACAATTTCGACCGCGCCGGCGCATTGAGGGCGTTGCGTGAGATCGAGCGCGTGTCTCGCCAAAGCTCATTCGTCCAGGTCGATTCGTATCGTACGCCCGAGCAAAAGAGTCTTTTCGAAAGTTGGGTGCTGACGGCGAAATTCCACGATTACCCGCAAGGCTGGATCGAAGTCTTTGCCGAAGCCGGCTATACGGGCGACTATTATTGGACGATCGTCGAGTGACGTGACGCTCCCTGAAGAAGCGAAGGCGAACACATGTCGAATAAGACCTATGCAATCCTTGGCGGCGGAGGCAGCTTCGGCATTCACGCCGCGCTCTGGATGCTCGATCACGCGAACCCGCGAAAAGTGATCGGCATCGGTCGCAATCCGCTGCGCGAGCGCGCGTTCTCGCTGGATATCGATCAGCGCGAAGGTTACGAATATCATGCCCGTCACGTGACTTACGAAATCGATCTGCTGCTCGAACTGCTCGATCGCGAAAAGCCGGAGATCATTGTCAATTTCGCAGCGCAGGGAGAGGGCGCCGTCTCCTGGAAGCACTCCTGGCGCTTTTTTGAGACGAATTCGATGGCGTTGGCGCGCCTTACGGAAGAGTTGATGAAACGGGATTGGTTGGAGCGTTTCATTCAGATCGGGACGTCGGAAATGTACGGGTCCGTCGATCGCCCCGTGACGGAGGACGAGCCGATCAAGCCGTCGAGCCCTTACGCCGCCTCCAAGGTCGCTTTCGACATGCATCTTCTGTCGATATCGCGATTCCTCAAGTTCCCGATGAATATTTTGAGGCCGTCGAACGCCTATTGTCCCGGGCAGCTTTTGCATCGCGTCGTGCCCAAGGCGATCGTCTCGGGGCTGCTCGGCGAGAAACTGCCCTTGCATGGCGGCGGCAAGGCGGAAAAGTCCTATATTCATGCGCGGGATCTCGGCCGGGCGATCCAGCTCGTTGCCGAAGGCGCGCCGCTCGGCGCCGTCTATAACGTCGGTCCGAGCGAGCCAACTTCGATTCGGCGCGTCGTCGAGCTTTGCGCGGAGGCTGTCGGCGTTCCGTTCGAACAATTGTGCGAGGTCAGCGGCGATCGACTCGGGCAGGACTCGCGCTACTGGCTCGACTCTTCAGCGATCAAGCGCGACGTGGGTTGGGAGCCCCGCATTGATTGGGCGGAGGGCTTGTCGGAAATGGTCGACTGGGCGCGTGCAAATCTTCCCGCTTTGAAACGCGCGCCTCGCGATTACACTTTGCGGGCATGATCGACCGCAACGAGTTGGGCGGAATGTGAAATGACCAACGGACTCATGCTATGTCAGCGCGACGAGCGACGGCGCAACAATTTCGACGCCGCTGCGGCAAAGGAACGCTGCCGCCGCTACCGCCGGCGCATTCTGGACATCTCGCGACAAGTTTCCGCGCTGCATGTAGCGCCGGCTTTTTCCTGCGTCGAGATCGTCGACGCGCTGTATAACGGCGCGATGCGTCGGGACGCGAACGGTGAGTATTGCGACATCTTTCTGATGTCCAAAGGTCACGGCTGCATGATCCAATATGTCGTGCTCGAGGAGCAAGGCGTATTGTCGCGCGCCGACCTCGACGCCTATTGCAAGCCCGGCGGGCGGCTCGGCGCGCATCCCGATTACGGCACGCCGGGGATTGCGGCTTCGACCGGATCGTTGGGACATGGGTTGGGAATCGCGGTCGGACAGGCGTTCGCTGAGAAGCTGAAAGGGAGCGACGCGCGGGTCTATTGCGTCCTCTCGGATGGCGAATTTCAGGAGGGCTCGACCTGGGAGGCGATGATGGCCGCCGCAAATCTTGGTCTTTCCAATCTTGTCGCGCTGATGGACAACAATGATTTTTCTGGTCTCGAACGCATAAGCGAGGGTCACAAGGCCTTTTACCCCCTACTCGACAAAGCCCGCGCTTTTGGATTTAGCACGGCTGAAGTCGCTGGACATGACAGCGCGGAGATTTTCGCGGCGCTCGACAACGACCGTTCGAATGACGCAGCCCCTCGCCCGAGGTTGATCGTTTGTCGCACGACGAAGGGCAAAGGCGTTTCGTTCATGGAGAGCGTTCCGATCTGGCATTACCGTTCGCCCAATTCGGAGGAATATGCGCAGGCGTTGAACGAAATCGAGAACGCCCCATGAGGAATAGATTTGCGGATACGTTCTATGAGCTGGGCAGGGAGGACGAGCGCCTGTGCCTTGTCGTAGCGGACATATCTCCTGCCGGCAGCATCGAGAAGTTTCGCACGAAATTTCCGCAGCGCTTCGTGAACACCGGAGTCGCCGAGCAGATCATGATCGGCATGACCGCAGGAATGGCGCAGCGTGGCCTGCGGCCCTTCGCCTACACGATTGCGACCTTCTCGCTCTACCGCCCGTTTGAAATGGTGCGAGACGATCTGTGCTACCAAAATCTATGCGTCACCGTAGTCGGCATCGGCGGCGGCCTCACCTATTCGACGCTCGGCGCGACGCATCACGCGCAGGAAGATGTAGCGATCGCCTGCGCGATTCCTAACCTCGCAGTTATCGCGCCTTGCGACCCGGCGGAAACCGAAGCGGCGACGCGCTGGTGCGCCACGCAGGAGCGTGGGCCGGTCTATCTGCGCCTCGGCAAGGCGGGAGAGCCGGACTTCACCAGCAACGCGCCACAACCCTGGACCTTCGGCAAGCTGCGGCAAATTCGCCCGGGCGCGGACGTTTGCATTCTTACATACGGTCCGATCATGAAACGCGCGTGGGCCGTGGCCGAGCGGCTCGAGGCGGCCGGCCGCAGCGTGGCGATCAATTCGGTTCACACATTGAAGCCGCTCGACGTCAGCGGAGTCGCCGACGTGCTGACGCGATTTCCTTCTGTCGTCGTTATCGAGGAATGTGCGCCGACCGGCGGTCTCGCAATGCAAGTCAAAGCAATCGCCTTCGATATGGGCGCGCGAACAAGGCTCTTTTCGTTCACGCTTAAGGATGAGTTCATTCACTGCTACGGAAGCCATGACGACATCCTCGACGCGCACGGGCTTTCGGTCGAGGATATGACGCGGCGAATTCTCAGTGAGTGACCGCGCCCCAGACTATTTCCTCAACGAGGGACCGCTGACGCCGGGCGATGCGGCGGTTGCGCTGCTTGTCCTCGACGACGGTCGCTATCTCATGCAGCTTAGGGATGAGAAGCCCGGCATTTTTTTTCCGGGCCATTGGGGCCTGTTCGGCGGCGGCGTCGAACCCGGCGAAGGGGCCGAGGCGGCGTTGCGGCGCGAACTGCGGGAAGAACTGGGATACGACGCCCCGACCATGGTCTGGTTTACGACGATGACGCTCGATTTTACCGCTTTAGGCGGCGGCCCTGTCGAGCGCCATTTCTTCGAGACGCCGCTCGCGGCCGCACAGATGGAGAAGCTTATCCTCGGAGAGGGGCGCGCGATGCGCGCATTCGAGGGCCCCGATCTGCTTGCGAGGGAACGAGTGACGCCATACGACGCATTTGCGCTCTGGATGCATCTGACGCGCGCGAGCCATGAACGCGCGCGGCGCTCCGTGGACTTGAATGAAGAAGCGCGGCGGCTCCAGGAATTTCCTCGATGACCTTAATGCTGTCGTCGGGCCATGCTTGTCAGGTTTGCGGATCGGAAAGATTGCGCGAACTCGTGTCCTTCCGCGAGTTGCCGCGTGTCACCTCTGACGCTAGACCGTGGCCCGCAGGCGGAAGACTCGCGTATTGCGAAGAATGTAGCGCCGTTCAAAAAATCGTGGACGACGCCTGGCGCGCGGAGATCGCGCAGATCTACCGGAATTACGAATTATATCACCAGTCTCAGGGCGATGAGCAACCGATCTTTTCGGGTCAATCGACCGAGCCGCAACCTCGCTCCGCCTTGATAATAGACTATCTCGATGGCGCGCTCACGCTTCGCGAGGACGCGCGCGTCCTCGATTTCGGATGCGGAACCGGCTCGGCGTTGAAGACCTTTTCAGGTCGCCATCCTCGCTGGCGCCTTTACGGCGCCGAAATCCGCGACGACGCGCGCGAGCGTCTTGCGCAACTGCCGAATTTCGTCGAGCTCTATACCTGCGATCTTGACGCGATCGACGCGCGCTTCGACCTCGTCACCCTCATCCACTCGCTCGAGCATCTCATCTCGCCGGTCGACACATTGATCGAGCTGCGGCGTCTCATCGGCGACGATGGGCGCGTCTTCGTGCAGGTTCCGGATTGCGCAATCACGCCATTCGATTTCGTCATCGTCGATCATCTCACGCACTTCACTGTCGAGTCGCTCCGCCGCCTGGGCGAACGCGCGGGCTACGAGACTGTCGCCGCCCACGACGCCTTGCTCCCCAAGGAGTTGAGCTGGATCGGTAAAGCCGTCGCATCCCGCGACCGACCGGCGGCGACGCCTCAAAAGGGCTTGGATGAAATCCGCGCTCAGGTCGACTGGCTGAACGCGCAAGTGCGCAACTCGCGAGAGCTCGCGCGTTCGAGCGCGAATTTCGGTATTTTTGGCACCTCCATCTCCGGAACGTGGCTCGCGGGCGCGGTCGGTGACGAGGTCGACTTTTTCGTGGACGAAGACCCTCAGCGCATCGGGCGAGAGCACATGGGCAGGCCCATCATCGCTCCTGACAACGTCGCCGAGAATTCCGATGTCTTCGTTCCGCTGATTCCGAAGGTCGCCGCCGCAGTAAAATCCCGCTTGGCGAGACAGGGCGTGCGTTACCACGCTGCCGCGGACATCGTCAGATGAGCGCCAATACCAGCGCGCGATATTGCGTCATCGGAGGAAGCGGAGCCATTGGCTCCGCTTTGATGAAAAGCTTGAGCGCGCAACGAATAGAAGCGATCGCGTCGACCAGACGTCAGCCGGTCGATCGACAAAACGAATTTTATCTCGACCTCGGCGCCGATCTGCCCGAGCTTTCATTCTCGGCGCGCGACGTAGTCATCCTTACGGCGTCGATGACGCGACTGGCGGAATGTCGATTGGAGCCGGAGCTCGCTCGAAGAGTGAACGTCGACGCGCAGGTTCTTATTGCGGAGCAAGCGGTGAAGAAGGGCGCTTTCGTCGTTTTTCTTTCGACGAACCAAGTGTTCGACGGAACCAAGAGCGGCGTGGGTCCCGAGGAGCCGCGCTCGCCTCGATCAATCTACGGAAAGCTGAAGGCCGAGGCAGAATCGGCATTGTCGCGCTTGGGCGATTCTGTCGCGATCGTCCGCCTGAGCAAAGTCGTTGGACCGCATCTCGATTTATTCCAGCGATGGCGTCGCGAATTGTCGCGGGGCGAAGCCATCGAGGCCTTCGACGATCTGCTTTTGGCGCCAATCGCGATGGCGAAAGTCGTGGCAGGGGTCGAACTTATCGGTTGTCGGCGCCTGGGCGGCGTCTGGCATCTGGGCGGTTCTGAGCAAATCAGCTATCTGCAAGCAGGACGCCACCTTGCTTGCCGTCTTGGCGCGGACGCGCGATTGGTGGTCTCGGCCAGCGCCGCGAAGGCGGGAATTCCTGTCGAGGAGCGGCCGCCGCGGGTCTCCATGGCGCCGGGTAACCTTGAAACCGCTATTGGCGTTCGAATCGGCGACGCCCTGGAGGAGCTCGACGTCGGGTTGGGCTTTGCCGATTGGGCGCGAACCGATATTTGTTCCAAGAGTGATATGATCATACCCCAGGCGACGTAGAATCATGGGGGACCAGGTGGAGCGCGAAGGCGAAAAGCAATATGCGGAATTTGTAACCGAGATTCGCAAGCACGGCCATCAGCGCATGGGTCTGATGACGAGCTGGGCCTATCTCGACGATCCCAAGCGCCTCGCTTTCATGATGGCGCGTTACAAATTCGTGGCGAAGATGCTCGAAGGCGCCGACCATGTCCTCGAGGTCGGCTGCGGCGACGGGTTTGGAACGAGGATCGTGGCTCAGGCGGTCAGGAAAGTGACGGCCGTTGATTTCGACCCGGAGTTTATCGAGGACGCTCGAGCTGTCGCCGGCGATCGTTACCCCATCTCGTTTCACCGCCACGACATGGTTGCGACCCCTTTTCCCGACCGTTTTTCGGGCGCATATAGTCTCGATGTTCTTGAACATATCGATCGCGCCAACGAACACCGATTTATTTCAAATATCGTAGCGTCACTGACGCAAGACGGAGCTTGCGTCATCGGCGCGCCATCGCTCGAATCGCAGGCTTACGCGTCGCGGATGTCTCGTTTGGGTCATGTGAACTGCAAGACCCAGGCCGAGCTGAAAGACACCATGCTTCGCCACTTTCGAAACGTCTTCATGTTCGGCATGAACGACGAAGTTCTTCATACGGGTTACGCAAAGATGACGCATTACAACATCGCATTATGCGCCGGGCCCATCGCGGCGAATAGTTAGTGGCCCGAGACGGATGCGCCGGATCCTCGCTCGCGCGACAGGGTCTCCTAAATTCATTGGAACGAACGCTATTAGTCGCTCGCAAACTTAAAGGACGGGATCAATTGGAATGAATGACGATCGAACAGGCCTCACCGAACAAATGTTGGGGCGTCACGGTCTTTTCTTTTACCCAATTTACGCCCTTTTGGCGCGAATCCTCAGCCGCTTGGGGTATCGCTTTCTGCACACGCATATCTGGCTGATCGAGGATTTCGGCCAGCTCGCGATGGACCTAGACGTCTATCTAAAGCGGCAAATACTCTCGGGACGAAAGGTCAAACCAATCCTCCTGGTTGACGGTCGTAAGCCCGCCAATGACGCGCTTCTGGCGCATTGGACGCGCTATATTCATGTCGTGCGCTCACGAGCGATGAATGTCCTGCTGCGGCCCTTCTTGCTGTTTCCGGAGGTCGTCGATGTTATTCCGGCGTATTCCATTGCGCACGGAGGAGCGTCGCATAATCATGAAATTCAGCGGCTCTGGGGTGACCGGCCGCCGCTTTTACAGCTTTCCGAAGCGGAAATCGCCAAGGGCGAGGAGCGGCTGCGGGCCTGGGGGATGCCAGAAGGGGCCTGGTTCGTCTGCGTGCACTCGCGTGAAGGCGGCTTCAAGCCCGTCCACGACTGGGCGCATAGTTTTCGAAATTCACGGATCGACGGTTACAAAGAGGCCATGCGGGAAATCGTCGCTCGCGGCGGCTGGTGCATCAGGGTCGGCGACGCGACGATGGAGCCGCTGGCGCCGGCCCCAGGGATTGTCGACTATGCGCGTTCGCCTGCGAAAAGCGCGTGGATGGATATTTTTCTCCTCGCGCGATGCCGCTTTGTGCTCGGCAATACCTCTGGCGTTTTCATAATCTCGGGAATTTTTGGCAAGCGGTCGGCGCTCGCCAATATGGCTCCGATTGGAGCGGCCTATTCACTTTTTCCGGGCGATATAACAATTCCCAAATTGCTTCAGGACGCGAGCGGACGCACTTTGTCTTTTGGCGAGGCGCTGGCGGACATCTCGTCCGAATACTACCTAACCACGGAGTTCGCCGAACAAGGCTTGCGGCATATTGACAATACGCCGCAGGATATCGCCGAACTTGGCGTGGAAATGATGGATCGGCTCGAAGGAAAATTCGTCGAAGATCCAGACGACGCCGAATTGCAGGCGCGGTTTCGCGCCTTGATGCGCCCGGAGCATTATTCGTGGCATTCCGCAGGTCGAATTGGGGCCGCTTTCCTGCGTCGTCATCGTCATCTGCTCGACGCACTGGCGCCCCTTGAGAAAGGGCATCACGGCTCCTAGGCCGTCGGGCTGCGCAGCAGGCGCGCGCCATGCTGCTTCGCGCCCGCGATCTTCTGGCGCGCCAGCGCGCGCAACTGATCAACGCGCTGCGCGGTCAATTAGCCGAGCATGGCGTTGTCGCCCCCCAAAGGGCTGCTTGTGAAACAACCCCGGTTGAAGGAAATCGGCACGCGCGCTTTCAATGGCAGCGGGCAGATTCGGCGACTGGGATGGCGTGACCTCAATGTGACGCGTGTGTGGGCGCCTCGCCTCTGGGCCGTCGAGCGAGAATTTGAGGGCGCCAACACAGCCTGGGACTCGATCGCGTCAGCAGTGACGGGCTCATCGATCGCTTCGTGTGGCTGAAGCAACCGGAGAGACGCAGAGCGCGTCACGGTGAACTTGAGATAATCCAATTCCATTGGAACGTGGCCTGCGTCCTTCTCGCCGCCGCCCTGATTAGAGCTATCGGCGCGCAACGCTCCGATGCCCGCTGTCTAGATGGGGCGGCGGACTCGAGCCTTCGGTCCTGCCACCCATGGTGGGCCCGCGTTCTTTTGAACCCAAGCGACCGCGTCGAAAAGGCGCGGGCAGCTCCTTCGCTGATTGGGAACCGTTAGCGCCCGTCAAGAATTATATCCTCGAAAGTGGAGGATCTGATTGTGTTGATGGTCAAAATGAACGGGGGGCAGCGTTTGTCCGACTCTACGAAGGTCGCGACGATATCTGACTACTTGCGTGCGATCTTTGCAGGCGTCGCCGCCGAGCCTTTGCCAGCCGCAATGGAGAAGCTCCTGCGGCAAATTGAGCAGCGCGTTCGATTGCAGGAAATCGGGGCTTGACGAAGGGCGAAGCGACCCAAATTTATTCGTCAGACGACCTTCCTACGTCACTCTTCTTCCGGCCTCGCTGGCGGCCCTGCTTTCGACCGAGAGCAGGGCCGCCTTTTCGCTTGAAGGCGTCGGCAAATCGACCCAAGGCTCGACGGGTGGCTCGCTTGAAGCGTTACGCCGCTGCGATCTTTTCAATCAAGCTCGCGTCGTCATCGCCGATATCGAACTTATTCACGCGCGGCGACACAACCCATTCCTAGCGCATTCTCGCCACCCACCATCCACGCCCTTCAAATTAACTCCGAGCGCCATAGTTCTCTCCATCAGAAGAATAGGGAGGACGCTATGCGCAAAACTCTAAAGCTTGGCGCAATTCTAGCAGCCGCAACGTTGTGGGTGTCGTTCGCGCACGCCGGCACATTTCACCACGGCCGGTATTTGCCAGACTATGGAGGGCACGGCCGCCATCAGCACAGGGATTGGAGCGGCGATCGCTATGGTTACGGTGGAGGCGGACACGTTCACGGTCCTTGTTGGGTGTGGGATCAAGGCCATTGGGTGTGGAATTGCCGGTGAGGCCTAGCCGCTCGCACGAAGAGACGCCCGCCAGATATGGCGGGCGTTCGTATCCGGGTCGGCGCGATGCCAGCGGATGAACCATAAAAAGGCCCGCGACGGGGAAGCCGCGGGAGGGTGATTGGAACGTCGCTACGTGTGGCGACGCCGGCCAAATAGCGCCGGGGCGCGCTGAGGCAAGCGAGGCAGTCGGATGATAAGGGTCACGCTCGGCCATTGATGGCGTCACCCCATAAATATCGAACGGGGGCATATCGCTTACGCACGGCGCGCACATGGGAGCGAATATGCTGAACCAATCCGATTTTCGCGCAACCCTTCAGGAAGCGCGGTTTGACGCCGACGCTGCAGATCGAGCGCGAACGACCCCCTGAAACACGAGCGACGAACCGCGACGCACTGCTTGGTTCAGGAATTGTGCGCGAGATCGAGCGCGAGCTTTCGCTGTGGGACGCTTCGGAGGCTCGTGGAGATTCCAGCACCCATCGCATTCGATCGCAGCCGTGGCTTCCGAAGTGTACACGATTTGTAACACCGCCTATTATATCAACAATAAATCATATGCTTACATCTTTATGATGGCGGAGGGGGCGGGATTCGAACCCGCGATACGGTTTCCCGCATACACACTTTCCAGGCGTGCGCCTTCAACCACTCGGCCACCCCTCCGCGAAGCGCGCACTATATTCACGCGCGACCGGAACGCAACGCCAAGCATGGACAGACGCGGCCGCGGCGCCTATTCTCCCCACGCTTTTTCGCCATCGCAACATTTACGTTCGCACGAAGAGACCATGCTGCGACTCCTCATCCGACTGATCGGCCTTCTCTTGCTCGCGGGCGGCTTCATCGCCCTCATCGTCGACGGCACGCGCTCGATCGCCGCCGGCCGCGTCATGGTGACGAGCGTCAGCAGGGGAACGTCCGCGGTGTTTCCCGGCCTCTACCAGTCGCTGCAGTCGAGCGTCGAGAATGTCTCGGCCTTTCTGTGGGACCCGGTTTTGACCACGCTGATGCTGGCGCCGGTCAGCGTCGCCTTCGGCGGCGTCGGGGCTCTGCTGATCCTGCTCAGCCACCGGCGGTCGGCGCCTCTCTATTACGCCCGCCGCTAGTTTCCCTCGAGCCGCCACACTATATCGCTGCCATGACCATCTTCGACGAACTCGGTCTTTCCGAGCTGCTCGGGCCCATACCCGACCGCGAGACTCCGGTGGCGCATGGGGCGCGCCATTTCGTCAACGGCCGGCCGCTCGATCCGCCGTTTCCGCTGGGGTCCGAACAGGTCCTCTTCGGCATGGGCTGCTTTTGGGGCGCGGAGCGCAAATTCTGGCAGGCCGGCGAAGGCGTCTATGTGACGTCGGTCGGCTACGCCGGCGGAACGACGAAAAATCCCACCTATGAGGACGTCTGCAGCGGCCGCACCGGCCATGCGGAGGTGGTGCGCGTCGTCTATCAGCCGCCGGCGATGACCTTCGAACAGCTGTTGCGCAAGTTCTGGGAGGGCCATGACCCGACGCAGGGCATGCGCCAGGGCAATGACGCCGGCACGCAATATCGCTCGGCCATCTATGTCTCGACGCCGGAACAGCTCGCCGCCGCGAAGGAGTCGCTCGCCATGTATCAACGCGTATTGACGCAGGCGGGCCTGGGCGCGATCACGACGGAAATCCGCGAGAGCCCGCCGTTTTATTACGCCGAGGAGTATCACCAGCAGTATCTCGCCAAAAATCCCGGCGGCTACTGCGGACTGGGCGGAACCGGCATCGCCTGCCCGCTCGGCGACTGCTCCGGCTGAAGGCCTATTGCGCGCGCAACACCTCGCGGCAGGCTGACGGCAACCCCGCCATGGTCATCGGCGGCCAGCTCTTGCCGCCCGGCGTTCTCGGGCGCAGCACCTCATCCTTGAACCACCAGGCGAGCGACGCGTCGCAGCCGTCGCCGGCGGGAGTCGGGTCCTGGTCGCGGCAGTTGGAGCCGTTCGGGCAGTGAAGCCGGATGTGGAAATGGTAGTTGTGGCCCCACATCGGCCGCACCTTGTGCATCCAGCTTTCGCCCTGCGCCGAGCGGCATAACGCGCGTTTGATCGCGGCGTTGACGAAGATGCGCTGCACGGCCGGCTCCATCGCCGCCGCGCGGATCAGGGCGATGTGGCCCGCGCTCCAGACCTCGGGGCGGACGTCGAGCCGATCTTCGCGCACCACGTCCGTCGACATCAGCTCTTCGCGCTCCTCGCGCGTTAATTCGCGATTGGGCATCGGCGTGAGCCAGATGTCGGCGTCGAGCCCGATCTGATGGGACGCGTGGCCAGAGAGCATCGGCCCGCCGCGCGGTTGCGACAGATCGCCGACGAGCAGGCCTGGCCAGCCCGATTCGCGCGCCGCCTTCGACGAAAAATGCTTCAAAAAGGCGATGAGATTAGGATGACCCCAATTGCGGTTGCGCGACAGCCGCATGACCTGCCAGTGGGGGCCGTTGATCGGCAGCGGCTCGCCGCCCGCGAGGCAGCCGCGCGAATAGAAGCCGATCGGATCGGGATGGAGCGCCGCCGCCGCGTGCGCGCGGCCAAACAGTTCTCGGGCCGGCGTCCCTGGACTGGACGGATTGGCGAGCGGCGGCAGCGGCTTCGGGTCGAGCGCGCCCTTATCCTGCGCCGGCGCGCCGTTAACCATGGCGAGCGCCGCGAAGGCGAGTAGCGCCGCACAAAGCCTGCGCAATGTCGAACCTGTCATCATGGGCTTTCGCCCCCCAGTCTCCATAATTGCCTGCGCCGCGTAAAGCGTTGCGATTGAGCCTTGCCGCGAAAGCTTAACGCTTCATTTAGCTTTGTTGTAGCGCCAAGCCAGCGCAAGAGCGCGGGCATGCTGCGCGTTGGGTCAGGAGTCCGCTATGCGTTTTTCAGTCATCCTTCCCGCGACGGTTTCTCTGATCGCCGGCCTCGGCGCGGCGAACGCCACCACACACATCCACATCAATCTTTCGACGCAGACCATGCATGTGCAGTCTTCGTCGGGCAGCTATTCGTGGCCGGTGTCGACGGCCCGCGCCGGCTATTCTACGCCGCGCGGCTCATTTGCGCCGACCGGCCTGCAGCCCATGCATTATTCGCGCAAATATCACATGTCGCCAATGCCCCACTCGATCTTCTTCCGCGGCGGCTATGCGATTCATGGCTCCTATGCGACGGGGATGCTCGGCCAGCCGGCGTCGCATGGTTGCGTTCGCTTGTCGCCCGGCCACGCAGCGATGCTGTATCAAATGGTCCAGAGCGAAGGCGGCCGCATTTCAATCACCGGCGCGCCGCCACGGAACCATTACTATGCCAGCGCCGGGCGCGGCGGCGGCGTCCACTATGCGTCCTCGCGCGGGCGTTCTTATTATGGCTCGGGCTACGCAGTCGCCGATCCTTTCGCCGCTTTGTTTGGCGGCGGCCTTTTCTGAACGCCCGGCGATTCCCGATCACCTGTAATCCTGTGATCGGTGAAGGAATCGCTCAAAATCAAATTGTGGAGCAGACTCTCATCGAAAAAGTCCGTCAACTTTTTCGGAGCCTGCTCTAAGCCTGTCCTAGCCGGGCGGGTCCACTCCTTGTTTTCGCCTTTTGCGGCCCGTTAATGCTTCCCGACGCTTGCCGCGCGCTTCCTTTGCGCGCGATAAGGACCTCAAAAGCAACAGGGAATCTCCGCTTGACGACATTTGATCGCCGCCGCTTTCTTTTGGGAGCCGGCGGCTTGGGGGCTGGCGGCTTGGCCTTCGCCGGCTCAGCCTCGGCGCAGGCTCCGGACGCGGCCGAAGAGTTGCAAGTTCGCGTCGAGAACAATTCGGCGCCGGAACTCTGCGCCGAGAAGGACAATGTCGAGCTCGACTTCATCTCGCCGCGCGTGCGCAGTCTGCAAATTCAGGCGGTGCACCCATCCTACATCAACACGATCGCCTCGGATCGCTGGGCCCCCGACTGGTCGAGCTGCGATTTCACCGTGGACCCCAAGGCGTTTTCGCAGGCGCGCCGCAAGACCTTCTGGGAGACGCCGGAATTCTGGCTGACGGGCTACACCTTTCCCTCGTTCTGGCGCCCCAACGACGTGCCGATCCGCGTCGGCGATTCCGTCGAGCACGGCTTCCATCTGATCCAGCTCTGGATGTGGCGCCGCGAGCGCGCCGAAGAGATCATGGTGCTCTATCCGCCGGACGGCTATTGGCGGGCGCGGCCGCTGCCCTTCGACGACATGCGCTGGACGGCTTACGGCTCGTCCTTTCTCGTCGGGCCGGTCGAGACGCAGGAGCGGCCGATCGTCGATATCGAGGAAATCGTCTTCGAGCCTCAATCGCGCAGCCTGATCCTCAAATTCAGGCGCGGCGGCGAAGGCCGCCTCTCGATCAAGAGCGTCGATCAGGACCGGATAACGCTTGACGTCTCCTTCAGTCAGGCGATGCCGAACGGATTACCCTTCGCGGCGCTGCGGTCGATGTACGCCATGGAGACGATGAGCGACGCCGCCATCGTCGCCTGGCGCAGCAAGCGCGGCAAGAGTTGGGAGGAAGCGCCCGTCATTCGCTTCCCTGGCGCCAGCGCGACCGAAGTGTGGGTCGGCCGCCATCTGCCCTCGCGCCACAATCTTTCGGCGCCCGACATGGTGTTCAGCAAGTTCCAGGGCGCGCCGCCGGCGGCCGCGCGCCGATGAATCAGGGCCGATGGTGGGCGCTCGATGCGGCGCGCGGGATCGCCGTCCTGGCGATGATCGTTTTTCACCTCATCTGGGATCTCGCGCATTTCGGCTACGCGCCGGCCAATCTCCCCTGGTCGGCGCCCGTCAAAATATTCGGCCATTCGATCGCCTTCGCCTTCCTGTTCATCGCCGGCGTCGCGCTGGTCCTGGCGAATCGCGATTCAATGCGCTGGCCGGCCTTCTGGCGCCGCTTCGCGCTCATCGGCGCCGCGGCGGCGCTGGTGACGGCCGGCACCTATGCCCTCTTTCCCAACGCTTTTGTGTTCTTCGGCATTCTGCATTGCATCGCGGTCGCCAGTCTGATCGCCGTCCCATTTCTGCTCGCGCCCTGGTCCGTCGCGCTCGTTGGCGGCGCCTTTTTCCTTCTCGGCGGGGCGTTCTTCACGTCGTCCGCCTTCAACGCCGATTGGCTGCAATGGATCGGGCTTTCGACCAGCGAACCAATGACCCAGGACTGGCGTCCGCTCTTTCCCTGGGCCGGCGCGCTGCTGCTCGGCGTCGCGGCGGGAAAACTCGCTCTCCCCGTTTACGGGAAGAGGGCAAGGGTGAGCGGCGAGGGCGCTAACCCTCTCCCCACACATGCTAAGAGGGAATGGCTTCCCTTCCTCGGCCGGCACAGCCTGCTCATCTATCTCGCGCATCAGCCGGCGCTCTTCGCGCTCCTTATGGGACTCGCCTATCTCATGCCGCCCGCGGTCGAGGCGACGGAATTCGTCGCCTCATGCGAAGCGCGCTGCATGGAGGACGGCGGAGAGGGAAAAATCTGCCACGACGCCTGCCAGTGCACGGCGCGGGAGGCCATCCGCAGCAGGGCGCTCGCCGGCGTGACGGATGAGGTCGAGCGCGGACGCCGGCTCAACGAGATCGCGCAAAAGTGCGCCGCGAACGGCAGATAAGCCTTGCATTGCCCTCATGCTGAGGAGCGCCTGAAAGGCGCGTCTCGAAGCACGAGGGCTTTCGCGCATCCTCGTCCTTCGAGACGGCTCCTCCAGAGCCTCCTCAGGATGAGGATGCTTTTTTCACATCCCGCCGAGATGCTCGGCGACGGTGAAAATGTCCTTGTCGCCGCGGCCGCACATATTCATCACCATCAGATGATCGCGCGGCTTTAGCGCCGCGAGTTCGAACACTTTCGCCAGCGCGTGAGAGGGCTCGAGCGCCGGGATGATGCCCTCGAGCTTCGAACAGAGCTGAAAAGCGTTCAGCGCCTCCTGATCGGTGGCGTTCAGATATTTCACGCGGCCGATCTCATGCAGCCAGGAATGTTCCGGCCCGATGCCAGGGTAATCCAGCCCCGCCGAAATCGAATGGCCTTCGAGAATCTGGCCGTCGTCGTCCATCAACAAATAGGTGCGGTTGCCGTGCAGCACGCCCGGGCGCCCGCCGGTGAGCGAGGCCGCATGGCCATTCGGCACATTGACGCCATGGCCCGCCGCCTCGACGCCGTAAATCTCGACGCTGGCGTCGTCGAGAAACGGATGGAACAGGCCAATGGCGTTGGAGCCGCCGCCGATGCAGGCGACGAGCGAATCGGGAAGCCGCCCCTCCATCTCCTGCATCTGGACGCGCGTCTCATTGCCGATGATCGACTGAAAATCGCGCACCATCGCCGGATAGGGATGCGGCCCCGCCGCCGTGCCGATGCAGTAGAAAGTGTCGGCGACATTCGTCACCCAGTCGCGCAGCGCCTCGTTCATCGCGTCCTTCAAGGTCCGCGCGCCCGACTGCACGGGAATGACTTCGGCGCCAAGCATCTTCATGCGGAAGACGTTGGGCTTCTGCCGCTCGACGTCGACGGCGCCCATATAGACGACGCAGTCGAGGCCAAAGCGCGCGCAGGCGGTGGCGGTGGCGACGCCATGCTGGCCGGCGCCCGTCTCGGCGATGATGCGCTTCTTGCCCATGCGCCGCGCGAGCAGAATCTGCCCGAGCACATTGTTGATCTTATGCGCGCCGGTATGGTTGAGCTCGTCGCGCTTGAAATAGACCTTGGCGCCTTTGTCCTCGCCCGCGCGCTCCCGCACATAGTCGGTGATGCGCTCGGCGAAATAGAGCGGCGAAGGGCGCCCGACATAGTGCTTGTGGAGGCTCGTGAGCTCCTCGTGAAAAGCCGGATCGGTCTTCGCCTTCTCGTAAGCTCCTTCAAGGTCGAGCACGAGCGGCATCAATGTTTCGGCGACGAAACGCCCGCCGAAAATGCCGAAGCGGCCGTTTTCATCCGGGCCGGCGCGGAAGGAATTGGGAATCGGCTGGTTCACGGGGGGCGTCCTCGCTCTGCGTCACTACCCCCTCCCCAACCCTCCCCGCTGCGCGGGAGAGGGAGTCAGATACGGCGCGTCATCGAGTTTGCCGCAGCGCGGCTTCGTTAGCGTCCCCTCTCCCGCAGAGCGGGGGAGGGACAGGGAGGGGGCCGATCCGTCGGCGCAGTCTTAAACTGTCAAACGCCGCTATGAAAGCCGAGCGGCGGCCAGGAAGGCTGCAATCTTCGCCGCGTCCTTGACGCCGCGTTCGCGCTCGACGCCGGAAGAGACGTCCACCGCGCGGGCGCCGGTTTGGCGCATGGCTTCCGCCACATTTTCGGGCGTGAGTCCTCCCGAAAGCATCCAATGTTTCGCAGCGACGCCGCGCAGCAGAGACCAGTCGAAAGCGACGCCGGCGCCGCCAGGAACCGCTGCGTTCGGCGCGGGCTTGGCGTCAAACAGAATGACGTCGGCGATGTCTTCATAGGCGCGCGCCGCCTCGACATCGCCGGGCGTCGCGACGCCCGCCGCCTTGATGATCGGCAGGCCGAAGCGCGCCTTCACCTCGGCGACCCGCGTCGGCGTCTCACTTCCGTGAAGCTGGAGATAGTCGGGCGCGAGCGCGTCGATGATGTCCTGGAGCGCGGCGTCGTCAGCGTCGACGGTGAGCGCGACTTTGCTGACCCGCTCGCTGGCGAGGCGCCCGAGGGTGCGGGCGGTCTCGAGGTCGATATGGCGCGGACTTTTCTCGAAAAAGACAAAGCCCGCCATGTCCGCGCCGGCTCCAATCGCCGCGAGAAGCGTCTCGGGCGAGGACAGACCGCAGATTTTAACGATGGTTGACGACATTCCGTTCCGTAGACGAAGGTTTCCTCATCCTGAGGAGCGCCGAAGGCGCGTCTCGAAGGACGAGGAAACCGTCGGCGCCCTCGTGCTTCGAGATGGCTCCGGAGCCTCCTCAGCATGAGGGCGCTAACTACCCCCGATTATACGCGTCCTCGAAGCGGACGATGTCGTCCTCGCCGAGATAGGAGCCGGTCTGCACTTCGATCAGCTCCAGATCGATCTTACCGGGATTGGTCAGGCGGTGCTTGCTGCCTATCGGCAGATAGATCGACTCGTTTTCGTGGACGAGATGGATTTCCTCGTCGCGGCCGACCTCCGCCGTGCCGCGCACGACGATCCAATGTTCGGCGCGGTGGAAATGCTTCTGCAGCGACAGGCGTTGGCCCGGCTTCACCACGATGCGCTTCACCTGATAGCGCTGGCCTTCGTCGATCCCTTGATAATAGCCCCACGGCCGAAAAATGCGCTTGTGCTCTCCCGCTTCGCGCCGGTTTTCGCTGCGCAGCTGCTCGACGAGCTGTTTGACCTGATCGCCATGCTCATGGCTAAGCACCAGCACGGCGTCCTGCGTCGTCACGACGATGATGTCGTTGACGCCGACGACGGTGGTCAGCGTGTCCTCGGAGCGCACATGGACGTTGCGGGCGTTCATGACGACGCCTTGGCCGCGCACCGAATTGCCGTTTTCGTCGCGGTCCGACAATTCCCAGACGGCGCGCCAGGTGCCGACGTCGGACCAGCCGATGTCGGCGGGAATCAGCGCCGCTTTGTCGGTCTTTTCCATCACGGCGTAATCGATCGATTTCTTCGGCGCGTGCGCGAAGGCCTCGGCGTTCAAAATCATAAAGCCGAGATCCTGGCGGGCCGCTTCAATCGCCGCTTCGGCGGCGGCGAAAATGCCGGGCTCGAATTGCGCAATCTCCGACTGCATGACGTCGGCGCGGAAGATGAAGTTGCCGCTGTTCCAGAAATAGCCGGCGTCGACATAGTCCTGCGCCGTTGCGCGGTCCGGCTTTTCGACGAAAGCGTCGAGCTTGTAGACCTCGCAACACGACTCAAGCGGCGCGCCGGGGCGCAGATAGCCGTATCCCGTCGCGGGGCCGTCGGGCTTGACGCCGAGCGTGACGATATAGCCTTGCGCCGCCGCGGCGCTCGCGCGCTTGCACAGATCGACGAGGCCCGCCGTGTCGCGAACGACATGGTCGGCGGCGAGCACGACGACGACTGTGTCGGGCGCGCGGCGCGCGGCGAGGCCCGCCGCGACGGCGACCGCCGGACCCGAGTCGCGGCGCGACGGCTCCAGCACGACGTCGGCTTGCGCGCCGATCTCGCGCAGCTGGTCGGCGATGAGGAAGCGGTAGTCGAAATTAGAGACGACGATCGGCCGCTCGAACGCCGGGTCGGCCAGCATCGCCATCGTCGTCTGGAAGGTGGAGCGCTCGCCAATGAGCGGAATAAACTGCTTGGGAAGCGTCTCGCGCGACTCGGGCCACACCCGCGTCCCCGATCCGCCGCACATAATAAC
>NZ_JADNQY010000013.1:0-77711 GCF_015709545.1 Methylocystis sp. H4A | reverse complement strand
CAAATGGATTTGTTCGACGAGGTGGGTCAGCGTTGGACGCTGCGGCTTCAGATAGACTTCCCGGATCGTCTGGCGGATCAACTTATGACGCGATTTGTCGAGAGCGAGCGCCCCTTTCGATCGGCCTCGCGGCTTCGGCTGAAGCGCCTCAACGGTGGGCGTTTCGCGATAGATCGCGACGAGGCGATAAAGTGTCGCGCGACTGATCCCGAGGTCCAAAGCAACATCTTCGACGTCGCTTGTTCGTAGCCGGTCGCCCGCGGAGCGGCCTAACAATTCTCTGATGGCCTCCTCGCGTCGACATGCCTCTAACCACTGCGGGTCGTCGGACCCCGTCGTGTCGGCGTCATCAGGGCAGGGCGCGTTCTCATTATTGCTGTTCATTTTTCGGCCGCGTCCATGAGAAATGGTTGAGCCGCAAATTCTCAATTCAACTGTACATCATTCGGGCGTTTTCTCAATTCAAATGTATACGCGTAAATCAGCAGCGTTTCGTAACGCATTGAAATTCAACAGGCCGATTTCTCAATTTCTGATGTGTCCTGACACGCAGTGGGCGAAGGTCGGCGGCGTTCAACACGACGCGGCCAGCGCGCACTTCTTCGCCGCCGGCGCCAGTCTTGCCCGCCTCGACCAGCTTTTGCGTTGCCCCGGAGGCGATATTTCGCGCGCCGGAATCGGCTCCGCCGATGTTTCGCGCGCCGACGGAAGAGCCGCCGATGCTTCGAGCCCCGGCAAAAACTTCGGGGAAGGAGGCCTCGAACCCGTTTTTGCCGGCGCCCTGCGGCAGCGCCTCGCCTTGCGCGCCGCAACCGCCTGCGCCGCGATAGCGCGTCTGCGCGAAGACGAAGGCGCCCTGCGCGACGCCGAACATCTCGCCGGCTTCGACGCGGCGCCGACGCCCGGCGGCCGCCTGCATCGGCTGTGGCGCCTGTTCACAACGCCTTCTGTGCGGCTCGATGCGCGCGTCGTGAGAGTCGCGGCCGATTGTCTCGATTTACCGCCGGCCATCGATTGCGAAGCGGTCGCCGCCCTTGTGGATGAGCGGTCGACAGCTGAGAATCCGCTCAATGCTGCGGCCCGCGTGAGCGCGCTAGCGCTGGGCGTCATCGGTGACGCGGCGCAATTCGACGCCGAAATTTTTGCGCTGTGGTTCGCCGATCTTGTGTTGGCGCGGCGCCTCGCGTGGCAGGCGCCGCTGCCGCTGTTGGCGACGACGATCACGCATCCATCGATGCGCACGGCGACCGGACGCCGACCACGGCCGAGCGATGCCGATTGGGATTTGAGCGCCGCGCGCGCCATGGCGCGCGCGGCGCAAGAGTCTTACGCGCTGGCGACAGAACTGTCGCGGCGTTCCAATATACTGTTGAGCGTTGCGCCAAAATTGCGCGCCAAAAAGGCGGCGCGCGTCGTCGATTTGTTGCTCGCCGACGATTGCGTTTCGCCGACGCGGGCGGCGACGTCGGCCGGCCTTTCCGATCGCGCCACGCGGCGTTTGTTCGATCGGTTGATGGCGCTTGGCGCCGTGCGCGAACTCTCCGGTCGCGCCAATTTTCGACTTTACGGACTGTGACATGAAAAGGATGCCGACATGCCGTCGATGAAGGCGCATCGACAGGACAGTGCGCCGCCGCCAAACCGTCGTGTGCCGCGGCGCGATGGGGATTTGCTGTTCGACGCCGATCTTTCCGATCTGCCACAGGCGATGCGCTGGCGCGAATGGATGGGGCGCGTCGAAGCGGCGATCTTCGCCGCGCCGTCGCCGGTCACGCGCGACGCGCTCACCAAACTGGTCGGGCGCGATTGCAATTTTGATGATTTGATTTGCGACATTCGCGAAGATTTGCGGGCAAGGCCCTATGACCTCGTTCTCGTCGCCGGCGGCTATCAACTGCGCACCAAACCGCGCTACGCCGACGCCATTCGCGTCCTGAACAACGGCGCCCACGCCGCCGGACCGCCAGCGCTGACGCCGACCGAACTCCTCACCGTGACGGCGATCGCCTATCTGCAGCCAGCGACGCGCGCGGAGCTGTCGCAGTTTGCAGGGCGAGAAATCAGCCGCGACGTCATTGGAGCGCTCAAGCGCCATCGGCTGATCGACGCCGCATTGCGCGCGCCGGAGCCCGGCGCGCCGTTCGCCTACGTGACGACGAGGAAGTTCCTAGAGGTCTTCGGACTCGCGTCGCTGCGCGATCTCCCCGACATCGAACGGCTCGAAGACGAGGGACTTTTGGAGAGGCCGCAGCCGGAGGCCGATCTTGACGCCCTTCTTTTCGCGGAAGAGGAGGATCTCGAAGAGCATTGGGAATGACCGGTGATAGGGTTCGCAACTCCCTGCCTGCTCGTCGTCCTTTCACGGCGAAAACAGGGGTTCGAATCCCCTTTGGCGCGCCAAGAAAATCAATTGTCCGGACTGAAGACATAGGTAACAGTCTGTTCCTAAGACATGGGTGACAACCTCGGGCCGAAGGGGTTGTCGAGGGGTTGCAAGGTTTTCTGCTCCAGATCGATGAAGCCGAGATCGTAGCTCATGAAGCTGACGAGCCAAATGCCGTCGTCGATTTCCTTGATTCCGAGGCGCTGACCGGCGAGCACGGACGAGATGTTGACGCGCTTTCGATACATGCAGATGCGCCCGCATGAGGTGACCATCACGTCGCGATCGTGCAGCGGATAGTCGATTTCCGGTAATTTCCCGTCATAGGGCTTGGCGGACGGGCGATAGACATCGGCCGGGCGCTTCATGTCGAGCGCTTCGTGCGGCCTTTCGTCGTTGAACTCCTTGATGAACGCGTCGAAGCGGGCCTGTTGCTGCAAGCTGTTCATGCCGGGCGGACGGGTCGCCTCCTTCTTCAAGGTCAGGTGCATGCGCTCGTGGCGGCCGTTCTGCTGAGGATGGCCGGGCTTGATGCGCTCGATCTCGACGCCCAGGCGCAGCCACCAGACGGAGAGCTTGGAGAGGCCGAAGAGGCCGTTGGGGCTGGCGAAGGGAACGCCATTGTCGGAGCGGATGGCGCCGGGGAGGCCGCGCTCACGAAACAGCCGGCCGAAGGCGGTGATCGCCGGGTCCTCTCTGGTCGATTCCAGCGCCTCGCAGAGCAGCAGGAAGCGCGAGGCGTGATCGGTGACGGTGAGCGGATAGCAGTAGCGTCCGGAGCCGAGCTTGAACTCGCCCTTGAAGTCCACACACCAGAGATCATTGGGAGCAAGGCCGGGCGAAAGCTCCGTGCCCTGCGCCCGCGGGCGGCGGCGTCCGAGCGCCTTGACGAGGCCGTGCCGGCACAAGACCGCATGGATCGTGCTGTTGGCGGGGACGCGGAAATCGCCGTCGAGCTTGCGCAGCAGCAGCTCGCGATTCTTGCGCGCGCCCCAATGGGGCTTTTCACGCTTGCAGCGCAGGATGAGGCTTTCAATCTGCTCGGGCAGCTGGTTGGCGTAGCGCACCGGCCGCCGCGAGCGGTCGGTGAGCGCCTCGAGGCCGTGCTCCTTGTAACGATCGAAGATTTTGTATCCCGTCTTGCGCGAGATGCCGAACTCCCGGCACACATCGCTCATCGCCTCGCCGTCGAGCAGACGCGCGACGAACCGAAGACGCTCTTCCATAACCGAACACCCCTTCCAGGGCATTCGACACCTCCCGCCTAGACTGGCGGGAGGTGTCACCCATGTGTCCGGAACAAACTGTCACCCATCTCTCAGGTCGCTCACAATAAGTTGTGATAATAGACTGCGTCGAGCGCCGCTTCGTGCCAACATTTGCCGGATAAGCGTCGGCGAACGTCAGCGGATTCCGTCCCTCCGCCCACGAAAAAGCCCGGTCGTCGCCGGCCGGCTGGAGGTGCGGTGGGAAGGCCAGTCGCCGAGCACTTTTGGCTCGGCGCGGGCCGGTTCGTACGCGCGGAGCGATGCAGGCAACCGCGACCAGCCGCCATAGTTAATGCTATGCTGCCGCCATCTGCGGACGCTTGGTGCAAACTGACGGCCTGAAACCGTCGGTCTTGAGGAGGTCGCAATGGTGAAATTTGGCATCTTGGCGACGCTGGAGGCGAAGATCGGCAAGGAGCACGAGGTTGCAGCGTTCTTGAAATCGGCGCTGCCGCTCGTGGAAGCAGAGCCCGGCACAGTGTCGTGGTTCGCGATCCGAGTGTCACCCACCACTTTCGCCATTTTCGACGTTTTCAATGACGAAGCCGGCAGAGACGCTCATCTTGCTGGGGAAGTCGCGAAAGCGCTCATGGCGAAAGCGCCGGAGCTTTTCTCGCAGCCACCCAAAATCGGGAAGGTTGACGTGCTGGCGGCAAAGCTGGGCTGACAACACAAAAACGCACCGATCGCGTCGACGACTTTTTGCATGCCCGCCTCGGCTTCATCCGCGCGGCCTGTCGATGTGGCCAATTCCGCTTCCCGCACGGCAAGTGCTGGAGCGCATGGGCCGATTTGCTCTTCGGACTGCCTAATGGCAGCGGCGGTTTCCGATACAAGGTTTAGCGCGACGGTGACGGGGTCCGACAGCGGGTCCCTGTGCAGGCGCGCCCATCACGGCAAGGTCGCCTTCGATGCCATGCGGACGGCGCCGGGAACGCCGTTCGTTGCCCTGGCGAGGTGCGCCGCTTTGTCTGCTCCGTCTGCGGCTCCCGGACGTTCATCTGATGCCAGATTGGCCGCCATATCGGGCGCGGGGGTGACACACCCTAGCGGTCTACTCTCTCCTGGGAAGAGTTCCAGCGCATCGCCGACCTAATCGGCCAGCCGCGCTACAACATCGCCCTACGACGCAGATTGAAGTCATCCGGCCAGCGGCTGGCGGCAATGAGCTTGTCCCGATGCGCTGGGGCCTTGTTGCCTCTTTAGTGGAAGAGTCCGCTCAACGAGCTGCCGGCGACATTAAAACGCCCGCGCCAAGACGGTTGGGGCGAAGACGCTACTGCCGCACGACGAGCACTGAGCACTTTGCGTGGTGTACGATGGCGCCGGCGTTGGAGCCAATGAGAAACCGATCCATTCCTGGCCGGTGGGAGCCTACGACGATGACTTCGGCGCCCCACTCCTCGGCCTCCGCCAGAACCTTTTGATAGACGGGACCGAACAGCACAACGGTCGAGATTCGGCCGGTCGGATGATCGATGCTAGCCGCTAGGGCCGCGATCTCCTTCTCAAGGCCTTGCCGAATATCCTTGTCGAAATTTCCCTTGACGTAGTCGAGGAAGGCAATGGGAATAAGCGTCTGCACATTGACCAGCCTGAGTTCGCTATTGAAAGCCCTGGCGAGCGCTGCCGCTTTGTCGATCGCCTGCTTGGTCATCTCAGATTCGGTGAGATCGATCGCGACAAGAATATTTTTGAACATCATCGCCTCCCTGGCTGACCCTTTAAGGCAGCTAGATGCCGAACTCTAATACTCCTTCGCGTATCTTGCCGCCGCGTCAATCGCCACAATCGACTCCCGCAAATTGTGGATTATGATCCTGCCGGCATTCCCTTCCGAGGAATGGCTAGTGGGAGGATATTTCAATGAACCGCAGAATTTTTGTACTCGCGCTGGGTCTTGGAGTCGCGGCCTTCGTAGCGCCCCGCGTCGCGCTCGCCGAGGATCATTTGGCCGAGGCGATTAGCCACACCAAGGAAGCGATCGACCACGGCAAACAAGGTCATGCGGATGTGTTGGTGACGCACGCCGAAGCCGCGCTTAAACACGCTGAAGCGGCGGAAAAAGCGAAGAAGAATGAGCACACCAAGGAAGGAATTACCCATCTGAAGGCGTCAATTACGGAAGGCAATAAAAAGGACGCCAAAGCTGCGACCGGACACGCCGAAGAGGCGTTGACGCATCTGGAAGCGGCGCAGAAATAACCCAAACAGCAAAACCCGCCGTTTCATCCACGGCGGGGCGTTCTGTTGCGCCGACGACGAATTTCGGCGCTCGGGATGATGTAGGGCTCGAAGCCTACGCCGCAAATCCCCGGGCATGAGCCTTGCGCCGATCTTTCGAAGCCGCCCATGCCGTGGCCAAGCATTGCCCCGAACGTCCAGCCGAGCCCGAGGCGCTTGCCGTCTCGGAATCGCTTGTGGGCGTCCCGCATGATCGCGGTGCGGTCGTAAGTCACGGCCTCAGCCTTCTCCGCAAATCGTCCGCCTTGATGGCGCAGCGCTCGGCGCTCTCGACGATGCGCCGAGACGTTCGCATGGCCGCGCCTTGACGTTGCTCAGGTCAGTCATCGGCATGGTCTCCGCACCGTGCCATTGCCGCCTGGCAGGTGCGGCGAATTGAACCAAGAGTCCATATAGTCGCCGTCCAGCTCTCCTTTGTCGCTGTCGTCCTCTTCTTCGTCGCGCGGCCCTGTAGTCCTCTCCCGATCGTCGTCATAGCCGCGCAGCGCCATCTCGGGATGGCCGCTCCCATGGCCCGTCCAGCCGAGCGACGGCTCGGCTTCGTCGACCGCATCGGCCACGCGAGACGCGGCCCAAGCATGTTGCTGATTGACGGCGGTCGTCGCGCCGAGCGTTGGCTCCTCATCGCCGGTCGGCTCAAGCAGCTCGCTTTCGTCCTCGCGGTCGTCGCTAGCTCCTTCGGCCCAGTGCGCCTGGTCCGGACGGCGTCGATCTGGTCCAACAGGTTCAAGAACGCGTCCACGGCGTCGGCGAGCGCCTTGCGCATGCCGGGGCGCAATTCGATAAAGAGCGGCGCCGCGGAGGCGTTGTCGTTGTCGAAGCTCATGACTGCGCTTCCCGCTCTAACACCGCGACGGCGTTGCGGACGGAGTCGCCGATCATGTCGCCGACAAGCATGTCATTGACCACGTCGTCTTCGTCGAGAAAGTCAGCGAGGCGACGGAGCAGCCGTAAGGCGCCCGCGAGCGTCGTCGGTGTGGATTCGAAGACCGCCCGCTGCGCTTCAGTTCGCATTATCTTGCGCCTTCTGCGCGGCCGACTCCGCATCTAATACCTCGCTCGTCTCGGCATTCTGCGCATATGCGTTGTGGGCTTCTAGAACGGCGCGCGCGTTCTGGTATTCTGGCTCAAGGCCGGCGGCTTCAGCACGCATTGTGGCGTTGCCTTTGCGGAGGCGCGCAATCGTGTCGTCTATTTCTTCGTCTGTCATTCCCATGCTGCTTTCGCGCATGGTTTCGAGATGGAGAATGCTGAAGACGCGATTGCCATTAAAGACAACTTCCGGGAGCCTATTGCTCGTGGGCGCGGCGTCCGCCACGGCTTCCCAAGCAGTCCGTTCGATCGCGTGCAGGCGCTCGTATTCTGCGAGAGCCTCAAGCAGCGGATCATCGTCCGCGACGACGCCAGCAATGGCAGGAAGCCCTGCGACGGGCGCAGCGGCGAGGCCGGCGAGCATGGCCCGCCGCGATGGTGTATGAGACAGTTTAGCCATGATGTGAAGCTCCGTTTGCGTTGTGGTCAGGCCGGGAGTGGGGTTCGCGAGATCTCTTCCCGGCCGCTTATCATGCGGTCCCTCTTGAAGTTCAGGCCGCGAATGATCCGGCGAGGCGGCCGGAATGCGTGGTGTAGAGGCGGCATAGGGGCATGCGCGGCGCAGGCCGGTCGGCAACGCAGGAACGGACCGGAAGGCCGACGTTGCTTTCCTCGCGCAGGGGACTGTCAGGAATCTTGTGTGTGTGGGCCATAGTAGAACCGCTGGAGGCGGACTATGGCGATCAAGAAGGACACACTGGACCAACTTCTCTCGGGGCGCGATCCAAAGGAAGTTTTTTCCAAGGACGGGCTTTTCGACGAGCTGAAAAAGGCCCTGGCCGAGCGGGTTCTGAACGCGGAGCTGGACGATCATCTCGATGGCGAAGCAGTGGGTGGTAGAGCCAATCACCGCAATGGCTATTCGAAGAAGACCGTGCTGACCGAGACGTCGAAGATCGACATCAAAATCCCGCGTGACCGGGAAGGAACTTTCGATCCCAAGCTCATCCAGCGTTACCAGCGCCGCTTCCCGGGCTTCGACGAGAAGATCGTGTCAATGTATGCGCGCGGCATGACATGCGTCGCGCGTGGCGGCTGGGGCGCGCCCCGATGGCGGGGCGCGCCCAGTTCGTGAGATCCAGGGCCATCTCCTGGAGCTTTATGGGCTGGAGGTCTCGCCCAATCTCGTCTCGACGATCACCGACGCGGTTTTGGAGACGGTCGCCGAATGGCAGAACCGGCCCTTGGAGGCGATGTATCCGCTGATTTTCTTCGACGCCTTGCGCGTCAAAATCCGCGATGAAGGGCTGGTTCGCAACAAGGCCGTCTATGTCGCGCTGGGCGTTACGCCCGAGGGAACCAAGGATATTCTGGGCCTGTGGATCGAGACTTCCGAGGGCGCCAAATTCTGGCTTCGCGTCATGAACGAGCTGAAGAACCGAGGCATCGACGACATTCTCATCGCCGTGGTGGACGGACTGAAGGGCTTTCCGGACGCGATCAACGCGGTCTTTCCGCAAACGATTGTGCAGACCTGCATCGTGCATCTCATTCGCAACTCCATGGACTTTGCGTCATGGAAGGACCGCAAGGCCATCGCCGCCGAACTGAAGACGATCTATCGCGCGAAAGACGCGGACGCCGGCCGAGAGGCGCTGGAGGCATTCGACGCCGGACCATGGGGTATAAAATATCCAGCTATTGCGCAGAGTTGGCGGCGAAACTGGGAGCAAGTCATTCCGTTTTTCGCCTTTCCCGTCGCGGTGCGTCGGATCATCTACACGACGAACGCCATTGAATCGCTCAACGCGAAATTGCGCCGCGCCGTGCGAACGCGAGGGCATTTTCCAACCGATGAGGCCGCGACGAAGTTGCTGTATCTCGTCTTGCGTCAGGTCGCGGGAGAATGGAAAATGCCGCCACGCGAATGGTGCGAGGCGAAGACCCAATTCGCCATCATGTTCGACGAAAGGTTCGTCGTGGTGTGATGGTCAACCTGGCCCCACACACAAGATTCCTGACAGTCCCCTCGCGCAGGCGAGACGCCTTGGCCTTCTTCCATTCGGAGGACAGCGCCTTGGCGAACCATTCCCGACAGGAGCCGCCGACGCTCTGGCCAACTCCTCTTCCACCTCGTCAGCCGGCTCTATGAGCGCACCTCAGTGATCGTCACAACCAATCTCGCCTTCGGCGAATGGCCCAGCGTCTTCGGCGACGCCAAGATGACGACCGCTCTCCTCGACCGCCTCACCCATCACTGCGACATCGTCGAAACCGGCAACGAAAGCTGGCGCTTCGAAAACCGCGCCTGAGGCCGACGCGCCGCCCAGGCCGCTGCCGTAGTCGGCGTAACTCCGGTCGGGCTACGCCCTCCCTCCGTCACGCCGACTACGGCACAAAACGCACGCCTGAAAAGGGGTCCCTTTTCGGCGCCGATCTGGGGTCCCGGTTCAATGCTGATTGACAGCTTGGGAGCGGGCATTGGCGTTCGCATATCCTAGGAGAGCACAATGAGATTGCCGAGCCTGTGGTCCCGTCAGGACATAGACCCCTTTCGTTCGCTCCGACGCGAGATGGAAGATGCGTTTCGTATCTTCGATACCGGTCTTCCGACCCTGAGTGTCGGAGCGAAAGCGCCTGCGATTAACGTCGCCGAAACGGTTAACGCCATCGAGGTGACGGCCGAACTTCCCGGCGTCGAAGAAAAAGACATTAAAGTAGGCTTAGAAGGCAACCGGCTCACCATCGCCGGCGAGAAAAAAGAAGAAAGCCAAAGGGACGAGAAGGAGTGGCACGTCGAGGAGCGCAGCTACGGCTCGTTCTATCGCTCAATGTCCTTGCCATTCACTCCCGCTGACGGAGCCGTGGAGGCGCATTTAGACAAGGGCGTTCTCCACGTCACCGTCAAGAAACCTGCCGAAGCCGCTAGCGCCGCCAAGACAATCGAAATCCAGGCCGGCCAGCCTCCGAAGCAATCCTGATTGGAGGGCGCAAGACAAATACTCGCACGCGAGTAAATCTCGCGTGCGCTCAGGCAACTGCGTCGTGATTCCTTCTTGCGACAAGCAGGATTGCGCCACCCGCACAGTTTGCAACTCCTCTGAGGTCCCCGCGAGTAGCAGGCGCTGGATTGACGCCGCCGCGGTAAGCGACACTCGGCGGACACATGAATTTCGGCGGCGTCGATTCTGCTGGCGATTTTTCGCCTAAAGGGCCTATGCCTGAAGCGCTTTCATGATTTTCCGCTTAGCCCGCCCTCAGCTGTTGACGGACGAATCGGCTGAATAAACCCCGCTCCTTTGGACTATTTATTGAGGCGTCGCGCTTTTTTTGGCGGTCCGGGACGCCGAAAACCAAGACCCTGTCCGTTTCTAGCCTCTCCAGGAGATCAAGAAACCGATCTGGAAGCGGCTCACCAAGGATGTCACCGTACATGGCGCGGAGCTGTTCGCCGATTAGGTCTTCGACCTTTTGGGGGAGCAAGCGAGGTTGACCCATCTGACACCTTTAGGCGACATAAATGACAGACTCAGGGTCAGCTCGGGTTGCGGCCACAATATGAAGAAGTGACAGTGGCGTGTAAGTGAGCGCCGATTTTTAAAATTTATGACAAATTGGCTGCGGGTATGGGCATCTAGACTAGCAAAGCACGGCGTTGTGGGTGATTGCTGCGAAGGCGGAGCTCAAGCTGAAGTGTTGAAAACGAAGACTCCACAATTATGATGCGGCGCTGCCCGCCAGTCGCTGTTTCAAGCCACGCGCCCGCCGCGGACTTAGCGACGACCAACGTTAAGCTGCCGAAGACTGAAACCGAGGAGAGCTTTGCGCGACGATTGTGGCGCGCGCATTTGGAGGCGTCTATGTTGAACTTCGTCGTCGCTTTCGCCATCTTGTTCCTTGCCGCCTCGGCCAGCGCCAAGGCGGACGAAGTAGAGATCAAAGGCTTTCACCAGAAAATCAAAGCTGAACTCTCGGACCTTGGCCAACTCGCCGAGCTCAACGGCAAGTACCGTATCCGCGTGACGCAGACGACCATCGACCCAGGGGGCTACATGCATGCGCATCTTCACCTCGGGCCGGGGCTGCGCTGCGTCCTTTCCGGGGAGATGACCTATACGCTCGGCGGAACGCCGACCATTTACAGGGCGGGCGATTGTTTCGCAGAGACCGGCTCGGTCGCCCATGAATCGAGCAACACTGGCGCAGCTCCGGTCGAACTTCTGACCTTCGAACTGCTGCCCGCCAGCGCGCCGGAAGGCAAAGGTTCGGCGATCCCGGTTCCGGCGAAATAAACCAGAACCCCGGGATGGTTCAGATGCAAAGGGCAAGTCTCGTTGTCGCAGCTGCGTGCACCGTGCGAAATGATAGACCTTTGAGATGAGCGGGAAGTTCAATAAATGAACCATAAGCATCGGACAATTCTGCACGCCTTGTTCGCGCATCCAATGAGTAGCAACATCGATCCAAAGATCGTCAAGTCAATGTTGGAAGAGCTGGGAGCTGAAATAACTCGTACTCGGCACAACCATTTATTGGTGACGCTGAGCGGCTTTTCCCATGGATTCCACGACGTCCATCATAGCCTTCCAAAAGACGAAATTGCCGCCCTGCGCAAATTCCTGACGGACGCCGGGATCGATCCTGCGCGCGACTATCCTCTTTAAACCAGCGGTGAGCGACAGGTCACGACATGTGATGGCTCGTCGGGGCCTGTCGCGCCTCGTCGAGGATCGTCGCGATCAGACGCGGTGCGTTCTATTATGATTTACGACGGAGAAGCTTTGCCAGGTCGTGCGCGGCGGCGAGCAAGTCGTGAGATAGACGCCACCACAAAAGCCGGAATGGCGCATGTGCATGCGTTCGCCGAAAATATTCCTCTCGCTCCTGGGAGGAGCGCTCCCAGTGCCGATACGTGCGCGCCATGAACTCGTCAAAGGATTCCTGCCGTGGCGGTGGGGAAGTGCTCGCGGAAGAGCCCGCCGGCCGTCCGCATCGGGCGAGCGCGTACTCATAGGCTGCGGTCAGTTGGACGAATGCTTCGTGCGATCCGCTCTTCTTGTCGGGGTGTCGCTCGTGCGCGAGCAGCCGATACGCCGCCTTGATCTCCACGGCCGTCGCAGATCGCGCGACGCCGAGGATACTGTATGGATCGGTGCTCGTCATGCTACCGACGGTGGGAAACGTTTCTAATTGCCGCGCACGGTTAGGCGCGCATCCGTCTGCAATGGGACCGCGAGAAAATTGTTTTCGTTCGCGACCATGACGGTGATCGTAACGGGCACGGTCGTCATGCCCGAAACGTCACTCGGCTTGCAGCTCGTGTTTTCCATCACGATCGTTCCTGACACGCGCGCCTTGTCGGGAACGAAGCGCATGACACGATCGCGATACGATTTGTTGCGCTGCAACTGGATCGCCAGTGCGTCATCGAATAGTTCGAGCCCCGAGCCGCTTTCGACCTCTGAGCAAGGACCAGCTGAGATGCCCCTGCGCTTAACGGCCAAGCTCAGAGGCATGCCTGAATTATTTTCAATAGTGTATGCAATGCGAGCGGCAATAGGAATTGGATCGCCTGTGGGCGTCCCTTGAATGTAGAGCGTATTGCTTTGCGCCAGCATGCTGTTGACGGTGAGCTTCAGCGCGTCGGCCTTGAGCCGGTTAGCGAAGCTGTCCGGCGTGATGTCATCGGCAAAAGCTAGCGACGGAAGAAGCGCAAATAAAACGGCGATGATCCGCGTGTGATCCCCCTCAAATATCGGGGAAGGGAAGCGCGGCTTTGCTAACGAGTCAAGGCGTCAGAAGCCGCGCGCACAGCAGACAAAAAAGGAGCGCCCGAAGGCGCTCAGTAAAGATCGATCGAAGGCACGTCCTTCTCGTCCATTAAGAGGCGAGCACGTTCACGCCGTTAATGGTGATATCGGCGAGGAAGGCGACGACATTAGCGACGCCATGCGCGGAAGCCTGCAACACCTGCAACGGGTCCCGCGCGACATAGGCCATCGCCCCGTTCCGGCATGGGCTCGACACGCGCAGCCTCAATTGTGCCGTCGGCGTTCCAAAACATCAGAAGGTCTGTCCACAGAGCATCAAGCTGATCTTCCCAACGGGAAAGAACCCTTTTTTAAAAGGCTTGCGGGGGAGCGATGCGCCTTCAGATGCGTCGAGTCGATCATGATGCGCTTGGACTTGGGGCGTTCGCCGACGACCGCCGCGAAGATGCGGTCGAAGACCCCGAGCCGCTAGCGGATGAACCGGTTGAAGAGAGTCTTGTGCGGCCCACAGTCTTTGGGCGCATCCATCCGTTGCAGACCATGCTTGATCACATAGACGATTCAGCTGACTACCCGACGATCGTCAACCCGCCGCACTCCGTGCGCCAACGGAAAATACGGCGATATCCGTGCCATCTGGCGCGCGCTGAGCAAAAAACAAATCATTCATCAAAGCCTCCATCTCGGAGACTTTGAATCGCGCCTCAATCAAAATTGATAGGTCCTGAGCCTAGCTGTCGGTCTGTTTGACCTTTGAAAAGTCAGCCCACCTGAACCGCACACCGACGCTCGCCGCATCTTCTCGCTCGACGAGCCCGAAGGCTCGGACAAGTATTCATGGGCCTGGCGCTTAAAGGCGCTCATACCCTCGATTGTTATGGATGACGAGGCAGAAGAGGGCGGCTCAACACAAGCATGGGCGCATGGCACACTTGAAGCCAATTTTGGCAAACTTGGCCCCCTGTGGGTGATCAAGCCTTCGTTAAATCTGTGCAACATAGCTCATCACGAGCGAGAGCGGGTGAGAGTATTACTATGCAAACAGGCGCTAAGAGCCAGCGGCTCAATGGAAATGTCCTATACGCGATAGCTGTTGCAATCTGGATCGTGGCGATATGGGTCACCGCATTTTACGTTGCAAGTGCAGCTATAGCAGATGAAAGCGCCGGTGTCGGAGGCAATAGCTTTCTACTTGGCTCTACCATGGCGACAGCCGGGGTCCTCACTTTCTTTTCGATTCGGGAGTTTCTTGGGGCGTACAGGCAATGTCACGTGACGGAGGCTTCACGTCCTGTCGGCGCTGACCGCTGTAATCCAGATCAAGCTAAGGAGAAAGTCCAATGACTAAGCCAGGATTGTTTGTTGCTCTTGAAGCCAAGGTGGGAAAAGAGAAGCAATTAGCTACCTTCTTGAGAGACGCGCTGCCACTCGTCGAGGCAGAACCAAATACCGCCAGCTGGTTTGCAATCCAGATGAGCCTGTCAAGGTTTGGTATTTTCGATACCTTTCCGGACGAGAAGGGGCGCGAGGCCCATCTCTCTGGAGGAGTAGCCAAAGCACTAATGGCGAACGCTCCGGATCTCCTGGAGAAGCCTCCATCAATAGAAAAAATTGAGATCTTGGTTGAAAAACTCCCCAACCGATGACCAAATGAACGAGCGTCAACGCCGGACCAGTAAACCGGAGGCGGAATTGGTGTCGGGGGCGGCGCTGTGCTGACCCCAAGCAGGCTGGCTATGGAAATTGTCGTGCTCGGCTTCAACGGCTGCCTAGGAGCCGGATTCGTTGGCTCAGTCGATATGCTGAAGCTCAGCTCGCTAATGATCAGCAAAGAGGACAACCGTCAGCCTTTCAAGACTTTGACGGCGAGTTTTAATGGCAAGCCATTTGAAGATAGTAGCGGGCGCGCTCTAAGTGTAGAAAAGAGCGTCACTGCGATCAAGGCGTCAAGCGCGATAGTGGTACCTGGCTATCTATGCGACGACAATGCTGACTTCCTGTCAACGCCGCAGATTGGTACATTGGCCGCGTGGCTTCGCCGTCAACATGCACTTGGTGCTTTGGTATGCGCTTCGTGTAGCGGCGTGTTTATTCTTGGCGAAGCTGGGTTACTTGATGGTCGCCGTTGCACAACCACGTGGTGGCGTCACGATGAATTGAAAAGCCGCTATCCGCGAGCCGACGCTATATGGGGCGCTCCGCTCATCGAGGACGAGAGGATAGTAACGTCGGGCGGGCCTTTATCGTGGGTTGACTTGTGTTTGCATGTCATTCGTTCGCTGTGTGGTGGAGATGCTGCAAAGATAGCTGCTGATTTCGCGGTCGTCGACACGGCCCCCTCGACGCGCTCGGTATATGCTCCACTTAGTCATTTTGCTGCGGCGAACGCCTTCTTGCTTGAAGCGGAGCACGTCGTCCGGCTAGCTGGAGAGGACCCTATGACAGCGCAAGACCTCGCACGCGCACTTGGCATGTCGAGTCGGACTTTGAATCGGCGGCTAAAAGAGGCGACCAGCGAGACGCCAAAGCAATTTATTGATCGCGTGCGCTTCGAAACCGCTCGAATGCTACTTGAGACGACAAAATGCTCGCTGAAGCAACTGGCTGCAAGCTCTGGGTATTCGGATGCAGCGAGCTTTCGACGAGCATTTTATCGATACTCCGGCATGACGCCTGGGGCTTACCGTACCCAGAGTCGCAATCGACAAACTTAGGCTCCGGACCCATAAAGAGTCCCATCGGTTCGAATTTCTGACTCGGGGCTTCGGAGAGGGAGGCAGCTAATGATTCGCAATTTTTTCTGGCTTGACTGTCACGGAACGCACGTCAAAGACAGTTCCGTAAGCGTCGAATGCGTGTGCTGCCACAGTCACCCTCCAGCATGAGCCACGCCTATGTTCGAACTTCTTCCGCTCGAGCACAATGTGCCCGCTGAGAGGGGCTCGTTTAGCGACGTGGGCGCTCCGGTCTGCTTTGTTCGCGTGCAAATAAGGTCATATCTCTCGGCGGGAGGCGAGAGGGGCCTGTCATCATCACTACAAACCTCACCGAATGAATCACGAGTACACGTTTCACGCAGTCCCTCGGCGCGCTTTTATCCATGCCCTATAGGCACCTGGGGTCATTCCAGAATACCGCTGAAATGCGCGGCGAAAGCTAGTTTGATCTGAGTATCCTGAGGTCTGCGACAACTCTTTAACGGAATGTGCAGTCGTCTCGAGCAGCGTTCGAGTGATTTCAAAACGTACTCGATCGATGAAGCCTTTCGGAGTTTCTCCTGAGGTTTCTTTAAGGCGTCTGTGGAGCGTCCTCTCTGAGGAATTGAGCGCAACTGCGAGTTGCCGGGCTGTTAGCGGTGCATCACCGGCCTGGCGAACCACCCTCTCAGCTTCAAGCAAGAACCGGTTGGACGCTGCCAAATGTCCGGGAGGGACATAAATGGTTTGAGTTGATGGCGTCGTGTCAACAACCGTGAAATCTGCAGCCTCTTTCGCGGCGTCACCACCGCAAAGAGAGCGAATGACGTGGAGCGAAAGGTCGATCCATGAAAGCGGCCCGCCCGCAGTTACAACACGATTTTCTTCAATAAGAGACGCACCCCACGCGACCTGTGCGCGTGGATAATTGGCCTTCAAATCATCGTGCCGCCACCACGTTGTTGTGCAACGGCGACCATCAAGTAGCCCAGCCTCGCCAAGAATGAAGACCCCGTTGCAGGAGGCGCACACAATTGCGCCAAGCGCATGTTGATGCCTCAACCAGGCCGCGATTGCACCAATTTCGATAGAGAGTGACAGACGATTATTACCATCACATATGTAAGCTGGGACGATGACAGCGCTGCAAGACTTGATCGAATCAAGGCCCTTATCTACCTCCTGCCGCCTACGGTTTCCGTCATCAAAAGGCGCGCCATTAAAGCTCGCGGTAACGACTTCAAACGGCAGCGGTCTACCTGGCTTCGTGAGCATCCGAAGACTCATCGTAAGCATGTCATAGGGACCCAGAAACGCAGACCCGATGCAATCGCGATAGCCAAGGACAACAACATCCATTGCGACGCCCTGACGTTTGGCAGACTTTGTCTCGAGTTTGGCAAACTCGATGGCAAGCCCGGTATTCTTATTGTCAAACGAGACTAGCTGTAATCGATCTCAAGGTCGAGCACATTTCCCTCACGGGAGGAACCAAGACCGCCCGGATCAATCGGAGGATGAAAAATGAGTGTGACAACAGAAGTTGCGGGCCGGTCCCGTGCAGAAGTGGAAAAAGTTGTCGACCTAAGGGGAATGTGGATCGGGCTCGCCGTTCTGAACGGGTTCTATCTGATCGTGCGCATATACGAGCAGATTTACGGCTGGCGGGCTGGCCTCGATTCATTCGCGCCGGAGTTCCAGACCTATTGGATGAGCATTCTGTGGACGGAAATTCCGCTGGAGCTCATCTCAGGCATCGGCCTCGCCGGCTGGCTCTGGAAGACGCGCGTGCGTGACATGTCGACCGTGACGCCGCGTCAGGAGATGAAGGCCATCGCCGACAATGCAGCCTGGCTCGTCGTCTATGCGGCGGCGATCTATTGGGGCGCGTCTTTCTTCACCGAGCAGGACGGCACGTGGCACATGACGGTGATTCGCGACACGGACTTCACCCCGTCGCACATCATCGAGTTCTACATGAGCTATCCGATCTACTCGATCATGGCGATCGGCTGCTTCTTCCATGCGAAGACGCGAATCCCCTACTTCTCGAAGGGCTATTCGATTGCCTATCTGATCGTCTCGATCGGACCCTTCATGATCATTCCGAACGTTGGCCTGAATGAGTGGGGCCACACGTTCTGGTTTATGGAAGAGCTGTTCGTTGCGCCGCTGCATTGGGGCTTCGTGTTCTTCGGCTGGATGGCGCTCGGCGTGTTCGGGGTCGTGATCCAACTCCTGCTGAACATCCATCGTGTCATCGGCAAGGAAGGCGTCGAACTGCTGACCGGCGCGTAAGGCTCAAGATTCTCGCGCCGCGGCCGCGTTTGGACCTCCTGACGAACGACGGCGCGGCGCGGGAGGGAATGCGAAAAACTCCCAGAATCGAGCTCATTTCGTCGCCTCTCGCCGCCTTCTGCGGCGGGAGGCGATGGACGTCAGACCAAAAATTGCGGCATTCTCGAATCTAGAGACGCGGTGCCGGAAGACGAGTGGAGGCATGCTCATGATGAGGCTCCTATTGATTCTCCTCGCGGCGATCGGCTTGATCGCCCGCGCGGACGCACAGGCGGTGCGCAGGGATTCCGCCAAGGCTTTCCAGAAAGTTCGCGAATGCGCGACCCAGATGGGGCCTAACATCATAACCTTCAGCTTCTATCAGCCGACGCAATCGCGAAGCCAGTTCTGCGAGGACATTCCTGAGACAGGACCGACGACCATCGTGGTCGACACGATGCAGGACGAATTGCGGGACATGATGGTGGAGATCCGCATCGTTGAGGCGGACCCGAAGGGGGACGACGAGGCTGCGCCGAACGAAGCCTACCTGCCGCCCGCGCAGTTCCAGACCGGCGTTATCCAGCTCGAACACGACTTCAGGAAGCAAGGCGACTATGTGGCGCTCGTGCGGGCGCGCAGCGAAGATGGGCGCAAGGAATACAACGCCCGTTTCCCCTTCTCGGTCGGGGAAGCGTTTCTACGCGATTGGACTGCGGTCGCCGTCGCTACCGTCGTAGCGCTCGCTCTGGGCGCGGGCTGGTACGCGCATGTCTTCGGCAAGCGATCGTCGAAAAAGACCAAGCTCCGCCACGCGTGATGGCGACCGTTTGCTCCCTTGGAGCGAACGGTCTTCGCGCTGGATCGTATCGCGAGCGCAACGAAGCAATCCACTTTTTAGTGCGACTCCTGGATTGCTTCGTCGCTTACGCTCCTCGCAATGACGGTCTTTGCATTCCAAAAACGGCGTGCATCTATGTCGACGCTGTGCCCGGCTCCTCGAAGGCCAAAGCCGCTCCCTGCCGCATGGGCGTCGCGCCGGCCGCCAGCACGTAGCCGAGGCGGTCGAGGCTGGCATGCCCTTCTTCTCGATCTCGGGCTCCGACCTCGTCGAAATGTTCGTCGGCGTCGGCGCGTCGTGTGTGCGCGTCATTGCCGCCGCCAAGGCCGGCGGACAAACTCGGCACGGTCGCCTATGCCGATACGCACCAGGAACATTTCCTCGGCTATTCGATCCGGCACCAGACGATCTCCAAAGCGACGTAGCAGACGATCGACGCCGAAGTGCGGCGGCTGGTGCAGGAAGCCTATGATGAGGCCAAGCGCATCTTGACCGAAAAACACAGGCAACTCGATACGCTCGCGAATGGGGTGCTCGAGTTCGAGATGCTGACGGGCGAGGAGATGAAGGTTCTACCCGAGGGCAGGCTACCGCTGCGGGAGTCCATGGAAGTCAGGTCACCAGATGATAGGCGGCCAATAGTCGATCCATCCGGTTATGACTCGAAACTGCTTCATTATTGCTCATATCGTAACTGCATTTTTCCCGAATCTCATCCTAGCAGGCTTAATGGCGTGGGATGTGCTACCGGCCGTTCATCAGTGAATCCGTGCCGGACATCCCAACGCCGGCCGGCGTCGTCGCCAAGACGGAAACGCCGCGCCGCGTCCTTTTCGAGCTCTCGCTGCAGAACCAACGGCCCGTGATCGGCGGGCGCGGCACTTCCGCCGAAGCGATCATCGAATTGGGGGGAGGAGTCAACGCGGCGGGGGCGATCGAGGGTGACAAGCCGATGGCGGACGAGGCCATCATCGCGGCGGCGCCTGACATGGTCGTGATGATGCGTCGCGACGGCACGGCCTCGGAGGAGAACCATGGAACTCAGAGGAGTTAGGCTCCGTTAGTACGCCCTTGGCGTCGGCACTCGACGGGATTCTATGTAGGCTACGTGCTCGCCACCATTGATGGACGACAATCGTCAGCACGCCGCTGCGCGTCTACTTTTGGTCAAGCTCCTGTTCCAATTTCTCCAATAGCGCTTGTAACTCGTCGGGCAGCGGTTCCCCGATGATCTCTGTGAGCTTAATCCGTAGCTCCTTGCCGATTTGCTGGAGACCGGCGAAGGGCAATTCCTGGAGTTCGCGAGCGAGCGGGTCGCTTCTTTGGTTGTTTTTTTCTGTCATCACGGCCCGCCCGAGGCCGCAACTTTTCTGCGGTGGCTTTGTTCCATGATTTCTTAACAGTCGGATTCGCGCCATGTTCGGCCCGGTCAAGGCCAGGTTGCTCGGGCCGGCGTCCAACCCAGGCGCGCGCAGTATGCTAAGCACGACGCCACTCCGTACCGAAGACAGCTTGCCGCCGGCGGCAGTCGTCTATGACCGCCTCGATCGGCAGCGCGTCGCGCAGCTCCGCCGAAAAAAATCCAGCGCGCACAAATTCGCCAAAAGGCTGCAATCCGCGTCGCGCCATAAGGTCGCGGAGAGAGCGGTAGGCTGCGGCCGCCACGGTATGGATCGCCAGTTCGTCTTCTTCCGCAAACCAAAAGCGGATCGCGGCGTCCAGTTTCTCCTGGCAGCGGCCGCGTTCGTCACGGGCATGCCCGCGCCGTCAGCGTCCAACTACATGCCCTTGCTCAACCAACGATACGCTATCCCCAAGTTGGATTTGCCAGACGCAACATCGCCTCGCCTAACCCTTGGCGGCGATCGCAGCGACGCAGACGGAGGCAAGTTTGTCCCTTCGGGTTAGGGCGCGCGTGTGGCGGTGAATGGCGCTGCGATAACCGTCGTCGCCCGCGCAACGCCATAAGGCGGCAGTTTCGCCAGAATGTCCGCGCCCGCCGGGTAAACAGCGACTTGACCGCCGGTTGTCAGAAGGCGAGAGGCAGCGTTACGCGTCGGTTAGCGCATGAATTTTGGTCACGCGTCTTGCGCGCGACTGGCGATTGCCTGGGCGTGTTTCTTTGCCGCTGCGCTCGCCGAAGGATGCGCCTACGCCGCTGAAGAGCCGACAAAGACTTGAGTCGGCGGGTTGCCTGACGATTCCGACGAAGGCGCCCGTCTGTAACGGGATAATGCCGCCCGGGGATTCCGGGATAATGGCGCCCCCCTTTTACGAGATGATCCCGCCCGGGCGCCGCGTTCGTTGACCGACGAGATTTGTCTCACCTCCGATTGTTTTTGGTCAAGTCGTTTTGGGTCCTTTGGCGCGGGCGCGGCGCAGGCTCTCGCCGACGAGTTCTACGCGATGCGCGTTGTGCACGAGGCGGTCCAAGATCGCGTCGGCGTAGGTGGGATCGCCGATGACCTCATGCCATGAGGTCACGGGAAGTTGGGATGTGACGATCGTCGATCGTCGCCCATAGCGCTCTTCGAGGATTTCCAGGAGATCGTGGCGGGCGCCGGCGTCGAGCGGCTCGAGGCCGAAGTCGTCGAGGATCAGGAGATCGGCGCGGCCGAGGGATTTGATAAGACGCGGTGGCGCCCATCGCCGCGCGCGAGTGCAAGGTCTTCGCAGAGCTTCGGCCAGCGATGATAGACGACCGAGCGATTGTCCCGGCAAGCCTTCTGGCCGATGGCGCAGGCGAGCCAGCTCTTGCCGACGCCGGACGGACCGACGAGGGCGAGATTGTCGTGGGCGTCGATCCATTGGCCCTCGGCTAGCTTCTGGAACAGGGCGCGGTCGAGCCCGCGCGCGGCGCGGTAGTCGACATCTTCGATGCTGGCCTGCTGGCGGAGTTTTGCGGCGCGCAGCCTGGCCGTCAGCCGCTTGTCGCGTCGAAGAGACGCTTCTCGATCAAGCAGCAGCGCGAGCCAGTCGTTGCGGTCGATCCCTTTCGCCTCATCTGTCTCTGCGAGTTCGGCGAAAGCCTTGGCCATTCCGTAAAGGCCGAGGGCGTGAAGCTGGTCGAGGGTGGGATGTTTAAGCAAGTCGCTGTCTCCTAATGATAGTAGCGCGGGCCGCGGATATTGGGGTGAAGGATCGGAGCCGCGTCCGCGGCGCGCTTTGCCGCCGGCTTCCGATCGAGCTTGTTGTCGAGGATGGATTTGACCGAGCCGTAGGTCTTCGCGCCGATCTCGATGGCGCGCTCCGCCGCGGCCTCGACGCGCTCGGACCCGTAGGGGCCGACAAGGCGGACGATGCCCAGACAAGCGCGATAGCCCTGTTCGGGATGAGGCCGCGCCTCCAGAATCTGCTCGCAGAGCGCCGCCGTCGCCGGGCCGATCTTGCGGGCGTCCTCGCGGATGCGTTCAACGGTCCAGCCGGCATAGCGCCGGTGGCTCGACGGCATGTGCTCGGGAATGGTCGTGTGCTTGCGGTTGCCGCTCATCCGCAGATGGACGGCGATGCGCTCGCTCTTGCAGAAAATCTCGACGCCGCGGACGGTCAGGCGCGCTTCGACCTCCGCCCGGGCGAAGCGATAAGGCACGGAGTAATAATGCGCGTCGATCTCGACGTGATAGTCGATGCCGACGCGGCGCAAGCGCCATTCGCAATATTCGTAAGGCTCGACTGGAAGCGCCTTCAATGCCGGGCGGTCGATCTCGTCGAACAATTGGCGACGGGTGACACCGAGCCGGCGGATGGGGCGCTCCTCGTTGAGAGTTTTCAGCATCCCGTCGATGGCGGCGTTGACCTCCGCGAGGCTGTAGAAGGTTTTGCGACGCAGCCTGCCGAGCAGCCAGCGTTCGACGATCAGCACCGCCGATTCCACCTTCGCCTTGGAGAATGCCGCCAACTGCGGATCGTGTGGGAACGATCCATGACAAGGTGCATGTCATCCACCCGTTCCATCCGCTGAGCGGGCAAGAGATCAACGCGGTCTGCCGACGCTCTCACTGGGGTGAGGATCGCGTCGTCTACTTGGGCAAAGACAATCGGCTTTGCTTCATCTCCGCCGCATGGACAGATATCGACCCGGGGGATGAGTTCCGGCGGATTGCTGATGGCCGGGCGTCGTTTCGCAGCTGCGATTTATTGGCGCTGCATTGCTTGCTCGACGAACTTACGGCGCGTCTGGAGGCTGGCGATGTGTAAAGCCAATTTCGCCTATGATGTAAAGGTAATGACGCCGCATAACCCTTCGGTTTGTCCTTGGCTTGCTGAGAAAAGCTCGACTATCTGCTCGCATCCTTACCAAGAGTGCCGGCAAAGAGAGGTTGACAGCCAGGAATATGCGGCGTATTTATGTTTACATATATCCGGGGCCGCGCATGGCGAAGGCAAAACGACAAGACCCGAAAAGGGAAGCACTCGCGCAGGATGGCGCGCTCAATCCTCACCCAGAAGCCGTCCGCGACGCTCTGTTCGCCGGCAATCCATTCTTCGACCCGAACGACTTGCTCCAGGTCCGTTACGAGATGGTAAGGCGCCACAAGGTGGATGGCCTCAGCATCAGCGACGTCGCCGAGAACTTTGGGGTCTCACGACCGACCTTCTACAAATCCCGGAACGCGCTCGAAATTGCCGGGCTTTCGGGTCTGCTGCCCAGGCAGCGCGGGCCAAAGGGTGGACACAAAATCTCTGCCGAAGTCCTTGCCTTCATCGTCGAACTCAAGGCCGGCAGGCCCGAAGTGACGGCGCAGCAATGTCTCGACGCGATCGAAACACGTTTCGGCTTCAAGCCGCACCGGCGCAGCCTGGAACGCGCGCTCGCGGGCAAAAAAAAACGCCTCAATCCAGCAATCTGACGCCCCCTCCGGCAGACGCGGCCATCGCATACGAAGAACTGCGCGCAGCCGTCTTGTCCGCCCAGCAAAGCAGCTGTTTCGGCCTCGGCGTCATTCGCCGCCGTGGTCTCGCGGCATGGATCAGAGATCTTGGATCGGAGCCTTTGGCCAAGCCTCCCGGCTTCTATCACCGTCCGCCAGATCACGGGATTGCGCAGGTTCCAACGCCCGCATCGGACGAACTCACCCGCCTCATCGCCGGAATCGTCATTACTCTCACTGCGGAGACCGCTCATGCCTGACCTCAAGGTTGCCGCCAGCCATCTCGATCGCGACGCCTATCTTTACATCCGTCAGTCGACGCTGCGGCAGGTCGCCGAGAATGGCGAGAGCACGCTGCGCCAATATGCGTTGCGCGATCGCGCCGTCGCCGCGGGTTGGCCAATCGAGCGCATTCGCGTCATCGATTGTGATCTCGGGAAGTCCGGATCGAGCGCGGCGGCGCGCGACGGCTTTCAGAAACTCGTCAGCGAAGTGGCGCTCGGCAAGGCCGGCATCGTCATGGGACTGGAGGTCTCGCGGCTGGCCCGCAACTCAGCAGATTGGCATCGCCTCATCGAGCTGTGCGCGCTGGCGGGCACGCTCATTCTCGACGAAGATGGGGTGTACGATCCGGCGAGCTTCAATGATCGCCTCTTGCTCGGATTAAAGGGAACGATGAGCGAGGCGGAGTTGCACATACTCAAGGCGCGCATGCGCGGCGGGCAACTCAATAAGGCGCGCAGAGGCGAACTCGAAATGGGACCTCCCGTCGGCTTGGTCTATCGGAACGACGGAACAATCGGCCTTGATCCAGACGTGCAGGTGCAGAACGCCATCCGTCTGGTCTTCGATACCTTCGACCGAACCGGCAGCGCGGTCAAAACGGTCCGGTTCTTCAGAGAACAAGGCTTGCTTTTTCCCCGACGGCTGCGAACCGGTCAAGACAAAGGGGAACTCCTATGGGCGCTCCCGCAGCATGCGCGCATCCTGCAAGTCCTCCACAATCCGCGTTATGCCGGCGCGTTCGTCTATGGTCGCACGCGCACGCGTCACCTTCCCGACGGTGGTATCGTCGTAATCAAAGTGCCTCGGGCCGAATGGCAGTTCGTCGTGCCGGGAATGCACCCTGGCTATATCGACTGGGACTGCTTCGAAGCCAACCAACGGCGCCTGACAGATAATGCTCGGGCCTTCGGCGTGGAGCGGCGTTCGGGACCTGTCCGAGAGGGCCCGGCGCTGTTGCAGGGTCGCGTGCTGTGCGGTTTATGCGGCGAACGCATGGGCGTCCACTACAACCAAGAACATGGCCATACCGTCCCGGTCTATATTTGTCAGGAAACTCATATTCGCCGCGCTGGAAAAGTTTGCCAGACGGTTCCCGGCAAAGTTGTCGACGCGGCCATCGGCGCCCTGCTGCTGGAATTGATGACGCCGATGAACTTGGAAATCGTCATGGCGGTTCAGCGCGAACTCGAAGCGCGCTCCGCCGAGACCGACGCCCTGCGGCGTCAACATGTCGAGCGGACACGCTACGAGGCAGAACTCGCGCGGCGCCGCTACATGAAAGTCGACCCCGACAATCGTCTCGTCGCCGATGCGCTCGAGGCGGAATGGAATGAAAAACTGAAGCTTCACACCGAAGTCGCCGCGGACTACGAAAAGCGGAGCAAGGAACGGGCGGCTATCCTGGATCAGGAAGCGCGCCGCCGCATTCTCGATCTTGCCGCGCGTTTCCCACAAATCTGGCAAGACCCTCGCGTTCCCGCAGCTGAGCGCAAGCGCGTTCTGCGTCTGCTTGTCGATGACGTCACCTTGATCAAGGCCGAACAGATTACCGCGCGGGTGCGGTTGACGGGCGGCGCAACTCGCACTCTCGTCCTCGATCGGCCATTGCCCATCGCTCAGATTCGCAAGTTCAAACCCGAACTCGTCGCCGAGGTCGATGATCTTCTCGACCAGCATTGCGACCGCGAGATTGCGGAGATTCTCAACAGTCGTGGTCGGCGAACATGGGAGGGCAAACCCTTCAACCTGAAGAAGATTGCATTCATTCGCGGGGCCTACAATCTGCTCAGCCGCTATGAGAGATTGCGTCGCCGCGGAATGCTCACGACCAGTGAGATTGCACAACGGTTCGGCGTCTCGGAGACCGCCGTCCACCAATGGGGGCGTGAGGGCCTCCTAAAGAGATGCTACAAAGACACACTGAACCGCGGCCTCTGGGAAGTCCCGCCGGGCCAGACGATCCTCAAAGGCTGCGGCGGACGCGACGCCCGCCCAGCCCGCCTCGCGTCAATCACAACGCCATCAACCGAACAAGGTGCAGTATGAAGCAATTGCCTTGTCGCGCGGTTTTCTGGGCCGGGCCGGCAAAAGCGCGGCGCCGTAATGCGCCGCCATGTCGGCGTAGGTGCGGTTGACCTGTGGATCGTAGAAGCAGGCTTTGACGATGGCGGTCTTGGCGTTGTCCGGCACGATGAGCTGCGGAACGCCGCCGATCGCCTCAAGCGCGCCGACATGGGCGTCGATCCAGTCAGGAAGCGTCTGCGTCCAGCTCGCTCTCGCGAATGTGAGGCTCGACGCGCCCAGCACCGCGACGAATATCTGCCCCATGCGCACTTCGCCGGTGAGCCTGTCGACGACGACGGGAACGCCGTCGCCGGCGTAATCGACGAACAGGCGCTCGCCGGCGGCGTGGGTCTGCCGCATGGTCACCGACAGCGTTTTCTCGAAGGCGCGATACAGCTCGCAAAAGCGCGAATAGCGATAGCCGCCGGGGTTCTCGGCGATGTATTCGTCCCACAGGATCGTCAGGGTGACGTGCTTGCGCTTCAGCTCGCGATGCACGTTTGCCCAGTCCGGCTCTTCGACGCGCCGGTGACCGCGCTTGCTGCGCCGGTTGGCGTAAAGCGCCGCCTCCAGCGCGTCGTCGTTCATTCCCTCCGGCAGCGGCCAGGAGAGCCCGGCGCCCTCCGCGCGTTCGAGCGCTTCCCGAACCGTCGAACGCGGCATGCCGAGACGCCGGGAAATCTCGTGCGCTGAAACCGACGCGGTCTTCAGCCGAATAATCTCGCGCGCCTGGCGCATCGTAATCCGCTCCGCTGGCATGAATCGCTCCCCCTTGGATTGCCAAAGGAGCGACTTGATCAGGCCAACGGCGGCGGTGAGCCACTGCACGAAATCACCCGGGCGGGATCATTCCGTTGCAGGGGGCGGGATCATCTCGGAATCGGGGGGCGCCATCATTCCGTAACGGGTGGGCGCCTTCATCTCGTTTTAGGGGGCGCCATCAAGCGGAATCAGCAACGCTGCAACTCCGGGAGCCAAACCACGCCTATCCGAACACGTGCGAGCGCATCAAGCTCCGGGACAGACGGCAAGGGGGCAGCTCGCGGAAACTAGAGGAGCCGCTATGAGAGACGAATGACGACCCGCGCCCACATGTTCGCTGGGTGGGCGGGGGCGTTATTGGTGGTCTTGCTATGCAGGTCTTGGCGGCCCTTAGAACACAATCGCTGCGGTTGTCGTGAAGCTCGTTGGCGGAGCTGCTTAGGGTTTTTGTTCTAGTCGGGGCTGAGCCGGCGAGCCGGCGCAGGGTCTTTCGAGCCTGCGCCGATACATCAGGCGAGAATGACTGGCTATCGATGCCTACGGCTCATCCAGTCGGCGCGTGCACGGCCGGCACTCGCTTAAACTCGCGCGTTCAGCGTCACATAGGCCGAGCGCGGGGTGCCTGGCGTGTTGTTGTTGTTATGCTCGAAGACATAGTACGTAAGCGCTTAGCCGATCCCCTTCTGCCGAAAATGTTCTGATCATGCGAAGAAGCCCCTGCTTTCGAGGGTGGCTGTAATGACCAGAGACGTCAAAATGGACGCCCAAATGGGCGTCTCGAAAGAAGGCTACGCGGGACGGATTGAGGTGGTTGCCGGCCCCACGGGCCGTCGGCGACGCTCTGAGGCGGAGAAAGCTCGGATCGCCGCCGAGAGTCTGACGCCGAACGCCATCGTGGCCGATATCGCTCGCCGATACGGAGCGACGCGCTGGCAGATCTACGATTCATAGTACCGCGCGCCAGCCAGATTCTCGACGTTGAGCTATCCCGAGACATTCTCGCTCAACCTGATGAACAAGGCGCCGTCCACGCGCGCGTAAACGGGCACCACGACGAAATTGTCGATCGCCGGATAGAACTTGGAATTGTACCACGCCGGCGCCGACGCCCAGAACGCCAGGGCCCGCCGAAGCCGCTCACGTCGTTCACGTCCTGGTAGCCGGCGAGCCGACCTAACCCAGACCGCCGTAAATTGCCAACCAAGAGCATGCTCTTGCCGGTGCAGGCGCCGGCAAGAGTCTCGCCCGCCATGCCGCTCAGGCCAAGCGCGTCGTCGAGTTCTCGATAAGGCGACCACGCCAACATCAGAGGTCACGACCGAACCCCGAATTGCATCTTTTAGACGGCGGTCAAAATCGAGCCTGAGAGCCTCTCCATCCGATTCACCCGCCGCGTTCGTCATCGCCGCCTCACTCAACGAGCCTAACCTTCTAAAAATTGCTATAAATGACGAATTGTACAGTGAAATCAGAGTTCATCCGGCGAGTGCGGGCCAAAATGTTTGCTCTCATAACGCGGGCGAGAGTTCCGCCAATGACAGATGCTGTGAGTGTGGCAAAGTGGTGAGAGAACAGCCGGCGCTGTGGGAGTGGTGACTGCCCCCGCACCGAATAGTCCTATAGCCCTCTGCTTAGGTCGTATATGGCGGCATCTCAATTTTTCGCTCGGGGTCCAACCTGGCTTGCTTCAGTCGCAGGGAATTGACGACGACGCTTACAGATGACAGCGTCATCGCTGCGGCGGCGATCGTTGGTGATAAGAGTAGCCCGAAGATCGGATAGAGCGCGCCAGCGGCAATGGGCACGCCCGCGGCATTATAAATGAACGCAAAGAACAGATTCTCGCGGATGTTGCGCATCGTCGTCTTGGAGAGGCGTCGACCACGCACGATGCCCCCGAGATCGCCCTTCAGCAAAGTCACCCCCGCGCTTTCGATCGCGACATCGGTTCCGGTTCCCATGGCGATTCCGACATCGGCAGCGGCCAGTGCAGGGGCATCATTCACGCCGTCTCCCGCCATGGCGACGATTCGACCCGCCTCGCGCAAGCTGGTCACGACTTTGCTCTTGTCCTCAGGGAGGATCTCAGCTTCGATCTCGCCGATTCCCAAGCGTTTGGCGACGGCCCGCGCCGTTGTCCAGTTATCGCCGGTTAGCATCACGACATCGACGCCATCTTCGCGCAGCGATTTCAGCGCGGCGTCCGTCGTCGCTTTGATTGGGTCAGCGATGCCGATGACGCCGGAAATTCTTCCGTCTATGGCGACAAAGATAGCAGTCGCGCCGTCTTCCCGCAGGCGTTCAGCGTCGCTATCGAGCGGCGTCGCATCGACGCCGAGCTCCACAAGGTATCGACGATTGCCGATCGCGACCACATTGCCTTCGACCCGACCGATGACGCCCTTGCCCACGGGGGAATCGAAATCCGTCGCACCTTTGAGCGCGAGCCCGCGCTCGGCTGCGGCCTGAACGATTGCGAACGCCAGGGGATGCTCGCTGGCGCGTTCAAGACTCGCCGCCGTCGCCAACAGATCTTCCTCGGAGATCCCGGTGACGGCGAGGATGGCCGTGACGCGCGGCTTGCCTTCGGTGAGCGTCCCGGTCTTGTCCACCACCAGCGTGTCTATTTTTTCCAAGCGCTCCAGCGCCTCGGCGCTTTTTATCAGCACGCCCGACTGCGCGCCGCGTCCCACGCCGACCATGATCGACATCGGCGTCGCAAGACCGAGCGCGCAAGGGCAAGCGATGATGAGAACGGAGACCGCTGCAACAAGGCCATACGTCATGCGTGGTTCCGGTCCCCAGATTGCCCAGGCAAGAAATGCAATAACGGCGATGAGAATGACGGCGGGCACGAACCATCCCGCCACTTGATCGGCGAGGCGCTGTATTGGCGCGCGGCTTCTCTGCGCGGATGCGACCATCTCGACAATCCTTGAGAGCACGGTGTCGCGGCCAACCTTCTCCGCGCGCATCACAAAGCCGCCAGTCTGATTAAGCGTGCCGCCGATGACTCTGTCGCCTGCAATCTTCGTCACCGGCATGGATTCGCCGGTGACCATGGACTCATCGACCGAACTGCGGCCCTCGACGAGTTCGCCGTCCACAGGAACCTTTTCTCCTGGACGGACGCGCAGGCGCTCGCCGACCTTCACAAGATCCAGCACAACTTCTTCGTCGGATCCGTCAGCGTTAATCCGAGTCGCCATTTTTGGCGCGAGATCGAGGAGCGCGCGTATGGCGCCGCCGGTCTGTTCCCGCGCGCGCAATTCAAGAACTTGTCCAAGCAGAACAAGGACGGTGATAACCGCCGCCGCCTCGAAATAGATCGGGACAGAGCCATCGAGGTTGCGGAATGCCGGCGGGAAGAGCGACGGCGCCAATGTTGCGATGACGCTGTAAATCCAGGCGATGCCCGTTCCCATGGCGATGAGCGTGAACATATTCAGATTACGTGTCACGAGCGATTGCGCGCCTCGAACCAAAAACGGCCAGCCAGCCCAAATCACGACCGGCGTCGCCAAAATAAGCTGAAGCCAGTTCGACGCCTGCGGCGCTAGCAAGTGATGGAGATTGAATAAATGTCCGCCCATCTCCAAGACGAGCACCGGCGCCGCCAACGCCAGCCCGATCCAGAACCGCCTAGTCATGTCGACGAGTTCGGCGTTCGGTTCGGCTTCGGTCGAAGCGACGAGTGGCTCAAGCGTCATGCCGCAGATTGGACAATTTCCGGGCCCGATCTGACGAATCTGCGGATGCATCGGGCATGTGTAGATAACGTCCGCTACATGGGATGGGTCTTGATGCGCATCCTCGATTGTGACACCGCCACGGGCCGTCTTCGATTCCTCATGCGAGGCGCGATCATGCCGATGCTCGTGGGCCACTCGGTTCATCCTTCCTTGCGCCGTCAGAAGCGGCATCGTAATTGATCTAGGCGTCCTTTGCGCAAGGTCGATCGTCGTTGCTCACTCGGCAATACGGCCGCCCCGCTTCCAGAAATGGCGGTTCCTTCAGTCACGGCCTCGACACCATTGGCTGCGGAGGCTCCCGCTCGACCGATGTCGTCGTGTATCGTCGCTCGAAAAGATCAACAACGCAAAGTTTAACGGCGGAACTGCAAGTCACTGGATGCGGTCCGCCATTTTGCTCGACGGTTTATGAGGGGCGCGGACTCCTTGGATGATATCACGCCGATGAGACCTTCCGCGCCTCGTACTGTTGCCTAAGGAACACGGCCCGACAGCAAATCGATGGTCGGACCGTTCCATTATTGTCGACGACAATTACCGTACGTCAGCTTCGCATCGAATATGCGTTCAATCACGAAGCTCTCTCCATCAGCGACAGACCCACACCCATTTTCCATGATGGCGGTGCCAGCACACATTATGTCTGTGTTGGCCAGGAGTGCTCCAATCACGATGCATGTGACGGCCATGCCCGCCGGGGACCATTCCGTGAGTCTGCGGGTCGTGCTCCTGGAGCTCTTGGGCCATCGCGGGAACGGATAGGGCCAGCATCGTCGCTAAGGCAATAGAGAGTCTAAGCATTAGTCTTTCCTCCTGTGAAGATTGTTGTGCATTGTTCTATGGAGCTGCGTGGATAGTTCCCCCCAACTCCTGTTTGACCTCTCCTTTTTGAGGCAGGCCAAACCCCTTGATCAGCGCATAGATCGCCGGAATGACAACGAGCGTCAGAGCCGTCGAAGACACCATCCCGCCAATCATCGGAACGGCGATGCGCTGCATAACTTCTGACCCTGCGCCAGTGCTCCAGAGGATCGGCACAAGCCCCGCCATGATTGCGACGACCGTCATCATCTTCGGCCGCACGCGCTCGACCGCGCCGAGCATAATCGCTTCTCGCAAATCGGCGCGAGTGAAGATCTTCCCTTTGGCCACGCGCTTGGCCGCGACCTCGCGCATTGCCGCATCGAGATAGATCAGCATCACGACGCCGGTCTCGGCGGCGACGCCAGCAAGCGCGATGAAGCCGACCGCAACCGCGACGGACATATTGAAGTTCAAGAGCCACATCAGCCACACGCCGCCGACCAGCGCGAAGGGCAGCGACAGCATGACAATCAATGTCTCGGTCAAGCGGCGGAAATTCAGGTAGAGCAGCAGGAAGATGATGAGCAGCGTCACCGGTACCACGATCTGCATGCGCCCTCGTGCGCGCTCCAGATATTCGAACTGACCGCTCCAGACGACATAAGCGCCTGCCGGGAACTCGATCGCATCGACGACCGCCTGGCGCGCTTCTTCGACAAAGCCGCCGAGATCGCGGTCGCGGATATCAACGAAGATGTAGACTGTGAGCTGGCCGTTCTCGGTGCGAATCGAGGTCGGGCCACGAACGAGTCCGACACTCGCCACTTCGCCGAGCGGAACCGTCCCGCCGCCAGGTAGGGGAATCAGCACTTCGCTGGCGATCGCTCTCGGATCGGAGCGGAAGTCGCGCGGATAGCGGATGTTGACGCCGTAGCGTTCGCGTCCTTCAACCGTCGTTGTGACGGTCTCGCCGCCGAGCGCCGTGGCGATTATCGCTTGCATGTCGCCGATCATGAGGCCGTAGCGCGCGAGCATCGCGCGATCAGGAACAATATCGAGATAATAGCCGCCGATGACGCGTTCGGCGTAGGCGCTCGAAGTTCCGGGCACGCGCTTCAAGACGGCCTCGACTTGGCGCGCGAGCCCCTCCATTTGCGACAGGTCGCGGCCAAAAATCTTGACGCCGATCGGCGTTCTGATCCCGGTCGCCAGCATGTCAATCCTGTTTCGGATCGGCATGGTCCAGGCATTCGACACGCCGGGGAATTGCAGCGCCGCGTCCATTTCGCCAATGAGCTTGTCGATCGTTATTCCAGAACGCCACTGATCCTTCGGCTTCAACTGGATGACGGTCTCTGACATTTCGAGCGGCGCCGGATCGGTCGCCGTGGAGGCGCGCCCAGCCTTGCCATACGCGGTGTGAACTTCGGGGAAGGATTTGATGATACGGTCCTGCTTTTGCAGGAGCTCGGCGGCCTTGGTGACCGAGAGCCCGGGCAGCGTCGTCGGCATGTAAAGGAGCGCACCCTCATTGAGAGTGGGCATGAATTCGCTACCGAGCTGGCGGGCCGGAATGATGGTCAGCGCTAGCGCGCCCAGCGCCAGCAGAATAGTGGCGACTTTCGCTTTGAGCACCAGACGTATGATCGGCCGATAGAGCCAAATGAGCGCGCGATTGATGGGGTTCCTCGTCTCGGGAATAATTTTTCCGCGCACGAAGACGACCATCAGCGCCGGCACGAGCGTCACGGAAAGAAGCGCCGCCGCCGCCATGGCGAACGTCTTGGTGAAGGCGAGCGGGCTGAACAGACGCCCCTCTTGCGCTTCGAGCGTGAAGATGGGCAGGAACGAAACCGTAATGATCAACAGGCTGAAGAACAGCGCGGGGCCAACCTCAGTCGCAGCATCGATCAATATCTCGATACGCCGCTTGTCGGGCAGCGCGCGCTCCAGATGCTTATGCGCGTTCTCAATCATGACGATGGCGGCGTCCACCATTGCGCCGATAGCGATGGCTATGCCGCCCAAACTCATGATGTTGGAGCCGATTCCCAGCGCCTTCATCGCGGCGAACGCCATGAGTACGCCAACGGGAAGCATGATGATGGCGACGAGTGCGCTGCGCACATGCATTAGAAAGACGACGCAGACGAGAGCAACAATGACGCCTTCTTCGACGAGTGTGCTCCTGAGCGTCTCGACGGCTGCATGAATGAGCTGGGAGCGGTCGTAAACCGAGACGATCTCAACGCCCTTGGGCAAGCTTGTCGCCATCTGCGCAAGGGTCGATTTGACATTGTCGATCACTGTGAGCGCATTGGCGCCATAACGCTGTAGCGCGATGCCGCTCGCAACCTCGCCCTCACCATTGAGTTCGGTGACGCCACGCCGCTCGTCGGGGCCGAGCTCGACGCGCGCGACATCCTTCAGGAGAAGTGGTGTGCCGTTTTCGACGCGCAGGACAATACTTTTCAGGTCGTTCACGCTGCGCAGATAGCCTCGTCCACGCACAATGAATTCAAATTCGGAAAGTTCGACCGTGCGACCGCCTACATCGGTATTGCTGGCGCGGATGGCGCCACGCACTTTCGACAGTGGAAGGCCGAGCGCGCGTAGTCGGTTAGGATCGACAACGACATTATACTGCTTGACGAAGCCGCCGACGCTCGCGATCTCAGCGACGCCTTCAGCCTTGGCGAGGCCGTAGCGGATCGTCCAGTCCTGGATCGAGCGCAATTCGGCGAGCGTCATATCCTTGGCGATGAGCGCATATTGATAGACCCAGCCGACGCCCGTCGCATCGGGACCAAGAACAGGCGTCACGCCCGCCGGCAATCTCTTACTCGCCGCGCTCAAATATTCGAGGACGCGCGCGCGCGCCCAATAAATATCGACGCCATCGTCGAAGATGACGTAGACGAAGGATACGCCGAAGAATGAAAATCCGCGCACCACTTTGGAGCGCGGAACGGTCAACATCGAAGTGGTGAGCGGATAAGTGACTTGATCCTCGACGACTTGCGGCGCCTGGCCCGGATATTCCGTATAAACGATCGCTTGCACATCGGAGAGATCGGGAATGGCGTCGAGTGGCAGTGTGCGCACGGCATAGACGCCCCCTGCGACCGCGAAGGCAGCGCCCACGAATATGAGCAATAGGTTGCGCGCCGACCAGGCGATGAGACGGGCGATCATTTGCCCGCCTCCCCTTGGTCGAGAGCTCGTAACGCCGCCTTCAAATTGCTTTCGGCGTCGATGAGGAAGTTCGCGGTCGTAACTACGCGTTCGTTTTCGCTCACGCCGCTCTTGATTTCGACGAAGCCTTCGCCGCGCCGGCCGATCTTTACTTCTCGCGGCTCGAAGCGCCCTTCGCCCTTGTCGACAATCGCCACTTGCCGTTTACCGGTGTCGATGATGGCGCTTTCTGGCGCCGTTAGCACCTTCTCGTTTCCACCGGCTGCGATCTCGACCTCCGCATACATATCTCCCCGCAGCAACCCGTCGGGGTTCGGCAGTTCGATTCTGACGCGCGCCGTTCGTGTCTCCATATTGAGATGGGGATAAATCAGAGCGACTTGCCCCTTAAAGGCTCGATCTGGGTAAGCCCGTGGCCGCACATCGACCTTTTGTCCGGGCTTGATCAAGGCGATGTCCCGCTCGGCGATGTCCGCCAGCACCCAAACTAGGGAATGATCGACGATGCGAAACAGCATGTCGCCCGGCGCGGCGCGCATGCCGTTAATTGCCGCTCGCTCCAAGACATGGCCGTCTTGCGGCGCGGGCCATGCAATCACACGTGGAACGCTGCGGGCGCGCCCGATCGCGGCGATGGCGCTTTCGTCGAGGCCGAGATTGACGAGCCGCCGCTTGGCTCCCTCCAGACGCTGGGCGTCGATCCCGCCGCCACGCCGCATGTTGAGGACGGCGACATATTCGGCGGCTGCGCTCGAAAGATTCGGCCCATACACGCGCATCAGCGTCTGGCCCTTGCGAACATAATCGCCCTCCGCAAACTTCCCGACCGATTCGATGAAGCCTTCGAAGCGCAGGGAGACGATCGAGATACGTCGCGGGTCGAAGTCGATCCTGCCCGTCGCTCGAACAGGGACGCTCAGCGTCCGGCGTTGGACGGGTTCGGAGCGAACGCCGGTCTTTTGCAGCTTTCCGGGGCTGATCGTGATGGTCGTGCCGTTCTCCGCCTCGTCCTCGTAGACGGGTACGTAATCCATTCCCATCTCGTCTTTCTTGGGAACGGGCGATGTGTCAGGCAGGCCCATTGGATGGCGATAGAAGCGCACGCGTCGTTCGCCACCAATCTTGGCGGAGCCTGCAGGAGGCTTGTCCTCGAAACTCACATCCTCGCTGGCGCGCACCGGCAGATAATCTTTGCCTGCCGATGTCTTCTTGGGCGTCGAGGAATAGGCTGGGCGACCGTCGGGATCCCTGTAGTAAATGATCGGGCCTGTCGTTGCAGGCGGCTTACCCGAGATACTAGGCCCGGCGTCACCCAGCGTTCCTGTAGGTGTGACCCATTTGAAACGTCCCTCGGCCAGCCAAGCGAGGCTGGCCGCGACGACGACAAAGCCCAAAAGAATTGCGAAGTGACGGCGAGTCATAGAGAGCCTCCCGCCAGACGTTCAAGCTCCGCGTATCTGGCTTGCTCTTCGACTTTGAGCTTAAGGATTTCGAGTTCGATCGCTCGCAGGCGTCGTTCGGCTTCCAGAGACGTCGCCAAGTCGGCGGCTCCGGCCGCAAAGCCGCTTCGCGCCGTCTCCACCGACAGCCGCGCCGGACTGAGCTGGCGTTGTTCGACGATCCGGATCGCCTTGCGCACCGCCTCCAGCCCGAACCACGCTTCGGCCACATCGCCGTCGAGCCGGATTCGGATGGCGTCGTAGCGCATCTGCGCGGCGCCGAGCCGCGAACTGGCGGCGCGCTGTTCGGCGTCTTTCGCTTCATATTGCAGCGGCACCTTGAATCCGAGCATGAACATGCCGCTATTGTCGCCGGTGGGACGCTGCACGAAATTCGCGCCAACGGTGACGTTCGGATAGTAATTCAGGTCCGTGAGTTCTTTAGTTCCGATCGCTGCGCGGACCTGCGCGCCGGTCGTGGCGAGGGCTGGATTGGCGACTCTCGCGAGCTCCTGAACGCCGGCGAGCGTCAGCTTTGTTTTCAGCGGCCGAAAGCCTTTGGGCATAGCGAGTGGCTCTTGCGAGCCGCGACCGACCAAGGCATTTAAGCGAGCGGCGGCGGCCTTTGCCTCGCCTTGACGGCGCGCGACCTCTGTTTCAGCCGTCGCCGCCTCGATCTCGGCTTTGATCACTTCCTGCTGGTCGACCGAGCTCGCGCCATAACGCAAGCGCAGGAGCGCGAGAATTTCGTCGAGCCGGCGCTTTAATCCAAGCGAAAGGTCGATCGCCCGATGCGCGGCGCCGTATTGCGCATAGGCGGCTTTGACGCGGGCGATCAAATCTGTGGCGACGGCGCGACTCTGATGCCTCGCAGCCTCGGCGTCGGCCTCTGCGACGCCGCGCTCCAGATCGAGTTTGCCCCAAAGTTTGAATTCCTGCTCGAAGCCGATCCAACGCTGGCCGATGCCGCGTCCATTCACATCCCATGCTTGCAGCGTTACCGTCGGATCGGCCAGCACGCCTGCCGCGCCCACTTTATGCGCTGCCGCATCGGCATCCAGCGCGGCCGCCGCTAGTTCAGGGCTTAGCTGATTTGCAAGGGCGACGACGCTTTCGACGTTGGCGCCGGGCAAGTTTCGCTCGGTTGCCGAAAGCGATGTTGAGCACATCAATACCGCCGCCGATTCCACAAATGAGATGGCGCGAAGGCGCCGTCCTCGACTCATGGCGCCACCTTTAGAATTAGTCGGCCTTGGACCGTGCCGCTCTCGCCCTGCACCTTTGCAGCGAGTGATATCCGCCACGTTCCCGCATCAGTCAGATCGACCTTGAATCGATAAATTCCGGGATCGGGGCTTTGCGCCGGTTCGATCATGCTGGTCATCGTCTCCATGCCATCTGGAGCCATATCGAGACGCATCGCGAAGATCACCGCGTCTGGCGCCGGCTTGTCGTCGGGCTTATGGACGAGACGTACCGATACGATCGCTTGCCCCGTCTTGAATTGCGCTGCGACGAGTCGGAATTCGTAGTCGTTGATATTGGCGCGGGCGAACGGCGCTAGGCCTAGGATGGCAAGCGCGACCAGCGCGAATAAGCGCGCCTTGCTCGAGGTCACGAGCATCATCAGATTCTCTCCGTATCCCATTAATGCGCATGGTCGTCGGGCGGATTGCAGCCGCGCTCAATCCCGACGAGGGACGTCATCGCGCCTCACGCGTCGATGCGACAACGGCGCTGGTTCCTGCGGGAATGGGATCGTGGATAACGATCCCCCTCGGCTAGCCGCAGCGACCGCTTGAGGTCGCGCCAAATCTGCTCCGGGCGCAACCGTGAGCGAGATTGGACTTTCGGCTTTAGACGATTGGAGGCCGAAGAGCGGGCGGGCTTCGCAATCCACCGAGCTCAATGTCGTCGGAGGGAATTAGCGGCGGCGCACACACCCAAAGAACGGCATCAACGAATGGTTGAAACTGCGGAAGCGCTGCTTGACTGGGCCCGCAGAGGATCTCAGCGCACACGGGGAGTGCTGCGCCGTCATGGCCGTTGTGGTCGGGACAATCGTCCATGCTCATTTCGATGCAAGCATGGTTCATCTTCGCGGCAAAAGCTCCGCCCGCCCCAGCTAAAGCTGTAGCGAGAATAACCACAGAGATCAAAAGGCGAAGGCAGCGAAGCATTTCTCTACTCTGTCAGCCGCAAACTACCATGGCAAGCGCCACGCCCAAACCATTTTCTGATCCGGCGAAGGTCGGCTACGGACGGTGTGCGCCCGGATAGCTGGACTCCGCTAGATTGTCTCTCGCCAGTGGCTGGCCGGAATAGGATTGGACTTGAAAAGCGTACTAAAGCGTGAAGGTGCTGAACTAAAACTTCGGAGCGGCATGATTTCGTGCTCATACCGTCGACTGTCGACCTATCGTGCGATGAGATTGTTGAAGAACTTTTGGCGCAAAGTTGTTTCATGCGCATGCCAGATACCGGCGCAAAGACCATCGTCGCTTGTCTGGCCGTGACAACGACCCAAATCGGAGCGATAGGCGATGCCCATAAGAAGGGCGAGAAGAAAGCGCCCGAGATCGACCGAAGGCGAAGGAAGGGCAGTTGCGGTGTTTGCCTGGAATGCGCCCTCGGCGTCCTTTCTCAAACGCGGTCCCCTGAGTTCCTGCCCCCGCGCACGCGAATCGGCCGTGTTCATGTTCCAAATCCAGCGACAGAGCTTCCTTGGTTAGCTCGGCTCGCCGACGTCCTTGTGATTTATCAGAGAAGATGCGCGTTCAGTAATAGCCTTAAGAGGAAGCCGAAGTTCGAAGATCAACCCGTTTGGGTTAAAATCGATCGTTGCTTGTCCACCGAACGGCTTTCCCGACTCGAGTAAGATGGTATTGCCGAATCCGTTCGCTGTCGGTCGAGGATGGATGGGCGGCCCGCCGGCTGGCGACGACATACGACGCCAGCCCCGTTTTTGCACGCGCAGTACAAGCGTGATGAATCTGTAGCCCAGAGTTTTCGAAAAAGGCATCTCGCTCTCTTTTTTTGTCCGCACCTAGTCCCTCACATCGCCCATCCTACGCCTATCGATGATGCACTTGGGTAGCGCGGCTCGAGAGAAGATGCCAAAGACGCTTAGGCTCTGCCTATGACAGAAAGGGTTCTTTCGATGTGGGTCAACCCCCGAGTTTCTTACGAGGACAAATTGAAAGCCCTCACATTAGCTTGCCTCCAAGCCAATCCGGAGCTGGTCAAAAGAATTGAAAGCCGTCCAAATTGCGCTGCAAGCGCGAGCGACGTAATCGGCATTGTCGACATTAAGGTGCTGCTTATGAAGGACGTCTCTGATCGCAGGTGCCTGTCAAATATTGAGACCCTGTCGTGTTGGTGGAATTTCAAGAAAGACGCGTTGAGTTCTCAATCAGACGAATGCATCGGTTTTTTATATGAAACTCTCCTCTATCTCACACGCTAAATTCAGATTCGCCATTCTGAACGAATCCGGGGCACGGCCAGGATCGCGGTCCTTTTTGTGGTGCGCATTGCGAGCCGGCGGGAATGGTCGATGGTAAGCAGCAGCGCCTCGTGCTGTAAATTAGAAGAGGTCGGCGAGTCGGACCCCTCAGAGGTTTGCAGACAGCTTTTCGTTGGCCCGAGCCCATAGGCCGCAGCTCGCGCGGCAACGCGTCAATGCTACGCCCTCGCCACGTCGGCCGCAGGGCGTCGGCGTCGTCATCGAGGCGGAGCACAGCTGCACGACGCTGTGGGGGTCAACACGACGGACTCGCTCCTGACGATGAGCCGGCTGCTCGGCGTGAACCGCGACCACTCGCGCACCCGCAAGGAATTCCTTGCCATGGTGCAGGGGAGGCGAGCGCTGCGCCTAGCAAGTTGTGGAAATTAGCGCCGCGCCGGCGGCGGTACTTGCAAGGCGCCCAGACGAGTCGATGTGATTTATTGGCAAGAGCGCCGGCGCAGCCATAGCTCATGGACGGGATTGTGGTCGCGAAGAGCTGGCGCGTTTAGCCAGGAGCGGGTCTTCGTGGACCGCGCCGTCCCCATCCAGGACGAAGCGCCAAAGCAATATTCCGCGCCGGAAGGTGAGGCGAGTTTTGCCATAATCCTCGCCTTCTCCCCGCTCGCAGGTCGCCACGATTGTTCCCCGCTGCAGTTCCGTGCGAAAGGCTTCGACGGAGAGTCCGAATTTTGGCGCAACGAAAGTCGCGTCCACAACGAAGTCTTCGCCGTCACGGACAATGTCCGCACATCTGGGATTGGCCATCCTGTCCTCCGCTCGCCGGGTCAAGGCCGGCACCCAAAATCAAGTGCCGTTGCTTTATAGCCGACGAGGCAGGGTCGTGTCGCGGCGAAAGAGGCGTGCTTCGATTCAGCGGTTCATCAAAACGCCTTTAGGCTCGGCTTCGGCAACAATGGGGCTGACCTGAGCTTAAAGGAGGTCGATTTTCGCTGGACCTACATCTCATCGCCGCTCAATCGCCGCCACGTGCCGTCCGGCTGAACAGCCGCGCGATCTTGCGTGCTAACGGCGCGCGTGAGCGCCGCAGAATGCGCTTCTCCGCTCTTTTCCTGCGCACGCGCCGCGGCCTTGGGCTCCAAAGCGCGCCGCAGACGCCGATACGCTCAGCGATCACCGCGTCCTGCCTTGGAGTGAAGATGACTCCTGGGAGCAGGTTGGAATGAAATCGGCGGAACGTGAGAATAGCATGGCTCTGCTCCTCTTCGAAATCTCAGACCTCATCAAAACTCACTCAGAGGGCTTATCTCATGAACAGGAACACCTTGGCGATTATAAGGGACTGGGTTGGGCGCTGGTCAGACGAACGTTTCGCCGGGGCGCTCAATCGAATGGTCATCCCTCCGGCAAGGGCAAACCTCAAGTGCGCTCCCGTGCGTCGCGCGCGGTATCCAAGCCTATAATCTTCAGAATGGCTGACGATGACCGAGGCGGCTCAGGCGTCGAGCATAATGAAAGATAGGTTGAGCCATCTTAGCAAGGCTGGCCATTTTCGCCCGCGGCAGGTTGTTTCCGCAGTGCGTAACAAATCCGTGTTAACAGGACCGATGAAATGGCGGGGCTCGAAAAGGGCGCCCGTATCGCATCGCCAACGAGAAGACGCTTCCAGTATTTTACTACGCACGCACCATGATGGGTGTCATCGCAGCTTCGACACGCGTTGTTGTTTTGGATGCTCCGCTTGAGACAAAAGAGCTCAGCCTCTCACAAAGGCGAGTCCAGTCTTGAGACGTCGATCTGCTCGTCGTGCATCCCGAACAGCCTGCCGTCCCGTAGCTGATGGATGTGATCGAAGCGATCGAAAATCTTCTCGTCATGCGTTACGGCGATGATCGCGGCGTCGTGCTCGACCGCGAGCTTGCGCAAGAGGTCCATGACGATGCCGGCGCGCTTGGAGTCGAGGGCGGCCGTTGGTTCGTCCGCGAGAATGATGCGAGGGCTGTTCGCTAGCGCCCGCGCGATGGCCACCCGCTGCGCTTCGCCACCGGAGAGCTTGGCCGGCATCGCTTTTGCGCGGTGGCCGATCTCGAGATAATCGAGCAAAGCCACGGCCCGCTTGCGCGCATTAGCAATGTCGACGCCGGCCAATTGCAACACGATCGCCACGTTATCGGTCACATCGAGGAACGGCAGCAGGTTGTGGAACTGGAAGATGAACCCGATCTTGTCGAGCCTGAGACGCCGCAAATCACCCCGAAGCCGGCGGCCATCGCGGACGACCAGTTCGCCGTCGAGCTCCATGCACCCCGAGGACGGATCCAAAATGCAGCCGATGATGTTAAGGAGGGTGGTCTTGCCGGAACCGGAGGGGCCAAGCAGCGCTACGACCTGTCGGGGGTAAACCTCTAGCGAAACATCGCGCACTGCATCGACGCGGGTTTCTCCCTCGCCAAAGTGTTTTGAGATGCGATCCAGCCGAACAAGCGGCGCGCCAGAGCTTGTGGTTTGCATCTCAGCCCCCAAGCGCGGTCGCCGGATCGACCCTGAGCGCGGCGCGGACGCCAAGGACGCTCGATAGAAGGCATACTACGAAGACAATGGCTCCCAGAATGACAACATTATCCGGCTCCAGCACCACACGTCGTGGAAAGTAGTCCTGAATATTGACGATAAGTGCGCCACCGATTGCAAATCCGATGAAGCCGAGCGCCATGGCTTGCTGCACGATCATCCCGATGATCGTTCTGTCGGGCGCTCCAATCAATTTCAAGGTGGCGATCTGCTTCAGTTTCTCCATGGTCATCGTGTAGATAATAAGCGCGATGATCACCGCGGAGACGACCAGCAGCAGGCCTGTAAAAAGCGCGATTTGTCGGCGCGCACGGTCAACGAGCGAAAGTGTCAGAATGTTCTCTTGAGCTTCCTGGGTAATGGCCGCGAGATGCTTCCACCGCTTGATTGTGCTAGCGACGGCCTCCGAAGAAGAGTTCGGATGCAGACGCGCCACGACCGCATTGACGGTGTCCCGAGTTGATCCGCCCTCGCCACGAGCGAGTTTGAGTCGCGCCGCCGACGGCGCGAGATCGAACTGCAGTTTCTGCGCGTCCTGCAGCGTGACGTAGACGGCCGGGTCGCCTCCCGAACTGACCTGGTGCTGCGTGAGACCAACCACCGTGAACATGCTTCGGCCGAGCGCGACCCGATCGCCGAGGACAAGACCGGCAGCGCGGTCGGCGACTATCTCATAGTGGCTGCGAGCAACTCCGCGACCTTCGATGATTACTGGCGGACCGCCTGGTCGCGTCGGCTCGTAACCGATGACGTAGAGCCGGAGCTTGTTGCCCATGTGCTCACTCTCTACCGTCTGATACGTGACGCTTCCGGCGGCGTCCACGCCCGCGATGCGGGCGATCGCCTCCCGCGTGTCTCCTGGAATGCGAGATATCTCCGCGAAGGGACCGCGCGTACTGGATTCCACAACCCACAAATCGACAGCCGGCGCTCGGGCGATGGTCAGCGCCTCAACGACGAGCCCGCGATAGATGCCGATCATTGCGAGCACGACTCCGAGCAGGAGGCCAAGTCCCAGGCAGGTCAATAGGAACCGACCGAGATTGTGCATAATGTCGCGATATGCAAGGTTCATTTCTTGCTGGCCTCGATCGTCCAAATAAAGCGGCCTTCGCGTAAGCCGCTCTCCAGGTTCGCCACGACACGCGCATCTCCGGGCAGGCCATCCACGATCTCAAGACGCGCGTCCTCCGTGCGATGTCGGAATTTTACCAGACGCCTCCGCAACCGGCCGGACTCGACCGTCCATACCCGGCCTTGCCGTCCGTCGTAGCCCTGCACGACGGCCTCTGGAACGAGGATCGCTCTATCAAGCTGAGCGACGGTGATCCAGACCTCCACCTGCTCGCCGAGATAGACTCGGAATGGCGGATTGTCGCCCTTAATGAGAACGCGCCGTTCCTCCGTAATGCGATCGCTTTCGAGGCCAATGCGGGCGACCCGTCCTGTGAACGCATCCTGCGGACGCGAGCGAAGGCGTGCATCGACATGTTGCCCTTCCTGGATAAATCCCGCGCGCGCTTCGTCGACATGAGCGAGACCCCAGTACGTGTCAGCCGCAATGAGCGTGAAAATTGGATCGCCAGCCTTGACGACAGAGCCCAGTTCCTTGTGGCGCTCCATAATCACGGCGTCGTAGGGAGCCGTGAGCGTCCTATGGCGCAACATCGTTTCTTCGAACTGATACTGAGCTCGCGCATCGGCCAGTTGCGCCTTCGCGCTGGCAATCTCGCTATCTGCAACGGCAACATCGGCGCGGGCTACGGCCTCGTCTCTGAAAGCCTCCTCTGCGACTTGCTTTGTGACGATGCTTCGCGCAACAAGCGCCTGCTTGCGCCGATTGGCTTCCTGTCTTTGCGCCATCACCGCCCGCGCCCTCTCGAGATTGGCATCCGCCCGGTTGATGTTCGTCTCGGCGATCAAGAGCGCAGCGCGCGCCTTTGCGACCTTGGCCTCTTGTTCGCTACTGGCGAGGCGCGCGAGGACCTGGCCCTTCGTCACGCGGTCGCCGTGGTCCGCGTGCAGTTCGACCAGCGTGGCCCCCACTTCGAAACCGATTTTCGACATCACACGGGCCTCGACCGTGCCAAGCCCAAAGACTCGGATCGGCACGTTCTTTTCAATTGACGCGACCTCGACGGCGATCGGACGGTTCGCGTAAACGATTAGAGCCACGGCGATGGCAAACAGTACGCCGGAGGTCGCCAGGGCGTATCTAGCGATACGCCCGCGAAGCGCTGCGGCATACAAGAGGCTGGCTCCGGTCTTTTCGCCAATAGACGTGTCAGGCCCCCTGGCCGATCGTTCGGAGGACTCATTCATGATCAGTCTCCCGGTCGCATAGAGTTCCGCTCCAATGAGGGACTATCGTTCATTCATTGCCGCCACGTCGGAGATCCTCCAGCCCTCGGCCAGCGTGCGAATGCGTTCCATGCCGGCCGGCAGTGGCGCGTCGCTCTCCCACTTCCTTGTCACGTTGAGCATGGATCGAGCCCGATTGGCCTGATCGGTAGTGTTTTCGCCATGTCGCGTCGGAGCCTCCCGACATGCCGAGCTAGAACGCCAGCGCGGCTCCCAAGTTCGTTCCCGCTTGCCATGAACTTGCGCGCATCATCGCCTGATCTTTCCTCTTGGAGTTCTTGCATTCAGCGTCTCAGCATCGGAGGCGCCTGACTTCACGCCACGGAGGTAGATGCCGAGAACTCCATGAGCATGGGTGCGAACGCCTTTGATGTCGCCCGACAGCAATGATTGCATCACCAGACCCTGGATCATCCCGATGAACAGGATCGCCGCCGCATGCGTGTCCAGATCATTGGCTGCTTCTCCAGCCGCCTTGGCCTCCTCAAGCTTTTTTGCAAGCCGCTCGGCATAGCGCTTGATGAGCATCCGTGCGATTTTCGTGGCGGGTGCGGCTTCGGCGCGCTGCAATTCACCGAACATCATTCGAGGCACGCCAGGATATTCGATCACGAACTCGATATGACTCATGAACATCGCTCGCAATCCGTCCATCGGCGAGCATGCGCCTTCTGCCGCATGATCAATGCGATCCAGCAAACGATTGGTCACCCACTCCATCACCGCCTCCCAGATCGCATCCTTCGTGGGGAAGTGACGAAACAAGGCGCCCTGCGTCACGTTCATGTGCTTAGCGATCGCTGCTGTCGTGATCTCGCTGGGGTTCTGCGCGCCGGAAAGTACGACAACTGCTTCGACGGTGAGTGATCGGCGCTCCTCGGCCGGAAGATACTTGGACTGCATGCTGCGGCTTGGCTCGGATAATAGTAAGCAATTACTATTATTGGTTAGCCGACTGCGTTGTCAAGGGACAGGCCTTCCTCTCCCGTGGCGTCGCGCTTAAGTAGAGTTGGATACGTTAGGAGCGCGGCGAGCGGGAGCTGATTACTCACTTTTCCGCTGAGCGGAACAAGCGGAGAACCGTGGCATTGATCCTCTCCATAGAGCGTTGGCTGGAAAAAAGGGGACGCCATGGCTGAGCTGCCCAGACGGCGATCAGGTTTTCTGGTTCAGCGAGATCTTAATCGAGCGATCGGAGACGTGGGATATAGGGCCCCATTAGCGTAACCGCCCCCATAACCAAGCTCTATCTTGATCTTTGTGGCTACCTTTTCATATCGCAACGCTTTACAGAGTTGCGAGATTAGGGTCGCCGACATTTCGCCGGGACCAAAGCGCTACGGCCGATGCCGCCAACTTGCCAGTTGCGCGAAGAAAGCCTTCCCTCCGGAGCTAGAATGCGCAACTTTTTTCGAACACTTGCGCCCGAGCAATTCGATGCGAGCGTCGCAATCCGCGCCGACGGAAGCTATTTTTATTCGTACGACGGCATTCTTATTTTCGTGCCCGCTCTTATTCAGGCCTGCCGAGCGGGTTTCCTGGAAGCACGCCTGGAGGCCCGACTTAAACATGCCGCTGCGCAATTGCGCGACGAAGGCTTTCGATATGCCCAATATCTTGCCCGAGGACGTTACGCAGTATTCTTGGAGCGATCGGTCGCTAGAGGCCAATCGTCCTGTTTCCCATCACGCGAGATGAAGGTGTTTTGCATTCAGCCGCAAGCCGACGGCGCTATCGTGATTGGCGGCTCTCGACCAGACGCTAACGCCCCATGTCAACTTTCCGGAACAGATGCAGAAATCGACGGACGGCTCACCGTCAGGTTAGAAAAAGGCGTCAATGTCGTCAAACATAATGCGCAGACCAAGCGGTCGAATTTGAACCATTTCCTCGTCTACCAATGGCGCATTAAATCACCAGACGCCGACCCGTTCATGGTCGTCCAGCTTCCAGAATTAGGTCGATAAGTCTGATAGCGCCTTGGTAACGCTCATCTTCGACTCGCCGGGCTGCCACGACTTCAGAAAATCGATCCAGCCCCGGCTCAACCAGGACGCTGCCGTTAGTTGCGTGCCATTTAAGCATCGGGTTTCGTTCTGGCGCGAGCGTATCGTCCTTTTACACCGATGCCCCTCATACAAGACGAGTAGAGGATCTCTCGAGCAGCGGCCATAACGCGGACGTATGCCGCCAATCACAGTTCGAGCACGGCATCATGAAGGCAATAAGCCCTTGCAGAAAGGTACAAATCTGATGACGCGCTCAGTCGCGTCGAACCAAAGCAGAGTAGCATCTAAGGCGGAGAGGATCGAGCTACCGAATTCGTTGACAGTGGACTGATGGCTATTTCGACGATGGCCTCCGCCCCGAGGCTGTTACAACTTTGGGCATGGCGCTCCGCGAACCAATGTCCAACGCCCCGTTTAACCTTGCTAAGAAAATCGAGACCGCGGTCGTCCGCCAAGTGACCGAGATCACATATCAAGTCCGCAATAGCATGCGCCTCGACAGTGCCGCACTCCTGTTGAAAAACGGCGACTGCATTAGCGCCGGCGGCTATGTGATTGGCCTTATTCATCGTTTCTCCAACCTGACAATTAGCTGGACCCTTGGAGCAGGATATCAAGTCGGGAACTTGCACAATCACAGAGCGATAGGAGCTGATCAGCGGTCAGTGCTGTTACGGCCCCACCTTCAAACGAACGATGAAAGCGGCGAGTCTGATCTCCTGATTTGGAGATAAGGCTTATGTCTAGACTTGATCTTTCGCTTGAGCCGAACGGCTCCGGGTTACGGCGCATCGAGGTGATCACTGGAGCTGGTGGTCGGCGCCGGTGGTCCGAAGGGGAGAAGGCGCTGGCAGTCGAAGGGAGTCGCTGGCTCCTGACGCGGTCGTCTCGCAGGTCGCGCGTCGACATGGCGCTACGCCACAGCAACTGTTCACCTGGCGAAGGGAGGCGCGCCGGAGGGCAGAGGCGGCGGGTTGCAATATTCTTCATCATTCCCCTCCGTTCATTTCTGATGCGGCAACTCAACTATGCCGAAAAAGGGGGGAGCCATTCCATAATCTTACGCTAAAGCGCTGATGGAGGTTCGCTGGTATCTCGGGATGGAGTTGCGCAGATAAGCCGGACCGCTGCGCGAAGGCCCTATTGCGCACCAAAGGAGCCGGCGATGAAGAAGCATGAAATCGTCTTGGCGCAGGCCCATGCGACGCTGTTCGATCTGCCCAACCGCCCCGTCCCCGACGGCGATCTTCGGCGCCATAATTTAATGGTCCCAGCGCGGAAAGCCGCGTGGGTCGTCGGATGCAAAGAAATCTCAATTGGCAACTATTAGCGAAACGCAGAATGCCTCACATGGCGCCTTGCGGAACGTCTCGGTGATCCAGACGAGTCATCGAATACCGTATGATACTGGTTGTGACAGGCAACAGTAGCGCTCCTCCAAGTATGGCTACGATCATGATCGCTATCCACGTCGTCCTGTAGTTTGCGAGCGCTTCTTCGGGCATCAACCCTTGGAAGGGCGGCATCGCTCCAATGTCAATGATGAGGCCTAGAAAGGCAAAAAACAAAGATAGCACGATCATTTGCGCAGGGGGATTCTTCGCCCAGGCATATAAATCGGCTCCAGAAGTGCGGTTGCTTTCATTTTTTGTTTCTGCAGCGCTATTTTGTGCATCATCTCCGACAAGCTCTCCGCACCGAAACACGCCGACTTGCATTCCGCCATTTTCAACACTTTTCGCGCCAGTTCCGTTCACTTGATTTGCGGAAGGCGGAACCCCGGGGCGGCTAAGGAACACGTCGTCGGATCGCCAAGGTAGTTCAATGGCGTTTGCCGCCGGCGGAGGCGTGAGTAGGAAAGTGGCGAGCGCAAGTAGGTAGAAAACGTGGTTCATGCCATTGGGTCCTGCTACTTGGAGTTATTCGCCGACTCGGAGATCGCCCATCGTGCCGAATGCATGACGCCTCTTAGATGTGATGAAAAGACGAAATCTTACTTAGAGTCGGACTCAAATTCACATCTCGATTATCCAGGGCGATGCGTCGATGGATGCCTCCGATCTCTGGAGAGACTTAGCGGCGATTGAGCCAAGCGAGCGTTCGTTCGACCAACGCCGTGCGCGAGGATGAATTCCAAGGTATCGATTTCGGAGGACCGCAAGCCTCGCTCGCGCTATTGCGGAAGCGAGCGGTGTGGTGCCCCCTTAGCATCGACAGTCACGCGGGAAAGGCAATCCGTTCTCAGCCGCGACGTTCACTCACACGCGCCAATCACGTCACCCTTTTATAGCGGGCGTTGCTTGCTATTACCGCACCGAGCGGCTTGCGTGTCGCAGCTTTCGTTGACAACGAAGGAAATTGGTGGATCATCGCGCCTGCGAGGGTGGCGATCCCTATTCCAGGCGGTATGCCCAAGCATCGCGGACGGCTCTTCAAAGCCGAGGATTCCGGATGCCGTCTTTATATCGACGTCTGTCTATGGACTTGACCGCTCGGCTCTACATTTGGCGGCGTGCCCCGGAGCGTCTGTTGTCGCGCCAGCAAAGCTGCGCGCGCAGCACGCGGCGGCTTTCTCATTGCGCCTCGCCTTGAACGCAGGCCGGCGGGCGCTTCGAATCCATCCAAAATCAAAAGGAGAAAGCACTTGGTTTCCGCGATCATTCGCATTGTTCTCTTAACGAGCGCCCTGGCGCTTGCAATAGGCGCGCCGCAGCTGCGCGCCGAACCTGCGACGCCCATCAAGGGGACCGCCTATGTGACCTCGTGGTTCGGCGGCGTCGTTTCCGTTATAGATCTCGCATCAGGCGCACTGAAGAAGAAAATCCCAGTCGGCATCCACAATCATAACGTCACGCTGCGTCCCGATCAGAAACAAGCTTGGGTCACGAACAACAACGCGGGGACCTTATCCATCATCGATACGCAAGCAAACAGCGTGATCAAAGCGCTGCCAACAGGAAAGGGTCCGCGACACATCTTTTTCAGCGCCGATGGCAAGGAAGCATACGTTACGAACGAGTTCGACGACCGGGTCGAAATTTTTGACGCGCAGGCGGGTGCATCGCTTGGCGTCGTCAAGGTCGGCGCGATGCCGCATTTCGCGCTCGCTTCAGGCGACAGGCTTTTCGTCTCCAATTTCGGCGGCGGCGACGTGACGGTGCTCTCACGCGCAAAACGCCAGGCGCTCGCGACGATCGCTGTCGGAACAGGGCCGCTGGGCCAAGGCGCGACCAAGGACGGCAAGCGCGTTTATGTCGCCTGTCACAACGCCAATCTCGTCGCCGTGATCGACGCCGAAAGCCTTCGGCGGATCGCGGATATCGAGACCGATGCGGGACCGGTGCAAGTCACGGTCGCGCCAAATCAGACCTTCGCTTATGTCGCTAATGACGGGGCGGGCACGGTGCAGAAAATCGACCTTGCCGTGAACAAAGTCATCAAAACGATCTCCATAGCGCCGGACGCGGGTAGTCACGGCGTCGGCTTCGCCGGCGACGGTCGCTGGCTCCTCATCACCAATACGGGAGCCAACAGCCTCTCGATCTTCGACACGCAGACGGATGAGATTGTGAAGACAATCTTCGTTCCGACAGCGCCTGAAGGCGTTGCGGTCCGGCGTTGAATAGCATCTTTTTTGCGAAACGGGGGAGACGCTCGCAATTCAATGGCGCCAGACTGCCCGAATCAGTCTTGTTCTCTTTAGCTATAACGGCGCTTCGAAATTCCAAGGACTATCGTCCATGCCGCGGGCGCCGTTTAGCAGCTTTCCCTGCCCGCAGCGGATCAGAGACTTAGTTGCGCCGCAAAAAATCCCAGCCGTTCATGAGGATGGCATTTCCCTAAAGTGTTGCTACATTTGGCTGCGGTACGCGTTTGTCACGCACCCGCGTTAATTTCTCCTGAGCCGTGATGGAAATTATGCAACGATCCAATGCAGAGTGGCTGACGGCGCTTCAGGAGAGCGGTCGAGACCAACAGTTGGCGCTTGCGGACCTTCGAGCACGACTGCTTGCGGCAATTCGGGCCTATTTGGCGAAAGGCTACGCCACGCAAGAATCAACGCGTTCAGATGAAGCGCAGCACCTTGCTGAAGACTGCGCACAAGAGGCCATTCTCATTATACAATCAAAACTTGGAGACTTTCGCGGCGAAAGCCGCTTTATGACTTGGGCTTATTCAATCGCAATCAGAGTCGTGCTCGGAGAGCTGCGCCGCCGTCGCTGGCGAGAAGCTACGATCGAGCGCGCTCAGCTTGGACAGACTTTGCCGGCTTGGCCGATTCAAGAACCGGGGCCGGAGCGCAGTCTACAGCAGCGCGAAGCGTGGACTCTACTTGCGCGACTTATCGGCGCCAAGCTTACTCCCTTGCAACGGACCGCACTTGTCGCTCACGCTTTTCAGGGGATGCCCTTGGACGAGGTCGCCGAATGGTTGGGTTCTAATCGGAATAATCTTTACAAACTCATCCACGATGCGCGTAAACGGCTCAAGCAGGCTTTGCTCGAAGAAGGCGTGACGCACAAAGATCTTATTGCCGTGTTTGACGAGCCAAAATCGGGAACCCATCTCCATTCGGAGGGTAAGACTTCCTCCGTTCAACGCATCTTATAGTCAGTCGTGCCGGAACCCGACATGAAACACAAAGACTTTACCCGCCTCATTGACACCGTCTTCGCCGCTAAGAGCGGAGAGGAGATGCTGTGCACGGAATATTTTGATGAACTTCCACGTTACGTCGACATTGAGGCATCCGGTCAGGACGCCGGAGCCTTATTGCCCGAGGTTAAACACCATATGCATCAGTGCCCCGAGTGCGAAGAGGTTTATCTCGCCCTTCTGAGACTCGTGAACGCAGAAAAAACTTTTCCTTCGAGGTAAGACCTCAGCGTTCCGTCGCATCTAAGTCGTATCGGATCGAACTGGTTGGCGCGCGCGATCGGATCGATCGCCGGCATTGTCCCCGGTTCTCCGCTCGAAGGAGTGTGATGCGATGCTAAGAACCTGGGCGCAGTTGGGGATTTCACGTTCGTTCGCGTTTTTGCTCATGTGGCCAGCCGCGCTTCTCGCCGCTAGCGCAGCCTCTGCCGCCGACCAACATTTGATCACGCTCAAAGCAAGCGCAATGCCGTCGGGTCAGCTGGCCTATGAGATGGTCAGTCACAAGGTCAAATCTTCCACGGGAAAAGAAAGCGACCTTACGGATCGGTATGCGAGCGGTCCTACCATCCCTGGTCCCACGCTCGTCATGAAAGAGGGGGACGTCGCCGAGGTGACTCTTCAACATGGCATCGCCGACTCGGCGTTGCCGGTCAGCATCCATGTCCACGGCGTGCACTTCAAGATCGACAGCGATGGCACCATGAAGGTTTTGAATGGCGTCGCCGACGAAGCTGCGTTCCCAGACAAACCTTACACATACAAATGGACGGCCGCGCCTGGAACGGCAGGCACGTGGGCCTATCACGATCATGCATTCGGCAATCCGATGCTCGGAGCCGAGGACAAGGGGCTGTTCGGTACGCTCATCATCAATCCGGCGAGCGGGAAGGTTCCTGCGCTCATCGACGGCAAGATCGTCGACGTTGATCTTGCCGATGTGAAACGCGAATTCATCATCTGGATGCATGAAACGACCTTTTGGGGTCAGGAGCTCAATCATATCATCGAGGGCGGCAAGGAGATTCCGTTATGGACTAATCCGACCGTCGGCGCGCGCCTGGGCGAAAAGGTTCGCTTCCACGTCATGGGGATTGGCACCGCGTTCCATACTTTCCATCTCCATGCGCATCGCTGGATCGAGCCCGGAGCAACCGCCGGCGTTGACACCGTCAACATCGGTCCAATCAGCCGCACCTCGTTCATCGTGAAGGCCGGCGAGGGTGTTGGCCCCGGCGACTGGCACTACCACTGTCACGTTATCCAACACATGCAGTCTGGAATGATGGGTGATTTCCGCGTCATCGAATGATCAATGGCGGAACGGGGGAGTTAAAGGCATGAACCACGCAACAATCATGAACCGCGTATCCTTTCTGACGTTGGCCGTGGCGACGACCTCGCTTGCTGCGCCGCTGGCGGCGCAGGCGAAAGACGCCGTGAAATCTGACGACGTCATCATCAGCCGCCCCGGGGTCCTACCGTCGGCCGTGCTGGAGATGACCGACGAGCCCGGCAAATGGTTCAAGGATCCCAAGAGCGGCGGCTCGCTCGTTGTGGTGAAGCCTGGCGAGGCGGTGCTCATCAAGATGACGGACACCAATACGGATCACACCATCACCAGTCTTGCCTGGCAGCCTGGCGCGGACAAATTCCCGGTCGATCAGGAGAAGCCGTCGAACGCCAGCGTTACGCAGACCTTCGACAAACCGGGGCTCTATGTCTTCACTTGCAAGGTCCATCCCTACATGTTCGGCGCCGTTGTCGTCGACGATCCGAAGACGGAAGGGCTGGACATCGGCGGCGAATTGCAGCTCGTGACCGGCGCCAAAGTTCCGACGACAAGCGACATCGCCAAGAAGCTGCTCCGCACCTTCTTCGTCGCCACGACGCCGGCGCTATGGCGCGACTATCGGCAGCCGAAGTGGGAGGTGAAGCTTCCCGATCTCGGACTCAATCTCGGCGGCGCGCAGATCAATCTGAGCGCGCTCAGCCTTTCGGCGCCGAACACGCTGCTGACGCCCAAGACGCCCGGCGTCGGCGAGGTCTGGGTCAACACGCAGTTTGAAGGGGTGAGCGGCAAGACGAAGTTCGGAACGGCGACGCAAATCGACGCGGCGGATTGGACGCTCAAGAAAAAAGTCAAGGGCGTCGAGCAGAATATGAACAACCCTCACAATATGTGGCCCGATCCGACATATAAATACATTTATCAGACGGAATGGTTCGACAAACGGCTGACCACCTTCGACCGCGAGAGCGGAAAGGTTCTTAACACGCAGGTCGTTGGACAAAATCCGTCTCATGTGATGACGAGCCCGGTAAACGGCATGCTCTATGTCGCCATCAATGGCGAGGACCGCGTGGCGAAACTGTCGCCTGGCGAATTCCCTTCGGCGATGGGCAACATTAATGTCGGCCCGCATTCCGGCCCCCACGGCCATCACATCACCGACGACGGCAAATATATGATGACGCCGAACGCGCTGGCGGGAAGCGTTACCGTCGTCGATCTCGCGACCGAGAAAGCGACGGAAATTCCGACCGGCGGCGTTATTCCGATCGCGATCTGGAGCGACATGAACCATAAGGGCTATGCCGCCAATCTGCTCGGCACGCCCCCCGCCATGCTCTCCTCATTGACGGTCATCGACATTGACAACAAGAAGAAGGTCAAAGACATCGACCTCGCTGCCGATTACGACCCGATCAGCGGCGCGCACAAGGGCGAGGCTTATGGCCTGCTTCCGATCCAGACCCCGGTCAGCCCGGACGGCAAATACGTCGTCACGGCGAACACATTGAGCGCCACAGTCACGATTGTCGACGTGAAGACCGACAAGGTGGTGAAAAGCCTGCCCTGCGAAGCAGGCTGCCACGGCGTCAACTTCGGACATAAGAAGGGGGGCGGCTATTACGCCTATGTGGCGAGCAAATTCGCCAATGACTTGATCGTTATCGACATGGATAAGCTCGAAGTCGTAGGCCGCATTCTGCTCGCGGATTCGAAGGACGGTCAGATCACCGCGCATAACGGCATGGGCGGACAGGGCGTGCTGCCCTTGCCGATCGTCGAGCGTGGCATGCTGGCGCCCACGCTAAAACTCGCGGGAACGGGCAAGTTGAGCGCCGAAGTCGAGGGATGGCTCAAGCTTTTGAACAAGGAGCAACGCGGCAACTGAGCCACTGCAAGTCAGCTCCGATGGATAGCCCCAAGCAGGGCTTCCATCGGGGTGATCAGTTGTTACCGCAACAGACGCAGCACCCGCCGAATAATGTTAGGAGATGCGCGAATGATCGAGCGTCAAGCCAACAAACTGAATATCTAGTTTCGGCCCATGCAGATCGATTTCGTGACGGCCCGAGTCGTTTAATGGGTTTGGACAACAACTTTAGCGGAGTCCGAAGGTCGAAGCGTACCCAGGCTGAAGCTGAAGCGGCTGTGCGGGTTCTTATCGAATGGGCAGGCGACGATCCGAACCGCGAAGGTTTGATCGATACGCCTGAGCGGGTGGCGCGTTCTTATCGCGAATTGTTCGCTGGCTACGCCGCCGATCCTCGCGAATATCTCAAGCGCACGTTCGAAGAAGTGGGCGGTTATGACGAGCTGGTCGTATTGAAGAACATCCGCGTCGTTACTTTTTGCGAACATCACATGCTGCCGGTGATCGGACGCGCGCATGTCGGTTACCTGCCGACAAACAGGGTCGTGGGAATCTCCAAACTGGCGCGGGTCGTGCACGGATTCGCGCGTCGATTACAGATTCAGGAGAAGCTAACCGCTGAGATCGCCGAAGCCATCCAGGAAATTCTCGAGCCGCAAGGAGTAGGAGTGGTCGTCGAGGCCGAACACAGTTGCATGACCTTGCGTGGCGTGAACACGCTCGGATCCACATTGACCACTAGCCGGTTACTCGGCGTAATCCGCGACGACGCCCGCTCACGAGAGGAATTCCTCGGCATGGTGCGCCGAGCCTAGAATTTGGACCAGCGGCTGACGAAAGAAGCATTGGGAGCGGAACGCCATGGAAGATGGCATTCTCTAAGTTCTCCCGCTTGTAATTTTGCCTCGACCTGAGGGACCGGCTCTAGATGGAGACCGTTGCACGAGCGTTGTCGCCGATAATAGCTCGAGCCTTGAATCTGGAAGACGGGGGGTTTCCAAATCTGGAGATCCGCAACGGTGAGTCTCGTTGGAACGATAGTTGCTTGTGCGGTAGAAATGCGCGCTGACCTGATCGTTATGCAGACCGATGGTCGCGATAGCGCTTTGGACTCGATCATCGGGAGCACAACCGAGCGCGTCATACACGAAGCGCCTTGTCCTGTATTGGCGATTCCGCGAAGCTCCCTAGATGACGTGAACCGAGAGCGTCTGTTTGGAAGGTAGCGGCGACTCTTGAACTCGCACTGGGCGCTTTCCTTTACGATGCGCCGCGCCGGCCGTTTCGCTGTTGAGTTCTAGGAGGGCGTCGTGGAAAGCGCGCGTAAACTCTGGATCTCGCTCGTCGCCCTGTTGGCGCTTTCCTTCGCCGTGCTTTTGCTCATTGGCCGCGAAATCAGCGTCAAGGCGCCGCCATTGCCGGAGCGCGTCGTTACGGAAAGAGGCCGAACGGTCTATACAATCGACGACATCCAGCGCGGCCGGCAGGTATGGCAGTCGATCGGCGGTATGCAACTCGGCTCCGTCTGGGGCCATGGCGGCTACGTCGCGCCGGACTGGACCGCCGACTGGCAGCACCGGGAACTCGTCGCCATCCTGGACGCCTGGGCGCGCCGCGAGTTCGCGGCCGGCCGCTACGCTGATCTCAGCGAGGAGCAGCAGAGTTCTCTGCGGGGACGGCTGCGCCCGATGATGAGGCGAAACACGTTCGATCCGAAAACTGGGACAATCACTGTGTCTGAGGAGCGGGCTCAGGCGATCGTCCTCGTCTCTAGCCACTATGAGAGCCTATTCGGCGACGATCCGCGCAGCGCGGAGCTTCGCGAGAACTACGCAATGAAGAACGGCACTGTCGCCGACGCCGAGCATCGACGGGCGCTATGCGCCTTCTTCTGGTGGACCGCGTGGGCCGCGACCACGGAGCGGCCGGGAAGCCACGTCACCTACACCAACAACTGGCCGAGCTAGCCGTTGATCGACAACCGCCCGCCTGCAACCACCTTCATCTGGTCTGCGTTCAGCGTGGTTTTTCTGCTTGCCGGCATCGGGCTTCTCGGCTGGCACCGCGCCGTCAGTCATGCGCGCGGCGGCGAGACGTGCGACGTGCCCGCGCGTGATCCGATGCGCAACGTGAGGGTCACGCCGTCCATGCGCGCGACCGCCAAGTATTTTTGGGTGCTTCTTGCCCTGTTTCTCGTCCAGATCCTGTTTGGCGCCATAAGCGCCCATTACCAGGTCGAGGGGCAGCTGTTTTACGGCTACCCGATGGCGGAGATCCTTCCCTATTCGATCACCCGCACCTGGCACACGCAATTGGCCGTGCTGTGGATCGCCACGGCCTGGCTGGGCACTGGGCTCTACATGGCGCCGGCGATTTCCGGCTACGAGCCGAAGTTCCAGGCGCTCGGGGTGAATGTGCTCTGGATCTGCTTGCTGATCATTGTCGTCGGCGCCTTCGCGGGCCAATGGCTCGCGGTCATGCAACGGCTGGGATTGGAACACAATTTCTGGTTCGGGCATCAGGGCTGGGAGTATGCCGATATCGGGCGTTTCTGGCAGTGGTTCCTCTTTATCGGACTGCTGCTGTGGCTCATCCTCGTCGGCCGCGCCTTGTGGCCGGCGCTGCTGGTAAAAAATGAGTCACGCTCCATCGTCGCTCTTTTCTTCCTCTCGACCGTTGCGATCGGCCTGTTCTACGGCGCGGGGCTGATGTGGAACGAGCATACGCATCTGTCGATGGTCGAGTATTGGCGGTGGTGGCTGGTGCACTTGTGGGTCGAAGGGTTTTTCGAGGTGTTCGCCACCGCCGTCGTCGCCTTCCTGTTCACCCGCCTCGGCCTGGTCGCAGTCAAGCCGGCAACTTCGGCGGTGCTGTTCGCGACGATTGTCTTTATGGCCGGCGGCGTGATCGGCACACTGCATCATCTCTATTTCGCCGGCACTCCGACGTCGGTGCTGGCGCTTGGCGCCAGTTTCTCCGCGCTGGAAGTCGTGCCGCTCGCCTACATCGGCTTCGAGGCCTATGAGCATTGGCGGTTTTGCGGCGCCACGCCATGGATGCAGCGCTATAAATGGCCCGTGCTGTTCTTCATCGCTGTCTCCTTCTGGAATCTCGTGGGAGCCGGTCTGTTCGGTTTCCTGATCAACCCGCCGCTCTCGCTCTATTACATGCAGGGGCTCAACCTGACACCGCTGCACGGCCACACGGCGCTGTTCGGCGTCTATGGGATGCTCGGCATCGGCCTCGTGTTGTTCTGCCTGCGCGGAATGATGCCCGAACTCGTCTGGAACGAGAAGATCCTCAGCATCAGCTTCTGGTGCTTCAACGTGGGGCTGGCGATGATGGCGTTGTTCACGCTCCTGCCGCTCGGCACGCTGCAACTCCTTGCCGCGATCAATGAAGGTTATTGGTACGCCCGCTCTGAGCAGTTCATGCAGCAGCCGATCGTCGATCTTTTGGTATGGATGCGCGTGCCGGGCGACACGGTCTTCTCGATAGGCGCATTGGCCTTCGCCTGGTTCGTTGTCAGCCTGTGGCTCCGGCCGCGCCGCCAGCCTCATGAAGTGGAGCAGGAGGACAGGGAACTGGAGGCGGGACCGGCGAAGCGTGCGGCGTGATCCGCCACTTGCATGGAAGCCTATTACTTCGAGATTCGCGCCGTCCACGTCGCGGCGGCGCTGGCGAGCGGCGGCTTCTGCCTTATGCGGGCGCTCGCTTTGAACTTGCTCGCGGCGTCATGGCCACCGTCGCTGCTCGCGCGGCTTGCCTCCTACGCTATCGACACCGTGCTCTTCACGGCTGCCCTCATGCTGACGGCCGTCACGCGTCAATACCCGTTTGTTGACACTTGGCTGACCATGAAGGTCGTGGTCATGCTGCCGCTCTATATTTTTCTGGGTTACTGGGCGCTCCGAGCCAAGGCGTTCAAGTTGCGGTTGGCGGCGATGGCCGGCGCGATCGCAGCTTTTCTTTTCATTTATAGCATCGCACGCAAGCATAGCCCGCTTGGCATGTTTGCCCTCGGGTGAGAAACGTCGGCAAGCTTGGTCGACCTTTCCGGGAACTGGCCTTTAGGCGGTTTGATGCAAGCGCCTCGTCGTCACCATCCCGAAATAGAGCACCACGAAGAGGCCGTAGGCCAGGCTCCACATCCCGCCGGCGACCGCGAGGGCTGCGAAGTAGTGCTCGCCCATGAAAGGCGCGCCGATGCGCAGGATGGCCGCCAAAGTTATGGCGACGTAGATCGCGGCCGTCCACCGATCTGCGAGGAGCGGGCGACCGGTGTGGCCGCGCGTTGCGCGGGTCATCACCGCGAGCGTCATTGTTCCGATGGCGCCGACGGTGAGGGCATGCAGAGGCGCGGCAGGACCCGCGACTCCCCATAGTTCATTGCCGCCGATGAGCAGGAAGCCCAAGGGCACCCAGCCATAGCCCAGATGCAGCACGAAGAGCATCGGTTCCGCGCGCGTGCTGACGCCGCGCCAGCGGATAAGACGTAGAAAGAGCGCCGCGCCGGCGATAATGAGCGGAGCCGCGGTAAGTCCGGCGTCGGGAAACGCGACCCAGGCGACGAGCGCCACGAGCGTCGCCGCGAGCGCGAAACGATCGAGCGCGCCGAAAGGCGCGGGCTCCACTTCAGCTGGCGAATTCTTCGCCAGCCAGTTGCGGGTGAAGCTCGGCGCGATGCGCCCCCCGATGATGGCGATGAGCATGATGAGGGTCGCGACGCCGACGCGGGCCCCGATGGCGCCCGTCGCGGCAAGGTCCATCGCTTCGAGATGCGTGAGCAGATTCCCGAAGAACAGAAGCGCGAGAGCGGCGACCATGGGCAAGTTGCGCCAGTTTCGCCCCGTGGCGATCTCGCGCGCGACAACGAAGATAAAGACCGCCGGGAAAGCGAGGTCGAGCGCCGCGGAGACAAGCGCAGGCGCACTATTCGAAGTCAGGACGGCGATGCGGCCGAGAAGCCAAAGGGCGACGAGGCCGGCGAGCGGCGCGCCTTGCAGGGGCAGCCGACCGGTCCAGTTTGGAATGGCCGTCAGCAAGAATCCCGCGACGACGGCGCCGCCAAAACCGAAGGCCATTTCATGCGCGTGCCAGAGAGAGGGCGCGAAGCGTGTCGGCAGTTCGGCCGCCGCCTCCAGATAGGCGATGGAGAGCGGCAGCCCGACAGCGGCCCAGAGCGCGGCAAAAAGGAAGAAGGGGCGGAAACCCGCGGAAAGAAAGATCGCCACAGGGTTTTGACTCGCCTGAGCGCGATATCGCGGAATTGGAGGCATCGTTGACTTCCCCTTTGGAATTGATGATGGGCTGGCGCTCGGTCACCAACGCACACATCGAGCGCGCAGGTCGCGAGCCTCTCGTTAGAAACCAAGCGGAATGTCACAGAGGGGAGGGGAAGATCAATAGGCCTTCTCTTGCGACACCATTCCTTCTTCTACGCGGATTCCCCGCAGATCGCGAAGGCGTTGCAGGGAAAGCGTCGCGCGCCACGGGTGTGGGCTGCGCTGGGGTTTTTCGCCCTTGTGACCGCGACGATATAGATATCGACGACTTCTTCCGCGAACCGCCGCGGGCAGCTGAGCGATAGTGGCCGAATTCGATAACGCGATGGCCAAGCCGAACTCGCGTCACTGCCACTCGTGGTCAAACCGCGGCGCTCCCTGATCAGTGGTGCAGGATCCGTGCAACCTCATGATGGCGCTCCGGCCAGCGCGACGCCCATCATCGACTCGGTCGTCACGAGCTCCATCAGCTGCGCCTCAGTAAAATCCTCTGTCGCTGCTGGCCTTTCAGGAATTACGAACCACCGCGCCGTCCCGCTGCTGTCCCACACCCCGATCTCCGTTTCCTCGGGCAGGTGGACGCCAACCTCGGCGAGCACTTTCCGCGGCTCGCGGGCCGCGCGGGCGCGAAATACCGGATCCTTGTACCAGTACGGCGGTAACCCCAGCACCGGCCATGGAAAGCACGAGCAGAGCGAGCAGATGATCAGATTGTGCACCCCGGGCGCGTTGGCGACCGCCCGCAGGTGCTCGCCTCGGCGCCGGCCATTCCCTCGGGCAGGTCGAGTTCGGCAATTGCGGCCGGGGTGTCGGCCAGCAGCCGGGCCAAGAAGCCCGCGTCGGTCCACGCCCGCACGACGATCTTCTTGCCGTTGAGCGGCGTCATCTCCGATTCGAAGTAGGCCAGCACCTTATCGACGGTCTGGGGCGTGATGACGCCGTTTTCGATCAGAAGCGATTTCAGCGCAGCGACTTTGGCCGCGCTGGACTTCTCGCGGTCCTGCGGATACTTGAACTGGCCGCTCATGCAGGTTCCTCCAAGTATGCCTCGAACAGTTCGGCGTAAAGCGTCTGCGCGCCGGGTTCCGCGCGCGGGACCCCACAATTCGGTCGGCGTGAACTCGACGATGTAGACGGGCATTGGATCGCCGATGCCGTCGCCAGTGTGCCAGAAGTAGGCGTAGTCGCCTTCGAGCACCTGCGCCACCGTGCCGCTCCGCCCCCGCAGATAGCCGGGCAGGCGAGTGTGCGCGCCAGCTGGGACATTTGCGATCCGGACCCGCTGCCCGACGGCGAACTTCGGATGCGCGACGTCGCGCCGCGGGCTGTCGCCGCTGCGTAGATATGCGATGATCTGCTCGTCGATGGCTTCAGCCCGATCGGGTCCCCCTGGCCGAGCGCCGTCCGGCCTGGCCGCTTCGCCACGCAGTTCGCTTGTCCGCGAGGCTAATTCGTCCTCGCGCAGGTATCCCTTGTCGACGAGGAATGGGGATGCCGCTGAGCCACTTCTCGTAGTAACGGAATTTGAAGTAGTCGAATGGATCCATCGTCTCGGCGCCAGCGCGCAGATCCGCCCTGTCCACATGTCGCGGAAGCGGTCGGCACGTCGGCGATCGCGCAGGCCGGCACGGACGAGTCGAGATGGCCCGAGAGAGCCATCATCGCCACATAGATGCCGAATATCCGATTTCCCACTGCCTCGGCAGGCTGGTTCAGAAAAAAGGGTCAATTCGGATCTGGAGCGCTTTTCCGACGTTGTCCAAAATAGGCTCAGAGTTGTGGAAGGCAAAGGCCGCAACACGCCGACGGTGGAATGGGAGGATCCAGGGGCGACGCGCGCGGAAGATGCGGAGCGGCGGCGCATGAGCGCATGACGAATAAAGAAGTTGTCGCGCTGGTTTTTCAAGGCGGCGGCGCGCTCGGCGCCTATTAGGCGGGCCCGTTCGGGGCGCTCGCGGCGGGGATATTGTCCGAAGGGGCTCGCCGGCATTTCGATCGGCGCGATCAACGTCGTGATCATTTGCGGCAATCATCTGGAAAAGCGCGTCGAGCGCCTGCGCGCCTTTTGGGAACGCGTGATAAGCAGGACGCCCCTTCCCTTCAATCTGGACGGATTCCTCGGTCCCATTTTTGCCAACGCCAGCGCAAATCCCCTAGCGACGGTTGGCGCGCCCGGTTTTTAGGCTGCGTCTACCGCCTCCGGCCCTCTTATGCCCTATTCAGCGTCCGGCTATCCCACCTCATATCTTCCCTTCCGAATAGTTCCATCAAGCAGGCTTATGCGGCTGAGGTACGGGGCTCTCGACCCGCCGCTACTCTTCGCTGGCCAGCCCTTCCGCTTTACAGCGTTCGAGGACACCGGTCACGATGCGGTCGCACCGCTCGCCGGCGAAGGCGAAAACGTCGCTTAAGCCCGCGTCCATCTCCTGGGCAAGGCTTTCGCGCAACAGGCTGCGAGCTCGGAAGAAGCGCGTACGCACCGTCGCCTCGGGGATCTCCAGCGCCTCGGCGATTTCTTCGACGCTCATCTCCTCGATCGCGCGCAGCATGAACACCGTCCGGAAGGCCTCCGGCAGAAGGTCGATGCGCGCCTCCAAGAGCTTGCGCATCTGAACCCGCATCATCGATTGTTCTGGGCTACGCTCAGGCTCATCGTTCAGCGCTGTCTGGGCTTCAGATTCATGGGGCGTCATGGCAGCTTCCAAAGGAATGATCTGGGCACTCTTTCGCCGCAAGCGGCCGAGCGCTTCATTGGTCGTGATCCGCACAAGCCAGGTAGAGAGCTTGCTCTCGGCGCGATAGTTTCCAAGCGCGCGCCACGCCCGCAGATAGGCGTCCTGGACGACATCCTCCGCCTCCGCATCATTGTGCACGATGCTACGCGCCGTACGGAACAGAAGCTGGTTGTGCCGTCGCATGATGGCTTCGAACGCCACTCCGTCACCGTCAGCGGCGCGCGAGATCAGCTCTGCCTCCGGCGTGGTTTTCGAGAAGCTATTTGCCGCCTGACGCTGAAGTGATTGCATTTTCGCCTCCATTCATTGAACAGGTAGGCTACCGGCGTGCCTTTGCCGGCGCTGCCGCTATAGGGATCGCGCGCGCCGCGTCTTCCGGATCGCGCAGCAATTCCATCATGCCCGCGACCATCGCGAAAGCGATCAACGCGTCGATGAGTATCACGGCTCCTTTCCGGGCGTACGGGCAATGGCGGGGCGCCGTTCCGTCGTCGCCCTTGGCGTTGTCCGACTAATTCTCGAACTTCGTTGGGAAGGCGGCGATCAAACCGTTGGTCAGGGCATCGGCCAGCATCATCATATGAGCTTCGGCCTTTCCATATTCGGCGATGCCGTCGGCATATTTGCCCTGCAAAAGCCCCGTGGCGTAGACCACAGTTGTGTCGATATGCCCCTTGAGCATGTCGCGTACCGTGGTTTGCGGCCAGTTCTTGTTCGCCTTGGCGAGAAAATCGGCAATTTCCTGCGCGTTTGCGTAGGCGGCTGCGACGGCCTTGTCGGTGGCCGGCTTGTCGCCGGCCTTGGCGGCTTTCACGACCTCGACGGCTGCGCCGATATGCTCCTGAAGCAGCTTGGTGAGCGCGTTACCAGCTGCATCGCCATAGAAGGGCTTGATAGCGTCGCCGATATCGGCCTGGTTCTGCATCAGCCGCGCTGCGGTGGCGTCGAAAGATGGCGAGCCGTTGGCCAAGGCCGTGACTGCCGCATAGGTCCATTCCATATGCTGAGCCCACAATTCACGCATCGCATTATTGAGCGCGAGTCCGCTCGGGCTGCGAATGATCTGCGCGGCTTCGGTGTGCGAGGTGTTAACGGAATAGGCGGCGGTCGGGCGGAAAACGGGAGTAGCCATAAGTGCGGCGGCGAAGCCCGCAAGGGCGAGGCGGCGATTAACGGCCCGGTGGAACATCTGCACGCGTGTCATGACGGTTCTCCTTGGTCGATCAGTTTGCGTAGCGGCCGGTGTGATCGACTCGATGCGGCCCCGTATATTCGATGCGACCCTTTCGCGCTGCGTTCCCGTTGCACGAGATTTTTTTGGGGGAAAGGAGAAAGCTTCCGAGCACGTCGAGCGGCAGAGTACGGTCAGCTCTAAAACATCCTGCGACAACACAAGCGCTGGATAGGCTCTCATTACTTCGTAAACGGGCTGCGGAGGCGCTAAAACTCATAGCGCCTCCGCTATCGCACCAGCGTGATTTTACGGGGGTTCCCGACGGTACGATATTTCTGTGCAGAGCGGTAGCTGCCGCTCAGTTTTTCTCCGCACTTGCGCCCTGTATATTAGATGCGACCATTCCGTGCTGCGTTCCCGATGCAGAAATATTTTTAGCTTTAGGCGTGTGGCCGGGTTTGTTCGCTTGGGCGCGAGCATCGAGGCGTTGCTCGAAGCTCTGGCGTCGAAGCGCTGCCAATGCTGCGAGCGGCGGACTACGGATAGATCACGGCGCCGTCAGGTTGAATGACCGCGCCTGGAGTGAGATGGGCCGGCTCCAGACGACCTTCCCCCATAATGTGGAAAACGGTCTCCCCGCTGGCGATAAGATAATCGGCGACGATGCGGCGGTGGCATCGCCACCATACGGCTTCCGAACACATGATGGTACAGCGCCGCTTGCGTCCTCTGTCCAAGAGGTGTTGGAGGCCTGCCTGAAACTGTGCAGTAAGCGCATAATCGGCGTAGTTGTGGAAACTCTCGTTCGTCCAGAAGGCGTTGACAGTCGGAGATATGCCGCGTGACCTTCCACGAAGGCCACCGAGGGCAGCCATATGTTCATAAGAGATGGCGACGGCCGCCAAGGCGCCGGGAAGCGTGTTCTTGTCGAACTGTGGATTGGTTCGTGACTTCGGAATCGTTCTGATGTCCGCGACAAGAGCGATATCGGCTTCGCGCAGTAGACCGATGAAAGCCTCGAGGGTTCGGTTGGAATGGCCGATGGTGAAAAACGGAAGCTTCACGCGCGGCCTTCGTTATGCATAGTCGAGCGCGCCGCCCTTATGCGCTGCGATGTGATCTGTCTTGTCGCTTTTGATTTCGTACTGGGGATCGTCTTTCGACGCGTGATGCGTGTGGCCTTTATAATCGAAATCTCTAATGTGAATGGCGATGATAGTCCCCGACACGCGTCCGGCCTCGGAGTTCCAGCTCACATGATCGCCGATCTTAAACTTCCTTGCCATCGCCGCGTCCTCCCGGTTCCAAGAAGCGCTTCTCCCAAACAGATGGATCCGAAGTCTATGCCCGGCGCCAGCACCACGGAAGCCTAGGTCGTCGGCAGCCGGAAGGTGAAGGTCTCCAGAAAATTCAGTTCGACGGCCGTGCTGGAATAGCTCGTGTAACCAACGGATATGTCCCGACCGATATCTAACTCGAAGTCACCGCTGCAGGTCGTGCGCACGACGCCGCCTTCAATGGCGGGCGCCCAGATGATCCCTCCGTCCACCACACGCTCAAGATGGTGAAAAACCGGATAGCCCTGGACGCTTCCACCACTCGCGGCGGTGTAGGTGTCTAGCCCGAGCATGAGCGCGTACGGACCATGTCGCACAACTGGCTGAGCGAGGCGCTTGGGTAACCCGGACGTTGGAAGGCAGCACAACGCCCTGATTGCTGCTGGCCTCGCGAATGGTGAATGCCTGCCGCAGCGCACCCATCGGACACAGCGCGATCCTTTGCAAAGGGGATTTCCCGGGCACCCAATCTGAATCCATTGCGCCGCGCTCCACGTCGTCGATCGATTGCCGCGTCAGACCGTCTGGAATACGATCCAGAACGACTTGCCGACCAAGAAACAGCAGATGACGACGGCGGGGACGAAGATGACTGCTGAATGGGACAGGTTCACGCTACGGAAATTGCCATGCTGAGGCTGATACTGATAGCAAACAGCCACGTTACCATTTTGCCAAGCCTTTGTATCAACCCGCCAATTTTGAATCCAACAACGGGCACGCAATTAGCCGATGAAGACGGCAAAGATGCAGCTTGCGTGATCGGTGAGCAATTTTCTGTCTTTCACCCAAGGATGGCGTCCTGTCTGATGTTCTTCCTGCTACTTTCACCATTGACAGGCTTAGGTCCGATTCAGTTATCCTTGTCCCGGCGATCGAGTTCGCGCTCAACCGCCTGCGGCTGATGACCCCTGCTCTACATTGTGTCGGAGTCCGTCGTTGCTCTAGTCGACAACCGCGGATGATGTCGCGTAATACCGCCCAGTAGCGATTATAGAACGGAGCGAGGGTGGCGATCATGGATAGGCCGGCCCGAATGATAGGCTGGCGATTCCTGCTGCTGAATGGCGCGGCGGGGGCGGCGAATGTCGTCATGCTCTCGAACGTTCCGGGCTACACGGTGCTCGCGCCCTATGCCGCCGGCAGTCTGCAGGGCGTGACGCCGAGCTTCGGCACCTGGGCGACCACCGACCACATGGTGGGAATCGCGCTCGGCCTGCCACTGTCGCGGTGGTTCTCCGGGCGCTTCGGCGACTATCGCGTGCTGATCGGCGCGCTCATGTTCTACGCCATCTTCTCGCTGATGTGCGCGGCGAGCGAAACCATCTGGTTTTTCGCGCCGATGCGATTTCTCCTCGGCCTTGCCGGCGGCGTCGCCCTTCCGCTCGCCCAATCCGTGACGCTTGCGCAATATCCGGATCACCAGCGCACGCTCGGCGTCGGCTTCTGGGGCGTCATGAGCATGGCGCCCTTCACCATCGGCGTATTCATGGGCGGCTTCTGGGCCGAATATTTCGACTGGCGCTGGCTATTTTATTCCAACGTCTTGGTCGTGATGCCCGTCGCGGCGATCATTGCCGCGCTGTTCTACCGGCGCGGCTTTCAGCGCCGCATGACGCGCTTCGATACGATCGGCTTCATTCTGCTCGCCGCGGTGCTGCTCGGCGTGCAGACGATTCTCAACATGGGCAATGATTTCGACTGGTTCGCGGAGCCTCTCCTCGGATGGCTGCTGCTCGTCGTGCTGCTGGCGCTGCCGATGTTCATCTTTTGGGAGTTCGGCGAACGACGGCCCGCGCTAGACCTGCGTCTGTTTCTGCATCGCAACTTCGCCATCGCGACTTTCTGCTCGATCGTCGGCTTCCTGGTGATTCAGGGCCTGCTCTCGGTGTTCATCGTGCAATTGCAGGTGCTGCTCGGCTACACGTCCTCGCTCGCCGGCATGGTCTATCTGATCATGATTTTTCTGGCGATGGCGGCCGCGGCCGTCGTGCATGAAATCACGAGGAACGTCGACGCGCGACTGATCGTGTTCCTCAACTTCATCGGTCTCGCAGTGACCTTTGTCTGGCTCGGACAATACGACAAGAACGCCTATTTCGATGACGTCAAGACGCCGATGTTCTTTTTCGGCTTCTCGCTCGCGATGTTCTTTGCGCCGCTCGCGACCCTCGCCATGACCGGGCTCGTCGGCGAACGACTGATCCGCGCGGCGGAAGAGCTCGCGATGCTGCGCACCGTGGCCGGCGCCCTGGGCATCTCGCTGCTCGGCGTTCTCTTCTTCCGCCGAACGCCGTTCCATCAGCTCGATCTCGCCGATCATTTCGGCGGACGGCGCTTCGCCTCGCTCGACCTGCTCGCCACTTTCCTGGATCGCATGCAGGCGATGGGCATGTCGCCCACCGCCGCGCAGAGCCGCGCGGCGCAGCTCATTCGACAGCAGGCGTCGATCCTCGCGCTCAACGACGTCTTTCTGTTCGGCGCAATGGCGTTCATCCTGCTCTCGGGAGTCGTCTGGCTCGCCTATCCAAGCTACGCGTCCAAGAAGCGCAAACAATCGCTCGCACGGCTTTCCGCCGAGGAACTGATGGAGCAGCCCTGAGAGACCGTTTGAGAATGGTTGCGACGGAGATAGGGGCGTGATTCAAGCTAGGGATGTGGACCCGAGCGAATCGCGCCAAGATGGCCGCCATTGAGAAGAAAACCAAACGTTACCCGACGGATTAGACCGATGAGGAGTGGGAGCGCGTTGAGCCGTTCCTTCCCTCACCTGCGCGCAGAGGGCGCAAGCCTTCGGTCGACCCACGCGAGGTTTTGAACGCCATCCGCTACATCGCCCGCGCCGGCTGCGGCTGGCGCATGCTGCCCAAGGATTTTCCGCCCTGGCAAACCATCTACTGGTGGTTTCGCCGCTTCATGCGCCGTTTTCTGTTCGAGACCATCCACGACGTGGCGCTGATGATCGACCGGGAACGCGCTGACCGCGATGCGAGCCCGTCTGTCACGCTGCGCTTAATTGTAAGAATGCGCCAGTTCGCGCCCGTTGCTGCAGCATCCAACGCAATGATTTCGTGCTGAGCACGGAAGGATTACGTAGCGGCGTGTTACGCAGAGTGGACGCGACGAGCGATTCAAATTTCATCCGCCGCCCAACGGTTCAGCGTGAACTGTTCAAACCGGCGGGCAAGTTGAACGTCACCGCTGATGGCTTCGCGCGCTTCGTTGACGCCAAAGCAAACAAGCGAGATTTGAAGGCGATTGCTCAAGAATCGAAGGGTGTTCAGCACGACTCTCTGTTCGCGATAGGAACCGGCGAGAATATTGTGGACTTCGTCGATAACAAGAACTTGAACACCGAGATCCGCAATGCGGACTGCACCATCTGCGCAATGTCTGCGCGCGGACGCTGCGGCCCGCCAAGAAGCGTGAGCAGTTCAGCATAGAAGCGGCGTTCTCCAGGTCGACTGGTCATCTCCATCGCGAGCGCAGGCGTTCGGAGCGCTCCCGTGACCGCATTGAAGCCCGGCGGGTGTTCATCACGGAATCGCTTCATGATCATGGTTTTGCCCATGCCGCTGTCGCCATAAATCGCAACGGAAGGCCTCCTCCTTCCCCGAGGATGGTCGAGCAGGAGCCCCAAACGGTCGAGGGCCTGTTTGGCCCGCGGATAGTCGGCATAACGCGCCACGCTCGATCTGCAGCGTCGGCGTCAAACCGCGCTTCCTGAAGGGTTGGCGAAAATCGGACTGGTTCAGCATATGCGCTCCTATGCGCGCATTGCGTGGGGTCGCGCCATCAATGGCCAAGCGTGACCCTTATGATCTGACTGCCACGCTTGCCTCAGCGCGCCTCGGCGCAATTTGGCCGGCGTCGCCTTCATCGCGACGCTCCAATCTCCTTTGCCCGCGGTTCACGGCCGCGGGCCTTTTTTCAACTTCAGCCGGGATCCAGCTGCTCAGCCGCCGTGCGGACGTGCGCTCGCGAGGCTTTTTTGGTTTTGCGTGGCCTTGGCGCTATCGTCCCGCCTATGTGCGGACGCTTCATGCAGCATCTGTCCTGGGAAGAGCTTTTCTCCGGGGCTCCGTTAGCGCTTGGCCTTGTCGAAGGCTTCAAGCGGGGGCATGCTGATATTTGATACGCCGATCACAGGGCAAATGACCGCTCAGATGGGCAAGGGCGCACACAGAGGCCGGCTTCGATTCAAGAGTAATGAGCTTCGGGAGGAACTCCATGGAATCGAATGAAACGACTGCGCTCGAACAGTCTCGCGAATTTTCCGAAGCCGTAGGCCTGTTCGACTCGCTTGATAAGCTGCAGTCCGCCATTGACTATTTGATGACTCATGGATTCGATCGATCCGAAATCAGCCTGCTCACCGAAGACGCGAAGACGCGCGAAAAGATTGGATCGAAACGCTCGGTCGAGATCGAGGACAGCGATGAAGCTCCTCGCATTTCCTACATCGAAGCCGAGTCGCTTAATGAAGGCAAAGCTGCGCTCATCGGCCTGCTCTTCTATGTTGGCGCCATTGCTGGCGCGATCGCCGTTTGGACCATCTACGGCAGTTTCGCCGAGGCGATCGTTGCGGGCATTGGCGCTGGTATGGCCGCCAGCCTGGTTGGCGTGGGCGTCGGCGCATTCATTCGACGTCGTCAGCGCAATTGGGTGCAGGCGCAATTAGCGCGCGGCTGGCTTCCCCAAATCCAATCCGATAGTGCTAACTTTTTTCATGGACGCCTCCCTCGAGTGAGATTCAACACCTCCACTCTGGCACATCGAGGCCGTCGGGGGGCGTCCACCCCATCAGAGCCGTTTCAACAGCGTGCTAGTCGTTCTGAGCGACGATTGCGCTACCAGTACCTCTTGCTGACTTTCTCCGTTTCTTCGACGGAGATCGTTGCGATAAATTTCGCGACAACGCTCTCGCACCGATCGCCGGCGGTATTCCCGCCCTCTCGTGACCTGACGCCACCAACCGTAATCCCTTAAGGACGCGTTGCATGACATCATCCTCGCGCCCCGTGGCGTAGATGGCGTACGTGGAATATGAGAACTCAGGAGCTCGACTTACACGATGCAACCGTCCGTCGGCCAAAAATGGCTGCGCACCGCCAATACGAAAATACCCCGCTCCGCCGACGCTCAGTATAAAGGTCAACGCGAGCGGACCCAGCGATATTGACAAGGGCGCAATGCTCAGCTTGGGAAAAGCGGCCTGGTGATTGACAGCGAATTCTGGCCCCCAATCGACGAAAACATACTCATTTGGATCGATTCTACCCTTTGGGTCGGTTGTTACCTGAATCAATTTCTCTTCAATGAGCAGTTCGCAGACAAGATCAGACCGTTGCGGCGGATTATGGAGAACGGCGAGGTCAAGCGAGCCCTCCTGCACGCGCTCGAGAAGTCGCGCAGGGGTGTCAACGTCCGCTGTTATCGCTGTTTCATACGATTCCGCATGCATCCATATGAGCCAATCTGCTAGGAGCGGATACCAGAGACTGAATTCTCCACCTATGCTGAAACCACTCGCTCGCCCCACGGGCAGAGCCACTTGTCGACAAGCGCCCTCCCATAACTGAACCATCGTCGTCGCGTAGCGCGCGAAGCGTTCGCCCGCCGACGTCAGACGCGCGCCCGCTTTATTGCGAACGAAGAGTGGTCGCTTGAGCTGACTTTCTAGAGTTCGAATTCTGGCGCTCACCGCTGCTTGCGTCAGGTGTAGACGATCCGCAGCAGCAATGAAGCTTCCACTCGCAACCACTTCCAAGAAGGTCTTCGCTAGATTGACGTCCATATTTTACATATAAATTTCTTTTGTTCTATTTTCAACAATTTTGCGTTTGCGAAAAATGAATGCAACGGTCACTCTTGGGGCTCAATCCAGACGGTGGAGCCCAAGCACGACGCAATTGAGTTGAACATGTGGACAGCAGACCCAATAAGGTGAAAGCCCTATGCGCACAGCAGCTTCGACGCCACGGTTGATCGACGTAATTAAGCGAATCGCTTAGTTGGACGCGTCATCATGGCGCATGCGCACGCTATCCGCCGACGTTCCTGGAACGGACAATAACGCAACTCCCGAGCCGACATGCTGGCATCGAGAATGATGCAGTAAGCAGCAATCAACCTCCCTCGGAACACGCCGCAGCTCGCTGCCCCTAATGGCCAGAATCCGTTAATTCCCCAGAAGGTCTAATGCATCACGCCCGATACCTTGGCGCTCAGCGCTTGCTCCTGGCCCTTACAATGGCCATTCCCGTCCGGGCGAGTTCGGAAACGAACGCTGGCGCAGGTCACGAAGTCGTTCTTCAGTTCAACGAAGCGCAGATCCGTGCGGGTGGGATCGAGACTCAGCTAGTAGTGCATGAGTCGAGTTTGGGCGAACTAGTCGTGCCGGGGGTCGTCACCGTCCCCCCGCAGCAAATGCGTGTTGTCGCTGCGCCGGCTGCAGGCCTCGTCGAAACATTGCTTGTCGTACCTGACGAAGATGTGAAGCAGGGCGCGCCTATCGCCACGCTGAAATCTTGGGACCTGATCGAAGCGCAGAGAAGCTTTCTCCATGCGCTTTCAGCTGCGAATCTAGCAGCCGAGAAACTGCGGCGCGACGAACAACTGTTCAAAGAACATATCATTGCGGAGCGACGTCTAATCGTCACACGAGCCGAAGCTATCCAGGCGCGCTCAGCGCTAGAGGAACGTAAGCAAATATTGTCGCTCGTCGGAATGTCAGACGAGGACGTCGCCTCATTGCAGCGCGAACGAACACTCGCGAGTTCCCTCCAAGTGCGCGCGCCGATTGCCGGCACCATTCTGCAGCGCCATGGCAAAACGGGCGAGCGCGTTCAAGCCTCGACGCCCCTTGTTACGATCGCGTGCCTTGATCCGATTTGGGTTAATTTGCAAATACCGATTATTCGCGCTGCAGCACTTGAAAGTGTCGACCGTGTGCACCTGCCGATCGCCGGCCTCGACGGCAAACTCATTCGAATTGGCCGCTCAGTCGATACTCCCACGCAATCGGTAAATGCCGTAGCCGAATTTCGTCCTGGTCGCCGCCCGCTGCGCCCTGGCCAGGCTGTGCAAGCAATCCTACACATCAATGGCAATTCACGCACTCAATGGCGTGTTCCAGCGGATGCGGTCGTCAGCCACCAGAATCACAATTGGGTGTTCGTGCGTACAGCGGACGGTTTCGTCGCACGACCCGTGACCCTTGTTTCCGAAACGCCGCAATTCGCCTCCGTGCAGGGGTCTTTGAAAGCTGAAGAACGCGTCGCGACAGGCGGTCTATTGACCCTGCTGGCGGAACTCGCCGCGGCCGCGAAGTAATCAGGAAACAATGCTCGAAAAACTGATCCGCCTTGCGCTTGGACAACGGCTCCTGGTTCTCATCGCCGCGCTCGGACTCGCGGTCTGGGGCGCCGTCAGCTATTTCAAACTCCCAATCGACGCTTTCCCTGACGTCGCTCCAGCACAGGTGCTGGTCGCCATGCGTGCGCCGGGCCTCACGCCTGAGGAGCTGGAAGCTCGCGTCACAGCGCCGATCGAACTCGCCGCTAAAGGTATTCCTCATCTTGTCCGGATGCGCTCCATCACGCGCTATTCGGTGGCGTTGCTGACTTTCGAATTCGAGGAGGGAACCGACATTTATTGGGCGCGCGTACAAGTCAATGAGCGGCTTGCCTTAGCCCAGGATCAGTTACCCGATGGCGTCAGTGGCGGGCTTGCGCCGATCGTGACGCCGCTCGGCGAGATGCTGATGTTCACAATCGTGGGCGGTGATTTATCCCCGTCGGAACAGCGCACGCTTTTCGACTGGACGATTCGTCCCGCCCTCCGCGGCCTGCCTGGCGTCGCTGATCTCAATAGACTTGGCGGTTTCGTGCGCACATTCGAAGTCGCGCCATCGCCTTCCGCCATGGCGGCGCGCGGCGTTACAGTAAAGATGCTCGATTCGAGCCTTCGAAACAATAACAGAAATGACGGCGCCGGCCGCGTACGGGACGGCGAGGAGGCGCTGCTGGTGCGCGCCGAAGGGAGGTTACGTTCTCTCGACGATATTCGCTCGGTCGTCATCGCGGCGCACGACTCCGGCATCGTGCGTGTCGGCGACGTGGCAGAAGTGCGCTATGGCTCATTGGCGCGCAACGGCGTCGTCGTCCGCAATGGCGAGGACGAGGCGGTATGGGGCCTCGTGCTTGGCCTGCGCGGCGCCGATGCGCGCACCGTCGTAAGTGGCGTCAAGGCGAAACTCGCCGAACTCGAGCCGACCCTACCAAAGGGCGCCAGATTCGAAATCTTCTACGACCGCAGCGAACTGATCGGCAAGGCGGTGTGGACGGTGCAAAAGGTTCTACTCGAAGCGATCGTCCTCGTCGTGGTTCTGCTTGCACTATTCTTGGGCAATCTGCGCGCGGCGATCGTCGTCTCGGTCATCCTGCCGCTCGCCGCGCTCGCGACCTTCGGCATCATGCGGCTGTCGGGCCTCTCCGCCAATATCATGTCTCTCGGCGGCCTCGCTATCGCCATCGGCCTGCTCGTCGACTGCGCCGTTGTCGTCGTCGAGAATGTCGAGCATCGCATGGCGAATGCGCATGACGCGACTCTCTCTGACCGCATTTTCATGACTCTGGAGGCGACGAAAGAGGTCGCAACGCCGCTTGTCTCTGGCGTTATCATCATCGTCACCGTCTTCCTTCCGTTGCTCTCGCTCGAAGGGTTGGAAGGTCGTTTGTTTTCGCCCGTCGCGCTCACCATCGCATTCGCCCTCGGCTCTGCGCTCGTCCTGTCGCTAACCGTGGTGCCAGCGCTGAGCGCCACGCTGCTCAGGCCCGGTCATTCCGACGAGCCCTGGCTCGTGCGCAAGATCGCCGCGATCTACGAGCCCTTGCTCCTGCGCGCGCTCTCGAAGCCGTCGTGGGTCGCCGCCATCGCCTTCTTCGGCCTTATTGTCGCCGGCGTCGCCTATTCCCGCATCGGCCAGACATTCATGCCGGTGATGGACGAGGGAACGCCAGTCATCACTGTGCGCAAACATCCAACGGTTAGTGTCAAAGAAACCGCCGAGACCGACATGCGCATTCAACGCGAAATCATGAGTCGGGTGCCCGAAGTCAAGGGCATGATGGCGCGCGCCGGCGCTGACGAACTCGGCATCGACCCTGTCGGACTCAACGATACCGACAACTTCCTCTCACTCGCGCCGCCAAACGAATGGCGCGGCAAGGGCATGGCCTGGTTGATGGGCGAAATCCGCGCGGTGCTCGACTCCACGCCAGGCATTTCTTACGCCTTTTCGCAGCCGATCGACATGCGCGTGCAGGAGATGATCATCGGCGCGCGCGGCGATGTCGTTGTCAAAATCTTTGGTGACGACATCAACGAGCTCAATCGCCTCACACGCGACGTGGAGGAGATTCTGCGTAAGATCAAAGGCGCGCGCGACGTCTTCGGCCTGCAGAACGATGGCATGCGTTATCTCACCGCGCGCGTCGACCGGCTTGCCGCCGGACGCTTCGGTCTCAATGCTGAGGAGATCCAGGATGCGCTGCGCGTCTGGGTCGACGGACAACAAGTTGGCATTGTTCTCGAAGGACCGATACGCACGCCGCTTGTCATTCGTGGATCCGAAACTTCGCGCCGCTCTTCGGTGGACTTCGCGCGGCTGCCGGTGGTGTCTTCGGAAGGAAAAGTTGTCGAACTGTCGCAAATTGCCCAGGTGCAGGCGGAGGACGGCCCCATCCAAGTGATTCGTGAACAAGGTCGCCGATTCGCGACTGTGCTCGCCAACGTGTCGGAACGTGATCTCGTCGGCTTCGTTGACGAGGCGAAAAAGGCGGTCGGGCAAAATGTGAAGACGCCGCCGGGCTATCGTTACCAATGGGGCGGGCAGTTTGAGAACCAACAGCGCGCCTCAGCGCGTCTTGCCATCGTCGTGCCCATCGCGCTGGCGTTGATCTTTCTCCTGCTCTATCTGACCTTCAGTTCGATGCTGCAGGCGACGCTGGTATTTTGCAATGTGCCCTTTGCGGCGATTGGAGGCATTCTGGCCCTGTGGCTTTCGGGAGAATTCATGTCTGTGCCGTCGTCTGTCGGTTTCATTGCCCTTATCGGCATCGCCGTGCTCAACGGCGTTGTGCTGATCTCGTACATTAACAAGCTAGTCGCGGAAGGCACGCGCACGACGCGCGAAGCTGTCGTCGAGGGCGCGCGCCGGCGCATGCGGCCGGTGATGCTCACCGCGGCCATTGCAGCCTTCGGTCTAATACCCTTTTTGTTTGCACATGGGCCGGGCGCCGAGATCCAGCGGCCCCTCGCGGTCGTGGTCATCGGCGGACTGATTTCAGCGACCGTGCTGACGCTCGTGCTGCTGCCGATTCTTTACGATCGCTCCGCTAATCTTAGTCTTTTTCTACGCCAGAAGCTGAGCGCCCGTGGAACTCGATCGCCAACGGCTCGCTGGCGCGAGGACGCGCGTTTATGAGCTCTTGGTTGATCCTTGTCGCGGCAATATTTCTCGCCTATACGTCTTCCGCGTTACGCGCCGAAACTAAGGCGACACCCCCATTAATGCCAGCACAAGAAATGCTGCGCGTTGAAGTCCTTTTCGAGGGCAAGAAGAAGGTCCGGGTCAAACGCGCCAAGTCGTTACGTGTCGACAAGAGGCCGCGCGTCCGCAAGCCTGCATCCAATCAAGTGCTAGCCCAACATCTCGACATGGCCGTCGCTATCGATGCGCAAAGCAAGTCGCTTGAAGCGCAATATCGCGCGATCTCCGCGCGCTACGCCACCGCGAATTCGATCACGCCAGGATCGCCATATGTCGGCGGCTCGCAGCGTAGTGCGCTATCCGGAAACTTACGCAACTACAATGAACTGGAAATGGAAGCCGGCATGCCCCTATGGCTGCCGGGGCAGCGCGACGCCTTTGAGGCGACGGTGACGACCGGGATTCGCGAAGTTGAGCAACGCTTCGCGTTACGTCGGCTGGATGTCGCGGGCCTATTGCGTGACGCCTGGTGGAATGCGAGTCGCGCGGCGCGAAATGTCGCCGTTGCCCGGACGCGCGTGATGACAGCCCATGATATCGGCCGGGATATGACCCGCCGCGTCGAACTCGGCGACGCCGCCCAGAGCGACGCGCTGCTCGCGACGAACGAGACACTCGCCGCCGAAACGGAGCTCGCCCAGGCGGAAGGCGCCATGAAGGTTGCTCGGGTGAACTACATGGCGCTGACTGGCGGCGCGCCCCCGGAGGGCACGCTCGAATCGGTGCGTCCCGCAACTGATATAGAAGATCATCCAGCTTTGCGAACGCCGCGGGCAGCGCTCGTACGAGCTGAAGCCCAGCTGCGGCTCGTCGACGCGACACCCATCGCCAGTCCCGATATCGGCGTGTTCGGACGGCGCGAATACAACAATCAGTATTCGACCGACCCTTCGCAAATCGTCTCGAACCAACGCACGGATTCGACCACTATTGGCGTTCGCATTCGCATTCCATTGCCAACACCTGGTCGCAATGCGCCGAGACGCGCAGAAGCGCGAGCCGAAATGGATCGCGCCCGGGCCGAATATGATCGCGCCAAGCGCGTCGTAACGGCGGAGATAAAGGCGGCGCGCGTGATGCTCGCTGCTACGCGGCGCGCCGCTGAAATCGCCAACAACCGACTCTCAGTCGCCGATGAACAATTCGAACTGTCGCGCAAATCATATCGAATTGGCGAGGTAAGCGCGTTCGACCTCTATCGCGTGCGGCAGATCCAACTCGAGGCCCAGCGTATGCAGGCGAACGCCGCGATCAACGTTGGCGTCGCAATCTCGCGGCTCAACCAAGCGTTCGGTTACGCTCCATAGAGTTTTGTACCTATAATCAGTGGTTTACGCATCAAGGCCGCTGATGTTTCACGAAAGATGCCGATGCAGACCTTTATCGACTTGTGCTGACGGCGAACGAGCAAATAATCGTCGCGTGGCAAGGTCCTACAGCTCTAAATGGCGGACGCAAAGTGTACCACTAAACCGGCTTTGCTCTGTTATTTTTACGGCGGCGCAAAAGTGTACCGGTCCTGCTAGTGGGTCGCTTCAGCGAATTTGAATAGGGCGCTTCCCCCGGCTGGCTATCCCTGATTCGCTACTGCCATTGATTCGACCTTCAGGAGGCGAAGATGGCGCGGGAAGCAGTCGGCGTGAAGCGGTATGTGGTGCGCTTGAGCGGCGAGGAGCGGGCGCATCTGGAAGCCATGCTGCGCAAGGGCAAGTATGGGGCGAAGACGCTGATAAAGGCTCAAATTTTGCTGAAGGCGGACGTTTCCGAGGCGGGCGAAGGCTTGAGCGACGGCGAGATCATCGAACAATTGGAGACGAGCGCGTCGATGGTCTATCGGGTGCGCAAGCAGCTCATAGAGGAGGGCTTCGCCGCGGTCTTGACGCGCAAGCCGCACACGCGTCCCTCCGTGCCGCGGATTTTTGACGGCGAGAAGGAAGCCAGGCTGATCGCCCTGTCCTGCTCGACGCCGCCGAAAGGCTATGCGCGCTGGACGTTGCGGCTGCTGGAAAAGAAAGTCGTCGAGCTCGAAATCGTCGAGACGGCGAGCGACAGCACGATCGGTCGTGTCTTAAAAAAACATTCTCAAACCCCATCGCAAGCAGCAGTGGGTGATTCCCCCGCAGGCCGACGCCAGCTTCGTCGCGGCGATGGAGGACGTTGTCAGGATACATCCTTTGATTAGAAAATCCCTGTTCGCGCGGCGCGTTGACATCATATTTGAGAATTTCGGCGCGCATTTTCGAGCTTTGACGCTTAAATTGAGAACTCCAGCGGCATCCCGAGCGCGGCGTAGGCGAGCTCGTCGAATCGCTTTCGATAGACGGGGCGACAGAAGGGGCGCAGGCGCTGAATCGTATCCGCCGCGTTTTTCGCGGCGACTGCGAGACCGGCGAGTAGCGCGATGCGTAAATAGAGCGGCACCATAGCGTTTGCGCCTTTGCTGATGGACGGCGCTATGCGTAATGCTTCGGCGTCAAATCCTGGAACGATCTCGTTGAGCAACCAGCTCTTATTGTAGCCTTCGGGGGGCTGCGTCGTCTGCGGGCGATTTAAGATCAGCAAAAGCCGCATCATCGCAATAGGGGATGCTAGCGGCGTCGGCTCGCCCCGCAAGTGACGATTGACAAGCTCCTCTCCGATTTTGGCGGCGTCCCAATGGTCCCCAAATGGGCTCGTGTTTCGGACGGTATCGCAGCCGGCACGAGGTCCCTCGA
>NZ_JADNQY010000012.1:30479-61644 GCF_015709545.1 Methylocystis sp. H4A | reverse complement strand
CGTAGGCCTGTTCGACTCGCTTGATAAGCTGCAATCCGCCATTGACTATTTGATGACTCATGGATTCGATCGATCCGAAATCAGCCTGCTCACCGAAGACGCGAAGACGCGCGAAAAGATTGGATCGAAACGCTCGGTCGAAATCGAGGACAGCGATGAAGCTCCTCGCATTTCCTACATCGAAGCCGAGTCGCTTAATGAAGGCAAAGCTGCGCTCATCGGCCTGCTCTTCTATGTTGGCGCCATTGCTGGCGCGATCGCCGTTTGGACCGTCTACGGAAGTTTCGCCGAGGCGATCGTTGCGGGCATTGGCGCTGGTATGGCCGCCAGCCTGGTTGGCGTGGGCGTCGGCGCATTCGTTCGACGTCGTCAGCGCAATTGGGTGCAGGCGCAATTAGCGCGCGGCGGGCTGTTGCTGTGGGCGCGAACCCGGACCGAAGAACATGAACGCGCCGCCATGTCTGCCATGCAGAACAATGGAGGCCACGACGTGCATGTTCATAGGCTGGCGGCATAGGCCTGACGATCCAGACTGATCGCTGCTGACCCTGTTACACCTAATGAAACTCAAATTCTCCGGCGGGTGAGGGGTATTTCTATCGACGCTCATGAACGCATTAACGCCGACAAAGCTCGTCGAATGTCCCTTTGAAGTCCGCGTCGAGGGCTTGCACGACCGGTTCTATGATGTCCGCGACGCTGTTGCGGTCGCCAAGCAGGTCAAAGCGACGAAACGAGCGGCCGACGTCGTGGTCATAGACACACGGACCAAGAAATTGGTGATCAAGGATGATGGCTGAGCGAATTTTCCCGTTGTGCGGCTCGCGGCGCGCGAAAAAGCCCGATCGTCGCCGGCCGGGCTGCGATGGGAGCTACAAGCCTCCCCGACGATCTTTTCGCCATTCCCAAGGCGGTTGAGCCGAGCCGGCCCATAGCCCTCTTTTTGCGTTCTTCGCTTCCTGTTCGGCGCCGATGTGGTCGCTCGAATAGCGACGATACGCGAACGCATGCCCGTTTCGAACAAGCCAAGCCTCTATATCGACGCCGCGCACGGCGCACGTGGCGACAGTGCGGCCGTAGCGATCTGTGTCTCGCTCGCGGCAGGCGACAGGCGACGCGCCGATGAATTCATCGAGAGCCATCGCGGCAATCTGGCCGCAGCGGTAGGACTTGCCAGAGGCGTCAAAACAGGGCTGTCCTTTCTCGGGTGCGTCGATGCCGTGAAGCCTGATACGCTGTCCATGAATTTCGATCGTGTCGCCGTCGATGACCGAGGCGCGGCCAACGACGTCGGCGAGCGCGGCGCTTGAAAGGGTCGCCGCTACGATGGTGATGATGATCCGCTTCATCGAGGCAATCACTTCGGCGCGACCTCCTTTGGCTGCTTGGATTCGATCGCCTTCACTCCGAACTTGGCCGCCTCTGCGGCGCCAGCATTCGGACCCTCGGGCGTGCAGCGTGTCTCCGGCGGGCTCCCGCACTTGCGCCCGACATCAGGCCAGCCGACGCAGCGGCCGTCCGGCGCGCGGTAGCCGGGTCCTCCGCGGCAGCCGCAGCCGCTGCAGGCCTCCGTCTGCGGGATCGCGCCAATGAAGGATAAGAGAACGGAAGCGATGAAAAGCGCCACGCGCATCTATCCGATACTCCGAAGCGCATAGGCGAATGCGACCAGGAAGATCACGAAGAGCGCCAGGCTCGGCCAGTCATAGCGCTCGCGCAGCGGCAGCTTGCGCCACTCACGTTCCGCATCACGGTCCCGGTTGTCTTGCCCGCGCCAGCCCATGAGCGCAGGCTAAAGGAGTTCCTGGAGCGCTGGAAGAGATGAATCCCCCTCCCTACACCTTGCCGCTGCGCATCCTAAAGAGCGGCGAGTCATTCGCCATCGAAGACGCGGGCGGCGCCGGGCGCGCCTATGTCTATTTCGAAGACGAGCCGACGCGGCGAGGGCTGCCGCCTGCGATGGCGGCGGGCGTGTCGGATCGGCTTTGGGAGATTGCAGATATCGTTGCGCTGGTAGAAGCTGCGGAATCAGCCCGCGAAGCGGGGTTCCTATCGGAAACGCGAGTCGGTTTGAGCGACCCTGAGACGATTTGCCGGCAAGTCTATGAAGAGACCGCCGCTCTATACAAGGAAGCCCGTCCGCGGCTCGGATCTGCGGAACTTGGCTTCAGAAATCTGTAGGGGCCCGCCGATCGTCTGTGCACCGTTTCACTCCGTCCACGGCCATCGCTGATCTCCCTGAAACGCGTGACGCGGCGGGACGCAAAATCAGCCACAATTCCGTATGAGGCTGGCGCAAACTGAAAGGTCTCGCCGGAGAGCGCAGCTGTGCGTTTTTGAAGGACGGATGCATGAACGAAGATGAGCTCCGCCGCAATATCGCCCAGTTGCAGGAACTGGTGCGCGGCTCACACATCGCGAGCGCTGGCAAAAATCCTCAGGTCGAGTTCCCTCCTGCGGGGCGCGTCGAGGCTCCCGCGCGGGCGGCCGATCTTGCGAGCGGGCGGGGGACGCAAGCCGCTCCCGACGGTCGAAGACCGGCTCCTCCACTTCGGGGGCGGGGCTCGGAAATCAAAGGTTTTGGGCCGCCAGGGCACGATCGGCAGACGGCTTCTGCGGACATCCTCGCGGAAAGAGCGGAGACGGCGCTGTCGCCTGGGGCCGATCCATCAGATGCTATGCGCGATCATCGCAATTATGAGGACGAACTGGAAGATTTCCTTCCTGAGCACGAGGAACAGTTTTCGACATCCGCGGCCGCCGCCAACGTCATATCACCTCGCTATCTTTTGGGAGCGTCGGCGATCGTCATTGTCCTTGGATTGGGCGCGCTCGCCGCAAGCTTCGCTTTTGACAGATCGACGTATAGCGTGGGGGAGACGGCTCAGAACCTTGAGCCAAAGACGTCCGAGCTGGAGCAGGAGGAGACGCAAGCGCAGGCTATGCCCCGGGACATGCCGGCCGGCGACCCGCAGCTATCTTCGGCGCTTCGGGATAAAGTCGAAGACGCAAGCGAGGCGTCGCCACCCAGCGAGAGCAGACCGGTGGCGAGCGAAGCGAACCGCCCTCCTACCGCTTCGCCACAGCAAGTACAGGATCCGCTTGCGGCGGCGGCTCAGCTCGCGCAGCCAATGGCGAGCTTTAACGCGCCAGCTCTCCCGACGGGCGCTTTCTTGTCGCAGGAGCCCCCACAAGCTCCTGCGGCGGGATCGACAAAAGAAACTCCCGGAAGATCAGGCAAGATCGCTCACGCTCGCGGCGAGACGCCGGTTGAGTCCCTTGCTGGTTCCCCACAATCGCCGCCCAAGAGAGCGTCTCAGCCGCGGCGCCGCTTAGTCAGCGCGCCATCGGAGCGCCCGCGCGCGAAAGCTGCACAGGGTGAGCGGGACGGAGCTCCTCCACAGGAAACGCCTCGTGACACGGCCGGCGCGGAAGCCCACCGGCCCAGCGAGTACATTCTGCAACGCGCGCTCGACGCGCTCAACGGCTCTGAATAAGCACCATGACGCCTCCCGAAATGACCTTTTAGGCGGCCTTTAAGCCGCCCACGCTGTTAACTCATTTAGGCCCCGTCGGCACCGCCGGCGATGCGCCGAACAATCCGCATGACGACGCCGTCGTATGTGTCCGTGACGCGCGCGAGCCAAAGGAAGAGCCGCGCGAGCTTGAGCCGCTATGTTATCGCAATGATGGTGCGAAGCGGCAGACGGTGCAGCCGCGCCTTGACGTTGCTCAGGTCAGTCATCGGCCTGTCCTCCGCATTGCGCCATTGCCGCCCGGCAGGTGCGGTGGGTTGAGCCAAGAATCCATGCAATCGGCGTCGAGTTCACCATCGACGGCGTCGTCACCCTCTTCGTCGCGCGGCCCTGTAGTTCTCTCCCGATCGTCGTCATAGCCGCGCAGCGCCATTTCAGGATGGCCGCGCCCGTGGCCCGTCCAGCCGAGCGAAGGCTCCGCTTCGTCGCTGCTATCCCAAGCGGAGCATCGCCAGGCGTGCTCTTGGTTCATCGCCGTCGTCGCGCCGAGCGCCGGCTCGTCATCGCCGCCGGGCTCAAGCATCTCGCTTTCGTCTTCCCGGTCGTCGTCGGCGCCCTGCGACCTCAGATATTGTGGAAGTGACGCGTCGCGGCTTCCCACGCTCCCCAGGCTTGGCTCATCGTCGCCCACGTCCTCGCATGGCGCGTCGTCTTCTGGCGGGTCGGCGTCCTCAAGATCGGCGTCGGCGTCGATCTGGTCCAATAGGTTCAAGAACGCCTCAACTGCGTCGGCGAGCGCCCTGCGCATGCCGGGACGGATTTCAATGAAAAGCGGCGTCACGTCGGCGTTGTCATTGGCTGTGCTCATGACCGCGCCTCCCGCTCGAAGACCGCGATTGCATTGCGGATGGCGTCGCCAACCACATCGCCGACGTAAAGGTCATTGACCACGTCATCTTCGTCGAGAAAGTCAGCGAGGTGACGGAGCAGCCGCAAGGCGCCCGCGTGCGTCGTCGGGGCTGTCTCGTAGAATGCGCGCTCAGTTGCGCTGGCTACTTGGCTCGCTTCCATGTCTGCGTCGTCCGACTCTTCGACGCGCATCCACATTTTTTGATATTCGCTTGGGGGGCCTTCGAGCTTAGCCAGACCCGCCTCATAGTCCTCATCGGAGCAAAGCCCCATCTCACGCCAAGTTTCCAATCGTCGAGCGGTGAGAATTTCCCTCGGGTCTAGGCCGGCCGCTTTAATCGCTGCCGAGGTATCGCCCCGCAAATCATCAGCAGCTTCCATGATCAAGTCTTTGGCCACCTTCGCGCGCTTAAATTCCGCGAAGGCCGCAAAGATCGGATCATGTTCAGCGACGACGCCAGCAATGGCGGGAAGCCCGGCGACGGGCGCAGCGGCGAGGCCGGCCATGACGGCGCGGCGGGTGGTTGCGGTTTTCATGCTTTGGCTCTCCAGATGCTTATAGGACGCTTATAATCGTCCAATGGCTGCGATCAGGAAGCCGGAGAAAGCCACTAAGTCGTTGCTTTTATTGGTGCCGCTTGAGGGATTCGAACCCCCGACCCCCTCATTACGAATGAGGTGCTCTACCAGCTGAGCTAAAGCGGCAATTGGCGGACGCCCAAAGGCGCGCGGCGGGTCACTCTTATCGGCGCGCGGCGGGTTTTTCAAGCAGCCTCGCGCCCTGCCAGGGCAGGGCCGCTTAAAAAAGGGGAGGGCGCTCAGAATTAACGACGCGGCGCGGTAAAGGCCGAATAGGCCTGTGCGACGGCGCGGGCGATGTCGGGCGTCGCATTGAGCGGCGTGCGGCGCCAGTCCGCGAGCGCGCCGCTCCAGATGCGGACGGCGCCGACCTCGGCGAGCGCCGTGAGATAGGCGTCGATCTTGCCTCGGCGACCGGGCGGCGGAACGACATAGACCGGCGCGGCGGTCGCGATCGCCTCTCCCACCATATTGACGCTGTCGCCGGTGACGATGATCGCGTCGGCGTTCGCCAGCATCGAGAGATAGGGGTTCTCTCCCTCTCCATCCCAGAAGAAGCCGCTCGGGGCGATGAGAGCGCGCCGCAGCCTCTCGCGCAGGGCTGTGGGCGTGCGTCGCGACGCGGTGGCCATCACGCCGCGCCCGCTCGCCAGCAGCGAAGCGGCGACGTGCGCCAGTTCGGCGATGTGCGCCGCGCCATAGGCGCCATGCCGGCTGTCGCCGCCGACAATGAGCGCAATGCGCGGGCGGCGCAGGACGGCGATGCGGGGATCTGGCGCAGCGCGCGCCGCGGCGAGCCGCTCGGGGGTGATGCGGTTGGCGGGCGTCAGCGGCGAGAAGACATTGGCGGCGCGGAGGCGATCGTGGCGCGGCGCGACGATGAGATCGGCCGCGCCGGGCCCGTTCGCGGGCTTGTTCAGATAGACCGTGAATGTTCGCCCGGCGGAGTCGCGCTTCAGCCGCGTGAGCGCTGGGATCGTCCGCCGTCCCGCAGCGATCGCGATATCGGGGTAGGGCGGGGCGTGTGTGAAGCTGTCCCGCGGGTCGGCTGGCGCAAACGGCGCGAGCGCTGCGTAAATCGCGCGCGGCGCGACGCAGCGAATGTCGGGCGCAGCGCCCAGCGCTTCGGCGACGCCGAGCGTCTGCGCCTCATGCCCGGCCCGGCCGTCGGAGAGAATGCGGATTGTCATATGCAGCGGAAGGCCCGGGATGCTCGAAGCGCCCCCTCCCCAGCCCTCCCCCGCTTCGCGGGAGAGGGGGTTCGATCCGGGCCGGTGCGACAAACCGCGTAACCTTCGTGGTTAGGACAGGGACGGGGCGCCGCCCCGCGCCTCACCCAAATGCGACCTTGAGGATCTCGTAGCTCTTGCCGCCGCCCGGCGTCGTCACTTCCACGGTGTCGCCGACGGTCTTGCCGATCAGGGCGCGAGCGATGGGGCTCGTGATCGAGACCCGGCCACTCTTCACATCGGCCTCAGTCTCGCCGACGATCTGATAGGCCTTCTCCTCTTCGGTGTCCTCGTCGACGATCGTGACCGTCGCGCCGAATTTAATCGTCGAGCCCTTGAGCTTCGAGACGTCGATGACTTCGGCGCGCGACAGCTTGTCCTCGAGTTCGGCGATGCGGCCTTCATTGAGCGATTGCGCCTCTTTCGCCGCGTGATATTCGGCGTTTTCTGAAAGATCGCCATGCGCGCGCGCTTCAGAGATCTGCTGAATGATTCGCGGACGGTCCTCCTGCTGTCGGCGGCGCAATTCTTCGGTGAGCGCGGCGTAGCCGCCGGCGGTCATGGGTACCTTGTCCACCATTGCTTTCGCTTTCTGGTCTTTTCTTGAGTTTCGCCAATCACGCGGCGCATCGGCGGAGGTTGCGCCCGCCGAACTGCGGCCATGCGCTAAAGCATAGGCCGCCAAGTGGTGGTCAAATGTTACCGCACCGCCGCTTGCGTCGCCGAACTCCCAAATTCACTTGGTCGCGTTGGGCGGAAAATAGTCCTGCAGCGCCCGGACCCTCAGGTCTCCAGACACATAGGCGCGTATTCCCTGGGCCGCCGCGACCGCCCCCGCCAGGGTCGTATAATAGGGAACCTTATGCAGAAGCGCCGCGCGGCGCAAGGAGCGCGAGTCCGCAAGCGCCTGCGCCCCTTCGGTGGTGTTGAAGACGAGCGCGATCGAGCCGTTCTTGATCGCGTCGACGATATGCGGCCGTCCCTCCGACACCTTGTTCAATTTCTGGGCGGGAATTCCCCGCTCGACGAGGTAGCGCGCCGTGCCGCCCGTGGCGACGATGGAGAAGCCGACCTCCTTCAACAGGCGAACCGCCGGAATGATTCGGCCTTTGTCCGCATCCCTGACCGAGACGAAAACGACGCCCTCGCGCGGAGCCTTGGTGCCGCCGCCGAGCTGGCTCTTGACGAAGGCGGCGTCAAACGAGGTGTCGAGACCCATGACTTCGCCCGTTGAGCGCATTTCGGGGCCAAGGACGGTGTCAACGCCTGGAAACCGCGCGAAGGGGAAGACGGCCTCCTTCACGCCGACATGCGCCGGCTTCGTGTTGAGCGGTTCGAAGTCGACGAGCTTCGCGCCGGCCATCACCCGAGCCGCGATCTTGGCGATGGGGCTGCCAATCACCTTGGCGACGAAAGGCACGGTGCGCGAGGCGCGCGGGTTCACCTCGAGCACGTAGATCTCGCCGTCCTTGAGCGCGAATTGCACATTCATCAAGCCGATGACTCCAAGCGCCATGGCGAGGCTTTCGGTCTGCGCCTCGAGCGCGGCGATCGTCTCGGGCGCGAGCGAGCGCGGCGGCAGCGAGCAGGCTGAATCGCCTGAATGAATGCCCGCCTCTTCGATATGTTCCATCACGCCGGCGATGACGGCCTCGTCGCCGTCGGCGAGACAATCCACGTCGATTTCGATGGCGTCGGTCAGATAGCGATCGAAGAGCAGCGGATTCTTGCCGAGCACCGTGTTGATCTGCCCGGTCTTGTCATTCGGGTAGCGCGCCTTGATCTCGGACGGCACGAGGCTCGGCAACGTGCCGAGAAGATAATCGTCGAGATCGCTTTGATCGCGGATGATCGCCATGGCGCGGCCGCCCAGCACATAGCTTGGGCGCACGACGAGCGGCAGTCCAAGCTCCTGCACGACGATGCGCGACTGCTCCACGGAATAGGCGATGCCGTTTTTGGGTTGTTTCAGCCCCAGCTTGTCGAGGAGCCGCTTGAAGCGATCGCGGTCCTCGGCGAGGTCGATCGAATCGACCGGCGTGCCCAAAATAGGCGCGCCCGCCTGCTCGAGGCCGTGCGCAAGCTTCAGCGGCGTTTGCCCGCCATATTGCACGATGACGCCCACAAGCACGCCGTTGGACTTCTCGACGTCGAGAATTTCGGCGACGTCTTCATTCGTCAGCGGTTCGAAATACAGCCGGTCGGAAGTGTCGTAATCCGTCGAAACCGTCTCCGGATTGCAATTGATCATGATCGTCTCGAAACCGGCGTCGGCGAGCGCGAAGCAGGCGTGACAGCAGCAATAGTCGAATTCGATGCCTTGCCCGATACGGTTCGGGCCGCCGCCCAGAATGACGATCTTGTTCTTTTCCGAGGGATGCGCCTCATTCGCGGGACTGCCTATGAACGGCGTCTCATAGGTTGAATACATATAGGCCGTGGGCGAGGCGAATTCGGCCGCGCATGTATCGATGCGCTTGTAGACGGGCCGCACGTCGAGACGGTGGCGCATGTCGCGCACGTCTTCTTCTTCCAGGCCCGTAAGCGTCGCGAGGCGCGAATCGGAGAAGCCCGCGAATTTGAGCTTGCGAAGATTCTCGGCGTCCTCTGGCAGGCCATATTTCTTGACCTTGTTTTCGAGCGCGACGATTTCCGCGATGCGCTCGATGAACCAGATGTCGATCTTGCTCGCCTCGTGAATGGCTTCAGCGGTCATGCCGAGCCGCAGCGCCTGGCCGACGACGAGCAGCCGGTCCGGCGTCGGCGTGCCGAGCGCGCCGCGCAGCACATTCATGTCGTCGCCTTTTCCGAAGCCTTCGATCTCGATGTCGTCGAGGCCGCAAAGGCCGGTCTCCAGCGAGCGCAACGCCTTTTGCAGCGACTCGGCGAAATTGCGTCCGATCGCCATCACTTCGCCCACCGACTTCATGGCCGTGGTCAATATCGGTTCGGAGCCCGGAAATTTTTCGAAGGCGAAGCGCGGAATTTTGGTGACGATATAATCGATCGTCGGCTCGAAGGAGGCAGGCGTCGCCCCGCCGGTAATGTCATTGGCGATCTCGTCCAGCGTATAGCCGACGGCCAGCCGCGCCGCGACCTTGGCGATCGGAAAGCCGGTGGCTTTCGACGCCAGCGCCGACGAACGCGACACGCGCGGGTTCATCTCGATGACGATCATGCGGCCGTTTGAGGGATCGACCGCGAATTGCACGTTCGAGCCGCCGGTTTCGACGCCGATCTCGCGCAACACCGCGATCGAGGCGTCCCGCATGATCTGGTATTCTTTGTCGGTCAGCGTCAACGCCGGCGCGACGGTGATGCTGTCGCCCGTGTGCACGCCCATCGGATCGATGTTCTCGATGGAGCAGATGATGATGCAATTGTCCGCTTTGTCGCGGACGACCTCCATCTCATATTCCTTCCAGCCGAGAACGCTTTCTTCGACCAGCACTTCATTGGTCGGCGAGGCGTCGATGCCGCGCTCGACGATCTCGATGAACTCCACCTTGTTGTAGGCGATGCCGCCGCCGGTGCCGCCGAGCGTAAAGGACGGACGGATGATCGCCGGCAGGCCGATATCGTCGAGCGCCTCGAGCGCGGCCGCCAATGTCTTGACGTGATGCGAGCGCGGCGTGTCGAGGCCGATTTTCGTCATCGCCTCGCGAAACAGTTCGCGATCCTCGGCCTTGTCGATCGCATGGGCGGTCGCGCCGATCATCTCGATATCGAATTTTTTCAGCACGCCCATTTTTTCGAGACTGAGCGCGCAATTGAGCGCTGTCTGTCCGCCCATCGTCGGCAGCAGCGCGAAGCCGCCGGGCGCCGCGTAGCGCTCCTTCTCGATGATCTTGGCGACGATTTCGGGCGTTATCGGCTCGATATAGGTGCGGTCCGCCATGTCCGGGTCGGTCATGATCGTCGCCGGATTGGAGTTGACGAGAACGATCCGATAGCCTTCCGCCTTGAGCGCCTTGCAGGCCTGGGTGCCTGAATAGTCGAATTCGCACGCCTGGCCGATGACGATGGGGCCGGCGCCGATGATCATGATCGTGGAAATGTCGGTTCTTTTCGGCATGCCGCCTCAGTTGTCATCCGCTCGTCAGCGCTCTTTCGCCCTCATGCCGAGGAGCGCCCTAAGGCGCGTCTCGAAGCAGGAGAGCGAGATGTGTCCAGCGGTTTCCTCGTCCTTCGAGACGGCGGCTGCGCCGCCTCCTCAGGATGAGGAAACCTTTCGTCTTTTGCCCGGCGCACGCCGCGCGGGAGGCGAGCGCGCATAAAAAAGGGCCGCGTTTCCGGCCCCTGGACCGGAACGCGTCCCGAACTTGCCCGTCATTCTGTCGGCGAACCGGCGATGCGGGCGGCGAGCGGGGCGCGCCCGGCTCGAAAGTCGCCGACTGTCTAGACGAGATTGACGGTTATGTGAAGGGGCGGCGGTGGCGGGATAGGAGCCTCGGATCGGCGAGATCGCGCCGCAGGCCGGCGAATTGCGCTATCATTCCCGTTCCTCGACGCTTCGAAATGACGCCCATGCGGATTACGACCTGTTTGCTTTTCCCGATGTTGCTTTTCATCGCCGGCGCCGGGCGCGCCCAGGCCGGCGAGCTTTCCGACGTCCTGGCGCAATGCGCGGCGTGTCATGGCGCGGACGGGATCGCCAAAAGCGCCGACGTTCCACATCTTGCCGGCCAGCACGAACTCTATCTCCTCAACCAGATCAAGGCGTTCAAAACCGGCAGGCGGGCGCATAAGGAGATGCGCTACATGAGCCGCCAGATGTCCGAAGCCGAGATGCGGGACATCGCGCGCCACTACGCAACGATGCCGCGCTGAGCATGTCGACGGCGCGCCAGCTTGCGACTTACGCGTCGGTCGGCGTCGGCGCGACGCTCGCGCACTACGCCATTCTCATCGCATTGGTCGAAGGCGCGGGCTGGCGCGCGGTGCCGGCGACGCTGTGCGGCTATGTGGTCGGCGGCGTTGTGGCCTATCTCCTGAACCGGCGCCATACCTTTGCGAGCGACCGGCCGCATTCTGAGGCGACGTGGCGCTTTGCGCTGGTCGCCTTCGTCGGCTTTTGCGTCACCTATGCGTTGATGAGCCTCTTCGTCGACCGCTGGGCCGCGCCATATCTGCCGGCGCAGATGGTTACAACCGTGCTAGCGATGTTCGTCACCTTCGCGCTGAACCGGCGATGGACATTTGGGTGAAGCGCTGTCTGGCCGTCATGGCCGGGCTTGTCCCGGCCATCCACGTTGTGACATGCCATGAATGCTGCAAGGAGGCCGCAGCGGCGCCGCGTGGATGCCCGCGACAAGCGCGGGCATGACGCTGCTGTGGTAACGCGCGCCTCAACCCGCGATGGGCATTTGGGTGACGTTCGTGCCCGTGCCCGACGTTTTGGAAAGCGAATTCACATGCCCATCCCAATGGACATCCAGCATGCGTCGGAAGAGTTCGAAGCCTTCCTCGCGGACGCGCGCGATCGTTCGGGCCTCGCGACGCGCAATCAGACCTATACGATGACTCAGGGCGTGTTGCAGGCCTTTCGCCGTCGGCTCTCGGTCGCTGACGCCATCCGGTTCGCCGGCGTTCTACCGCCGGTTCTCAGGGCTATCTTCGTCGCCGAATGGAATCCCGAGGAGCCGCAGGCGTCCTTCGGCGATCGCGAGTCCATGATACGCGATATTCAGGCATTGCGGCGCGATCATAATTTCTCGCCGAAGACTTGTATCGACGACGTCGCCGCCGCCTTGCGAGCGCGCGTCGACGAGACCACGTTCGACCGCGTGTTAGCCGCGCTGCCCGCCGGCGCAGCGGACTTTTGGAGGATCTAGGGCCACTTCACCAGCGGCGGCATCGACGAGAGGATCGAGTCGACATTGCCGCCGGTCTTCAGCCCGAAGATCGTGCCGCGATCGTAGAGCAGATTATACTCGACATAGCGGCCGCGCCGCACGAGCTGCTCGTCGCGCTGCGCCGCGCTCCATGGTTTGGCGAAATTGCGCCGCACGAGTTCCGGATAGATCTCGACAAAACTTTCGCCGACGTCGCGGGTGAAGGCGAAATCCTGATCCCAGGCGGAATTTTGCGCGTCTCCCGCGCTGTTGAAATAATCATAGAAAATCCCGCCGATGCCGCGCGGCTCGTTGCGGTGGGGGAGGAAGAAATATTCATCGCACCACTGCTTGAACCGCGCATAGTCGGCGACGGGATGGCGCTCGCAGGCGCCGCGCATCGCGGCGTGAAAGGCGATCGTGTCGGGATCGTCCTGCGTGCGGCGGTCGTCGAGCACCGGCGTCAGGTCGGCGCCGCCGCCAAACCAGGCTTTCGTCGTCACGACGAAGCGGGTGTTCATATGCACGGCGGGAACATTTGGGTTCCAGGGATGCGCGATCAGCGAGATGCCGGTCGCGAAAAAGCGCGGGTCTTCCGCCGCGCCGGGAATCTGCTTGGCGAATTCAGGCGCGAAGGTTCCAAAGACCGTTGAGCAATGCACGCCGGCCTTTTCGAACACGCGGCCCCTGATCATCCCCATGCGGCCGCCGCCCCCCGGCGCGCCGCCGATGTTTCGCGCGGCGCTTCCTAAAGTCGCGTCGCCGATGTTTCGAGCGGCATTTCCTAAAGTCGCGCCGCTGTGGTCCGTCCGGCTCCAGGGCGAGAGAACGAAGCGTCCCGGCGCCTCGGCATCGAGGGCGAACGGACCCGTCGCTTCGTCCTCCAGCGCTTCGAACGCCGCGATGATGCGCAACTGGAGCGACTCGAACCATGCGCGCGCGGCGTCCTTGCGGGCTTCGAGTTGATCCTGCGCGGCGTTCATCGACGTCTCCTCTTGTCGCCGCTTCATCCCGCCGGCGCCGCGCCTTGTCAATTCAGCAGGACTATCGCGCCATCTCCGCGACTTTCATCTTGGAATCACGCCGCGCCGCCGGCGTTCCTGTCGCCGCCGCGAAGCCGGCGCGCAGAAACTGCGCGAGCGCCGTCTTGACGTTTCTGCCGCGCTCGGTGAGCTCGGTGACATAGCAGGAGCGGGGCTCGCCGTTCGGCCACCCACGGTTCCGCGCTTTCGCCTGGCGCATGTCTTCAAGCACCTGCGCCTTGACCTCGCGCGAGTCCTTCATCGTAATGAGTCCATCAGCCGACAAATGCCGGTCCGCATTATGGTCTTCGACCATTCTCTGATTCGGAGACTCGAATTCGCACAGCTTGCCCTGGTCGCCCACATAAAGAAGTCGCTCCACCCAGCTGGCGCGAAGCGATCGAATGTCGACGGGCAGCATGTCCTTCATGTCCGCCGGCAGATCCTGATAGATCGGCGTCGCCTGCGCGATTTGATCCACCCGGAACGCCGCCTTCACATTGAAGCCTTCGATGCTCTCAATCTGCGTGAACTTTACGAACAGCTTGCCGATAGCGCCGCGCGCCTCTGAGAGATTGGTCACAAGCACATAAAGGGCGACGCAGAGAAGCGCGGTCAGCAGAGCCGCATTGAGAGATTTCAATAGCCGCTCCCAAACCATCAGCGAGATGCGAATCGTCTGGTGGGTCATGGCGCCCTCCTAAAATCAATGAATATCGCCTTAATATGCTGCGACGATCGCAGACTAAAAGGTCGTTTCGCCATTGCGCAGTGCGGCGGCGCACCTGTCTAAAGCGCGCGCAACTGCCGGAGCGCCTCGCCCATGACCATCGCCGCGGCGACGGCGACGTTGAGGGAGCGCATGCGCGGCCGCATGGGGATGCGGAGCGCCAGATCGGCGGCGGCGTGGACCTCGTCCGGCGCGCCTGCGGATTCCCGGCCGACGAGCAGAATGTCGCCTTGGCGATAGGCGCAGTCGAGATAGGACGCCGCCGCCCGCGTCGACAGCAGCAGCAGCCGACGGCTCTCGCCCGCCTGGCCGGACGCGGCCCGCCACGCTTGAAAGGCGGCGAAGGATGCGTGTCGGTCAATCGTCACGTGATCGAGATAGTCCATGCCGGCGCGGCGAAAGTCGCGATCGCTTGTGGGAAATCCAGCCGGTCCGATGATCGCCGCGGAGACGCCGAGACACGCGCATGTGCGCAGCATGGCGCCAGCGTTCTGAGGAATGTCCGGCTGATACAAGGCTAACATGAGAGAAGCCATTGGTCCGTTCGCGTGGGAGGAGATACGAATTTGCGGCATATCGCCGCGAATATCGGCAGCGGTCTTGTGCGGCAAGGCGTTTAGCCAAATTTCCCAGTGTCGGCTTGTGGACAGCGGCGGGGATTCGCGTCACATATCACCTCCGCCCCGCCGCAGCCTTGGCATTGCCATGGCGCGGCGCACCGCAGCGATTGGCCGGAAGCGGCGAAACGTGGAACGATCGCCTTGGGCGCAGCCGCTGCCTCGGCCGCGAAGACTTGAGAGCGTTGGGAGAGGTTCGAGCGTGACAAGCAAAGACACCGCCGTAAAACCGGCGGAGCCAAGCCGGCGGGACATTCTCTACATCGCGACGGGCGCCGCCGCAGCAGGCGCCGCGGCCGCCGTGGTCTGGCCGCTGATCGCCCAGATGAACCCGGACGCGTCAACCCTCGCCCTGGCCTCGACGGAAGTCGATCTTTCTTCGGTTCCAGAAGGCCAGATTGTTACCGTGAAATGGCGCGGCAAGCCGGTTTTCGTGCGCCATCGGACGCCGGCCGAAATCAAGGCGGCGGAGGACGTGGCCTTGTCGGCGCTGCCCGACCCGGAGCCCGATTCCAAACGCGTTCAAAAACCTGAGTGGCTCGTCGTCATCGGAGTCTGCACGCATCTCGGCTGCATTCCGACCGGCAAGGAAGGCGAATTCGACGGCTGGTTCTGTCCGTGCCACGGCTCGGTCTACGACCTCTCGGGGAGGATTCGCAGTGGCCCGGCGCCGACGAATCTGGAGGTGCCGCCTTACGCCTTCATCGCCGAAAACAAAATTAAGATCGGCTAGCCAAGGCCAAGCGCCTTCAATTTCCCGCGCGAGATTCCGAGAGCACCAAGCCCATGGAAGGTCATTCCCAATACACGCCCAAGAGCGGCTTCGCTCGCTGGTTGGAGCGCCGTCTGCCGATTTTGAGCTTCATGCATGATTCCTTCGTCTCCTATCCGACGCCAAAAAACCTGAACTATATGTGGGTGTTTGGCGCGATTTTGAGTTTCATGCTCGTCGCGCAGATCGTAACGGGCGTCGTCCTTGCGATGCATTACACTCCGGAAACGACGCTCGCTTTCGATTCCGTCGAAAAGATCATGCGCGACGTGAATTGGGGAACCATTTTGCGCTACGCGCACGCCAATGGCGCGTCGATGTTCTTCCTCGCCGTCTACCTCCACATCTTCCGCGGCATGTATTACGGCTCCTACAAGGACCCGCGTGAGGTCCTGTGGATTCTCGGCGTCGTGATCTTCATGCTGATGATGGCCACGGGATTCCTGGGCTATGTCTTGCCTTGGGGACAGATGTCGTTCTGGGCGGCGACCGTCATCACCAATCTTTTCTCCGCCATTCCCGTCGTTGGAACCGCAATCACGACCTGGCTGCTCGGCGGCTATTCGGTCGACAATGCGACGCTCAACCGCTTCTACGCTTTGCACTATCTGCTGCCGTTCATCATCGTCGCCATCGTCGCGCTGCACGTATGGGCGCTGCATGTGACGGGCCAGAACAATCCGGCCGGCGTCGAGGTGAAGGACGTCAAGAGGGACACGGTTCCCTTCACGCCGCACGCGACCATGAAGGATGCCGTCGGCATCGCGGCTTTTCTCGTCGTCTACGCCTGGCTGACGTTTTTCGTGCCGAATTACCTCGGCCATCCCGACAATTACATCGAAGCCAATCCGCTGGTGACGCCGCCGCATATCGTGCCGGAGTGGTACTTCCTGCCGTTCTATGCGATCCTTCGCGCGATCCCGAACAAGCTGATCGGCGTCATTGCGCTCTTTGCATCGATTTTGATCACCGCGGCGCTGCCGTGGCTCGACACGTCGAAGGTGAAATCGGCCGTGTTTCGGCCGCTGTTTCGCAAGGAGTTCTGGATTTTTGTCGCGGTGTGCATCGGGCTCGGCTATCTCGGGGCGCAGCCCGCTGAAGGCGCATATCTTTGGTTCGCCCGGGTGCTCTCGGCCTATTATTTCCTCCACTTCTTGGTGATTTTGCCGGTCATCGGCAGAATCGAGAAGCCGGAGCCAGTGCCCGAATCCATCGACGCTTCGATCATGCGGGGGAAAACCTCCCATGTCTGAGGCGCACAGAAAATCGCGTCGGCTCATCTCTTCGATGAAGCGCGGGGCGCTCATTTCCATCGCGGTCGCTGCGACGCTCGCGCTGCTCGGCCCTGCCTGGGCTCAGGAGGAGGCCCCGCCGTCCACGACCGATCAGGCCGCCGCGCCTTCCACTCAGGAAAACGATCAAGGCGCCGCGCCTCCCGCGAAGGAAGCTGATAAGGCCGCCGAGCCTCCCGCGAAGGAAGGCGATAACGCCGCTGCGCCTCCAGCGAAGGAAGCAGAGAAGGTCGCGGCGCCTGAGGCCAAGGAGAAGGAAGCGCGGCACGAGAGCGAGCGCCATGAGCAGAAGCCCAAGCGCTTCGATTGGAGCTTCGCCGGCGCCTTCGGCCGCTATGACAAGGCGCAGTTGCGCAGAGGCTTCAAGGTCTACAAGGAGGTCTGCTCCTCCTGCCATTCGATCAAAATGCTCGCCTTCCGCAATCTTTCGCAGCCCGGCGGACCGGAGTTTCCTGAAAAAGAGGTCGAAGCGCTGGCCGCGAGCTATAAGATCAAGGACGGCCCGAATCAGGCGGGCGAATATTTCGATCGGCCGGGTCGCCCGAGCGATCGCTTCCCCGCGCCTTTCGCCAATGAACAGGCGGCGCGCGCCGCGCTGGCCGGCAATTATCCGCCGGATATGTCGGTCTTGGCCAAGGCGCGAGGCTATTCGCGCGGCTTTCCGCTTTTCCTGTTCGACGCTTTGCCGGGCTTTTCCTATCAGGAGCACGGCGTCGACTACATCACCTCGCTGATGGAGGGCTACGAAGACCCGCCGCCAGACGTGAAAATGCCGGACGGACAGTTCTACGACCCCTATATGCCGGGCCGTCGCATCGGCATGCCGCCGCCGCTTTCCGAGGGCGTGGTGACCTATGAGGACGGCGCGCCGCAAACGATCGACCAATACGCCAAGGACGTCGCCGCCTTCATGATGTGGGTCGCCGAACCGCATCTTGAGTCTCGCAAGCGAATCGGGCTCGGCGTTGTGGCCTTTCTGCTCGTCTTCGTCGGGCTGCTCTATTTCACCAAACGCAAGATCTGGTCGAACGTGCCGCATTAGGCGGGGCGCTCGCCGACGCGCCGCGCGCGCCCGGTCGAGCGCGAATTGCGCCGCGAGAGAGCGGCGAGCAGAATGCCGAGCTATCTGGCGACGACCAAGTCGCCGCCAGGAGTCCTTGCCGCGCCGCGCGACGTCGTCACTTGATCTTTTTCAGTTCGGCGAGCGCGCTCGTCGCGTGCTTGACGGCGCGCGCCGAGTCGCCAAACCGGGCGCGCATTTCGGCCAAGCGCAGATGCCTGATCGCGCGATGCAGCAGCTTGTTGGCGGCGCGGTCCTGTTCGATGGCCTTTTCGTGCAGCGACTCACGCGCATGGCCGAGCGCGCTCATCACATGCGTAACGATCTCCTTGGAGTCGCCCTTCGCGCCGTCGTCTATCGCCTCCTGAGTATGCTCAATCGCCGCCTGCACATGCATGCCGATGCCGGCCAGCGCGCAAGAGCCGGAAAACGCCAGCGCCAAAGCGGTCAGAATCGCGAATACGCTCATTCGACGCGTCATTGTCATCTCCTCATCGCCGCCAGCGGGCTGGGCTTCAGCTTGCCCAAGAGTTAGGGCGTCAGGCGCAACGGCTCAATCCCCTCCTGGCCCCTCCTGGCGTCAGCGGTTTCTTGATTGAAGGCGCCAAATCGGGCACAAGGCGCTAGCGTCTCTGGGCGTCCGTCGCCCGCCAATTTTTCCCGGAAAGGTTGCAATGTCGGAGATTATGCGCGTCGGCATCGCGGGGCTCGGCACCGTCGGCGCGGCGGTGGCGCGCCTGCTCCGCCGCCAAGCCGAGGCGCTCACGGCCCGCACCGGACGGCGCATCGTCCTGGCGGGCGTTTCGGCTCGCGACGCCACGAAGGAGCGGCGCGCCGACCTTTCCAGCGCGGAATTTTTCCAAGATCCGGTCAAGCTCGCGGCCTCGCCGTCGATCGATCTCTTCGTCGAATTGATCGGCGGCTCGGAGGGGCCAGCGAGAGCCTGCGTCGAAACCGCGCTCGCGCATGGCAAGCCGGTCGTCACCGCCAATAAGGCCCTGCTCGCCGCGCATGGCTTGCATCTCGCAGCGCTCGCCGAGGAGAACCATGCCGCGCTCGCCTTCGAGGCGTCGGTCGCGGGCGGCATTCCGATCGTCAAGACGCTGCGCGAGGGGCTCGCCGGCAATTCGGTCGAGCGCGTCTATGGCATTCTCAACGGCACCTGCAATTACATCCTGTCGCGCATGGAGCAGGAGCAGCTCTCCTTCGAGGAATGTCTGAAGGAGGCGCAGAGGCTCGGCTATGCCGAGGCCGATCCGACCTTCGACATTGGCGGTTTCGACACCGCCCACAAGCTTGCGATCCTCACCTCTCTGGCCTTCGGCACGCGCATCGCCGCCAGCGCCATCGATATCGAGGGCATTGAGCGCGTGACGCTCGCCGACATCGACGCGGCGGCGGAGCTTGGCTACCGCATCAAGCTGCTCGGCGTCGCGCAGCGCACCGCTGACGGGGTCGAGCAGCGCGTTCATCCGACGATGGTCAGCAAGAATTCCGCCATCGCCCAGGTGATGGGCGTGCTGAACGCCGTCACCATCGACGCCGACGCGGTGCATGAGCTGACGCTTGTTGGGCCAGGCGCCGGCGGCGACGCGACGGCCTCGGCCGTCGTCGCCGACATCGCCGACATCGCCAAGGGGGTGCGTTCGGCGCCGTTCGGTCTGCCGACCGCGAAGCTCGCGGAGCTCAAGCGTATGCCGATGCAGCGTCACGAAGGCGGCTATTACATCCGCATGTCGGTGCGCGACGTCGCCGGCGCCTTCGCCAAGATCGCGACGCGCATGGCGGAGCGCCGCATATCGCTTGAAAGCATCGTGCAGCGCGGCGCGCGGGGCGCGCCGGGCGATTGCGTCGATGTCATCCTCATCACCCATGCGACGAGCGAACATCTCGTGCGCGAGGCGCTGGACCTGATCGATCAGGACGGCGTCATCGTTTCGCGCGCGCAGGTCATCCGAATCGAACGCGAGTAGCGCGACATGACGCAACAGCCCGAACCCGACGCGTCGCAGATCGACCGCTACCTGACGCTGGAGCTGGCGCGCGCCTCCGAGCGCGCCGCGGTCGCCGCCGCCAGATTCCGCGGACGCGGCGATGAGATGGCCGCCGATCTCGCGGCGGCGGCGGCGATGCGCGAAGAGCTGTCGCGACTTCCCGTGCGCGGGCGCATCGTCATCGGCGAGGGCGATGCGGACGCGGCGCCGATGCTCTACATCGGCGAAGAAATCGGCGCGGGCGTTGGTCCCCGAGTCGATCTCGGCGTCGCGGCGCTCGAAGGCTCGACGCTTTGCGCCAAGGACATGCCGGGCTCGATCGCCGTCGTCGCCATGGCGCCGGCCGGTTCGCTCCTGCATGCGCCCGACGTTTACATGGACAAGATCGCCATCGGTCCGGGATATCCCGAAGGCACGATCGATCTCGATCGCGATCCCGGCGACAACATCAGAGCGCTCGCGATCGCCAAGGGCGTACGTGCGAGCGAAATCACGGTGAGCATTCTCGACCGGCCGCGCCACGCCGAAATCATCCGCAATTGCCGCAACGCCGGCGCGTGCGTGCGTCTCATCGCCGGCGGCGACGTCGCGGCGATCATTCTCACCACCCATCCTTCGGAAACCGGCGTCGACATGTATCTTGGCCGCGGCGGCGCCTCGGAAGGTGTGCTCGCCGCCTGCGTGCTGCGTTGCGCCGGCGGCCAGATGCAGGGGCGGCTGGCGCTCGAGACTCGCGATCAGATCGCCAAGGCCCAGCGTTTCGGCCCGATCGATCCGCGCCGCAAATATTCGGTCGGCGACATGGCGGCTGGCGACGTCGTCGTTTGCGTGACCGGAGTCACCGCCGGGCCGCTCGTCGGCGGCGTGTCGCTCGGCAAGACGACGATCGACACCGAGACGATCGTCTATCGCTCGGCGACAGGCACGATCCGCCGCATCCACGCGACGCACCGGGCGGTGGGGAAGTTCGATTGACGTCGGCGCTAATACGTCCGGCCGGTTTCGAGCTGAGTCTTGGCGTCGAGCTTGCGCCTCGGCGGCGGCGGATAATCCGGCGGCGGCGGGGGCTGTGTCGCGCAGGCGGCGAGCGACAAAGCGATAAGTGAAGCAAGGATCAGATGAAGGCGTCGCATCAGTTTCGTCCGCATTTTTCAAGGTGGCGCGCATCTTCGCGCCTGTTGCGTAAGAGCGTGGCTTTGGCGACGGAATTATGTCCATCGCGCGCCGGCGGGACGGCGCGCCGATGACTCCCGCCGCCCATATCTCCGCCGCGATCGAGGTGCTGGACGATGTTGCAAAGCGCCGCCGACCCGCCGCCGAGGCCTTAAAAGACTGGGGCATCGCGCATCGCTTCGCCGGATCGAAGGATCGGGCCGCCATCGCCAGCCTCGTCTTTGATGCGCTAAGGAAGCGCGCCTCGGCCATCTATGTGATGGGCGCGGACGATCCGCGCGCGATCATGTTGGGCGCGCTGCGCGAGGCGCGCGGCCAGGGCGCCGAGGCGATCGGGGCGCTGTGCTCCGGCGCGGGCCATGCGCCGGCGCCGCTTTCCGACGAGGAGCGTCACAGGCTGGAGACGGCCTCGCTCGCCGACGCGCCGGATCATGTGCGCGGCGACTATCCGGAATGGCTCGGCTCGCATTTCGAGGCGGCGTTCGGCGCGCGCGCGGCCGAAGAAGGCGCGGCGCTCGCCGCCCGCGCGCCTGTCGATCTGCGCGTCAATATTCTGAAATGCTCGCGCGAGCAGGCGCTTGAAAAGCTCGCGCATCTGTCTCCCGCGCCGACGCCGCTTTCTCCGATCGGCCTGCGCATCGAGGCGGGGCAGGGGCGGGGACCGGCGCTGACGGCTGAGACCGCCTATGTGAAGGGGCTCGTCGAGCCGCAGGACGAAGCCTCGCAGCTTTCGGCGCTGCTCTGCGCCGCCGGGCCGGGCGAGCAGGTTCTCGACCTTTGCGCCGGCGGCGGCGGCAAGGCGCTGGCGCTCGCGGGGCAGATGCATAACCGCGGGCAGGTTTACGCCTATGACGCGGATGGGCGCAGGCTCATGCCGATCCATGAGCGGCTGGAGCGCGCCGGGGCCCGCAACATTCAGGTTCGCGCGCCGCGCGGCAAGGCCGACGTTCTGGCCGATCTCGAGGCGCGCTGCGACCTCGTGCTGATCGACGCGCCCTGCACGGGCGTCGGCGCCTGGCGGCGCCACCCCGACGCCAAATGGCGGCTCGCGCCCGGCGCGCTGGACCGAAGACTAAAGGAGCAGCGCGAATTGTTGGCGATGGCCGTCCGCTTCGTGAAGCCCGGCGGTCGGCTCGTTTACATCACCTGTTCGGTCCTGCGCGAAGAAAACGAGGACCAGATCGCGGCCTTTCTCGCCGCCAATCCTGATTTCGCGGCGCGTTCAGCCGCCGAAATTACGGAAGGCGCGGGCCTCCCCGACCTCGCCCGCGTCGCCTCGCCGCACGGGCCGGGCATCCGCCTGTCGCCGGCGACAAGCGGCACGGACGGGTTTTACGTTTGTGTCTTGGCGAAGCGCTGAGTAAGACCAGTCCGAGTGCTCCTCCGAGCGTCATGCCCGCGCTTGTCGCGGGCATCCACGCCGACATTCCGCAGAAGCCCGGCGTGGATGGCCGGGACAAGCCCGGCCATGACGGTGAACTGCGGTTCAATCAGGTTTGCCCATGACCACCGCGCCCGACGCCTTCCATCACGACATCGCCGATCGCCACGACAAGGTGCTGATCGTCGATTTCGGCTCGCAGGTGACGCAGCTCATCGCGCGGCGCGTGCGTGAAGCGGGCGTCTATTGCGAAATCGCGCCGTTCCAGAACGCCGAGCGCGCCTTCGCCGAGATCCGCCCCAAGGCGGTGATCCTCTCCGGCGGCCCGTGCTCGGTGACGGACGAGGGCTCTCCCCGCGCGCCGCAAAGCATTTTCGACTCCGGCGTGCCGGTGCTCGGCATCTGCTACGGCGAGCAGACGATGGCGACCCAGCTCGGCGGCACGGTCGAAGGCGGTCATCATCGCGAGTTCGGCCGCGCCGACGTGACGGCGCTGGAGCACAGCGCGCTGCTCGACGGCGTGTGGGAGAAGGGCGGCAGCTTCCCCGTTTGGATGAGCCATGGCGACCGCGTGACGAAGCTGCCGGAAGGCTTTCGCGTCATCGCCGCTTCAGAAAACGCGCCCTTCGCCGCGATCGCGGATGAAGCGCGCCGCTATTACGGCGTGCAGTTCCATCTCGAAGTCGTGCATACGCCCGACGGCGCCAAGCTCTTATCGAATTTCGTGCACAAGGTCGCGGGGCTAAAGTCCGACTGGACCATGGCGGCGTTTCGCGGCGAAGCGATCGCGGCCATCCGGCGGCAGGTCGGCGACGGGCGGGTGCTCTGCGGCTTGTCGGGCGGCGTCGACAGCGCCGTCGCGGCGGTGCTTATCCATGAAGCGATCGGCGAGCGCCTCACCTGCGTCTTCGTCGATCACGGCCTGTTGCGCCAGGGCGAGGCGGAAGAGGTCGTGCGGCTCTTTCGCGATCACTACAATATTCCGCTGCATCACGTCGAAGCAGCGGACCTGTTCCTCGGCGCGTTAGAGGGCGTCGACGATCCGGAAGTGAAGCGCAAGACGATCGGCCGCCTCTTCATCGAAACCTTCGAGTCCGAGGCGAAGAAGATCGCGCAGGACGGGCGCGGCGCGCCGCAGTTTCTCGCGCAAGGCACGCTCTATCCCGATGTCATCGAGAGCGTCTCCTTCACCGGCGGGCCGTCGGTGACGATCAAATCGCATCATAACGTCGGCGGATTGCCGGAGCGCATGAACATGCGGCTCGTCGAGCCGCTGCGCGAACTCTTCAAGGACGAAGTGCGCGCGCTCGGGCGCGAACTCGGACTGCCGGAAGCCTTCGTCGGGCGCCATCCGTTTCCCGGGCCTGGTCTCGCGATCCGTTGCCCGGGCCTCATCACCCGCGAGAAGCTGGCGATTTTGCGCAAGGCCGACGCCGTTTATCTCGACGAAATCCGCAAGGCGGGATTGTATGACGACATCTGGCAGGCGTTCGCCGCGCTACTGCCGGTGCGTAGCGTCGGCGTGATGGGCGACGGCCGCACCTATGACTACGTCGTCGCGCTGCGCGCGGTGACGTCGAGCGACGGCATGACCGCGGATTTCTATCCCTTCGACATGAGTTTTCTGGGCCGCGCCGCCACGCGCATCATCAATGAAGTGAAGGGCGTCAACCGCGTGGTCTACGATGTGACGAGCAAGCCGCCGGGAACCATTGAGTGGGAATGATTCGGGCCATTCCCAGCGTATCCCGGAGTATCCGGAAATACGACGTAATCTACTGATTACAAAGATAAACTCTCATATTATCAGTCAGAGACTATTGGCCGGCAGAGATCGCTGCTGACGGACTCGCTGACGGTATGCTTCCCCATTGCGAAATTCGATTTCGTCCGATACCGTCAGGAACTGAGCACCATCTGACGGTCTTATTTTCGACGTAACGCATTAGAAACAAAAGATATTCTATCAAGAATGTGCTCGAAAATGGCTTGACGGTCTTTTTTCATGGGAGCGGGCGAGATGCTGACGGATGCAGCCCTTAAGCACCTGAAACCAAAAGACAAAATTTACAAAGTGACGGACCGGGACGGCATGTATGTGCTCGTGAAGCCATCGGGGACCCTCACTTTTCGGCTGGATTACCGGATGAACGGGCGGCGCGAGACCGTCACGTTCGGCAAGTACGGGCCAGCGGGCCTATCGCTCGCTCGGGCGCGCGAGCTGTGCATCGACGCCAAGCGGGCGATCAGCGAAGGACGATCGCCGGCGATTGAAAAGCAGCGGGAGAAGCGCCGGCTCCTGGAAGCGAAGAGCTTTGGCGAGTTTGGTGAGAAATGGTTGACCGCGGCGCCGATGGCGGACAGCACGCGGGCGATGCGCCGGTCGATCTTCGAGCGCGAGCTACTCGCCAAGTGGCGTAGCAGGCTGCTGACCGAAATCACCCCAGATGACCTCCGGGCTCATTGCGGCGCCATCGTCGATCGCGGCGCGCCGGCGACAGCGATCCACGCCCGCGACATCGTCAAGCAGATCTTCGGCTTCGCGATCTTGCACGGCGAGAAGGTCGCCAACCCCGCTGACGATGTGGGGCCGTCTTCGATCGCAACCTTCGTGCCGAAGGACAGGTCGCTCTCGCCGACCGAGATTCGGATCATGCTCAAGCTGCTCGAGAAGGTGGCAACACTGCCGACCATCAGGCTCGGCATGCGGCTCTACCTGCAGACTATGGTGCGCAAGAGCGAGCTGCAGGACGCGACTTGGGACGAGGTCGATTTTGAGAATGCCGTGTGGACCATCTCTAAGGAGCGGATGAAGCGCTCGAAAGCGCACAATGTTTATCTGTCGCGCCAAACTTTCGATATCATGATCGCGCTGAAGACGTGCGCCGGAAATTCGAGATACCTTTTGCCGTCGCGCTATGACGCGGACGCGCCTATGTCGCGCGCGACGTTCAATCGCGTCACCTACGCGGTCGTCGAGCAAGCGAAGAAGGAGGGGCTGCCGCTGGAGCCGTTCACCGTCCACGACCTGCGCAGGACCGGATCGACGCTGCTGAACGAACTCGGCTTCAACAGCGATTGGATCGAGAAGTGCCTAGCGCACGAGGATGGTCGTTCGTCGCGCGGCGTCTACAATAAGGCCGAGTACGAAGTGCAGCGGCGCCACATGATGCAGGAGTGGTCGGACATCATCGACGCCTGGCTCGCCGGCAAGAAGCGCGTGCCGACGCTCATTCCGCCTTCGATGCCGCTGCTTGAACCGGATCCCGCTCTCGAACCGGGCGCAAGCGCCGTTGTCTGACGTCGGGAGACTGAGCGCGCCGGATGGGTGCTGACCGGCGCGAGGCGAGCCATGCCTCGACCTCCGCAAGATCCCACACAAAGCATCGTGGTGAGAGAGCGAAGCGTCGAGGAAATTCTCCGCGCTGTTCCATCTCGTAGATGGTGCTGTCGGCGAGCGGGACCATCTCGCGCAACTGATGCCGGCGGATTGTTCGTCTAGTTGGCTTGTCGGTCAAACGGACCATCTTGCGGCTCCTCGAGTTCATGACTGAGGAGAATTGAAAGCAATAGCTATCGATAAGTGGAAGCCTGAAATAGGGGAGATCGGGTTAGGGCGGGCCATGGCGTAGAATTCGGACAATATGTTCTGCGTCTCCCGCCAACGAATGCGAAATGGTTCCAAGCTGCGGCGGCCACCATCCGCCGAGTTCGCGCTTCATTCGACGCACGCCGATTCGAAGTCGCGCGACTCCGATTCAAAGCCGGGCGCCGCGCTGCGCACGGTGGCGAGGCGCCCGGCCGCGAGATCCGCCGCGCGAACACCGCCGAATCATGGCTGTCGGCTACCCGGTCTATGGCGGGATGACGAGTAGCCGGGTGTCACACCGACAATGGGCGTGTGCGACGTCGACAGTAGCTGTGGTTACTCGGCTGAGTCAGCCCTCGCCTGGTGAATTGACGCTAGATATCCAGCACGATCGCGCTCCATAGCTTCTACCTCTTCCGGCGGGGCCGCCGTCCTCTCGTGTCGGGCGGCCCAGAGGATCATCTCGAAGATTACAGGTGCCAGATCGATGCCGCGCTGAGCCCATCTGAAACGCGACTTTTATGAGCGAACGTAATGACCACTGCGAAAGGAGTGCACGACGAAGCAATTTGTTTTTCTGACCTACGGATTTGAAAAGCCCACGCCGGAAATCATGCAAGCGTGGAACCGTTGGTTCCAATCCATAAAAAACAATATCGTCGAGCAATATGGCCTTATCAATGGCCGAGAGATATCCAGAAACGGTGCCAGGCCCTTGCCGCGTGATCTTGCGGCGATAACCGGCGTCGTCGTGGTGAACGCGGAAAGTCTCGAGGACGCGGAGAGGATGGCGGAGGGCAATCCGTACATAACGAGCATCAGAATCTATGAAAGCATGCAGATGTAATTCTGTTCGTTTCTCGAGAACGTACATCTCGCGGAATGCTGGATAGAACGCGCGACGTTTGAGGCTTACAGGAATCTGGCGAGCGCCAAATGACCAGTTCCTCAGTAGCCAGCTCACGCTGGGCACAGCCCTGCGTCTCGGTCAATTGCCGGTGCTAGCCGTGGGCTGCCAAGCTCTCGACTGATTTCTGCTGGAGGCCCTTGAGCACGCTGTCCATCAGCCCCCTCATTTTCCAGCGCACCAGCAGAAGATCGAGTAACCTGCCGATGGGTCCGAACTTGGGCGTGTAGGTAATTTGCATGACGGCGCGGGACACCGCTCCGTTCGGTGACACCGCAAGCGTTGTTCGGACATCCCGGATCGGCATGGTGCCGGCGTAGATCTCGACGGTGTAGCTTTCGCCCGGACGCCAATCGATAACGCGTTCCTCGATCCAGTTTCGCCCGTCCTTGAGTTCGCAGCGACGTTCGGCGCCAAGTCCTTCGAGGGGCGCATCGCCGATGTGGAAGGAGCGCGACAGGTTCGGGTTGAAGGCGTCGATTTGCTGGAAATCCTTGAGCAGCGTCCAGACAACTCCGGCGCTGGCCGCAATGTCACATTCGGCCCTAAGCGTTGTCATTCCTGCTTCTCCTTGCTGTCAATTGCTGAAAAGAGACTTGCTGTTCTCTTATTGGCCCGATATAAGAGAACATATATTCTCTGTCAATAGAGAGGGGCCGCGAAGAGGAGAGATGATGGGGAGGCCGAGAGGGTTTGATCCGGACGCAGCGGTGCGAACCGCGATGACCCTGTTCTGGCAGCGCGGATATGATTCCGTGTCGTTCGACAGGCTCGTGGGTGAGATTGGCGCGAGCCGCAAAGGACTTTACGCGCTTTGGCCGGACAAGCTGGCGCTGCTTGTTGCCGCGCTCAAGAGCTATCGACAGATGGTCGGCGATCACTTCCTGTGCGATCTCGAGAGAGAGGATGCGGGTCTGGCGGAACTCGCAGAATTCTGGAGCAAGTTCGAGAACGCTGCGCGGCAATCTGGATGGTCTGGCTGCCTCGTCATGCGAACCTCGGCCGACAGGATCGCTGCGGAGTCCCAGGTGGCGGTAGAGATCAAGGCATACTTCGACCGCCTGTCCGATGCGCTCGAGAACGCTCTGCGCGGCGCTGTGAGGCGCCGTGAGATAAAATCGGATCCTCCCCCTCACGTGCGCGCTCGTCAGGCGTTCGCAGTTGTGGTGGGCTGTTCGGCAATTGGCTCGTTTGAAGGGTTCACGCCCCGCATTGCGGATCTGATCAACGCGGGTCGGGCGGCCTGCGGTGTCTCAGCTCGTGCACGCGCCTCAAAACGGTCTCGTCGAACTTCGAGATAGAGGTAGGCAACCGCCAATCACTTCTCACAGGCGAGGTGTTTCGATATCGAGTAACTTAAGGTTCGGAGCCTTTCCACTGCAGCAAACTGTCAGCAGGATTGGACGCCACACACACATTGAAGAGGAGGGTGCGATGTATATTCCGGCATCGTTTAAAATCGAGGAGTTGCAGGAACTGCATGACGTCGTTCGCGCCGCTCCATTGGCAAATTTGGTTATCAGCAATGATGCGGGGTTGGTTGCGACGCCACTTCCCTTGCTAATGGATGAAAGCGCCACACATTTGCTGGCGGTCAGCCGGTCGACGGCGCCTGGGTCGAAACTAAGACGCCGTCCTTCGCGCTCGCTGATCACGAAATCCAGACCGCCTTCTTCGGCGAGGCGACCCAGATCCTGCACGATCTTTCTGGCGGCACGCTCGCCAAGGATCGCGTCTGGTCGAACGGCGTCCATGCGGTTGACGGCACTTGGAACATCGATGGCCGCGCCCTGACGAACGAAGAGATCGGCGCTGCTGTTGCAGCCGCCTGACTTCCCCTCACCATTTCGAAAGACCTGACAATGAAACGACTGTTTTCCCTGCTTACCGCAAGCGGACTGGCTTTCGCTGCGGCAAGTACGGCAGTGGCCGCAGAGAGCGGGCAGAGCTGCATGCCGATTGGCGGCGTCGCGATCCCCAACTTCTTTCCCGAGGGAGAAGGCAAGCCGATCATCATCTCGGCCACGCTGGCGGGCAGTGTCCAGAATGCCGCCGGCAAGATCCTCGCCCAGCGACAGACGCCGACCGGCCTCGAGATGGACATGGAACACTATTTCGGACGCGATGACGGCGGTGGCATTCACACAAAGGATCTGGGCATCCTGACCACAGTGCCGGACAAGCCTGGCCGCTACATGCTGGAGATTACCTACCACATCCAGCAGCAGGACTCGCGCGGCACCCTCAAGGGCTACGGCGGCCTGTTCAACAGCTACGGTCTCGTCGATCTGCGCGACCCCAACAACATGGTCGGGCTGGTCCGCTACACCGGCGAAATCTTCTCGACGCCTGATGGCTTGCCTTTTACTGGCGCTGAGATCGCTTTCTGCGGCGCTAGCCTTCGCCTCTTCAATTAAGCCCGTAAGCTTCGCCCCTGAATTTGCCGCGTCAGCTCATGCTCGCCTTAAAAAAAGAGACCCAAGGCGCCGCCGGCCAATCCGCCGACGACGGCTGCAGCGATCGTGTTGGGAATGCCGCCGAGGCTTAGATAGGCGAGAACGCCCAAAATTAGTGCGCCAACACCGGCGAAGATATAGGTGTTGGTTGTGATTTCCCATTCCCTTTCGCCGGATGGCCTTTGATCCGTCATTGCCAATCCCTCCCTTCGGCGAACGTCCTGCTCTCGGAGGTCGACGCCCGCCAGAGTCATCTGGCTTAACGAGAGGGAGGGTCAATGGTCGCGGCGCACATAGCCGACATAAAGGCAGCTCATCATGACCGCCGCCGTCGCCGCAGGGTCACCCAAATCCGCCGGGGCCGCTTGGTAGCAATCGCAATCAAAGACGAAATAGCCATCGGAACCGCCGTTCGACTCGAACGTCGAGAATTTATAGGCACGACATGTTTTGCCCAAGCTCTCGTCGAGCAAGCGGGCGGCGATAGGGGCTAACCCTTTAATATCCGGTTTGCAGCACGTGGAGGCGTACGCCCAGGCATAAGAGCAACGTGGCGAAAAAGCCGCCGTGTCGCCGCAAACACGGTTCTTTTTGTCTAAGAGGACAAGACGCGCCAAAACGCTGAGCCTCACTGTAGTCGTTGAAGTTCGAAAAGATATCACAGGGCCGCAGCGCAGCCACAACATTCGACGATCTATGGCGAAATTCGTTGCTGCGGCGCGAGACCTACGATTGCGCGCCCTTGTCTGGCCGCCACCAACGAAAAACGCCCCGCGCTTACGTCCAGCGTCGGGGCGTTCCTCCGGAAGGCAAGTGACGCGCTGTTCTGGATTGCAAAAGCGGCTCTGCCGCACCTGCAGCCGGGATCGTCGATCATCAATACGAGCTCGATCGTCGTCTTCGATCCTTCGCCGCATCTTCTGGACTACCCGGCGAGCAAGGCCGCCTTCTCAACTTCAGCAGATGTCTGGCGAAGCAGCTCGCTGCCGTCGCGCCTGGCCCGTTCTGGACGGCGTTGCAGCCAAGCGGCGGCCAGTGGCGCCGATGTCGCATTGCACTTAATTGCCAGAATGCGCCGGTTCGCGCCTCGGGCCGTGGTGGGTGGACCGTTAAATTAATTTGAATTTTCCGGCGATTTCCCGCCTCGACCTGAGTCATCAATTCAAAGCGTTATAGTGCAGGCAGGGCAATGCCGGGCGGATGGGGGCAACTACCGCTCTCGATCGCATTGTCGCCTGGTAGACATCTCGGCTGTCGTCGCTCGCTGGATATCGCCTTCGGTGAAATCGACAGACCGCATCGCCTATGAAACGATCTGCGCTATCTACGTTGATAACTATGATGAGGCTGGTGAGGCGGCGCGAGCGCGTATCCATGAGCGAGGCCGGTTTGCGCTTGGCGCTGCTGATAGGTAGAGCCACGAAAGCATAACGCCCTGCATCCCAGCGAGAGAGGGAGCGGAACATGGCCAAGATCGTATGCGTGCTGTATGACGATCCGGTCGACGGTTATCCGAAAGCCTATGCGCGCGATGACGTGGCTCAGCCCAAATGCTATCCCGACGGACAAACGCTGCCCTCCCCAAAAGCAATCGATTTCAAGCCGGGTACGCTCCTTGGCAGCGTTTCCGGCGAACTAGGACTACGCAAATTCCTAGAGTCGAACGGTCATCGCCTAGTAGTGACATCCAGCAAGGACGGCGCGGACAGCGTACTCGACCAAGAGCTTCCTGACGCCGACATTGTTATTTCGCAGCCTTTTTGGCCGGCTTATATGACCCGCGAGCGGATTGCGAAGGCGCCCAAGCTCAGGCTCATCGTAACCGCGGGCATTGGATCCGATCACACCGATCTGCAAGCAGCGATCGATCGCAATATCACCGTCGCGGAAGTCACATACTGCAATAGCATCAGCGTATCCGAGCATGTGGTGATGATGATCCTCGCGCTGGTGCGCAATTACATCCCTTCGTACCAATGGGTCGTGACAGGCGGCTGGAACATAGCAGATTGCGTAGCGCGTTCTTACGATCTTGAAGCCATGCAGGTCGGCACTGTCGCCGCCGGTCGCATCGGCTCGGCAGTACTGCGGAGGTTGAAGCCATTCGATGTCGGCCTTCATTATTTCGACCGCCATCGTCTTTCG
>NZ_JADNQY010000012.1:0-30273 GCF_015709545.1 Methylocystis sp. H4A | reverse complement strand
CGCAATTACATCCCTTCGTACCAATGGGTCGTGACAGGCGGCTGGAACATAGCAGATTGCGTAGCGCGTTCTTACGATCTTGAAGCCATGCAGGTCGGCACTGTCGCCGCCGGTCGCATCGGCTCGGCAGTACTGCGGCGGTTGAAGCCATTCGATGTCGGCCTTCATTATTTCGACCGCCATCGTCTTTCGGAGTCGGTCGAACGAGACCTGAATGTGACGTATCACCCCAGCGTGGAAAGCATGGTCGAGGTTTGTGACGTCGTCACTATAAATTGCCCGTTGCACCCGGAGACCGAACATTTGTTCAATGACGCATTAATTGCCAAAATGAAGCGCGGCTCATACATCGTTAACACCGCGCGCGGCAAGATCTGCGATCGCGACGCTATTGTGCGTGCCCTCGAAAGCGGCCAATTGGCCGGCTATGCGGGCGATGTCTGGTTTCCTCAACCAGCACCGGTCGACCATCCATGGAGAAGTATGCCGCACCATGGCATGACGCCGCATATTTCTGGCACCAGTCTGACGGCGCAGACGCGTTATGCAGCTGGCGTGCGGGAGATTCTCGAATGCTGGTTCGACAATCGCCCGATCCGCGATGAATACCTAATCGTTAGCGCAGGGAAGCTCGCCGGCGCCGGGGCGCATTCATATAGCGCAGGCGACGCAACCAGCGGATCGGAAGAAGCCGTCCGCTTCAAGAAAGGCTGACGTTGCCCGCTTCCCGATGCGTTGGAGCTGGTCCTGGACCCGATCATGGACGACTGAAGCATTGCTTTGGTGTCGAGCTCGGGAGCCCAAACAGTTACTTCATTCGAGCGCTATCATTTGCCGAGGGCTTTTCGGCTTACCGTTCTCTCACCAAACCTCCAAGCCTCGAAGCAAAAGCGACCTCTATACAATCGACAGGCGATGCGACAGAACGCGTCGGCTCTTGTGTGGGAGTTTGAGTGGGCGCACGATCCATTGCCCGGGACGCCTCTGAACGATGGCGGCGGACTTTATGCCAACGCCAGGAGGCAACCATGAATACTGCGAATCTTCAGCTTGAGGGCCTTTACGTCGTCATTTCCGCCCTGCTTGTCGCTTTGCGCGAAAAGGGAGTTTTCGAGGAAGCTGAAATCGATCGGCTGTTGGCGGAAGCAGAATCTGCTCTGGTGGCGGATTCTAATCGGCCCGCCGAACTGCGGGGCGCGAATGTGGATGCGATCTGTTTCCCGGTGCGCTTTCTGAGACAGGCGTTACAAGCGTCATCCGAGGGCCGTAGCCAATCCTTTGCGCACCTCGCTTCACGGGTGGGACAAGTGAAACGAGAGCGCTGAGTGTTGAATAGGGTGTGTTTCGTGTGGGGACGCTCCCGTCGAATGCAAGGATTTTCTTTAGGCGCGAGCATGTGGTCGGGCGCTTTCGTGTGTCCGGCCTCATAATGCTGCGGGCCCATATGGCAAGTACGCAGATCGGATCCAAATCGGCTTGGCGCGCTCGTGGCGCTCTGAAACTTCTGGTTTTTCCGACCACGTCTTATTGACTGTACAAGTGGGCACTTGATCTGACCGACGGCATGAGCTGCCTGCCGGTCGGAGGGGCGGGCCATTCCATAATTTATCGGTCCCACATAGTCTGGCTCAAAGGCTCTGACGCCGGACATGCGCGACAATTCCCCTCGTCAAAGGCCGGCCTTGAGATTGCGATCGAGGTAGGTGGGGACGGTCGCCTCGATCGCCCGCGGCGCGACTCCAAGTCCTTCCAATGTGGCTTCGGCGGCTTTCGCTTCGTCTGAGACGATGTTGTCGCGGCGGAGCAATTCGACCTGGTCGGTCGTCATGGACAATAATTTCGGGAACAACCCAAAGGACAGCTTGCTCGCGAGTTGAGTGACACCGGCCATGAGCTTCCCGGTCTCGAAGCCGAGCGAGATGATATAGCGACGGCGCCTCGTAACATCACAGACATACTGAACCAGTTCGCGAAATGTCTTCACCTCGGGTCCACCCAGTTCGTAGGTTGCTCCAGGCGTCGCCTTTCCATCCAAGGCGAGAACTATCGCCTGCGCGATGTCGTCCACGAAAACAGGTTGGAATCGCGTGCTTGCGCCGACCAAAGGCAGGATCGGCATAAGGCGCGCCATCGCCGCGAAACGGTTGAAAAAATCGTCCTCCGGACCGAATACGATCGACGGCCGAAAGATAATGGCTTGCGGCACGAGTTCATGCACCGCCGCCTCACCCTCGGCCTTGCTGCGGGCGTAACCGGAAGGAGAGTTCTTACGTGCGCCGATCGCCGATATGTGAACGAAGCGCGTTATGCCTGCTTCTTTGACTGCTTCGGCGACGGCGCGCGCCCCCCGCGACTGAATATCGGCGAATGTCTGATCGTCACTTTCGGTCAGGATTCCGACGAGATTGACTGCGGCGTCGACGCCCTCGAGCGCGGCGGCGATTGTTTGCGCATGGCGCAAATTAGCCTGAATGAGCTCGATCTGGCCCGGCTCGCCGAACGACTGCAGCTGGACGGCGAGTTCGGGCCGACGGCATGCGACTCGGACGCGCCAGCCGTCGCAAATCAGCGCCCGCACGACATGTCGTCCGATAAAGCCGGATCCACCAAATATTGTCGCCAGTCCTTTTCGCATTTGATTATCGTTCGTTGTGAGCCTCGGATTAAGGAAGCAGGCGTCGCTTGAGAACAGAAGTTACTGCTCGAGGTGAGCTAGGCCCCCGTCCCGTCCGCGATGATGTCAGATAGGGGCACGACGGCGCGTGTCTCGTTTCAGACGAACAAATGACTTTTGCAAACGCATTCACGATAACAATCGGAATGGCCGCCCTGTAGTTGATTGGCCCGATTCTCCGTAGTGCGGAACTCGAAGCAGACATGTGCATTATGAATTGAGCCCGTGTTCGGCGGCGGGCAAACGGCTTCTGGGCAAGCGTTTGATCCAGCGAGCCAAACCGAGGCAGCGGATTGATGGCCAACTGCCATTCAGGATTTGCTGGTTTCGTCACAGACAGTCGAGTTCGAGCAAAAGGAGCTCGCCATGCAGCGGACTAAAATGATTTGGGCATTGCTGGCGATGGCCAGCATCGTCGGCGGCTTAAGTCTCGCCTACGCCCAACAGGATCCGCGCGGAGCGACCAGCTATTTGCCGGTGGACATCAAAGAATCCTTTGCATCGATCATGGAGCGAATGAAAGCGGCGAAACCTGACATCATGAAGAAGCATGCCGATCTTCTCAATGCGCGCTACGATCTCGGCAATCGGCCCGCCAAAGACGTGACGATGTCGCGCAGCAAACCCCTGCAGGAGGGCGTTCGCATCAAGCTGCCCTCCGGCGTGACTTGGGACCAGCTGGCGTCGATGAGTCCAGCGGAAATTCGCGACAAAAAACTCTTCCCTAAGGGATTCTTGCCGCTGCCGCATCCAAACCATCCTGAAGGCGGAATGCTCTTTCCAAAGTTCGAAATCAAGGAGGTCGTGAAGCAGGAAGGGCGCGACCTCACGCGCTTCGACCTGGATTTCGACATCCCCGATCACTTTCTGCCGGAATTTCCGCCGCCGATCTTTCTAACGACTCGTCCGGACCTCGGCGACGTTTCCCATGGCGAGCTGGTCACCATCGACAACTTTTACGAGCTCTTCAACGGCATCTTGAACCCGAAACAGATCGAAGGCATGCGTCTGTTGCTGACGCTGTTCGCACAGCAGCAGTTCAACCAGACCGAGGATCGCCGCTCGGAGAAACCGAGTCGTGGCGTTGCCTGCCTCGATTGCCATGCGAATGGCCACACCAACGGCGGAACGCATCTTGCCGGCGATGTCCGTCCGCAGGCCAATCGTCATCGAATCGATACGCCTACGCTTCGAGGCGTGAACATCCAGCGGCTCTTCGGCTCGCAACGCGTCATGAAATCGGTCGAGGACTTCACCGAATTCGAGCAGCGCGGCGCCTATTTCGACGGCGATCCGGTCATCGCCACGAAGAAAGGCGTCAACATCCTGGAGCGCGGCAGCCAGATCCACTTCATGGCGGAAATGCAGGAGCTGTTCGATGTCCCGCCGGCGCCTAAGCTGGACGTCCTCGGGAAACTCGATCCGGCGAAAGCGACGCCGGCCGAACTGCGCGGGCAGGAAATCTTCTTCGGCAAAGGGCAATGCTCGGCATGCCATGCGCCGCCCTTCTACACCGATAACACCATGCATAATCTGCAGGTGGAGCGCTTTTACAAGTCCGAGATGATCAACGGCATGCTGGCCACCGCCGACGGACCGATCAAGACATTTCCGTTGCGCGGCATAAAGGACTCGCCACCCTATTTCCACGACGGGCGGCTTTTGACCCTTGAGGATTCCGTCGAGTTCTTCAACCTGGTCATCGGAACCAAACTGACGGCGACGGAGAAACAAGACCTGGTGCAATTCCTCCGCGCGCTCTAACGCCTTTCCCGTCGCGAACCGGCGAATGGTTCGCGACGGGAACTCCAGCAACGTGAATTTTGCAACGGCGCTTGAATGACCGCATCACCAGGGAATGGACGCGAGCGGAAGGAATTTGGGTGCATGGCGGGAACGGTAGTCTCTGGGGCGTGCAAGAGTTTTGCTCTCTTTTTGTCGCCCCTCAGCTCTTCTTGATCGTCTTTGCGTTGATCGCGCTACGATTGATCCATCGTCGATTCACCTCCCACAGCGCCATGCCGACACCCAGCAGACCGACCGCGACCGCGTAGTCGCTCGCCGGCCGACCGGAAAGCACCGGAAGGGCGAGATCTCCGCATAAGAGCGCGCCCAGGAGCGGCGTCCCGGGAGGCGCGCGAAAATGCGTGTGTTCGACCTTGTCCCGGCGCAGCGCCAGACAGGCAATATTAACTCCGGTGAAGACGCACAGAAGGAGCAGCGCCGTGGTGCCGCCAAGCTTCTTCACTCCATCATCGCCGACGACGACGACCAGCGCCACAGCAAGCGCGGCGGTGAACAAGATTGATACCCAAGGCGTGCGCCGGGACGGATGCACCGCGGCGAACACAGGGGGCAGAATGCCTTCATTGGCCATGCCGTAGAGTAGCCGGCTGGCCATTAGCAGGTTGATCAGGGCCGAGTTGATCACGGCGAGCAAGCCGATGCCGGCGAAGAATTTTAGCGGGAAGGCAGGGGCTCCAATGGCGACGACCTTCAGCAGCGCATCTGACTTCGCGGCGGAAAGCGTCTCGGCGGGAACCAGCAGCGAAGCGGTGAGAGCGACCAGCGTATAGAGCACGGCCGCAGCGGCCAGTCCGGAAAGCAATGAGCGCGGGAAGATCCGCGCTCCGCCCTCGCATTCCTCGACCATGTTCACCGAATCCTCGAACCCGACCATGGCGAAAAACGCTAGCGAGGTGGCCGCGGTGATCGAAAGCAGAAGGCTCTGGTCTCCTGTATGGATCTCGAAGAGCCGGCTCGGCTCGCCTTGGCCAGCTTCGAGCGCGTAGCCGCCGATCGCAATGACAAGCAAGAGGCCAGAAACTTCAATGGCGGTAAGCACCATATTGACCTTCACCGATTCGGCCACCCCTCGGAAGTTGATCAGGCCTAGGGCAACGAGAAATCCGACCGCCGCCGGCATGACCGGCCATTGGACAAAGGGCTGGAGATAAGCGCCGAAAGCGCGGGCCGCCGCCGCAGCTGACGTAATGCCCGAACTCATCACGGCAAAAGCGACCAAGAAGGTGAGGAAAGGAATATGAAACGCCCGCTGGACGTATAACGCTGCGCCGGCAGCGCGGGGATATTTGCCGACCAATTCGAGATAGCTGAACGCGGTGAGGAACGCGACTGCGAACGCCGCTAGGAACGGCAGCCAAAGCGCGCCGCCGATCTGCTCGGCCACGCTGCCCATGAGCGCATATATGCCGGTGCCGACGACGTCGCCGATAACGAAGAAGAACAGCAACTTTGGACCGATCGCCGGTTTTAGCGTTGGCTGAATCGCGTGCGAGCGCCGACTAGTTTCATTCAACATAATGATGAATCAGCATCTAAGGCTTGAGACAATCGTCGACTAACAACCGCATTATCGACGCCGTGTTTGAGCCTGCAAATCTTGTTCGTCATCGCGGGTCTCACCTGTCGATTTCGCCAAAGACAATGTCGAGCGAGCCGACGATGGCGGACACATCCGCCAGCATGTGATCGCGCATCAAATAGTCTGCCGCTGCGAGATGCGCGAACGATGGCGCTCTGATCTTGCACCTGTATGGCTTGTTTGAGCCGTCGGAGACGAGATAGACGCCGAACTCTCCCTTCGGCGCTTCGACCGCCGCATAGACTTCGCCAGCCGGCACATGAAAGCCTTCCGTGTAGAGCTTGAACTGCTCGATCATCGCCTCCATTGAGCGCTTCATTTCGGAACGCTTCGGCGGCGTTACTTTGTGGTCGTTCACCGCGATTGGCCCGTGACCTGCGCTCGAAGCGAGTTTGTCGAGGCATTGCTTCATGATGTAGGTCGACTGTCGCATTTCCTCCATTCGCACGCAGTAACGGTCGTAACAATCGCCGTGCTTGCTGATCGGAATGCCGAAATCGAATTCAGGATAGCATTCGTAAGGTTGCGCCTTGCGCAGATCCCACGCTGCGCCGCAGCTCCTGACGAACACGCCGGAAACGCCCAAGCGCCATGCCGCGTCGAGCGTTACGACGCCAATGTCAACATTGCGCTGCTTAAAGATGCGATTATCAGTAAGTAGACCTTCGAGATCGTCGCAGACTTTCAAGAATGGATCACAGAAGGCATAAATGTCATCAAGAAGCTTGCCGGGGAGATCCTGATGCACGCCCCCAATGCGGAAGTAATTGGCGTGCATGCGCGCCCCGGAGGCGCGCTCGTAGAACACCATCAATTTCTCACGCTCTTCGAAACCCCACAAGTTGGGCGTGAGCGCGCCGATGTCTGAAGCTTGCGTGGTTATATTAAGCAGATGAGAAAGAAGCCGACCGATCTCACAAAAGAGCACGCGAATGAGCTGCGCTCGTTTCGGAAGCTCGAGTCCGAGCAGTCTTTCGGCAGCGAGACAAAAGGCGTGCTCTTGATTCATCGGTGCGACATAATCCAAGCGATCGAAATAGGGCAGCGCTTGTAAGTAGGTCTTGTTCTCGATCAGCTTTTCGGTTCCCCGATGCAGAAAGCCGACATGTGGATCGACCCGCGTCACCACTTCTCCGTCCAGCTCGAGTATGAGCCGCAATACGCCATGCGCCGCTGGGTGCGCGGGCCCGAAGTTCACGGTGAAGTCGCGTCCCGAAGTAAGGAACATGGCTGCCTCAGAATTTCTGGGGAGCAACGCTGCTTAGAGGCGTGTGTTCCACGTCAATTGCGCCAATCCGGTAGAAGAAACTGAATCCGCTGTCGCGCACGGCCTGCGTGCTTAGATCGCCCAAAGAACAATTTGGTGCTTTCTGCCTAACTGCTGCGCTGTCTTGATCGGCGCCGCGCTCTATCTGGGGGCTCTGACGAATGTTCCGGGGGAACGTCCTTGGCCAAGGCTTCGGCTTTAAAGTCATCGAAAAGAAGTTCGCTCGCCAAGAAACTGATCGATCTGCACCGTATCGACGGCGGCGAGGAAATCGGCGCGCCGCTCGCATTGCACATTGACCAGACGCTTACGCAAGATGCCACGGGCACGCTCGCCATGCTTTCGCTTGAGGCGATGCGCCTTGATCGCGTGAAAACGGAGGTCAGCGTCCAATATGTCGATCACAATCTGCTACAAGTCGACAATCTCAACGCTGAAGATCACCTCTTCCTGGAAAGCGCCTGCCGACGATTTGGGCTTTGGTATTCGCGGCCCGGCAACGGCATCAGCCACGTCGTGCATATGGAGCGCTTCGGTCAGCCAGGGAAATCCCTGCTCGGCTCCGATAGCCATACGCCGGCGGCCGGTTCGCTTGGCATGCTGGCGATTGGCGCTGGCGGCCTCGATGTAGCGCTGGCCATGGCGGGAGAGCCCTATGTGACTGAGACGCCCGCGATATTCGGCGTCGAGCTCAATGGCGCCTTACCGGCCTGGGTGAGCGCCAAGGACGTCATACTCGAAATGCTGCGTCGTCACGGCGTCGCTGGCGGCGTGGGAAAAATAATTGAGTATTATGGAAGCGGCCTTGCTGGCCTTACCGCGATGGACCGCCACGTTATCGCCAATATGGGCGCGGAACTCGGCGCGACGACATCGATTTTTCCTTCCGACGAAGCAACGCGCGCGTTCATGGCCGCGCGCGGGCGCGAAGCGCAATGGCGAGCCCTCGCTGCAGATGAAGGCTGTGAGTATGATGTCCACGACAGCATCAACCTGTCGGCGCTCGAGCCGCGGATCGCTCTGCCTTCCAGCCCCGGCAAGGTCGTTTCCGTCACCGAGGTTGAAGGCCGGGAGATTGCCCAAGCCTATATCGGTTCTTCCGCTAATCCGGGTTGGCGGGATTTCGCTATATGCGCCGAAATGGTTCGAGGCAGGACAATTCCGCCAACTGTTTCCTTCGACGTGAATCCAACGTCGCGAGAAGTGTTGCAGATGCTGCTCGACGATCGTCGACTTGCAGCACTCCTTGGCGCCGGCGCTCGCATTCATCAAACGGGATGCAATGGCTGCATCGGCATGGGCCAGGCCCCGGCGATCGGCCGCAATTCCTTGCGCACGACGCCGCGCAATTTCCCGGGGCGGTCCGGAACGAAGGAAGATTCGGTCTTTCTCTGTTCACCAGAAACCGCAACCGCTTCGGCCCTCGCGGGCTCCATCGCTGACCCGCGCAAGATCGGCATTCCTTATCCGGAAATGGTTGAGCCCGCGCCAAGGTCCAAATTGTCGCTGATTGAGCCGCCCCCGCCGCCAGCGGAAGCGAAGCGCGTTCATTTGGAAAAGAGCGCCAATATTCATTCGTTGCCGGACTTCGATCCTCTCCCTGACAAGGTCGAGTTAGTGATCTTACTGAAGATGGGCGATGACGTGTCAACCGACGAAATTCTTCCCGCAGGAGCCAAGGTGTTGCCTTTCCGCTCAAATCTGCAGCGCATCTCAGATTTCGCGTTCGAACCGATTGATCCGGACTATTCACGTCGCGCCCGCGCGCTTGGCGCCAAACTCGGGCACGCCGTTATCGGCGGCGAGAATTATGGTCAGGGATCATCGCGCGAACACGCCGCCGCGGCGCCGCGCTATCTCGGCCTGCGCGTGGTGATCGCTAAGAGTTTCGCGCGCATTCACCGCCAAAATCTCATTAATTACGGCATTCTCCCGCTGCTCTTCGCACACAATGACGCTTATGACCGCCTGCAAATTGGCGATAAGTTGAACTGTGAGGACTTGCGCAGCAAGCTCGCGAACGGGAAGGCTATAATCTTCGCGAGCTGCAACGGAGACATCGAAACGGCACACCATCTCACGCCCAAGGAAATTTCTGTCATTATCGATGGCGGCGTGATTGCGCATCGACGCCGCCTTGGCCATATGCACGAGGCGTCTGAGAGGCGCTCGGCCTAGCAGAAGATCTATGGAACACGCGCGCCAACCGCTGCAGCTACCCTGCTACGTCGGCGAGCATGGCGTTGAACTGAGAAGCCGCAACAGGGCGTCGAGGATCGGTCGCTGAGCCTCCGTGATTTTGCGCGCGGCGTTTTCGGCATCGAACCATTCCGCGCGGTCCGCTTCTGGGAAATCTTCAAGACGAGCAGACTTCGGCGGCCACTCCATTCGGAATGTATTGCTCTTAAAGGAGTCCAGATCGAAATCTCCTTCGAGCGCCCATACGGTCAGGCGCTTGCCGCTCGGCTGGCGAAACTCGCCGAGCTCAATGAAAACGCCTTGGGGCGTCGTCCCGGTTTCCTCCAGAAATTCGCGCTTGGCGGCCGACAGCGGCTCCTCGCCCTTGTCAAACAGTCCTTTCGGAATCGACCAGGCGCCTTCGTCCTTACGCCGCCAATAGGGGCCGCCGGGATGGATCAGGAGAACCTGCGGCGAGCCATGGATTCGGCGAAACAACAGAATCCCCGCGCTCCGCTTGATCATTTCAATCTTCGTACTCCCCTGTTTCAAATCTCCAAGAGAACACGTTTGGCAGGTGCCCCCTTCACGCATGTGGCCGCTTCGGGCGGCCTAACTGCTGGGCCACTCTCGGGAATCCATGTTGCCGATAATTTCATCGTACGGCCGCAGCAGCGAAGTGACACGCCGCCAGGAATCAGGGTTCGGAACGGCCTTCAGGCATTATGTGCCATAAGCCGCGTCGCCATGACGACCTTTTGCGGGGAGCCCATCCATGAGCGGCGCGGCTTGCGGCGCGTCGCCCGCCTGGCCCGCGGTGAGACGGAAGCGAACCGGACAGCCCAAACTGCAGAGGGCTACCTGATTTGACTGCAGCGCCTGCGTTGGCGTGCGCGGCGCGCTTGGTCTCGCTCTGGCGCTCTCGCTCCCATCGACGCTTCCCTTGCGTGACGAGATCGTGGTTGTGACCTTCGCCGTTGTCGGCTTTTCGATCGTCGTGCAGGGGCTCACCATACCGTTGCTGCTGCGCCGGACTGGGATTCCTCTAACAATAAGTGAGCGTGGACCGACAGAAAGCGTTCGCCCCGGCGTTGCGACGTGAGGCAATTCAGTGTCCAGACCACAAAGGAATCCCGATGACCGCGATGGCCGTGGCGGCGATTAAGACCCTAGCCGAAGCTGGCGCGCAGTCGCCGAAACGGGAGATGATCGCACTGGCCAAGACTGGCGCTAGGGCGTTCATCAGCAGAATGTGCGAAGGCATATGAGCGGCGCGCGGACCGAGCGGCAACGCGATCAGCGGGAGTCCGAGCGCGAAATACGCCAGCGCAGCGCCGGCTGCGAGCAGCCCGTGTCGAATTTGGATGCTCGACGCCAACTTCGTAACTCTGGACCGCGGCGTTGTCATCCCGATGCTCGGCGCGCTCGCTCTCTTCACGCATTCCTCCATCGGCCAATACGAACGCCGAAGAATAATGGAAGCCGAGTCAATATATTTGGCGGAAATCCATAGGGTCCAGCCACCGGTAGGATTACAACGCCGCGCGTCACGTTGCACGCAAGCGCAAGGAGAGGCCGCCCAATCTGTCTCAATGGCCCTGACGCCGGACACAGCGTAATGAACGCCGCAATCGCCAATTCATTGCTGCGGCGCATCGATGGCGCGCAACAATCCGCCTCCCATCCGAATTGCGCGCGCTGGCCCCATCAATTCGTTGTGCAAAATGCCTCGAAAGGTGCAAACTGACGGCCCGGAGGCCGACATTCTTAAGGAGGTCGCAATGGTAAATTTTGGCATCTTGGCGACGCTGGAGGCGAAGATTGGCAAGGAGCACGAGGTTGCAACATTCCTGAAATCGGCGCTGCCCCTCGTGGAAGCAGAGCCGGGCACGGTGTCGTGGTTCGCGATCCGAATGTCGTCCAGCACCTTCGGCATCTTTGATGTCTTCCATGACGAAGCCGGCAGAGACGCTCATCTTGCTGGGGAGGTCGCAAAAGCGCTCATGGCGAAGGTGCCGGAGCTATTCTCACAGCCGCCGAAAATTGAGAAAGTTGACGTGCTGGCGTCAAAGCTGGGCTGATCGCGTAAAACGCCCCCACGTTGCATCCGAGCGGGTAGTTCGCGGCTTTGCTTATTACAGCTGAAGGTCTTTTGCTTCGCATCATCGACGAACAGAGCGTGCGCACGGTTCAGCCTCGGACGTGCGTCGCCCTAGCGCGGAATGGGGATGCGCAGAAGTCCTAGAGATCGCCCGAGAGCTCTCGTATGCAGCGGGGTCGCTACGTTGGCGCTCGTCGAAGTCAACAGGAGTGGTTCAGCAGTTGCCGACGATCACGATTCAAGAGAGTGAGCTGCTGAAGCCGACATATGCGCGACGCGGGTTTCTTCCCGAAACCGATCCGCTCGCCGCATTTCCGTCGGGTTCGCCCTATGCCGCGCTCGACGAAATTGGGCGCGATCTAACCAGCCTCCTTTATGACAAAGGATTCCGAACCTATGCACGCGCCTTGCGCATTCCGAAGTGGGAAGAACCCATCTCGGAGATGACTCTTCCGCAGCTTCGCCTTTATTACGTGCGGGTCGGGTTTCTGGCCTCTGCCTATGTCAATCAAGTCGGTCAAGAGCCGGCTACGTCTCTTCCCCGCAACCTTGCCGAACCGCTTACTAACGCGGCGAAACGGCTCAGACGCCCGCCGATCCTCAGTTACGATGGCTATGCGCTGTACAATTGGAAACGCTTCCGCAAGGATGGGCCGATCGCGCTCGGGAACATCGACACGATCCAGAACTTCGTCCATTTGTACGACGAGCACTGGTTCATCCTGGTGCATGTCGAGATCGAGGCTATAGCAGCAGACATTCTAAGAGCGATCGCGACGATCAAGCGCAGGCTGATGGATGATAATGCCGCTGATCTTAGCGCTGACCTTTGGCGCATCGAAAAGGCCATGCGACGACAGTTAGCGGTGCTCAAACGCATTCCTGAGCACATGGATTCCAAGCTTTATTACAAGACCTTCCGGCCTTACATCCGCTTTTTCGAGAATGTGACTTACGAAGGCGCTGACCAGCCCCCCGCGCATTTTCGCGGCGAGACAGGCGCGCAAAGCAGCATCATGCCGACGCTCGTCGCCTTTATGAAAATTCCCCACCAGCGGTCCGTACTCACGGATCATCTCGTCGATATGCGCAGATACATGCCAGCCAAGCATCGGGCGCTAATCGAGGAGGTCGAGGCTATGCCCGATATCCGCAGTTCCATGCATAAGGAGGCCTACAATGCTGTCTTGGAGGCGATGGCGGCCTTCCGGCGGGTCCATTACAGTTGGGCTGAGGAATACATCAATCGTTGGACTGATGACCCGCGCGGAACGGGCGGCACTCCTTATATGCAGTGGCTACGACAGATGCTGGACGAAACCGAGGCGCACTCTCTTTGAGCAGTGGGCCACGTGCACGGCAAGATGGTCTTGTAGATATCTGATCACGCGCCACCGCGCACGCTCGCCTGATTTGATTGCCCATGGAGCGAATTGTTGGAACCGGAATGTGATGCGGCTTTTCCGAGCATCTCGTTGTTGGGCAATGCTGTCCAGCGCGCTTTCACAGCGTCCGCACGATTTCCTTGAAACGGTTCCACTCGGTCGCCGGCCAAACTTCGGTCTGGGCGTGGCCAAAGGTCCGGATCAACATCGAAACTTTGCTTGCCGTCTCGATGTCGTTTGCGCGGAAGACGTCCAGGTAATCATAAGGCCCAAGAATGGCGTAGTTGCCGACCCATTCGACATCGGGGCATTCTTTGCGCACACGCTCCATCGCCTTACGCTCCAATTGCTCGAGCGCCTGCGGCGATCGCACGGCCTCGGGGCTGAGGCGCGTCAACATGATAAACGTCGACATGGGGATATTTCCTCTTGATTGGCGAAATCAGTATCATCGTGCTGGCGCTTCCTCGGCAATTCGGACGAGCGCCACCATGTTGACGCCGCTACAGGCCAGCGCCAGTCCGCCATCGGGCGTCGGTGTCATATTGCGGATGACGCCGCCGCCCGAAGGGACGGGCCACCTCTTGAACGTTTCGGTTTTCGGATCGAATCGCACCAGCATGTTCGGCGTAGCCGCCGACTCGGCGTACCAGATGATATCGTCGACCGCCGTAATCGCGTAAGGTCCGGATTCCCCGCCGCCAGGCGACGGCCATTCGGCAACCTTGCCGGTTGCGGAGTCCAATCTGCCGATATAGCCCCTAGGGTAATCCGAATACCAAATGAGATCGTCGCTGGTCACCGCGATCCGCCGAGGCCTCGCCTGCGAATTTGGCAAGACAAATTCCGTGATCCGCATCGTCTCTGGATCGACACGTCCGATCCTGTTCGAGCCGAATTCGGCGAAGAACGGCGCGCCCTTGGAATTCACCGCCAAGCCATAGGGAAGCGAATCTGCGGTCGGTGACGATACAAGCTTGATCTCGCCCGACACCGGAGCGAGACGCCCGATCATATTTCCGCCGATGACGGTGAACCACAACGTTCCCTTCTGATCGAAGACCGGCGTGTGCGGGTCGCGGGCCTTTGGATCGGGAAGCGGAAATTCTCGGATGTCACCGGTTGTGGGATCGAGTTTGCCGACGTAACCTTTGAAACTCGCCGTGAACCAGATATTGCCGCTGGCGTCGGAGACGAGCCCGTGCGGACCCGAGTTCGTGGTTTTCAGACGGAATTCGCGAAACTGCCCGGTCTTAGGATCAAGACGGCCGAGCAGGTTGGCCATCTGTCCGGTGTACCAGATCGCTCCATCGCTCGTTGCGAGAGGATCGTGGGGGTGCGAGCCAGGCGTCGGCACGCGCCATTCCTTGAAGGCTACATGGATGTCTCGAACAACGACGCCTGCGATCGAAGCGTCGCTTTGGAAGCTATTTCCAATCGGCGAAACAACGCTCATTGCGACCGCGAGGGTCAGCAAAACTCGCTCTTTGCGGAACATCAGCGTCTTCTTCTTCTCGAGGCATGTCGAGAATTAGAGCCGAATGTTCCCCTTTCAATCTTGCTGGACTACGACAGCGCCTATGCTGAATTCGCTTCGACTTGCGATTTCGTCTTTCTTCGAGTCGGCTTTCCCCGCCACTTATTGGTGATGGCGATCTTGCTCATTCTCTGAGGATTTTCTGATCTCGCTCTCCATCGCCCGGAATTGCTCGGCGGACAGTCGAGGCAGGCGCCGAACGAAGGCCACAATATTCCATATTTGCTCATCCTGATGCGTAGGCCCGAATGCGGGCATTGCGGTCATTTTGACGCCATTCTTGATGATCCAAAACAGTTCTGCGCTGCTCCATCGCTCTGAAGCTTCGGCGAGATTCGGAGGCTCGGGTTGCAGGCCTTTGCTAATGTAACTGCGCTCTTTCCCCGGTGCGCTGTGGCAAATGACGCACATGGCGTCATAGTCTTTAAATCCCTTTCTCGCCTGATCCTCGCTCCAGGTTTCCGGCGACTCGTTTCCCGCATGGACGCGCACAGAATTACGCATGGTCCAACTGAAAATGGCGCGCCCCAATGGCGTGTGAGGCGCGGTTGCGGCGACGTCGTAAACGCCGCTGACGATGACGAGAAAAGCGCCGACCGCGCTGACGATGAACGCTGTCACGAAACCAGCGAGAAACTTCATGGCGTACCTTCCCCGACAGCCATTTTTCAAGTGGCATAGCGTACAAATCTAGCGACTGAAGTCGCAGAATCTACGAGGATGCGATTGATAGCGAAGCTAGAACTCGAATATCCGTGCATAGAAATGACAGTGCTGCTTCGATATCGCCTACTTCCAGCGCGACATGATTGAAGCCCACGGCGCGGGCTCGCGCAGTCCCAGGCATAGGGGCCTCCTTCTTTTTAGAGTGTCGAGGGTTAGATGACGCCGCTGAAATACGATTCCATCCTCGGCTCGGCGCAACCCAAGAGCGCGATCGCGAAGCGGCCGCGCCGGCGAAACCAGTCCAGCTTTGCGGTAGTCGCGAACGAGGCGAAATTGTTCGCTGGACGGCGGCGGCCGTCACATGCTGAGCCGTGACCAGATCGAGATCAGTCGTCGAGCTTGTGGCGCGTCTATTTCAAAGAAAGTCATGAATTCGACGTCAGACAGGGTGGAAGGAAAGCGCGAGGCGAACGTCGTTGCGGGGCGAATAGCGAAATCATGGCCGTCACTGTTACAAGGCAGCCGCTGGAAAAGGGACCGAACCAACTCGAAGCACGTCGGGATCTGGAGCTTTTTGACGAACGGTCCGCAGACAAGCTGTTTATCTCGGTCGAACGTGTAACGGAGGGAACGGCGAACATGCAATTCTCGATCTTACATTCATCAACCAAGCGCCCGGGCTACGCGCTTGCGCCGGAAATCGCGCAGTGCGGGAGGGGGGCGGGGCAGGGCGACAGGGATAGGCCGTTGCGAGGCCGTTAGAGCCCCAAGAAGCCGAGGAGTCCCTTTCTCTTTTGTAGGCGCTGAGCCTCGGCGGCTTGCCGGCGGACGGTATCGCGCATTTCTATGAGCTGCTCGTCGGGGATTGAAAAGTCGATCGCCGCCAAACCCAAATTCCTGCTCGCCTCTTTCAGTTTTTCCTGCGCGTAGTCGGCCAGCGTCTTGTTCGCCATGTCGCTCCCCACGAAATTTCGCCGATGTTGTCCTAAACGTTGTCCAGCAGCGGCGGCTGTCGAGAAACTCGCCGACCGAAACCAACGCAACTACTTGAGTTTAATGGCTCCACTGCGTCGACAACTGAGAAATATGAATTTGCTATCACCCCCAATAATGCGCTGTGCCGCAGGCTTCCATTCCAACTAGGCAAGGCTCGATCCTGGCGAAAAAGTCCAGAACTTCTCTGCGGCGTAGAGTCCGACGAACAACCGCTTTGCCCTCTGACGCTATCCCGTGAACTTGAAAGACGTTCTTCGCCAGGTCCAATCCAATCGTCGCGAGCTGCATGAGCGATAATCCTTTGTTGCGTGGCGCTCAATCATATCCGCCGCAGCTCCGTAGATTCGAGGGCTGCAAGCGGGGCGTCCACATCATCAGCTCCGCCGATCGCCTGTTGCTCACCCCACGCCCGCGGGCGTATCAACCGCAGGGACTCAACTCGCCGCTGGATGAAACTTCGGGGGCAGGTCATCGTTTACTAGGATCGTTGTTAACGATGACGACCCACACCTGCTCGGTCTCATCGTTTCCCGCGCCCCTTCCTCAGCCGCACGCCCCGCTTATCGCCGTTCTCTTCGATGAACTCGACGCCGACGCAAAGCTGACTATGGTTGGCTTACATCCCGGACGGGGCGCTTTTCCGGAGGGTAATGACCGCCTGGATCATCAACCCACACAACCGTGATACCGGCGCGTTCGGCATATGCGAGCGCTTGGAGGAAGGCGTCGGTGGGAGGCAGGCGCTCAGGGAAGGCGGTGGGATCTGGGTTCTGGCCAAACACATTGACGTTGACGTAGGCGAACACGGCGGGATCGGCAGTCGCATCTCGGCGAACATGGACCTCCACCACGGGGCCGTTCGGCAGAGCGCTGCGGTGTTCAATAATCCGCGTCATTTGCCTGCGTCCTGTTTCAGCCCCAGGCCCACCAATGAAAATTACCCCGGCGGCTTCGAGAGCGACTTGGATAGACGCCACCGCTCCAGCGGAAAGCTTTCGACGCTCACCCTCAAAATCTTCAATCATCGACATGCGCAAGCCCGCCATTTCGGCCAATTCTTCTTGCGTGATTCCTAAAAGGCTGCGAGCGGTGCGAGATTGTGTGGGGGTCATTGATCCTGTCTCTCCTCAATCTAACCCCAAGCCTTTGCCCCATCACCGTCGCGACGCCACCCGCCCACGGCTCGCTTCCGTTCCCAGGCTTTTCAACTTTCCTCAACTTCACGCAGGGCTCGTCGTCATTGGAGAAGATCACGCCGGCCACCTCGACCTCGCCGAACGGCTAATGTCCGAGGATTTGCGGCGACAACTCTGAGCCAGCTATCGCGGCCTTCCTATCGCCGAATTGCTTGAGCACGCTCGCAACAGTAGGCGGCTCTAAGCACCATCCGCCGTCGCACGAACGCCCCGAGCCCGGATGTACGACCGGGGCGTTTCTTACTTATCGCGCCGCATTTCTCAGCCTCTTCCGTTGTTTAGGCCGATATTTGGCCAGATTCTTCGCCAGAATGCGACGAGTATGAAAGGTGCGCAACCAAGCGGCCTCGTGCAACGGCTGGAGGCGTCAATGGACTCGCTCGATCTTGAGTTGGTAACGGACGAAATCATCCCGAGGAGTGGAGATTCAACCACGTCGTCCCCTGAGTCGACGCATCCGCCCGCCCAGGTTGGCGATGGCGCCACGGCCGCACTGGGCCTTGTGTCGGAAGCGGCGGCGGCGATCAGAGAGTTTGAATGGGAGTCCGCTCAAGCGATAACTCGTGCGCGCAATGTCGCCAATGCGGTGAAAGAAGAGTTGGAGCACGCCGAGACGCGCGCCGAGCGCGCCGAAGAGATGTTGCGCTTGGCTGAGGCTCAGGTCGAGCAAATGATGGCCGCCGCCGAGCAGTCGGACAAAGATCTCGAGATCCTGCGATCGGAACTTGCCACCAAGACGGCAGAATTGGCCGCATCGACGCGCCGCGCGGACGATGCCGAGGTTGCCATGCAAAAAATCGTGGACGCGATCCGCACTCAGCTTCCTGTCAAATTGAGCATCGCGGCGGAGTAAATTAGAGCATCCCGCCGAAGAAACGCCCCCGACCGTGGACGTAACGGCGGGGCGTTCTTTTTGCGTGGGCGACGAGTCCGGCCGGTTGAACTTGCCGGGCATGCAATGCGAATCGTCGCCAACGTTTGAAATCATTTCGCGCTGTTCAACACCTTGATGTCGAACGGCTTCAGCTCAGCGCTGTTCTTTAGAAAATCCGTGGCCTGACTTTCTCACGCTAGCTCACGCTTTCGCCGAACGTGATGGCACAAGCTGACAGGGGACCGAAATGACTCGCCCCACGCACTCGCCCTCGCGATGAATTTTTCCGCCGGCGGGGACAGGCGTCTCTGCGATGGGAGCCTTGTGTCCGTCCTCGCTCGACCAGGCCTCGATCAGGTCCGCTCCGTCGTAAAGTTGGACCCGGTAATTGTCGGTGGAATTTTTATAGCGCGCCACAACGCCGCCGAAATTGCTGCGCGCCCGGCTGGCGTCGCGATCTCGTAACGTTCCGAGTTGCTTCGCGCCCTTCCAGATGACGATGTTGAAACGTGGTTCACTCGATCGATTGGCATTCATTTTTGCGCCCCGATTTCGAATCGCCTGTGTTCATGTTTGCATGGCCCGGCCGGTTATGGCGATGGTGACTCGGCAGCTTCCTTGGGGCGCCTCACAACCCACCCCGCTCGCCGCTCACCTAATTGACTATCACATGCTCTCACCCGCGCCTTCGCTGAGTATCACCTTGATATAATTGCGGTTGTTCCCCATCTCGCGTTCCTGTCTCGCCGACGGCGAAACGATCAGTCGTCAGAAGTAACGTAATTTCAGCTCCTCTAAACCGTTCCTGCTTAGGCGGATGACGAACAAAAGCTTATTGAAGTTTCAAAAGCGACGACGCAACTGGCTTTTTGGCAGCGTCACGCAATTTCGCAAAACCTCGATCGCTCGCGATGAATCTCGCCAGCATTGGCGCAATGAGTTGGTTTGCCTCGACAGGCTTTCCCGTTTCCCTAGCGAGAATCTCCGCATATGCGACCAAGTTGCGATGAAGCGCGGGTGGCAGGGAGACAGTGAGTTTTACGGGCTTGTCGTCATCGATTGAGGCGAGTTTCAACTTAGTCATGGATCAACTCGCTTTGAGGCGATTGTTGCGCGCTCTTGATAAGGCGCGAGCACCAGGTCGCGCGTGACGATCACCCGCACGGGAAACCCCGGACGGATCGTGAGCGTCGGCTGGATATTGAGATTGCGGCCGACGATTTGTTGGCCGGTTTGGTTGAGGCTTTGCGCGCCGCCACGACGCAGCGCTTGCAGGAGCGCGCTTTCGTCGCCTGTTGTCCCAAGCTGAGTTCCAACACCCAAAATGGTCGAGAGCGCGGCAGCGCCGGCGAGCCGCAGCCAATGATGATCGACCCCGTCTTCGAGCCCGGAATAGCCGGACGCGTCGACGCCGGGCTGGCGCTCAAGAACGATCGAACGGCCATCGGGCAGAATGAGTCTGTTCCAGACGAGCAGCACGCGAGACTGGCCGAAGGCGATTTGCGAGTCGTAGACGCCGATCAGTTTCGAGCCCTGCGGGATCAGCAGGAATTCTCCCGTGGGGCTGTCAAAGACGTTTTCGGTCACTTGGGCCGCGATCTGGCCGGGGAGATCGGAGCGAATGCCGGTGGCGAGCGCCGCCGGAATCACAGCGCCTGCTTGCAGGACGTAACGGGAAGCTGGATGTTCGAGCCGATCGGGGCTCACCGTGCGACGATCGGCCGGCGCATTGACGAAGGCGAGCTTGCGATCCTGCATATTCTGGATCGCGCCAGGATCGATGGGCGCCGGTTCGAAGGAGAAGGGCGAGTGTTGAGATGAAGATTCGCGCTCGAGTGATTGAGTTGGCTCTCGCGTCGTTCCGACGCGCTCATGCGTATTGGTCGATGCGAAGAGTTTCGCCGTGCGCGCCGCTTCGCGCTCCTGACCCATGCGCTGCTCTTCAGGATCGATTGTAGATTGCGGTGGTCGACCCTGCGCGGCGAGGATCGGCCGGCCAAGATCGCCAGGCAGAGGCGGTCCGAGCTTCGGCACATTTTTGGGAAGGCCCGTGTAGTCGCGGGGAAGCGCTGCGAGCCCATCCGCAGTCGTCTTGGCGTCGGTGTTGTAGAGTTCCGGCGGGGGAGGGGAACGCGATCGTTCATGCAACGCCCAGAGCGTCAGGCCGAGGACGAGCGACGACGAGGCGCCAGCGAGCGTGATGAGCACTTTGCGCGAGAGCCGCGTCACGGTCGGGCGCTCGGGCCGCAGTCGCAGTTCCTCGGCGAGCTTCCTTTCGTGCTCCGGCGGGCTCATATGGCCGGTCTCCCGTCGCTGCGCACGATGCGGACAACTCTTTGATCGTCCGATCCAAAGCGTAGCTCCGCGGCGGCAAAGAGCCGATCGACCACCATGTGATGGCCTCGCACGCGATAATTGACGAGCTGGCTGTCGCCGGAAGCGCCGATGACGAAGAGCGGCGGCATTTCGCCTTGGGAGATGCCGCGCGGGAATTCGATATAGACCTTGCGGCCGTCGTCGAAAGCGCGGAGCGGGCGCCAGGGCGCGGCGTCTCCCTCGATCGCGTAGCGGAAATTGAGGCTCCCGAGATTGACGCCTGTATCGACCGGCGTAACTTCTTCGGCCGCAGTGTTGCGCCGGCGAAGCGCAATGAGCTCGTCCTGCGGATATTGCCAGGAGACGGAAGCCATATAGGTCTTTTCCGTTGCTCTGAGCTCCAGATGATAGGTGCGCCGATCCGTGTTGATCACCAGATTGGTCATAAGGTCAGGCCGCGTCGGTTTGACCATGATGTGGGTCTTCCTCGATGCGCCAACGCCGCTTTCCGTATCGCCGATGATCCAGCGCACGGTGTCGCCGGCGGCGACGGGGCCAGAGCCGACAAGCTGCTCGCCCTCCTGGAGCGCGATGTCGGTGATCTCTCCCGGCGACGCATAGACCTGATAGAGCGCGCCTTCGGCGAAGGGATAGATTTGGACAGCGTTGATATAGCCAGCGCGGCTGGGTTGAACGCGCGCCGCCGCGTTCGCCTGCGCCACCCTGACTTTTGGATCGGGCGCTTCCGGCGTCTCCTTGAACTTCGACAAGGGCTTAAGCTGCCCCGGCAGCGGCAGGATCTTCGGAATCTCGACGATCTTGACCGGCTTCTCCGGATCGCTCTCAATCACCGCGGGGACGGGAATATCGTCATAGGCGATCTCGGGCGGCTTGAAGCTCATGCAGGCGGAAAGTCCAGTTGAGGCGAGAAGCGCGGCGATGAGTCTCTTCGATCGGATCGGCGTCATTATCCGAGCTCCTTCGACCAGTTGATGGCGTGAATGAAAAGACCGAGCGGATTTTTGCGCAGGCGCTCGGCGTCACGCGGCGGTTGAACGACGATAGTGAGAATCGCGGTCCAGCGTTCGGTCGAAGCGAGGCTGGCGTTCTCATAGCGTCGCTCGGTCCAGGCGATGCGGAAGGAATCGGTCGAAGCGCGAATGACGCTTGCGACATCGACGGCGATCTGGATTTGACCGACCTTGGCGAAGGGGTCATTTGCGCGGGCGTAGTCGTTGAGAGCATGCGCGCCCTTATCCGTCACAAAATCATAGGCCTTGAACCAGCTCTGGCGAACGATGATCGGATCGGCAGGAATGGCGCGGACATTCTCGATGAAGCGCGCGAGATGCCAGGCGATCTGCGCATCGGTTGGCTGATAATCGGCGATCGCCGGGGCGACGGCCTGCGCTTCGCCAAGCTTGTCGATTTGCACCACCCAGGGAACGATAGAGCCGCGCGCGTTTTGCCAAACGAGACCCATTGCGAGTCCTCCGGCGAGAAGGAGATTACAGAGCGCGATAAGTCGCCAGTTCTTCGCCTGAACGCGCGCCGAGCCGATGCGCTCGTCCCAGACTTGCGCGGCTTTCTGGTAAGGGGTGACGGGTTCGGGGGTGCGTCCGTAGCGAACGGAAGAGCGTTTGAACATTTAACGGCCTTCAGAAAGATTGATGGATGTTCCGGCGCCACGGGCGTCACCGGCGCGAATGGAATGGGCGGCGAGCGAGACGCCGTGAGCGACGGACTGGCTGCGTTTGATGCGCTTCGCCCAATCGGGTTCGCCGGCCGGTGCAGCGGCGGAATTTGGGATTGCCGAACCGCCGAACGGAGCAGCGCCAGAGAATTGCGCGGCGGAGGATTCAACAGCGGCCGTTGTTCCTCCTCCCGGCGCTCCACCTGGGCGCGGCGACGTCCCGCCCGAAGGACCGCCGCCAGGCGCGTCGGGACCGCGTGACGGCGGCAGCATGGCGGCGGCCTGCGTATCGCTCTTTCCGGCCGACCCCATTACAGCGCCGCCGGCCATCCGCGCCGCGCCGGCTCCGGCGAGAACAGCGCCGCCAACCGTGAGGCCCGTTCCGACGACGGCGCCCGCGCCAAGCTGCGGCCCTCCCGAGACGATGCCATTGGCGACGCCGGGGCCGAAGATTCCGAGGCCCAGAAGCGACAGCGCCGCGAGGACGAGCGCCATGGCGTCGTCGACGGTTGGTTGAGTGCCCTGTGCGGTTTGCGTGAACTGTGAGAAGAGCGTCGAGCCGACGCCGACAATGACGGCGAGAACAAGCACCTTGACGCCTGAGGAGACGACATTGCCGAGAACGCGTTCAGCGAGAAAGGCGGTCTTGCCGAAGAGACCGAAGGGAATGAGGATGAAGCCGGCGAGCGTCGTGAGCTTGAATTCGATCAGCGTTACAAAGAGCTGAATGGCGAGAATGAAGAAGCTCAAGAGGACAACCGTCCAGGCGAACATCAGCACGACGATCTGGACGAAATTTTCGAAGAAAGAGACGTAGCCGAGGAGCGATGAGATCGATTCCAGGATCGGGCGACCGGCGTCGATCCCGACCTGGGCGATGCGCCCGGGCCGCAGGAAATCCGCTGACGAAAGACTGCTGCCGGCGGCTTTGAGGCCAAGGCCTGAAAAGCTCTCGAAGACGATCCTGGCGAGATTATTCCAATTGCCAATCAGAAACGCGAAGACGCCGACGAAAATGGTTTTCTTGACGAGGCGAGCGATGATGTCCTCGTCAGGGCCCCAGCTCCAAAAGAGCGCGGCAAGCGTCACGTCGATGACGACAAGGGTCGAAGCCAGGAAAGAGGCTTCGCCGCCAAGGAGGCCAAAGCCGCTATCGATGTAGCGGGTGAAGACCTCGAGGAAGCGATCGATGACGCCAGTTCCACCCATCGGCTTACTCGCTTTGGGCGGGCGCGGATTTCTCTGCCGGCTTTTCGAGCGCGCGCGGGACTGAGGGAAACATCTTCGGCGCAGCGCCCGAATCGTCGTCCTGCTTCTTCGGCGCCAAAAACTTTCGGCGCTGCGCCGCCCAGAGCGCTTGGCATTTGGGATCGTCGGCCTGTTCAATGGGAAGCGTCGCGCAGCGCAGCGTTTCGCTATCGATCGGCGAAGCCTTCGAGGGCGCGATCAGCTCGAAGTTTTTGGACGCGCGCAATCTTGCAGCGACATCGGCGTCGCAGGCGGCTTCAACGCCAATCAGCGAGACGGCGCCAATGACAATGCCGACGGCGATAAGTCCTAAATTTTCGGGGATGAGCCAGTGTTCGATCTTCATTGTCGCCCCCATCAATGGAACATGGCGACATCGCCGGGCTGATAGGCTCGGCCAGGAGCTATGAAGCGGCGCATCTGTTCGCGCGCCTGTTCCTGCGCCTCGGCTTGACGCGCGAGTTCGAACGACTGCGCGCGTCCCTGCGAGGCGAGCAATGCCGTCACATCGGCGAGTTGCTTGCTTTGCAGGGCGAGCAGCTGGTTGCCGGCTTGCGAGGCCTGCAGCGCGCCGACGGCCGACTGGCTTGATGAGAGCAGCGTCCCGGCTTCGGATTTGGCGGTGCCGATCGATTGAACGATGCCGGCCTGAACGCGCATCGCGTCTTGCAGCGCCGCGAGAGAATTCTGCCAGCGCTGCCTGGCGCCATCGATCAGCGAAGCGGAGCTTGTCGAGACGTTCGCCGGCCCATAATGGGTCGAGAAAGCCTGATCGATCTGGCGCACGTCATAGGCGATGCGCCGCGCTTCATTCAGCAGGCGCTGGGTCTCGCCGATCGATTGTTGGAGGTTTTGCAGCGAGGAGTAGGGGAGGTTTGCGAGATTCTTGCCCTCATTGATCAGCATCTGCGCCTCGTTCTGGAGGCTCGCGATCTGATTGTTGATCTGCCGCAGCGTATTCGCCGCTGTCATGACGTTTTGCGCATAATTGGTGGGATCGAACACCGCCAATTGCGCCGATGAGGGACTATTTAGAGAGATAAGGATGGCGACAGCCGTCGCCGCTGCGAGGGAGCGCTTTCTGTTCATGGCGAGGCCTCCAGAGAGTCGGGATTGGGGAGAAGGTCTGCGGCCCAGCGAAGGCCGCGATCGTTGAGCCAGGCGCGGGCAAACCCCTCGCGCCCATGTTCAGCGACAAGTTGAGAAATCGCCCGCTGGTCGTTTTTTGAGGACGCGGCACAGAGTGCGAGTGCTAGGGGACCAAGTCCGAGTTCGAAGAGGCGGTTACCGCGGCGCGACTGGCAGTAGTAGTCGCGCTTGGGCGTCGCCCGCGCGATGATCTCGATCTGCCGGTCATTGAGGCCGAAGCGGCGATAGATCGCTAAGATCTGCGGTTCGATCGCCCGTTCATTGGGAAGAAAGATCCGCGTTGGACAGCTCTCGATGATCGCCGGTGCGATCGGGCTCGTTTCGATATCGGCGAGCGACTGCGTGGCGAAGACGACGGAGGCGTTTTTCTTACGCAGCGTTTTCAGCCATTCGCGCAGTTGCGCGGCGAAGTCCGGATCGTCGAGCGCCAGCCAGCCTTCGTCGATGAGGAGTAGAGTGGGAGAGGCGTCGAGCGCCGCTTCGATGCGGTGGAAGAGATAGGAGAGAACGGCGGGCGCCGCGGCGGAGCCGATAAGCCCTTCCGTCTCGAAACATTGGACCTCGGCGTCGCTTAGATCTTCCGTTTCGGCGTCGAGGAGACGCCCATGCGGTCCGCCGAGGCAATAGGGTTTGAGTGCGCGTTTTAGGGGATTGGATTGCAGAAGGACCAAGAGGCCAGTGAGGGTCCTTTCGTGAACCGGCGCCGAAGCGAGAGACGAGAGCGAAGACCAGATATGGTCTTTCACCTCCGGGGTAACAGTCACATTTTCGCGAGCGAGGATCGCAGCGATCCATTCCGCGACCCAGCCTCGCTCCGCAGTATCGATAATATTGGCGAGCGGCTGCAGCGAGACCGGCTCAAAGGCGTCTTCCGACAGAGCCCCGCCGAGATCGCGCCAGCTTCCGCCGATCGCCAGCGTCGCGGCGCGGGCCGAGCCGCCGAAGTCGAAGATAAAGATGCGCGACCGCTCGTAGCGACGAAACTGCAGCGCCATCAGCGCCAGGAGCACGCTCTTGCCGGCGCCGGTCGGTCCGACAATCAGCGTATGGCCGACATCGCCGACATGAAGCGAGAAGCGGAATGGCGTCGAGCCTTCGGTCTTGGCAAAGAGCAACGGCGGAGCGTTGAGGTGGGCATCGGTCAGTGGTCCCGCCCAGACTGCCGAGAGCGGGATCATATGGGCGAGATTGATGGTCGAGACCGGCGGCTGGCGGACATTGGCGTAGACGTGTCCAGGCAGGGACCCTAGCCATGCCTCAATGGCGTTGACCGTCTCGATCATGCAGCTGAAGTCGCGGCCCTGGATGATCTTTTCGGCAAGCCGCAGCTTCTCGTCGGCGAGACGTAGATCTTCGTCCCAGACAGTGAGCGTCGCCGTCACATAGGCTTCGCCAATAAGATCGGAGCCGAGGTCCTGCAAGGCGGCGTCGGCTTCGAGCGCCTTGTTATGCGCGTCGGTGTCGACGAGCATCGCCGCCTCATTGGTCATGACCTCCTTGAGGATGGCGAAGATCGACTTGCGCTTGGCGAACCACTGGCGGCGAATGCGGGTGAGAACCTTGCTCGCGTCTACCTTGTCGAGCGAGATCGCCCGCGTCGACCAGCGATAGGAAAAGGCGAGACGATTAAGTTCGTCGAGAATCCCGGGATGGGTCGATGACGGAAAGCCGAGGATCGTCAGGGTGCGCAGATGGGCATTCCCCAAACGCGGCCCGAGCCCGCCGGTTAAGGGCTCGTCGACGAGGATGGCGTCGAGATGCATCGGCGTCTCGGGGACGCGCACCCGATGGCGCTTGGTCGAGACGCAGGAATGAAGGAACGACAGGGTTTCGGCGTCGCCAAGCCACTCGGCTTCCGGCGCGAAGCCTTCGATCAGCTGTAGCAGCCGATTGCTACGATCGATGAATGAGGAGAGGTCGCTTTTTGCGTCCCGTTCTGACGAGCGGCCTTCATAGAGCCAGCTCTCGGCGCTCGCCGCATCATCTTCCGGGGGCAGATAGACGAGGGTGAGAAAATAGCCGCTATCGAAATGCGCGCCTTCTTCCTCGAACTGCGCCCGACGTTCTTCGTCAACCAGCGCCGAAACGGGATCTGGAAAGAAATTCGCTGGATAATCCTGCGCCGGATTGCGCTGCGCCTCGAGGAAGATTGCCCAGCCAGAGCCGAGGCGCCGCAGCGCATTGTTGAGCCGCGCCGTGACGCCGACAAGTTCCGCTGGCGTTGCGCTCTCCAAATCCGGACCGCGAAATCGCGCCGTCCTTTGAAAGGAGCCGTCCTTGTTCAGAACGACGCCGGGCGCGACCAGCGCCGCCCATGGCAGGAAATCGGCAAGGCATTGTGGCTTCTTGCGATATTCGGCGAGGTTGAGCATGAAGGCCTTCCCTCAAGCGCCAAAATGCGCCGGATAGCGCAGGTGACGGCGCACGACTTCCACGAAGTCAGGATCGCGCTTGCCCGCCCAAACGGCGGCGGCCTGCGCGACGATCCAGAAGACGAGGCCAGCGATCCAGAGCCGCAAGCCGAGTCCAAGCGCCGCGGCGAGCGTTCCATTCAAAATTGCGATCGAACGCGGTGCGCCGCCAAGAAAGATCGGCTCGGTCAAGGATCGGCGAACGGACACACGGAAGCCCGGGACCGACGCGTCGGGGGACGAAATTGTTTCCATCAGATCAGCACTCCGCCGCCGAAGGAGAAGAAGGAGAGAAAGAAGCTCGATGCGGCAAAAGCGATGGACAGGCCGAAGACGATTTGCACGAGGCGTCGGAACCCACCTGAAGTGTCGCCAAAGGCGAGGGTCAGGCCGGTCGTGATGATGATGATCACCGCAATGATCTTGGCGACCGGGCCTTCGATCGATTGCAGGATCTGCTGGAGCGGCTGCTCCCAGGGCATGTTGGAGCCAGCGGCGAAGGCCGGCGTCGAAAGAATGGCGGCGCCAAACGTGAAAGGGGCGGCGCCGAAGCACGCACGAAACGTCTTGCCAATATGAAACCTATTCATCGTCGTCTCCGAAGCTGATGCGGGTAAGATCAACGAGCGCGTAGTCGCCGTGCTCATTCAGGCCTGTGACGGCGGCGAGCTCGATCAGCCTGCGCTCGGAACCGCGACCGGCGAGCACGGCGATGATCTGGATGGTCTCGGCGATGAGCGCGCGAGGGACGGTGACGACGGCTTCCTGGATGAGCTGTTCGAGCCGGCGCAATGCGCCGAGTGCTGATCCTGCGTGAATGGTGCCGACGCCGCCTGGATGGCCGGTGCCCCAGGCTTTGAGCAAATCCAGCGCTTCGCTCCCCCGCACTTCGCCAATCGGAATGCGGTCAGGGCGCAGGCGAAGAGAGGAACGCACAAGGTCGGAGAGGGACGCAACGCCGTCCTTGGTGCGCAGCGAAACAAGATTCGGCGCGGCGCATTGCAGTTCGCGCGTGTCTTCGATCAGAACGACGCGATCATTCGATTTGGCGACTTCCGCCAGCAATGCATTGGCGAGCGTCGTCTTTCCGGTCGACGTGCCGCCGGCGACGAGGATATTGCTTCGCTCAGCGACGGCGGCGTGCAGGATAGACGCCTGCTGCGGCCCCATGACGCCGGCGGCGACATAGTCATCGAGCGTGAAAACCGCGACCGCCGGCTTGCGGATGGCGAAGGCCGGCGCCGCGACGACGGGCGGCAGCAGACCCTCGAAGCGCTCGCCTGTCTCGGGCAGCTCCGCCGAAACGCGCGGTGCGCCGGGATGAACCTCGGCGCCGACATGGTGCGCGACAACCCGAACGATCCGTTCGCCATCCTCCGACGAAAGCCGTGCGCCCGTATCCTCAAGCCCCGTCGTCAGGCGATCGAGCCAGAGCCGGCCGTCTGGATTGAGCATGATTTCGACGACGCCTTGATCATCGAGCCATGCCGCGATCTCCACGCCCAGCGCCGTGCGCAGCATCCGCGCGCTGCGTGATAGCGCTTGCGCATTGTCGGACTGAGTTGGCAATTGCGTCCCCGGTGCTCGTCGAATGGCGCGCTGGCGGTTCGAATCCGGGGTCGATTAAGAAAGGCCGATGCCGACTGGATGCAAGAAGCCTGTTGGGAGCGTAGGGCTCTAGCGTGCAAAAACCGGGGAAGGGAATGATCGAGATTGCGGTTCACGGGATCCCTGTTTGTACGAACGATGCCGAGTTCATACGCTTCATCTCAAGCGAGGTAGGCGCCGGTGAAATTCGATCTTCTGCTGTGACACTGGCAGCGTGAAAACGCGATGGCCAAATTAAATTCAGCCGAAAATTGCCGCTCTAAGTCTCATCTTTTGCGATTTTCCTCACTGTGATCCTGTGAGGCCTCGAAAATTCATGACCTTTTCCCGCCGTGCGATCTCCGCTGAGTTTTTTGAATAACCAAGACCCAAAGCGGCCATTGACACTCATATTCCTTGAGCCGACGGCGGCAGTCAGTTCGGCAGCTGCGAGAAAAGTCCCGCGCGATCAAACGCACCGACGAGCGAAGCGTCGAAATTGAGCGGCCCAGCCAATGTCACGCGCACGGCTGCGGGCTCGAGCGGCTTGAGATGGCGGTCCATGACGCCGACGCCGCAAACCTGGGCGGGAGCGACGCCTGCGACGCATTGCGCGTAAAGAGGGTCGCTCGGCAGGAGCGAGCCATATGCAAATGTGATCTGGTCGGAGCGAGAGTTGAAAACGTTGAAGGCGTCGATCTGCAATCGCCAGCCATCCGCCCATCGATAGCCCAGTCGCGCGTTCAATGTTCCGGTGGCCGGGGAATTGAAATAGCCGTCCTCGGTGAGCGCCCTGGCCCCGAAGTAGCGATACTTCAGCGCGCCGAACCATCCGGTCGTCTCGCCGAGCTCCAATCCGCCCAACGCCGTCACCGCGATGGCGTTCGACAGATAATTGCCGGGCGCATTGCCCAGGAATGTCCCATAAGGCAAGGCGTCAGGCGTCATCAAATCGAGCCACGCCAAGGTCTGCGCAACGTCGACGCCGCGGTAGCGCGCCTGCACGAGCGCCACGTCGCCGTCAAATCTGATCCAGGAATTCGGGGCATATTTGTTGGCGAGTTCAATGCCATATCTGCGACTGGGGCGACCGAAGATGGTCGTGCCGCTGTCGCCGACGAACTGGTTTTCCGATTCGAGATTGAGCCAGAACAGGCTGATGCTGGAATCGAGCCCTTCGATGAATTTGGTGCGGGCGCCGATCTCGGCGCCGCGTGATTTCACCAGCAGCGGAATCGAAGCGGCCTGAACGAAGCCGTCATTGTCGGCAAGTTCGGCTGTGGAGACTCGCAGCACCGCGCCCCGCGCGTCGGTCGAATGGAAGCCTTCGCCGTAATTGGCGTAGAATTCCGTCTTGTAGAAGGGGCCGACGATGATCGAGAGCTTCGGGCTGAACAGCGACGCATTCTTGACGCCCTGATTGAACGGTCCCGTGAGAAGGAACGCCGGCAGGCCGGTGCTCGCCGCGAGTTTGGGCGCGTCCAATAGCGTCTGGCGGGAGCTTACGGCGGCGTTGTAATAGTCGAACCGCGCCCCCGCGACAGTCTTCAGCCAGGGCGTCCAGCGCACGGCCGTGTCGCTCCAGACGCCGATGCTGCCTTCGCCGACCG